>JBEDUK010000039.1:0-34863 GCA_040414485.1 Actinomycetota bacterium
AACGTCTCCGCGAAGGACCTTGCCACAGGCAAGGAGCAGCAGATGACGATCACCGGCGGCACGGCGCTGTCCAAGGACGACATCGCGAAGATGCAGAAGGACGCGGAGGCCTTCGCCGCGGAGGACCACAAGCGGCGTGAGTCGGCCGAGGCGCGGAACCAGGGCGACAGCCTGACCTACCAGATCGACAAGGCGCTCTCCGAGTACGGCGACAAGGTCCCTGCCGAGGAGAAGGCCGCGGTGGAGCAGGCGAACGCCGACCTGAAGGAAGCCCTGAAGGGCGACGACCTCGACCGCATCAAGCAGGCGACGGAGGCCGCGACGGCCGCGTTCCAGCGGATCGGGCAGGCGATGTACGCCCAGCAGCAGGCCTCGCAGGCCCAGGCGCAGGCGGCCGCGGGCGGCGGGCCCTCGCCCGACGCGGGACCGACCGGCGGCGCGGACGGCCAGCCCGACGCAGGGCAGGCGGCCCACGGTGAGAACGACGTCGTCGAGGGCGAGATCGTCGAAGGTGAGTAATCGAAGCACGGGAGCACGGAGAAGAGGCGAGGTGCATTCGATGGCGAGCGTCATGCGATGGGACCCGTTTCGGGATCTCATGTCCATCCAGAACGAACTGAACCGGCTGTTCGGCCGCACGTACGCGGGCGACGCCGCCCTCGGGGCCAGTGCGGGGGCCTGGCTGCCGCCGCTCGACATCTACGAGACGAAGGGCTCCTTCGTGGTCAAGGTCGAACTGCCGGGCGTGGAGCCGGGTTCGGTCGACGTCTCGGTGGAGGACAGCGTCCTCACCGTCCAGGGCGAGCGGAGGTTCTACTCGGAGGTGAGCGAGGAGAGCTTCCACCGCGTGGAGCGCCGGTACGGGCAGTTCGCACGGTCGCTCACGCTGCCCGCTTCGGCGGACGCCCAGGGCATCACCGCGGCGTTCGACAAGGGCGTCCTCACGATCGAGGTGCCGAAGGTGGAGCAGGCGAAGCCGCGCAAGATCACGGTGAAGGCGTCTTGATGGGCGACGACGACCGCGAACGGAACGAGCCGCAGGAGCGGATCAGGGTGCACGACCGGCGCCGGGTTCGGCCGCACGTCGAACCCGGACCCGGGCCCTCGGAGGCATCGGAGCCCGGGGCGTCCGGAGGCGACGCGCCCAACGAGGGCGTCGTCCCCTCGGCGCCCGCGCCGAACGCCGCCGATCAGCTCGAGGACGCCCGCCGTCAGGCGGCCCAGTACTTCGAGCAGATGCAGCGGATGACCGCGGACTTCGACAACGCCCGCAAGCGCATGGTGAAGGACCAGACCCGGGCGGTTGAGCTGGCCTCGGAGCGGATCGTCTCCCAGCTGCTCGACGTGCTGGACGAGTTCCGCATCGCGATGGTCCACGCGGAGGCGGCGCCGGATGAGTTCGCGCCCTACCTGAAGGGCTTCGAACTGGTCTACGCCAAGCTGTTCGACACGCTGAAGGCGGACGGGCTGGAGCGGATCGACGCGGTCGGTGAACCGTTCGACCCGACGCTCCACGAGGCGCTGCTGCAGACGGGCGAGGGCGACGGCCACCCGGTGGTGGCCGAGATCTTCCGCGACGGCTACCTGTTCAAGGGCAAGGTGCTCCGGCCGGCCGGCGTGCGGGTGCACGTCGGGAAGGAGTAGGCGAGCAGGGATGGACCCGAAGGACATCCGCCAGGAGTGGTTCGACAAGGACTACTACCAGGTGCTCGGCGTGCCGAAGAACGCCTCCGCGGCCGACATCAAGAAGGCGTACCGGAAGCTCGCGCAGCAGCACCATCCCGACGCGAACCGCGGCGACGCCTCTGCCGAGGACCGCTTCAAGGAGATCGCGGCCGCCTACGAGGTGCTGGGCGACGCGGAGAAGCGGAAGAACTACGACCAGGTCCGGGACATGGTCGCCTCGGGCTTCGGAGGCGGCGGGCGCCGTCCGCCGGGCGCGTACGGCGGCGGCAGCGGTGCCGGCGGTCGCGTCCGGGTGGAAGGCTTTCCGGAGGGGTTCGACGTCGGCGACCTGGGCGACCTCGGCGATCTGTTCGGCGGCCTCTTCGGCGGCGCCGGCGGCGGCCGGGGCGGCCGGCGCGGACGGCGACACGATCCCGCCCGAGGCGCGGACCTCCAGACCGAGGTGACGCTGCCCTTCGAAGAGGCCATGCGCGGGACCACCGTGCCCATCCAGATCAAGGGGCCCGTGCCGTGTCCCGTGTGCGGGGGCAACGGCGCCGAGCCCGGGACGTCCCCGATCACGTGTCCACAGTGCGGCGGCAGCGGAACGGTGGCGGTGAACCAAGGCATGTTCTCGGTCGCGCGGACGTGCCCGCGCTGCTCGGGGACCGGCCGGATCGTCGAGCACCCCTGTCACGAGTGCCACGGCAGCGGGACGGTGCAGCGCACCCGGCGGTTCTCCGTGAAGATCCCTGCGGGAGTGAAGGACGGCGCGCGCATCAAGGTCGCCGGCCGCGGCGAGGCCGGGGAGCCGGGAGCGCCGACCGGCGACCTGTACGTGGTGGTCCACGTCCAGACGCATGAGGTGTTCGGCCGCAGCGGCGCGGATCTGACGATAGGGGTCAACGTGACCTACCCGGAACTGGCGCTCGGCTCGCAGGTGGAGGTGCCCACCCTGGACGGACCGGTCACCCTGAAGATCCCGGCCGGGACCGAGACGGGCAAGACCTTCCGTGTCCGCGGCCGCGGCGCGCCGAAGCCGAAGGGCGGCCACGGCGACCTCCTGGTCACCGTCAGGGTCGACGTGCCGAAGAAGCTCTCGCGGCGGGAGAAGGAGTTGCTCGAACAACTGCGTGAGGCCGAACCCGGACCTCGCGAGCGGACGGCGGCGAGGGCGTGATGGGCGCCGACGCCGTGGCGGCCGGCGCGAACGAGCGCCGCGCGGTCTACGTGATCAGCGTGGCCGCCGAGCTGGCCGGCATGCACCCGCAGACGCTGCGCATGTACGAGCGGCGCGGCCTGGTGCACCCGACCAGGACCGCAGGGAACGTCCGCCGGTATTCGGATGCGGACATCGCCCGGCTCCGCGAGATCCAGCGCCTGGTGCAGCAGGTCGGCCTGAACCTGGCCGGCGTCCAGATCATCATGGAGATGGAGGAGGAGGTCGAACGCCTTCGACTCCGCTCCCAGGCGCTGGCTGAGGAGCTGCACGCCGCGCACGAGCGGCTTCGGATCGAACTCATGCGGGTTGCGCGCGACCAGGCCGTGACCGCGATCGTGCCCCGGCGGGCGATCGCGATCTCGGCGGGGCGCCGCACCCAGTCCGACCCGTTGGCATGACTGGAGCAAGGGGAGCGAACGAGTGGACGTCAACAAGCTGACCCTGAAGTCGCAAGCCGCGGTGCAGGGCGCGCAGGAGCAGGCCCGCGCGCGGAACCACCAGCTGGTGGAGCCGGCGCACCTGCTGTTCGCGCTGCTGTCCGACCCCGAGGGCGTGATCTTCCCGCTGCTGCACCGGCTCGGGCAGTCACCGCGCGTCCTACGCGATCGCGACGAGGAGCTGCTCGACCGGATCCCGAAGGTCTACGGCGGGACCGGCGACCTGTATCTGTCCGAGCCGCTCCGGAACGTGCTGGAGGCGGCGTTCGCCGAAGCGTCGTCCCTCGGCGACGAGTACGTGTCGACCGAGCACCTGCTCCTGGCGCTGGTTCGTTCGAGCACGGACGTCGGGAGGCTGCTCACCGACGCGGGCATCACGCACGACGCGGTGCTCGGCGCGCTGAAGGAGGTTCGCGGCTCGCAGCGCGTCACGGATCAGACGCCGGAGGAGAAGTACCAGGCGCTTGAGCGCTACGGCCGCGACCTGACGGACCTGGCGCGCCAGGGGAAGCTGGACCCGGTCATCGGGCGCGACGACGAGGTCCGCCGCGTGATGCAGGTGCTGACCCGTCGCACGAAGAACAACCCGGTCCTGATCGGCGAGCCCGGCGTGGGCAAGACCGCGATCGTCGAAGGCTTGGCCCAGCGGATCGTCGACGGCGACGTGCCCGAGTCGCTTCGGGATAAGCGGATCGTCGCGCTGGATCTGGGGGCGATGCTCGCCGGCGCGAAGTACCGCGGCGAGTTCGAGGACCGCCTCAAGGCGGTGCTGAAGGAGATCGCCGACAGCGGCGGCCAGATCATCACGTTCATCGACGAGTTGCACACGATCGTGGGGGCCGGCGCCGCCGAGGGGGCGATGGACGCCGGGAACATGCTCAAGCCGATGCTGGCCCGCGGGGAACTGAGGGCCATCGGGGCGACGACGCTCGACGAGTACCGCCAGCACATCGAGAAGGACCCGGCGCTGGAGCGCCGCTTCCAGCCGGTGCTGGTGGAGGCGCCGTCGGTCGAGGACACGATCGCGATCCTCCGCGGGTTGAAGGAGCGCTACGAGGTCCATCACGGGGTTCGGATCAAGGACGCCGCGTTGGTCGCCGCCGCCGTGCTGTCGGACCGCTACGTCACCGGCCGGTTCCTGCCGGACAAGGCGATCGACCTGGTCGACGAGTCCGCGGCGCGGCTTCGCATGGAGATCGACTCGATGCCGACGGAGATCGACGAGGTCGACCGCCGCATCAAGCAGCTCGAGATCGAACGCGTGTCGCTCAAGAAGGAGACCGACGAGGCGTCGAAGGAACGGCTGGAGCGCCTGGAACGAGAGCTGGCCGACCTGCAGGAGCGCATCTCCGGCCTGAAGGGCCGCTGGCAGCAGGAGAAGGAACGGATCGACCGTATCCGTTCGCTGAAGTCCGAGATCGAGACCGCGCGGGCCGAACTGGAGCGGGCGAACCGCGAGGGCAACCTCGAGCGCGCGGCGGAGATCCAGTACGGCCGCGTCCCCGAACTGGACAAGCAGTTGCAGGAGGAGAACGACGCGCTGGAGGCCACGCAGGCCGAGGCCGGCGCCATGCTCAAGGAGGAGGTCGACGAGCAGGACATCGCGGAGGTCGTCTCGAAGTGGACGGGCATCCCTGTCTCGCGCCTGATGGAGGGCGAGATGGCGAAGCTGCTCCACATGGAGGAGGCGCTGCACGAGCGGGTGGTCGGCCAGGACGAGGCCGTCGACGCCGTGGCGAACGCGATTCGCCGCTCCCGCGCGGGTCTTTCGGATCCCAACCGGCCGATCGGCTCGTTCATCTTCCTCGGGCCCACCGGCGTCGGGAAGACCGAGCTGGCGCGCGCGCTGGCGGAGTTCCTGTTCGACGACGAACGCGCCATGACCCGGATCGACATGAGCGAATACCAGGAGCGGCACACCGTGTCGAGGCTGGTCGGCGCGCCGCCCGGCTACGTCGGCTACGAGGAGGGCGGCCAGCTCACGGAGGCCGTCCGGCGGCGTCCCTACTCGGTCGTGCTGCTCGACGAGATCGAGAAGGCGCACCCCGACGTGTTCAACATCCTGCTTCAGGTGCTCGACGACGGCCGCTTGACCGACGGCCAGGGCCGCACGGTCGACTTCCGGAACACGATCATCGTGATGACTTCGAACCTGGGCAGCCAGGCCTTCGGCGAGTCCTGGCTGAACCCGGAGCAGCAGCGCGAGAAGGTGCTCGAGGAGGTGCGCGCGCATTTCCGTCCGGAGTTCGTCAACCGGGTTGACGACATCATCGTGTTCCATCCGCTGACGCGGGCCGACATTGCACGCATCGTGGACATCCAGGTGGGTGGCATGCAGGACCGGCTGCGCGAGCGGAAGCTGACCATCACGCTGACGGACCCGGCACGCGAGTATCTGGCGAACAAGGGATACGACCCCACGTACGGGGCGCGGCCGCTGAAGCGCCTGATCCAGCACGAGATCCAGGACCCGCTGGCGAAGGAGCTGCTGGCCGGCAACGTCCGCGAGGGCGACACCGTGACCGTCGACGCCGAAGGCGGTGCGCTCACGTTTCGAACGGGCCATGGCGAGGCGGCGGCGTAACGGGCTGCTTTCCCGGGCGGGCGTTCGCCGTCATACTTCCGCACCGTGGGCGCGTTCCTCGTCATCCTGATCCTGCTCGTCGGGGCAGGCGTCGCATACGGCTCGTACTGGCTGAAGAAGAAGCGCCGCGACGAGCTGGCGATCTTCGCGAAGCAGTACCAGCTGTCGTATTCGAAGGACGACCCCTTCGGGCTCCTGATCACGTACCCATACGAGCTGTTCGCGCGCGGTGACGGCCGCGGCTGCGAGAACGTGCTCTCCGGCACGTGGCAGGGCCTGACGGTCAAGGAGACCGACTACTGGTACTACGACGAGTCGACCGACTCGAAGGGCAACCGCACGAAGACGTACCATCACTTCTCGGCGCTCATCGTCGACCTGCCGCTGCGGGCGCCGTACCTCACGGTCGCGAAGGAGAACATCCTCACGACGCTCGCCGACCACGTGGGCTTGAAGGACATCGAGTTCGAATCCGAGCAGTTCAACCGCGAGTTCAACGTCAAGTCCCACGACAAGGAGTTCGCGTTCAAGCTGGTCGACGCGCGCATGGAGCAGTTCCTGCTGGACACGGGTGGGGCCTATTCGATCGAGTTCGCCGGGTCGTCGGCGCTGATCTCCTGCAAGCGTCTCGCGCCCACCGAGCTCGTGCCGCTGTTCGGTACGGCGAAGGGGTTCGTGGACCACATCCCCAGGCTCGTGTGGAACGAGTACGGTCCGGGCGGCGGCGGGCCGGCGGGGCTCCAGCCTCCCGCGGGCGTCGAGCCACCGGTTGATACGCCGCCCGCACCGTCCGGCTGAGCGAAGAGAAAGGAGACGCACATGGGCGCGGGAATCTGGATCCTCATCATCCTGCTGGCGCTGATCGTGATCGTCGTGATCGGGCTGGTGCTCGCCTACAACCGGTTCGTGTCACAGCGCCAGCTGATCAGGAACGCGTGGTCGAACATCGAGACCGAGCTCCGCCGCAGGTACGACCTGATCCCGAACCTGGTCTCGACCGTGCAGGGCTACGCGTCGCACGAGCGCGAGATCTTCGAGGAGGTGGCCCGGGCGCGGGCGGCGGCAGGGAGCGCTCAGGGTCCGGCGCAGGCGGCCGCCGCGGAAGGCCCGCTGACGGCGGCGCTGGGCAGGCTGTTCGCCGTCGCCGAGAACTACCCGGACCTGAAGGCCAGCACGAACTTCCTCGCGCTGCAGCAGGAACTGTCCAACACGGAGGATCGCATCCAGGCGTCGCGGCGCTTCTACAACTCCAACGTCGAGCAGTACAACGCCCGCGTGCACGCGTTCCCCTCGAATTTCATCGCGTCGCGGTTCGGGTTCACCGACGAGCCGTTCTTCGACATCCCGGAGGACCAGCGGGCCGTCGTCGAGGCCGCGCCGCGCGTGGACTTCACCGGCGGTGGCGGCGGTGGCGGGGCTGCGCCGGCCGCCACGGCGCCGCCGGCCGCGCCTCCCACGGCCGCCCCGGCCGTTCCCTCCGCTCCGGATCCGGCTCCGTTGGAGCCGCCGGCGACGGAACCGCCCAGCGCGCCGCCGACGAATCCCGAGCAGGGCCCCGTTCCCTAGCCCGGGCCGCCCTCGAGCGCCCCGGGGCCGAGCGACCGCCGGACGTTCCGCGTCAGGAACGTCCAGAGCACCGCGTACGCCAAACCGAGCGCGGCGAACCCGTCCATCACATAGCGCACGTTCCAGTAGTCGGCGGCAAGGCCGGCGAGCGCCGCTGCGATGGCGATGCTGGCGGTCACCAGGCCGAAGTCGAACGCGAACACGCGCCCCCGGATCGTGTCGGGCACGATCCGCTGCAGCCCGTACGACGAGAGCGTCCACTGCGCGCCGCCGCCCAGATGCGCGCCGGCGACCATCAGCCCGGCCAGCCAGATGCTCGGCATCCACGGCACGAACGCGTAGAAGACGCCGTACGTCGCGAGCGCGGCCGAGATCGTCCAGAACAGCGTGCGCATGTCGTCTTCGACGATGAACGCCCTCGCCAGGAACGGACCGATCAGCGCGCCCAGCCCGCGGAACCCGTAGAGGATGCCGGTGCCGCGGTCATGCTGACCGTAGACGACGAAGGCGAGCACGGGCAGCAGGCCGATCACGCCGGTGGAGATGCCGAAGCCGCCCTTGACGGCGAGCAGCGAGAGCACGCGGTGGTCCTGCTTCGCGTATCGGACGGTCTGCCGGGTCGCGTCGATCAGACCGGGGTGTTCGACATGCTTCTCGCGCGGCTCGGAGAACGGCCGGTGGATCCGGATAAGCAGCAACGCGGAGATGAAGAACGACAGCGCGTCGCCGATGTAGCCGGCTGGTCGGCCGAAGGCCGCGACGACCAGGCCGCCGATGCCGGCGCCGACGGCGAGCATCGTCCCCCAGAGCGAACCGGTGAGCGCGTTCGCGGCCGACAGGTCGACCGGGTCAACGATGTTCGGCACTGCGGCGGAGGCGGCCGGTTCGAAGAACGCCTCCAGCCCGGCGATGCTCCCCGCCAGGACATAGACCAACCAGACCATCGAGGCGTCGCGAACGAGGAAGAACCCCAGCGCCAGCACCCCTCGAATGACGTCGGCGACCACCATGAGCCGCTGGCGGTTCACGCGATCCGCCAGCGGTCCGCCGATGAACGTGAGGAATGCCGACGGGATGGTCTGCGCGCCCAGCAGCAGCGCCACCAGCCCGGCGGAATGCGTGAGCGAGTAGATGAGCCCGGCCAGCGCGACGAACAGGAACCAGTCGCCGGCGTAGGAGATCGTCTGCGCCACGAACATCAGGCGGAAGTCGCGGTTGCGCCGCAGGAGTCCCCAGGACGACGGCTTCGAGGGCGGTGGGGACCGTCGAGCGTCGCGAGCCATGACGGGTGGCGAGGCTAGCAGCGGCGCGCCCGTTCCTCCCGTGAGCGGCATCGCTGGCGCGCGTCGAAGTGTGGTCGAATCACCGATCACGCATCGAGCCGGGCAGGGGGCCGCGGTGGGATTCGACGTGGTGATCGTCGGCGGTGGCTCGGCCGGCTGCGTGCTGGCCCCGCGGCTGAGCGAGGATGCCTCACGGACCGTGCTGCTGATCGAGGCCGGACCGGACTATCCGAGCGTGGACGACCTTCCGCCGGAGATCGCCGACGGCTCGTTCCCCGTGGACACCCACGACTGGGGATACGCGTCTGCGCCCGACGTGAACGGCAGGACGATCCGCCTGCTCCGAGGTCGGCTGATGGGCGGATGTTCGTCGACGAACGCCTGCCTGGCCGTTCGGGGGTCGCCGGCCGACTACGACGCGTGGGCTTCGGTCGGAAACGAGGGCTGGTCGTTCGACGAGGTCATGCCCTTCTTCCGCACCTGCGAATCCGACCGGGAGTTCGGTGACCGTCCGTGGCACGGACGGTCCGGTCCCCTGCCCATCCGGCGCGACGCGCTCAAGGACCTCGCGCCGGCCCATGCGGCCGCGCTCGAGGCGGCGGCCACCCTCGGCCACCCGATGATCGAGGACCACAACGCCCCGTGGGCGGTCGGCGCGGGCGTGGCGCCGGTGAACCGCGTCGACGGCGTGCGGATGAGCACCGCGCTCACGTACCTGGCCGAAGCCCGCGACAGACCGAACCTGACGATCCGGCCGAACGTGCGGGTCGATCGCGTGCTGTTCGACGGCGTGCGGACCACGGCCGTGGTGCTCGCCGGGGCGACAGAGGGTGAGCGCATCGAAGCCGGCACCGTCGTGCTGGCCGGGGGCTCGTACGGGAGTCCGGCGATCCTGCAGCGCTCGGGCCTCGGCCCGGCCGCGGATCTGGCGGCGGCCGGCGTTCCGCTGGTCGCGGACCTTCCCGGAGTCGGCCGGAACCTGATCGACCACGCGTGGCTCTCGGTGGACGTGCCCGCCGACCCTCCGCATGCGGCCGCGCCGCTCGCTGACGTCCTGATCACGCTCCACAGCGCGGACGCGGATCCGTCTGGTCCACCCGACATCCAGCTGATGTCGGCGCCGCCCATCCGGGTGCCCTCGACGGAGAGTCCGACCGGGGCGCTCCTGTTCGTCGGCGTGACCGTGCTGAAGCCGGCGGCCCGAGGGCGGGTCTCGATCGTGTCGCCCGACCCGGCGTCGCCGCCGGCGATCAGTCCGGAGCACCTCGGAGAACGACATGACGTCGCTCGCGCCGTCGAAGGGATCCGCGTGGCACGGCTCCTGCTGCGCACCGCGCCGCTCTCGGACCTCGTACGGGGAGCCGAGCTCCGTCCCGCGCCGGGCGTCCCCGACGAAGACGACGTCGCGATCGAGCATGCCCTGCTCGCTTCGGTCGGCACCTATCACCACCCGGTCGGAACGTGCCGAATGGGCGTCGACGACATGTCGGTGGTGGATCCTGGGGGCCGCGTCCACGGCGTGGACGGACTTCGCGTCTGCGATGCGTCGGTCATGCCGGACATCCCATCCGCGAACACGAACCTCCCGACGATCATGGTCGCCGAACGCATCGCCGCGCTGATGCGCCGGGAGGTGTGAGCGACCGCCGAGCCGGGGAGGACGCGTTCGTCATACCACCGTCGCGTCGGTACGCTGCGAGGAGCGCAGCCCGCCCGGCACGCCCGGCAAAGCCGAGGAGGTCGTCAGCATGCTCGAAGGGTTCACCTGGTTCCGGCAGTCCGCGTACCTTTGGAAGGGTGACGGGCTCATCCTCGCCATCGACCCCTGGAACGTCCAGTCGGACGCGCCCCCGGACCTGATCCTGATCACACACGCGCACGAGGATCACTTCCAGCCCGACCAGATCGAGCGCCTCAGCGGGTCGGCGACGAAGGTCGTGGCGCCTCGCCAGTTCGCGGCGGACGTCCCCGGCGACGTGACCCCCGTGGAGCCGGGAGACTCGCTGGAGGTCGCGGGCGTGAAGATCCAGGCGGTGCCCGCGTACAACGTGGTCGAGGAGCGGCTGCAGATGCACCCGAAGTCGAACAACTGGGTCGGCTACGTGCTCGAGCTCGCGGGTCACACCTACTACCACGCGGGCGACACGGACCACGTGCCGGAACTGGAGTCGATCCGGACCGACGTCGCGTTCGTCCCGATCGGCGGCACGTACACGATGGACGTGCCACAGGCGGCGGGCCTCGTCCGGGCGATGGGCCCAAGCCTGGCGGTTCCCATGCACTACGGGTTCGTCGTGGGCGAGCCCTCGGACGCCGAGCAGTTCGCGGCCGACGCGGCACCCGTCGAGGTGCAGACGCTCACGCCGGTCGATCCGTTCGAACGATAGGCGGCGAGCGCCATCGACGGTCTCCGTGGGGACGGCGCGTCGCGCGGGCGGGAGCGCTTCGAGCAATTGGTCGTCGAGGCGCTGGACGACCTGCCCGACTGGGTCAAGCGGACCATGGAGAACGTCGACGTCCTGATCGAGGACGCGCCCCCGCGCGGACAGCCCGGGCTTCTCGGCCTGTACGAGGGGATCCCGCTGTCGAGCCGGGGGATGGGCTACGCCGGTGCGCTGCCCGACCGGATCACGCTGTTCCGCTGGAGCATCGAACGCGTCGCGGGCGGGTCCGACCAGGTCCTGCGCGAGACCGTCCAGCACACGGTCGTGCACGAGATCGCCCATCACTTCGGCATCTCCGACGACCGGCTGCGCGAGCTGGACGTCTACTAGGGGCGCGCCCGTGGTCGTCGCGGACGTCGATGCCGCATCGCTCTGGGGCGACGGCTGGACGCAAGTGAAGTCGAACTGGCTCCTCGACCCGGAGGTGACGTTCCTGAACCACGGCTCGTTCGGCGCGACGCCGAAGCCCGTCCTGGATCGTCAGCATGCTTTACGAACGGAGACTGGAACGCGAACCGGTCGCCTTCATGCGCCGATTGCCGGAGATGCTGGCGTCCGCTCGTGAGCGCGTGGCGGCGTTCCTCGGAGCGGATGCCGACGGGTGCGCCTTCGTCACGAAAGCGACGGCGGGTGTGAACACCGTGCTGGCGTCGCTCGATCTGCGCCCGGGCGACCGCCTGGTCTGCACCTCGCACGCGTACGGCGCGGTGCGGAACGCCATGGCCGCGGCGTGTGAGCGTTCGGGCGCAGTTCTGGTCGAGGTTCTGGTCGAACTGCCGCTGGCCGATGACGACGCGATCGTCGCCGCCGTGGCACGCGCGGTCGATCCGGGCGCCAGGCTGATGGTGGTCGAACACGTCACGTCGCCGACCGCCGCGATCCTCCCGGTGGGGCCCGTGGTCGAGGCGTGCCGCCGAGCCGGCGTGCCCGTGATGGTGGACGCCGCCCACGGGCCCGGCATGGTCCCCGCCGACGTTCTCGCAGTCGCCCCGGACTACTGGACCGGCAACCTCCACAAGTGGGTGTGCGCGCCGAAGGGCTCGGCGATCCTGTGGGTGGCGCCGCAGCATCGCGAACGCGTCCATCCGTTGGTCACGTCGCATGGCTGGCGGCAGGGCTTCCACGAGGAGTTCGATTGGACGGGGACGCACGACCCCACGCCGTACCTCGCGGCGCCCGCGGCGCTGGACTTCATGGGCGCCCTCGGGTGGGATCGGGTGACCGTTCACAATCACGCCCTGGCCGCGTTGGGGCGAGCGACGGTGGCGGGCGCGCTCGGGACGGGCCGGTTGGTCGACGACGACCGCTTCGGCTCGATGAGCCTGGTCGCGCTGCCCGCGGGATGGGTCCGCGACGGGGAGAACGCGCTCGAGCTCCAGGCGACGCTGCGCGACCGCCACCGTGTCGAGGTCCCGGTCATCTGGTGGGACGGCCGCGCGTTCCTCCGGCTCTCGGCGCAGGTCTACAACGCGCCGGACGACTACGCGCGGCTGGCCGCCGTGCTGCCGTCGGCCGCCCGGACGGCGCGGACCTAAGATTCGAGGGTCGTGGAGGCGAAGCCGGGGGCACGCGCACGCAACCCGGTGGGGCGGGCATTCGAGATCCTGGCCTGGCTGGCCGCCGCCGACGGCCGCCCCGCCGGTCCGCGCGAGATCGCGCGCGGGCTGGCCATGACGCCCAGCACGGTCCACCGGCTGCTGTCTCAACTCGAGGACGACGGGCTGATCCGCCGGGTCGCGGACGGCCGGTACGAGCTGGGGCTGGAGTTCCTTCGGGTCGCGTGGCTGGCATCCGGCGGACGTTCGCTGCGGGAGATCGCGTTGCCGTTCATGCGCAGCCTGGTGGCCCGGGCGGGGGAGACCGCGCTGCTCGCCCAGTACGAGCCCGCGCGCGGTCAGGCGTGCGTGATCGCCGCGGTCGAATCCGAGGAGCCGTTCCGATTCGTGTCCGAGCTCTACGAATGGCGTCCGCTCCACGCCGGCGCGCTCGGCCGGGCGATCCTCGCGGCTCTCCCCGAGGCCGACCGGGCCGCGATCGTCGCCGGCGACCTGGAGCGGATGACGCCGGCCACCGCGACCGGACGCGGTGCGCTGGACCGGGCGCTCGCGGTTACCAGGGAGCGGGGATATGCCCTGTCGATCGAAGAGCGGCGCGCCGGCGGCGTCGGCGTCGCCGCGCCGGTGTTCGCTCCCGGCGGGCGTGTGATCGCGTCGGTCGGTTTGGCGTTGCCCACGCAGCGGTTCGAACCGGAGGACGAGACGCGGCTCGCGGGCCTTGTGATGGACACCGCCGCAGCGGTGACGACCGGGATCGGCGGGAAATGAGGCCGGGCGATCAGTTGCCCGGCGCGTCGGTGAATGTGTATCGTTAGAACGAGATCAGTGTTCCGTTCAACGAAACGAAGAGGGTGAGGCACGATGAACGAACTCGACGGGGCGCGAGGTGCGCTCGAGACGGCCGGCGGCACCGTTTCGATCCACCGTCTGGCCTGGCTGGCCGACCAGGGTGGCGGGGAAGGGCTCGACCGGCTTCCACACACGGTCAGGATCCTGCTCGAAAACCTGCTCCGCCGCGCCGGCACCCGCGACGTGAGCGACGAGGACGTCCTGGCGCTGGCGGCGTGGCCGCGGTCCCCCGCGCCGGGTGTCGGAGGCGACGTCGCGTTCATGCCCTGTCGCGTCCTGATGCAGGACTTCACCGGCGTGCCGGCCACGGTCGACCTGGCCGCGATGCGCAGCGCCATCGCCCGCGCGGACGGCGACCCCGCCCGGGTCAACCCGCTGATCCCCGTCGACCTGATCATCGACCATTCGGTCCAGGTGGACCTGTTCGGCCTTCGGGAGGCGTACCGCGCGAACATCGATTGGGAGTACCGGCGCAACACCGAGCGCTACCAGTTGCTGCGGTGGGCGCAGCAGGCGTTCGACGGCTTCCGCGTCGTGCCGCCCGGGATGGGCATCTGCCATCAGGTGAACCTCGAGCACCTCGGACGGGTCGTGCAGGTGCGCGATGGGGTGGCCGTGCCGGACACGCTGCTGGGCACCGACTCGCACACCACCATGATCAACGGCCTGTCCGTCCTGGGGTGGGGCGTCGGTGGGATCGAGGCGGAGGCGGCCATGCTCGGCCAGCCGATGTTCCTGCCGTGGCCCCTCGTGGTCGGGGTGCGCACCACCGGCGCGCTTCCGCCGGGCACCACCGCGACGGACCTGGTCCTCACGCTGACCGAGATGCTCCGCGCGCACGGCATGGTCGGGAAATTCGTCGAATTCTACGGATCGGGTCTCTCGTCGCTGACGGTCGAGGACCGGGCAACGCTGTCGAACATGTGTCCGGAATATGGCGCAACGGCGTCCTTCTTCCCATGTGATGCTCGAACCCTCCAGTACCTGAACATGACGAACCGGGGTGATGTCGTCGACCTCGTCGAGCGCTACACGAAGGAACAGGGCCTGTTCCGTACCGATGCGGACGCGGATCCGACCTTCACCGAGACGCTCGAACTGGATCTGTCGGCGGTCGAGCCGTCGATGGCCGGGCCGCGCCGGCCCCAGGATCGTGTGGCGCTGCCGAAGGTCTGGGACTCGTTCGTCGAGGTGTTCCAGGAGCACATGGACGCGACGAGCAACGGCCGGGCGGAGGACTCGGAGTCCGAGGGCCTCGGGACCGTGTTCCCGGAGGAGCGGCTCCACGAGGACGAGCACCAGCCCGTCCCCGAGGACGTCGGCGTGCAGGTGCAGAACGGATCGGTGGTGATCGCCGCGATCACGTCGTGCACGAACACGTCGAACCCGTCGGTGATGCTCGCCGCCGGTCTGCTGGCCCGCAAGGCCGTGGAGGCCGGGCTCCAGTCCCAACCGTGGGTGAAGACCTCCCTCGCGCCGGGCTCTCGCGTGGTCACGGACTACCTGGATCGCGCTGGGCTCCAGCCCTACCTGAGCAAGCTGGGCTTCGAACTGGTCGGCTACGGGTGCACCACGTGCATCGGAAACTCCGGCCCGCTGCCCGAGCCGGTGGCGAAGGCCGTCGAGGAGCGCGACCTGGCTGTCGTGGCCGTCCTTTCCGGCAACCGGAACTTCGAGGGGCGGATCCACCCGCAGGTGCGTGCCTCATACCTGGCCTCGCCGCCGCTGTGTGTGGCCTACGCGCTGGCCGGGCGCGTCGATCTGGACCTGACCGCGGACCCGCTCGGCACGTCGGCGGACGGGACGCCCATGTACCTGCGGGACATCTGGCCGTCGCCGGACGAGGTGGCCGCCGCGCTCGCCGCCGCCATCACGCCCGAGATGTTCCTGCACGAATACGGCCGGATCTTCGACGGCGACGAGCACTGGGCCGAGCTGTCGTCGCCGTCCGGAGCGATGTACGAATGGGATCCGGATTCGACCTACGTCCGGGAGCCGCCGTTCTTCCGGGACCTCCGGGACCCCGACGAGAGCGCGGAGGGCGAGGGCTCCGGCGACATCGACGGGGCGCGGGTCCTGGTGAAGCTCGGCGACTCGGTCACCACGGACCACATCTCGCCCGCCGGATCGATCAAGGCCGCGTCGCCGGCGGGGGAGTACCTGATCTCGAAGGGCGTCCAGCCCGCCGACTTCAACTCCTACGGCTCCCGGCGCGGGAATCACGAGGTCATGATGCGCGGCACGTTCGCCAACGTTCGCCTTCGGAACGAATTGGCGCCCGGAACCGAGGGGCCGTGGACGACGCACCTGCCGAGTGGGGAGCAGATGACGATCTTCGACGCGTCGGAGCGGTACCGGGAAGAGGGCGCGCCGCTGATCGTGCTGGCCGGCAAGGAGTACGGAAGCGGCTCCTCCCGCGACTGGGCCGCGAAGGGCCCGATGCTCCTCGGGGTGCGGGCGGTGGTCGCCGAGTCGTTCGAGCGGATCCACCGCTCCAACCTGGTCGGGATGGGCGTGCTGCCGGTCCAGTACGGGGAGGGCGACAGCGCGGCGTCCCTGGGCCTGACCGGGCGAGAGACGTTCGCGCTTCACGGCATCGCCGGCGGGGTGACGCCGAAGCAGGACGTCACCGTGGAGGTGACCCGCGAGGACGGCTCGACGTTCTCGTTCGTCGCGACCGCCCGGATCGATGCCGAGGCCGAGGTGGAGTACTTCCGAAGCGGCGGCATCCTTCGGATGGTGCTGCGTCAGATGCTCGCGGCGTGACCCGGCAGCCGTCGGGTATCGTTCGATCTCACCGGCGGAGGCGGTGACGGTCGCAGGACGGAGGAGGGGGAGATGGCGTCGACACGCACGTCTGGACGGGTCGGCCGGACACTGCTCGCGCTGGGGGTGACGGGCGTGCTGGCAATGGGCGCGACGCTGGTCGGCGCGGGATCCGTCGGCGCCAGCCCCGGGGCGAACGCGGCCGCGCGGACCGAGCTGTTCCCACCACGGGCGATGGTCCATCCGCACGTGACCCTCCCGCCTGGGTTCACCGACAGCGTCGTCATCTCCGGCCGGCCCGAGGGGTCCGTGGTGCAGTTCGCCGCCGACGGCCGTGTCTACATCGGCGACAAGGCCGGCCGCGTCTGGGAGTACGACAGCATCGACGGCACGACCGCGCTGCTGGTCAAGGACCTCTCGACCGAGGTCTACGACTGGGGCGATCGCGGGCTGCTCGGCATGGCGCTCGACCCGAACTTCACCTCGGGCAACCCGTACATCTACGTCCTGTACACGCTCGACGCTCCCATCGGGCAGCAGCCGCCCGTGTACAACGACACGTGCAACAACGGGGACCAGGACCAGTGGTGCCTCGCCGGCGCGCGGCTGTCGCGGTTCAAGCTGAAGGCCGACGGGACCGGAGGCGCCGAACAGATCCTGATCGAAGACTGGTGCCAGCAGTTCCCCAGCCACTCGATCGGCACGCTCGCCTTCGGGCCGGACGGCGCGCTGTACGTCGGCGGGGGCGACGGCGCCAGCTACAACCAGGTGGACTACGGCCAGCTGTACGGCAACCCCTGCGGCGACCCGAACATGCAGGGGGGCGCGCTCAGGGCGCAGGACGAACGCACGCACAGCCAGACCGATCCGACGGGGATGAACGGCTCGATCCTGCGGGTCGACCCGTCAACCGGGAACGCGCTGCCGGACAACCCGCTCGTAGGCAACAACGATCCGACCGACGACCGCATCATCGCCTACGGCATGCGCAACCCGTACCGGTTCGTCTTCAAGCCCGGCACCGACCGGATCTTCATCGGGGACGTCGGCTGGTTCCGCTACGAGGAGCTCGACCGGATCGGATCCGCGACGGATGGGACCGTCGAGGACTTCGGATGGCCCTGCTACGAGGGCATGGGTGCCGAGCCCGAGTACCAGGCGGCGAACCTGCCGATCTGCACAAGGCTGTACGCGCATCCGAAGAAGGTCACCAAGCCGCTGCTCGCGCTGAGCCACGGCTCGGGGTGCTCGTTCAGCAACGTGTTCTCCGGCATCGAGTTCTACGAGGGCGGTGGGTACCCGGCGAAGTTCGGGGGCGCGCTGTTCATGGCGGACGTGTACGACGGCTGCATGTGGTGGATGAGGCCGAAGCCGGACGGCGACCCGAACGTGGGCTCGTTCAAGGTCTTCGCGACCGGGCTCGCGCCAGTCGACCTGAAGATCGGGCCGGGCGGGGACATCTTCTACATGGACTGGAACGACGGATCGCTCCATCGGATCAGTTACACGGGATAGCCGGCGTCCACTTCGATTCGGGCCCGTCGGGGCGCCGGGGTAGGATTCGACCGTGCCAGTCACGATCGTGGTCGGGACGCAGTGGGGGGACGAAGGAAAGGGCAAGGCCACCGACCTCCTGGCCGGCCGAACGGACTTCGTCGTTCGCTATCAGGGCGGCAACAACGCCGGCCACACGATCATCGCCGGCGGGCACCTGCTGAAGCTCCAGCTGATCCCGTCGGGCATCCTGTATCCGCACGTCACGACCGTCATCGCCGGCGGTGTTGTGGTCGACCCCCAGGTCCTGCTCGAGGAGATGGACGCGCTGGAGGCCCGGGAGATCGACACGTCGCGCCTGCTCCTGTCGGGCAACGCGCACCTGATCATGCCCTACCACCGCGAGCTGGACCGCGTCACCGAGCGCTTCCTGGGCAAGGCCGCGCTGGGCACCACGAAGCGCGGCATCGGCCCCGCGTACGCCGACAAGGCGGCTCGCATCGGCCTCCGCGTCCAGGACCTGCTGGACCCGAAGATCTTCCGGGAGAAGCTCGACCTGGCGCTGAAGGAGAAGAACCAGGTCCTGACGAAGGTCTACGGGCGGCTCCCGCTCGACGCCGGCGAGATCGCCGAGGCGTACCTCGCGATGGGCGAGCGCCTCGGGCAGCACATCGCGGACACGTCGGCGGTGCTCCACGCAGCGCTACGGGACGGCCGGAACGTGCTCCTGGAGGGCGCGCAGGCGACGCTCCTGGACCTCGACCACGGGACCTATCCGTTCGTGACCTCGTCGAACCCGGTCGCCGGCGGCGCGCTCACGGGCGCCGGCGTCGGGCCGAAGGAGGTCACCGCCGTCATCGGGATCGCGAAGGCATACGTGACGCGGGTCGGTTCGGGGCCGTTCCCCACCGAGGACACGGGCCCGGCGGGAACCTCGATGGGCAGCCGTGGGAACGAGTTCGGCACCGTGACCGGGCGGCCCCGTCGATGCGGCTGGTTCGACGCGGTGCTGCTGAGGTACGCGGCGCGGATCAACGGTTTGACCGAGCTGTTCGTCACGAAGCTCGACGTGCTCTCCGGACTGGAGTCGTTGAAGGTCGCGACGGCGTACCGGCACGAGGGCGAGGTGTTCGAGGACTTCCCGCCCAACCAGTCGATCTTCCATCGGGCCGAGCCGGTGTGGGAGGAACTCGACGGCTGGAGCGAATCGCTGGAGGGAGTCACGTCCTTCGGCGACCTGCCGAAAGCCGCGCAGGCCTACGTCGAGCGCATCGCCGAACTGGGCGAAGTGCCGGTGCGACACGTGTCGGTGGGGCCCGCTCGCGAGGAGACGCTGGAGGTGCCGGCGGCGTGAGAGTGCTGGTGGTCGGGTCGGGCGCGCGTGAGCACGCGCTCGCGTGGTGCCTCGCGGGATCGCCGTCGGTGTCGGAGGTGCTGGCTGCGCCCGGCAACCCGGGCATCGAGCAGGTGGCGGAGGCGTTCCCGGACGTCGCCGCCGACGACATCGACGCGCTGTCGGGCCTGGCCGAACGACGCGGGGTCGACCTCACGGTGGTGGGGCCCGAGGCGCCGCTGGTCGCCGGTCTGGCGGACCGCTTCGCCGAGCGAGGCCTGCCGGTGTTCGGACCGACGGCGTCCGCCGCGCGTCTCGAGGGCTCCAAGGCGTTCGCGAAGGCGCTCTGCGAACGGCACGGCATTCCCGCGGCGCGGTCGTGGGCGTGCACGGAGGTGAACCAGGCGTTCGACGCGCTCGACCGGCTGCACGGCCCGTACGTGGTCAAGGCCGACGGCCTGGCCGCCGGGAAGGGCGTGACGGTGACGGCGTCGCTGAGGGAAGCGCAGGAGGCCGCGCGCGACAGCCTGGTGGGCCGGGCATTCGGCGAGGCCGGCGCGACCGTGCTGATCGAGGAGCACCTCGAGGGCGAGGAGGTCTCGGCCATGGCCCTCACCGACGGTGCGGTGGTCGCGCCGCTGGCCCTCGCCCAGGACTTCAAGCGCGCGCTGGACGGCGACCGGGGGCCGAACACCGGCGGCATGGGGGCGTATTCGCCGCTGCCGCACCTGGACGCGGAAACCGGGGCGGCGATCGACGACATCCTGCGTCGAACCGTGCGGGCGCTGCTGGACGAGGGCATCGACTACCGCGGGGTGGTCTACGCGGGCCTGATGCTCACCGCCGATGGGCCGAAGGTGCTCGAGTACAACTGCCGGTTCGGGGACCCGGAGACGCAGGTCCTGCTGCCCCGACTGGCGACCGACCTGGGCGCGGCGGTCGCCGCCTGTGCGGCCGCTGACGGGTCGCTGACCGGCGCGACGCCCGCGTGGAGCGACGATGCCTGCGTGGGCGTGGTGCTGGCCTCCGGCGGGTACCCGGGGCCGTTCCAGACGGGGTTCGACGTCGAAGGGCTGCCCGAGGCGGCCTCGCAGCCCGGCGTCCAGGTCTTCCATGCAGGCACCCTCCGACGAGGGGGTAGAGTGGTCACCGCGGGTGGACGGGTCCTGACCGTCGTGGCCCGAGGCCCCGATCTGGCCGCGGCGCGAGCGTCCGCCTATGCGGCGAGCAGCACGATCCGGTTCGACGGCATGGGGTTCCGGCACGACATCGCATCGGCTGCGGCTGCGGCGGCCGGCGTGCCGGTCTGAAAGGTCTCGAGAGGGTTCGACGGGTCCGATGGAGCGAGGAGAGCACCGGTGAGAGATCCGATGGGGGACGGCGGGAACGACTACCAGCACTGGCCGGAGGAACGCACGCCGCTCGTGGGGGTCCTCTGCGGCTCCGCTTCCGACCTTCCCGTCATGCAGCAGGCAGGCGCGATCCTCGAGCGGTTCGGCATCCCGCACGAGCTGCGCGTAGCGTCCGCGCACCGGAACCCCGATCTGGTCGACGAGTACGCGCGAACGGCCGAGGAGCGTGGCGTCCTGGTGCTGATCTGCGGCGCCGGCATGGCGGCGCACCTGGCGGGCGCCGTCGCGGCGCGTTCTGCGCTCCCGGTGATCGGCGTGCCGCTCGCGTCGAAGTACCTCGACGGCATGGACGCGTTGCTGTCCACCGTCCAGATGCCCCGCGGCGTGCCGGTCGCGACGGTCGCCATCAACGGGGCGACGAACGCCGCGATCCTGGCGGCGCAGATCATCGCCACCCGCGACCCGACGATCCGCGTTCGGATGCACGAGTTCAAGGACACGCTCGACGAGGGCGTCGCGAACGTGGCGACCGTCACGGCCGGGGCGGCCGGGGCGACCGGCGCGGGAGGTGACGGCCCCGCGTGATCCCTCGGTACACCCTGCCCGAGATGGCAGCCGTGTGGTCCGAGGAGGCCAAGCTCGGGCACTGGCTTCGGATCGAGGTGCTGGCCGTGGAGGGCTGGGCGCGGCTGGGCCGCGTCCCGGCCGGGGATGCCGAGGCGATCGCGCGCGCCGCCGCCGCGAACGGCCCGCCGCCCGCGGAGCGCGTCGCCGAGATCGAACGAAGGACGAACCACGACGTGGCCGCGTTCGTCGAAGCCGCCGCCGACCACCTGGGCGTGCCCGCCGCGGGCCGCTGGCTGCATTTCGGCCTGACCTCGTCCGACGTGCTGGACACGGCGCTCGCGCTGCAGATGCGGGACGCGCTGGACGTGGTGCTCAGGCGGCTGGAGCCGTTGCTCGCGGCCGTCAAGCGCCGCACGCTCGAGCATCGGGACACCCTGACGATCGGGCGCACCCACGGCGTGCACGCGGAACCGACCACGTTCGGGCACAAGCTCGCGCTGTGGGCGTTCGAACTGGACCGCGACCGTTCGCGGCTGCGTGCCGCCCGCGAGGCCGTCGGTGTGGCGAAGCTCTCCGGCGTGGTCGGGACGTACTCGCAGGTCGACCCGGGGGTCGAGGAGTTCGTCTGCGCGCAACTCGGGCTGCGCCCGGCCGAAGCCGCCAGTCAGGTGGTCCAGCGCGACGTGCACGCCGAGTTCTGCTGGGCGCTGGCGATCACGGCCGCCACGCTGGACAAGGTGGCAACGGAGATCCGGCACCTGGCCCGGACGGAGGTGAGCGAGGTTCAGGAGCCGTTCGGCGCCGGCCAGAAGGGCTCGAGCGCCATGCCGCACAAGCGCAACCCGATCATCTGCGAGCGGGTGAGCGGTCTCTCCCGGGTCGTGCGGTCGAACCTCCAGGCTGCGCTGGAGGACGTCGCGCTCTGGCACGAGCGGGACATCTCGCATTCGAGCGTCGAACGCGTGATCCTGCCGGACTCCAGCGCCGCCGTCGACTATTCGCTGCGCCTGATGACCGGCGTCATCGACGGCCTGATCGTGAACCCGGACCGGATGCGGGCGAACATGGACTCGACCGGCGGGCTGTTCTTCTCCCAGCGCGTCCTCTCGGAGTTGATCGACCGGGGCATGCCCCGTGATGAGGCGTACGCGATCGTCCAGCGCGCTGCGGCGCGCACCTGGGACGAAGGCCTGCACTTCCGCGAGGAGGTCTGGTCCGAGGTCGAGCCGACGGGCGTCATGACGAAGGACGAGCTCTGGGGGCTGTTCGTGCTCCGGCCGTTCGTGGAGCACCTGGACGACGTGTTCGCGCGACTGGAGAAGCTGGAGGTGTCCGAAGGGTGAGTCTGGCCGAGGAGATGCTCGCGCAGGGGAAGGTCCGGGACCTCTATCCGGCCGGCGACGACCTGCTGATGGTGGCGTCCGACCGCATCTCGGCGTTCGACGTGGTGCTGCCGACGCCAATCCCTGGCAAGGGCCAGGTGCTGACCGGGCTGTCGCTCCACTGGTTCGACCTGCTCCAGTCGCTGGTGCCGAACCACCTGCTCACGGCGGACGTCGGCGCGTTCCCGGCGCCGTTCACAGGCCGGTACGACGAACTGGCGGGACGCGCCATGCTCGTTCGGCGCGCGGAGGTCGTCCCGATCGAATGCGTCGCGCGCGGCTACATCACCGGCAGCGGGTGGAAGGACTACCGCGCGACCGGGGCCGTGTGCGGCATCACGCTGCCATCGGGCCTGGTCGAGTCACAGCGGCTCCCCGAGCCGATCTTCACGCCGACCACGAAGGCCGCGACCGGCCACGACATGCCGCTCACGTTCGACGAAACGGTCGAGCAGGTGGGCGGGGACCTGGCCGCTAAGCTTCGCGAGCTCACGCTGGCGCAGTACGAGCGGGCCGCGGCGCACGCGCTGGAGCGGGGGATCATCCTGGCGGACACGAAGTTCGAATTCGGCCTCGTCGACGGCGGCGACGCGTTGATCCTGGTCGACGAGGCGCTGACGCCCGACTCGTCGCGCTTCTGGCCGGCCGACGGGTACGAGCCCGGTCACGGGCAGCCGTCGTTCGACAAGCAGTACGTGCGCGACTGGCTCGACGAGAGCGGATGGGATCACGAACCGCCTCCGCCGGACCTGCCCGGCGACGTGGTCTCACAGACCAGGGCGCGGTACGTGGAGGCCTACGAACGGATCACGGGCGAGTCGTTCGACGCGTACCTGGTTCGAACGGGGGCGTCCTGATGGACTTCGGCGTGCAGATGGTCGTCGAACTGAAGGAGGGCCTCGCCGACCCGCAGAGCAGGGCCATCCACGAGTCGCTGCCGACGATGGGGTGGGACAACGTCGACTTCCTCTCGGTGGGCAAATACTTCCATTTCCACGTGGACGCGCCGGACCGGGATGCCGCCGTCGAACAGGCGACGGAGATGGCCGAGCGCTTCCTGAGCAACCCGGTCATCGAGCGGTTCGACATCCGCGACGTGTACGTCGCCGATGCCGTCCCCCTGGAGACGGGCGAATGACCGTCCGCGTCGGCGTGGTGACGTTCCCGGGGTCGCTCGACGACCGGGACGCCTTGCGGGCGGTCGCCACGATGGGCGCGGAGCCCGTCTCGATCTGGCACGGGGATCGCGACCTGGGCGGCGTGGACGCCGTCATCCTCCCCGGCGGGTTCTCCTACGGCGATCATCTCCGCGCCGGGGCCATCGCGCGGTTCGCCCGCGTGATGGACGCCGTCCGCGCGTTTGCTCACGACGGAGGACCGGTCCTGGGTGTCTGCAACGGCTTCCAGGTCCTGTGCGAGGCCGGCCTTCTTCCCGGCGCGCTCATCCGGAACCGTTCGTTGTCGTTCGTCTGCCGCTGGGTCAACCTGAGGACCGAGAATCCGTCAGGTAACTTTACCAACTGGCCGGACGGCGAGGTCATCCAGATCCCGATCAAGCACGGCGAGGGGCAGTTCGTGGCGGACGAGTCCACGCTGGACCGGCTCGAGCGGGGCGGCCAGGTCGCGCTGCGCTACTGCTCCCCATCCGGCGGCGTCGACGACGGGTTCAATCCGAACGGCGCCGCACGGAACATCGCCGGGATCAGGAACCAACGCGGGAACGTCGTGGGGCTGATGCCGCATCCGGAGCACGCCGTCGATCCGGATCTGGGTCCCACGGGGGGCCAGGCGGTGCTCGAGTGGCTGATCGCGTCGGCGCACGCCCGACAGCCCGAGCACGCCGTGTCCGCACGATAGGCACGTGGACGTCGCGCCCCCTCTGCACCGTTCGCTCGGCCTGACCGACGAAGAGTTCGACGCGATCACCACCCGACTCGGACGCGAGCCGAACCGCGCCGAGCTCGCCATGTTCTCCGTCATGTGGTCCGAGCACTGTTCGTACAAGTCGTCGAAGGCGCACCTGCGAACGCTGCCGACCGAGGGCCCGCAGGTGCTGGTCGGACCGGGCGAGGACGCCGGGGTGGTCGACCTCGGCGACGGCCTGGCCTGCGTGTTCAAGATGGAATCGCACTCGCACCCGAGCGCGATCGAGCCCTACCAGGGCGCCGCGACCGGCGTCGGTGGGATCGTCCGGGACGTGCTCTCCATGGGCGCGCGGCCTGCGGCGCTCCTCGATCCGCTTCGGTTCGGCCCGCTCGACGCCGACGGCGGCGCGCGGAACCGCTGGCTCTTCGGCGGCGTGGTCGCGGGCATCGGCGGCTACGGGAACTGCATCGGGGTTCCCACGGTGGGGGGTGAGGTGAAGTTCGCCCCCGCGCACTCGGCGAACCCCACCGTCAACGTCATGTGTCTCGGTTTCGCCCGCGCGGACGAGCTCCTGCGCGGCCGCACCGGCTCCGACGGCGACGCGCTGATCCTGATCGGAGCGGGCACCGGCCGGGACGGCATCGGGGGCGTCTCCGTGCTGGCGAGCGCCACATTGGAGGAGGACGTGCTCGCGTCGCGCCCGAGCGTCCAGATCGGCGACCCGTTCATGGAGAAGCTGCTGATCGAAGCCTGCCTCGAGCTCCGCGACGCGGGCCTGCTGGCCGGCCTGAAGGACCTGGGCGGCGCAGGCCTCACCTGTGCAGTGAGCGAGACCGCGGCCGGGGCTGGCCTCGGCGCGCACCTTGATCTCGGCGCGGTGCCGACCCGGGAGCCGGGAATGGAGCCGTTCGAGATCCTGATCTCCGAGTCCCAGGAGCGAATGCTGGCCGTCGTCCGGCCCGACCGCGTGCCCGACGTCGAGCGGGTCTGCGCACGGTGGGGGCTTGCGGCGTCGCGCGTGGGCACGCTCCGTCGGGGACAGGGGCTCCGAGTGACGTCCGCAGGCAATCTGCTGGCCGACGTGCCGCCGCCCGCGCTGGCCGACGAGGGGCCCGAGTACCACCGCCCGGCGTCACGACCCGACTGGCTCGACGCGCTTCGCGAGGACGACCCGATCCGCAGGCCGCCACCGGCCTCGCTCGAGGAGGCGTTCCTGGCGGTCCTGGGTTCGCCGAACGTCGCCAGCAAGCGGTGGGCGTTCGAACAGTACGACCAGCTGGTGCAGGGCCAGACGCTGGTCCCTCCCGGCGGCGATGCGGCGGTGATCCGGCTCGAAGGGACGCTGAAGGCCGTCGCGGTGGCCAGCGACGGTAACGGCCGGTACGGCTTCCTGGATCCGTACCTGGGCGGCGCGCACGCGGTCGCCGAGGCGGCGCGGAACGTGGCCTGCACGGGCGCGCGCCCGCTCGCCATCACGAACTGCCTGAACTTCGGCAACCCCGAGCGCCCCGAGGTGATGTGGCAGTTCGCCGAGACGATCCGCGGGATCGGCGACACGTGCCGGACGCTCGGCACGCCGGTGACGGGCGGGAACGTGTCCTTCTACAACGAGTCCGGCGGATCCGCGATCTGGCCGACCCCGGTGGTGGGGATGCTCGGGCTGCTGGAGGACTACCGGCTGAGGCTCGGCATCGGGTTCCCGGACGCCGACCTGCTCGTGTATCTGCTGGGAGCGACCAGGGCCGAGCTGGGCGGCAGCCAGTACGCCGAAACCGTCCTCGGCATGGTGAGCGGCCCGCCGCCGGCGCTGGATCTGGACGCCGAGGGCCGGCTGATCGACCTGCTGGTCCGGGCCGCCGGGGCGGATCTGCTGGCGTCGGCGCACGACTGCTCCGAGGGCGGTCTCGCGATCGCCGTGGCGGAGGCGGCGATCGCCGGCGACGTCGGCGTCCGCATCGGCTCGGGAAGCACCGGAAACCACGTGGCGCTGTTCAGCGAATCAGCCTCGCGCGCGCTGGTCACGGCGTGGCCGGGCCGCGAACGCGAACTGCAGCGCGTCGCCGAGCAGATGGGCGTGCCCTTCGAGCGCGTCGGCATCACCGGCGGCCCCTCGATCGAGTTCGAAGGGCTGTTCGGGGTGTCGGTTCAGGACGCGCTCGTCGTGTACGAAGGCGCGATCCCCTCGCTCATGTCAGCGCGGGCCACCGATCGCGGATAGCGCCGTCGGCGCGATCAATTCGGCATCGCTAGGGCGCGGCTCCCCAGGAGAGGCCGGAGAAGTCGCTCGGTCCCGAGAGCACGCGGGCGAGGCGCGAGCCGTCCGGGGCGATGACGTAGATGCCTCCGGGGAGCCCGGACCGCGGCTCGGCGACGAACGCGATGCGCGATCCGTCCGGCGACCAGGCGGGCGCCGCGACGCCGGACACGTCGCCCACTCGGCGAACGCTGGTTCCTTCCCCGTCCATCGTGTACAGGCCGTCGCCGGCGTCGGTGAACCACGTGAAGACGATATGCGATCCGTCCGGTGACCACGCGAAGTCTTCGACGGACCCCTGGAGGTCGGTGAGTCTGGAGACGGAGCCGGTCGCGACGTCCAGCAGATAGAGCGACTCGCCGTTGGAACCCTTCGGCTGCGCGACGAACAGGATCGACCGTCCGTCCGGGGACCAGCGAGGGTAAAGAGCCGCGCCGGCCCCGGTTCCCGTGGAGAGCGGGCGCAGGCCGGACCCGTCGGGCGCGATCGTGCAGATCATCCCGACGTCGCCGGCTCCGGAGCACGCGAAGGCCAGCGACGATCCGTCCGGCGACCAGGTCGGCTCCACCGATCCGGTCGCGGAATCCGTCACCTGATGAACGTGTGAACCGTCAGCGTCCATCACGAATATCTCGGTGTTCGGCGTGCCTGGCGGATTCGCCGAGAACGCGATCCGCCGCCCGTCCGGAGACCAGGCTGGTTCGGCCTTTTCGTAATGACCGGAGGTGATCGCGCGAAGCCCCGAGCCGTCCGAGCGGATCGTGTAGATCTGGTGGCCGCCCTTGCCCCAGTCGAAGGCGATCCGGCCCCGCAGGAGGGGCGCCTCGGGGATCGCGGCTGTCGTTTGTCCGGTCGAGCCGGATGGTGCGACCGACGGTGAGGACGGCAGAGCGAGCGGTGCCGAGGCTGGAAGCCACGCGAACCCGTCGTCGATGACGCCTGCCACGACACGCCGCAGGCCGGCGCCGTCCGCGCCGATCGTGAAGATCGACGGCCTCACGCCCCCCGCTACGAACGCCAGCTCGCGACCATCCGGCGACCAGCGGACCTCGTACGGAGCGGAGCAGGGTTTCGTCGCGCACGTGTCAACCGTCCGGTCGCCGGACCCATCCGCATCGATGAGCCAGACGGCCGGGTGACGATCCTGTTCGTTCGAGGCGACGATCGTGCGCCCGTCGGGCGACCATGCCGGCGCGAGCATCTGCGGGCAGGCGTCCGCACATGCAAAGAGCGTGCGGAGTCCCGTGCCATCGGGTCGGATGGTGTCCACCTGGGCGCGGTTCGACGACCGCAGGTTCGTTTCGATGCGGCTGAACGCGATCACGGAGCCGTCCGGCGACCACGCCGGACCGCTGTCGAAGTAGGGACACGGGCCGACCGGTTCGTGACCCGGGTGGCAGCCGGTGTTCGACAGCTTCCGCAGGCCGGAGCCGTCGAGACGGATGACCCACAACGCGCTCGGCTCGATGAAAGGCCCCAGCGACCTGATGTTCGACTCCTGAGAGAAGGCGATCATCGAACCGTCGGGCGACCATGCCGGAGCGCTCACCCCCTGGCCGCACCGGTCCAGGTCGCAGAGTCTGCGGACGCGCGATCCGTCGGCGTTCATCACCTCGAGAGCGCTGCCGGGTTCGACCCCCTGCCCGCCCTCGGCCGGACGCGAGTCGTCCACGACGAACGCGATCTTGGACCCGTCCGGCGACCAGGCGAAGTCCGCCGGGCATTGTTGCCCACACGACAGGACTCGGCGCGGGTTCGAGCCGTCCGCGTTCATCACGAAGATCGCGGTCTTGATCGAAGGCCCGCCTCGGGATGAGGCTCCCCCAGGCGGATTGCCGTAGAAGTCGCGGACGAAGATGACCTTCGACCCGTCCGGCGACCAGATGGGGTCGTGTTCGGCTCCGGGACCCGGCGTGAGGTCCCGCCGGCCGGTGCCGTCCGGCCTCACCGCGAACAGGTCCGTGTCGTCGATGCCGAACCCGCTTCGTGTTCCGGACCCCACGTATGCGATCGGCCCGTTCGGCCTGGGTCCAGCGGGGATTCCCGCGGGCGCACGGTGGCCCGAGAATGCCAGGATCGCGAAGGTCAGGCCGACGGCGGCGACGGCGAGCGCGACGGCGGCTGCGGCCAACCTGCCGACACTCGGTCGCCGCGCTGGTCGCGGCCCGTGAGCGAGCCGCTCCCGGATCCGCTCCCAGGCATCCTCGGTCGGTGGCACGGCTGGCACCGAGCGGCCGAGATCGCGGCGGATCCGATCCTCAAGATTCATTCTCGAGTGTCCTTCTCAAGTGTGCCAGCGCCTTGTTCGTCTGGCTCTTGACAGTGCCCACCGAGCAGCCGAGCGCCCGGGCCGTCTCGCGTTCGCCCAGGTCGCAGGCGAACCGGAGCACGACGCACGCGCGCTGCCTTGATGGCAGCAGGGCCACCGCCGTCCACAGTTCGTCGTCCGGCGCCGGAGCCTCCGTCTCAGGAGCCTGGCCGGCCGCGGACCACTCCGGCGCGGGCGTGCGCCGCTCGAGCGAACGGCGCCGGAGCCGGTTCTTCCACACGTTGATCGCCGTGCGACGCAGGTACGGTTCGACGACTTCAGCCGGCAGCCGTTCGATCCTCGGCGCCACTCGAACGAACGCCTCCTGCACGATCTCCTCCGCGTCCTCCTTCGAGCCGGTGAGCAGCCAGCACAGCCTGACGAGCCGCCCGTAACCCGCCAGAAACGCCACCCGCAGCGGCTCGTCGGGCGGCCTGGGTCTGCCGTCGACGGCGCCCTGCTCTCTCACGTCCGGTATCTGAACACGCTGGTCCTCTGCGGGGTTGCCTCATGGGGTGAGGCCACGCGCAGATGGAGCGACAGAACCTCACGATGCCCGGTGCGGTCTGGCGGGAGGTCGCTGTTAGCATCGGCTCGTGGGCGGGAAGGGCGGCATTGGTGAAGGCCCGCGAGAAGCTTGCGGTCTCTTCGGGGTCTGGGCGCCCGGCGAGGACGTCGCCCGCCTGACCTTCTTCGGACTGTTCCAGCTGCAGCACCGCGGACAGGAATCGGCCGGCATGGCCGTCAGCGACGGCCGCAACATCCTGGTCTATCGCGAACTCGGGCTGGTCAGCCAGGTCTTCAACGAGGGCACGCTCTCCTCCCTGCAGGGAGACCTCTGCATCGGCCACACGCGGTACTCCACGACCGGGTCCACCACGTGGGAGAACGCCCAGCCCGTGTTCAAGACGAACGGCGGCCGGGGCTTGGCGCTCGGACACAACGGCAATCTCGTCAACACCGCCGAGCTGGCGGCGCTGGCCGGCAAGCGGGGCCGTTCCACGACCGACACGGACATCGTGTCCTCGCTGCTGGCGCGCCACCTGGACGCAGGCGGTCTCGAGGGCGCGCTGCACGAGGTCCTTCCGCTCCTTCGGGGCGCGTTCTCCTTCGTCATGCTGGACGAGGAGACGCTCTACGCCTGCCGCGATCCCAACGGCCTGCGTCCGCTGGGGATCGGGCGGCTCCCACGCGGCGGCTGGTGCGTCGCGTCCGAGACGTGCGCGCTGGACGTGGCCGGCGCGACGTACGTCCGCGAGGTCGAGCCCGGTGAGCTGGTCGCCATCGACGCGCGCGGTGTGCGGTCCTTCCGGTTCGCCGAGCCGCAGCCGTCGCTGTGCCTGTTCGAATTCGTCTACCTGGGCCGCGCCGACTCGCGGATGTATGGGCGGTCGCTGCACGAGGCGCGCAAGGAGATGGGCCGCCGGCTCGCCCGCGAGGCGCCGGTCGACGCGGACATGGTCGTCCCGGTCCCGGACACGGCGGTCTCCGCGGCGCAGGGATATGCCGAGGCGTCGGGCATCGCATACGGCGACGGCATGATGAAGAACCGCTACATCGGCCGTACGTTCATCGAGCCGACGCCGACGCTCCGCCAGCGCGGCGTCAAGCTGAAGCTCAATCCGATGCCCGACGCGGTCCGAGGCCGGCGGCTGGTCGTGGTGGACGACTCCATCGTGCGGGGCACCACCACCCGTCAGCTGGTGGCGACCCTGAAGGAAGCGGGCGCCGTCGAGGTGCACCTTCGGATCACCTCGCCCCCGATCAAGTGGCCGTGCTTCTACGGGATCGACATGTCGACCAGGGGCGAGCTGATCGCTGCGGCCAACGACGTGGACGCGGTGCGGGAGTTCGTCGGGGCCGACTCGCTGGCGCACCTGTCGCTGGACGCGCTGGTCGCCTCGACCGAGGCGCCCAAGTCGGCGTTCTGCCGGGCGTGCTTCGACGGCGAATACCCCGTGCCGATCCCGAACGGCGAGCATGCTCCGGAGAAGTTCGCCCTCGAACGTCGGTGACACCCTCCGGTTCGCGCGCCTCTGACGCCGCGGGCGAACGTGCCTATCGCGACGCGGGCGTCGACGTCGTGGCCGGCCGGCGCGCGGTGAGCCTCTTTCGCGATGCAGTCGCGGATGCGTCTCGACCGGGCGTCGTGACCGACGGCTCGCTTCGAGGGTTCGCGGGGCTCTTCGATCTGGGGGACGGCCGGTATCTGGCCGCGGGCACCGACGGCGTCGGAACGAAGTTGGAGATCGCGCGGCTGCTCGGGCGGCTCGACACGGTCGGGATCGACCTGGTGGCGATGTGCGCGAACGACGTGGTGTGCACCGGCGCAGAGCCGCTGTTCTTCCTCGATTATCTGGCGGTCGAGCACCTGGTGCCTGAAGAGGCCGCGGCCATCGTGTCGGGCGTCGCGGCCGGCTGCGTGCGTGCGGGCTGCGCGCTGCTGGGCGGCGAGACCGCCGAGCACCCCGGGACGATGGGTGCCGGCCGCTTCGACCTCGCGGGGTTCTGTGTGGGGATCGTGGAGCACGATGCGGTTCTGCGGCCCGACGACGTCCGGCCCGGCGACGCGCTGATCGGGCTCCGTTCGAGCGGAGTGCATTCGAACGGCTTCTCGCTCATCCGTCGTGCGCTCCTGCCGGACGCGGACGAAGCCCATGTAGTAAAGAGGCTCGACGAATTCGATCCGACGCTGGGCCGGACGCTTGGTGACGAGCTGCTCGAGCCGACCGCGATCTACGTTCGGACGCTGCTGGCCCTCGCCCGAGAGGGTCTCGTTCGATCCGCGGCGCACATCACCGGCGGAGGGTGGTTCGAGAACGTGCCGCGTGCGCTCCCGGAGGGGCTGGGGGCTGAGATCGACATCAACGCCTGGACGCCTCAGCCGATCTTCGGCATCGTGGCCGACGCCGCCGGCCTGACGCTGCCCGACCTGTTCGCTGTGTTGAACATGGGGGTCGGCATGGTGCTGGTCGTCCCCGCCGGCGAAGGGGCGCGCGCCCTCGACGCGTGCCGGGTCGCCGGTGAAGAGGCCGTCGTCGTCGGACACGTGACCGAGACTTCAGGCGTCACGCTGGTCGCCTGAGAACGGCGATCGCTCGAAACCGTCAGCCTTGCGCCACCACCGGGGGCGGCGGGATGATCTCGTCCGCATTCCACGTCCCTCAGCGGTGGGAGGAGCGCGAATGACCTCGACCGAATCACCTGCCTCGGCCGGCCGAAGGTTCCCCGATGGCTTCTTCTGGGGCCTCGCCACGTCCTCGTACCAGATCGAGGGGGCGTGGGCAGAGGACGGCAAGGGGCCGTCGATCTGGGACACCTACGCCCACACGCCGGGCAACATCAGGAACGACGACAACGGCGACGTCGCGAACGACCATTACCACCGGTACGGCGAGGACGTCGCGCTGATGAGGTCGATCGGCGCCACGGCCTACCGGTTCTCGATCGCCTGGCCGCGCATCTTTCCCGAAGGAACGGGTGCGCCGAACCCGAAGGGCGTCGACTTCTACAGCCGACTCGTCGACGAACTCCTCGGCGCGGGCATCGAGCCGTTCGCGACGCTCTATCACTGGGACCTCCCGCAGGCGCTCCAGGACCGGTACGACGGCTGGCGCTCGGTGGAGACGGCGAAGGCGTTCGCCGACTACGCGGGCTACATGGCGGAGCAGCTGGGCGATCGCGTCAGGCACTACTTCACGATCAACGAGTTCAGGTCGTTCGTCGAAGGCGGGTACCAGGTCGTCGACGTGAAGGTGGGAGGAAGGACGCTGCAACTCGGAGGCGCGCCGGCGATGCGGCTCGCGGACGCCGAACTGAAGCAGGTGCGGCACCATGCCGTTCTCGGCCATGGCCTCGCGGTTCAGGCGATCCGCGCACACGGGCCCACCGGCACGAAGGTCGGGTTCGCCGAGAACATCCGCGTGGCCATCCCGATCATCGATGCTCCGGAGTACGTCGCCGCGGCGGAGGCCGCCACGCGCGAGCGCAACGCTGGCTTCATGACGGTGATGCTGGAGGGACGGTACACGGACGCGTATCTCGCCGAGGCGGGCGGCGGGAGCCCGACGTTCACCGACGACGAACTGAAGACGATCGCCGCCCCGCTCGACTTCGTCGGCATCAACGTCTACCGGCCCGGCTGGTACGTGGAGCCGGCGGAGGAGCCACCGGGGTACCGCGAGATCCCGATCAACGCGTCGCACCCGAAGATGCAGTCGTCCTGGCACGTGTTCGATCCCGAGGTCATGTATTGGGCACCACGACAGATGCGGACGATCTGGGGGGCCACCTCGATCTACGTCACCGAGAACGGGTGCGCTTCGTCAGACGCGGTCGCAGAGGACGGCAGGATCTACGACACGGACCGGGTGATGTTCCTTCGAGCCTGCCTCGGACAGCTCCAGCGCGCGACGTCCGAGGGTGTTCCCGTGGACGGCTACTTCCTGTGGAGCGCGCAGGACAACTTCGAATGGATCGACGGCTTCGGCAATCGGTTCGGGCTCATCTATGTCGACTTCGACACCCTGGAGCGGACGCCGAAACTGAGCGCCGACTGGTTTCGTGAGGCCGCTCGGCGCAACGCCGTGGTTTGACCGGCGTTCGGCACGAGCGAGTCAAGCTCCCGCGGCCAGTTCGCCGCCGGCCTCGTCGGCCCATTGCGTGAGCTCCGTGATCGCATCGGCGATCTTCGGCCAGGCCACGGTGGGCAGGTTGTGCCCCATCCCGTCGATCACCACGTGCTTCGCGCCAGGGATCGCCGCCGCCGTCATCTCGCCGCCGACCGGCGGGATCAGCCGGTCGCCCCTCCCGTGGATCACCAGCGCCGGCACGCGCAGCTTGCCGAGCGCCTGCGAACGGCCGGCCGAGACCAGGATCGCCGCCAGCTGTCGGAAGGTGGCGTCGGGATCGCGCCCGCGCTCGTAGGCGAGCTCGAGCAGGCGCCGGGCTTCGACCATCTCATCGTCGGACGGCGGGTAGCCCTCCGCCGCGAGCTTCCGGTAGATCTCCAGGCCGGCTTCGATCGCCTCCTCGCGTCCGGGCGGGATGGCCGTGGCCAGCATCGAGACCATGTCCGGCTCGGGCATGACGTATTCGGGCGTGGACATGATCGAGGTGAGCGAGCGAACACGGTCCGGGTGCCCGATCGCCAGGGACTGGGCGATCATCCCGCCCATCGATGCGCCGACCACGTGCGCCGACTCCCACCCGATCGTGTCCATCAGACCCGCGGTGTCGTTCGCCATGTCGTCGAGCGTGTAGGGTGCGGCGTCCGGCGGTGCCGGGATGCCCGAGAAGACGGCCATGAGCGCCGTGTTCAGGTCCACCGGCGCGCCGGCGAACGACGTCGAACCGCCGGAGTCGCGATTGTCGAACCGAACGACCCGGTGGCCGCGGTGGGCCAGCGCGTCGACGAGGCCGTCCGGCCAGAAGATCATCTGGGCGCCCAGCCCCATGATCATCAGCAGCGGCCGCCCGTCCTCGGGCCCACGGACTTCGTACTCGAGTTCGATCCCGTTCGCCGATGCCCGGGGCATGGGCCAGGAGGCTAGCGGATCGCGGTGCGTCCCGCTGGAGAGACGCTCGATCAGTCGGAGTCGCCGTAGATGCCCCGGCCTGTCTGCGGGTCGAAGAAGTGCAGGTGTCCGGTGTCCACGAACAGGTCGAGCGCCTCGCCGACCCTCGCGGCCGTGCGAGGGTTCAGGCGAGCGAGGAACACCGACTGCGTTCCCTCGGACACCTGCTCCAACCCCTGGGCCACCTCGTGGCCGACGTCCGCGGCGAGCTCCTTCACGTCCTCGGTGACCACGACGGGAGCGTCGACCGAGAAGTGGACGACCACGTCCGACCCGAGGGCCTCCCGCAGCTCGACCACAGCATGGATCCGCCGGTCCTCCGGTTGACCCGGTGCGAGCGTCGCGTCCTCCATGTCCTC
>JBEDUK010000040.1:0-5581 GCA_040414485.1 Actinomycetota bacterium
ACTCGTGGACCAGCCGGTGATGGGTCCCGCAGATGAGCACGAGGTTGTCGATGTCCGTCGGCCCGCCGAGGCTCCACCACAGCACGTGGTGCGCCTCTGTGAACCGCCTGGCGCCGCAGCCCGGGAAGACGCATTCACCGTCCCGGAAACGGACCGCCCGCAGCAGCGCGGTCGAAGGCTCCCTGGTGGTCCTGCCCATGCGCAGCGGATCGCCGGCGCCGTTCTCCTGGACGACCTGAACGCGCGCGGTGCAGGCCAGCCGTCGTGCAACGGACGGATGAAGCACGGGACCGTCCTCGAGCTCGCTGCCCCGCCACGCACCGTCAGCGCGATCGCCGATCCGGGCGTGCACGATGACCGTCGCTCGGTCGAGGTCGGGATCGTGCGCGATGCGAGCGCCGCACAGCGCGCGAAGCGCGCCGGCCCGCCGAGCATCGGCGAAGGCCAGTCCCTCCTCTCCCGGCAGCTCGGGCAGCGTGGCCGCCACCCGGTCGAGCGCACGGGACACGACAGCCCCATCGGCGGCGGACAATTCGCCCTCCAGGGCGAACCGGCGGCCGTCGTCGAAGTACTTCCACCGGAGATAGCGGTCCCGTTCGACCTGTGCCGCCTCCATGGCCTCCCGCCGTTCCAGCAGGTCGCCCTTGCGGCGGATCGCAAAGGGCGAGACGCGCTCGGCCCAGCGAAGGAGCGCCTCTTCGGACGAGGGCGTCGCGAAGCGGGTCAGCTCGACCACCTTGTCGACGCCGATCGCGCCCGACCGAAAGGCCTCGGAGATCGCCGGCAAGCCGTCCAGGGCATGCGAGCTGGCGATCCACCGCCTGGCCTTCCAGTCAGAGACGCCGTATCGCATCCACAGCCAGTGCGCCATGTCGCGAGCGCCGTGATCGGCCCACGCTTCGGTGCGATCCATCTCCGCGATCAGCCGGAAGAACTCCCGCTGGGCGACGCAGATCTGTTCATGGGCTCGGTCGGCGCTCTCGATGAGCGCTTCGACCGCGACCGGGCCGTTCGATCCATCCAAGGGCCCGCCACCTCACTCCAAAGGTTGGCGGGGGAGGAACTCCAGTGTATCGAACACGTGTTCGACCGTCAACCGGCCGAAACGACAGAGCTAGATCCAGCCGGCCGCGTTGATGATCTCGGAGTTCCGAAGCTTCCGCAGCGCCTCGCGCTCGATCAGCCGCACGCGCTCGCCCGACAGGCCCATCTGCTTGCCGACGTCCCGGAGCGACATCGCGTGCCCATTGCCCAGCCCGTACCGGAGCGCGATCACGCGCCGCTCCCGCGAGTCCAGGACGTTCATCACGGCCTGCCCGATCTCGTCGCGGAGCATGGCGTCTTCGACCGCGTCGAGCGGCGACTGCGCGTCGGCCTGCTCCAGCAGGTCGCCCAGTTCGGTGTCCTCACCGACCGGCGCCTGCAGCGAAACCGGCTCGCGGCGTTCGGCCTCCATCAGCCGCTCGATCTCCTCCAGCGGAAGCTCGAGCGCCTTCGCCATCTCCTCGGCCGTCGGATCCCGACCCATGCGCTGAGAGAACTGCACCATGGTCCGGCGCATCTTCCGGATCTGGTCGTGCACGTGGACGGGGAGCCGGATCTGCCGGCCGCGATCGGCGATCGCCCGCGTGATGGCCTGCCGGATCCACCAGGTGGCGTACGTGGAGAACTTGAACCCGCGGCGCCAGTCGAACAGCTCGACGGCGCGCATGAGCCCGATGTTGCCCTCCTGGATCAGGTCCAGGAACGGCAGCCCCTGCCCCTGGTACTTCCTGGCGATGGACACCACCAATCGAAGGTTCGCCCTGATGAACCGCTGGCGCGCCGCGTGGCCCTTCCGGACCAGTTCCTTCGCCTTGCGGATGCTCGTCTCGGACTTCAATCGGCCGACGCGGAGCTTCTCCTCCGACTCCTCGCCGTGCTCGATCGCCATGGCCAGTTCGACCTCTTCCTCCTTGGTGAGCAGCGGCTCCCTGGCCGCCGCCTCCAGGTAGAGTCGAACGTCGTCCGCCTCCGAGAGCGAACGGGTCGGTTCGGATCGTCGCGATGGTTTCGTCTGTGCCTGTGCCACGTTCCCGCTGTCCTCGACGCGCCTAGATGGTCATGACGTTCCCCGATACGGGGCCGCCAATCCCCTGATCGGGTCGTCTGCGCCCTCGAACCGGCGAGTGGGCACGCCGAACACTCCTCGCCCCCGAGGGACACTGAACTTTACCCTGAAACGGCGGTCTGGGGCGAATCCTTCCCGATCAGACGCGTTTCGAGCGCACGCAGGCCGGCGACCCGGGCCGGACAACTCTACGAGCGCCCGACAAGCGCGGGGTCGGGCGCGCCATCGCGTCCCCCGGCACCGGCGTCATGCCCACGGGTCCACCAGCACTTTCGCACCGCCGCCTCCGGATGCCAGCGCCCGGAACGCCTCGGCCGCCTCCTCGAGCGTCGCCGTTCCCGTGGCGATCCGCGAGACCTGCGGACGACCGCGCATGAGCTCGAGCGCCCGCCGCATCGAGTCCATCGACGGCCCCTGGATGGCGAAGGCGTGAAGTTCGCGCAGCGTCATCCGCAACAGGAACACCGACGCCATCGGGATGCCCAGGATCCCGACCGTTCCGGCCGCGCCACACACGTCGATCACCTGTTGGAGCGCACCCACGGCGCCCGAGCACTCGAACGCCACGCGCGGGCCTTTCGGGTCGTACCGGACGACGGCCCCGAACGGGTCCTCCGCCGAAGGGTCGAACACGTCCTCCGCGCCCTGGTCCAGCGCGAGCTCCCTTCGATCCTGCCTGGGATCCGAACCGACCACGCGGCAGCCCGCCTCGGCCAGTCCCGCCACCGCGTACAGGCCGATCGGGCCGAGCCCCTGGACGTAGACGAGATCGCCCGGCTGAGGCGCCGCCATCTCGATCCCCCGAAGCGCCACGCCGAGCGGTTCCGCCATCGCCGCGGTCTCGTCGTCGACGTCCTCGGGGATCGGGATCAGGCTCGCCGCCGTCATCGTCATGTACTGCGCATAGCCGCCGCCGTGGCGCGTGTCGGGCGGATTCGTGCAGTACCGGGGCTTGCCCTCGAGGCACCACGCACACCGGCCGCAGCCGACGCCGGGCGGGTAATAGGTGACCCTCGTCCCGGCCGCCCACGCACCCGTGGGGTCGTCCTCGACCACCGCGGAGACCTCGTGCCCGAGCACCACGCCCGGTCCTGCGAGCGCCCCGGTCTTGAACAGCGAGAGATCGGACCCGCAGATGCCGCAGTACCGGACGCGGAGCAGCGCCTCGCCGGGGGCGGGCTGGGGAACGTCGGCGGCGCGAACGTCCAGCGTCCCGGCGGCTTCGAAGAAAGCGGCCCGCATGCTGGCCACGGCGCGCATCCTATACTCCGCGCGTCGTGGCCCCTCCCGCCTCACGCCGACGGAACGTCCCACGCCTTCAACCGCGCTCGGCGTCATGAACGAGCCATCGCACGGCGGCATCCTTGCGGCGCAGGCGCTGATCGACGCGGGCGTCGACACGCTGTTCGGCCTGCCCGGCGGGCACATCCTGCCGCTGCTGGAGGGAGCGCGGCGGACCGGCCTGCGGCTGATCGACACCCGGCACGAGGAGAACGCGGTGATGATGGCCGAGGGCCACGCCCTGGCCACCGGACGCGCCGCCGCCGCCGCCGTGACCGCGGGCCCCGGCCTGGCGAATGCGCTCCCGGGGATCGCTGAGGCGAACGCCGCGGGCGTGCCCGTGGTGGTGCTCGCCGGCCGGACGGGCCTGAGCCAGCGTGGGCGCGGCGCCGTCCAGGACCTCGACCAGCTGGGCGCCGTCGCGCCGATCACGAAATGGCGCGCCGAATGTTTGCTGCCCGGCAAAATCCCGTGGTTCGTCGACGAGGCCGTCCATCAGGCCCGCAGCGGCGCGCCCGGCGTCGCCTATCTGGAGATCCCGCAGGACGTGCTCGCGGCGTCGACCCAGCCCGAATCCAAGCCCTGGCCCGTCGGCCACGACCCCGGGCACACCGCGCGGTCGATGCCGGTGGCCGGCGACATCGAACGCGCGGTCGCGCTCCTCAGTCGCGCCGCCAGGCCGACCGCCGTGGCCGGCTCGGGCGCGTTCTTCTCCGGGCCTGACGCCGCCGGCGCGCTGCGCGCGTTCGTCGAGCGAACGGGCATCCCCGTCACGACCACGAGCGCCGCGCGCGGACTGATCGACGACGATCACCCGAGGTGCCTCGGTTCGCTCGTGCACGGCGGCATCGGACTCGCCTCGGCGGACGTCGCCCTGGTGCTCGGTTCAAGGTTCAACGCGAACCTCGTCTACGGCGGCCTGCCGCTGTTCCAGCCCGAGCAGATCGTCATCCAGGTTGACGTTCGGCCCGAGCACATGGGCGGGGGACGGCGGCCCGACGTCGCGCTCGCGGGCGACGTGAGCGCGACGCTGGAGGCGCTCACGGACGCATGGCCTGCCGATCGTCCCGGCGCCCACGACGGCTGGGCAAGGCAGGCGAAGGAAGGAGCGGGCACCAGCATGCGCGGGTGGGAGGCCGAAACGGTGCGGCCCGCGAGCGCCGGCATCCATCCCGGGTGGCTCGCGCTGGAGACGGGGCGCTTCGCCGAGGTAGCGTCCGACGGCCGTGCGACGTTCGTGTCCGACGGCGGCGACAGCGTCGTGTGGGGCATCGCGTTCTCGCCGGCCCACCGGCCGGGCACGAACCTGTTCATCGGCTCGGCCATGGGCACGCTCGGCGTGGGGCTGCCGTTCGCCGCCGCGGCGAAGGCGGCGCGGCCGGACGAGCCGTGCTTCCTGTTCACCGGCGACGGGGCGTTCGGAATGTCGCTGGTCGAACTCGACACCTGCGCGCGGCACGGGCTGGGCGTGATCGTGGTGGTCGTCAACAACGGCGGCTGGGGGGACGTTCGGCACGAACAGCAGATGTTCTACGGCGACGCGGCGGCGAACGCGTCCCCGCCCTCGGCGGTCCGCTATGACCTCATCGCGCAGGCGGTCGGCGGGCACGGTGAGCGCGTGGAGGCGCCCGAAGCGGTCCGGCCGGCGCTGGAGCGCGCGCTGGAGGCCGCACGAGGCGGCGTCCCCGCCGTGGTGGACGCGCGGACCGACCCCGACGTCCAGAGCGACCTGATGCGGAACCTGGGCGGCCTGAATGTGATGTGAGCGCATCAGTCGAGGCTGATAGCGTGACCGCATGAGCGACACCCCCCAGGGGCAGCCGGGACCGGAGGGAACTCAGGGCCCGGAGATCATCGTGCAGATCCCGGCGCAGGCGCTGGCCCCGCAGCAGCCCGGCGAGACCGGCGACTCCGACTCCGGCCAGGGGCGCACGCTGGCCGAGCCCGACAAGCTGCTTCGGATCACGGCCATGGTGCGAGAACTGCTGGAGGAGACCCGCCAGGCGCCGCCGGACGAGCGCGGACGGATGCGGCTGCGAGAGATCTACGAGCGGTCGCTCGGAGAGCTCAAGGAGGCGCTGCCGGACGAGCTCTCCGAGGAGCTCCAGTCGCTGGCGCCGCCGATCGAGGGCGTGCCGACGGAATCCGAGATCCGCGTGGCGCAGGCGCAGCTGGTGGGCTGGCTCGAAG
>JBEDUK010000041.1:0-64571 GCA_040414485.1 Actinomycetota bacterium
GGTCACGGCCGGCTGCCCGGCCGTGAGCGTCCCGGTCTTGTCCAAGATCAGCGTGGTGCACCGGGCCAGCCGCTCCAGCACGGCGCCGCTCTTGACCACCACCCCACACCGGGCCGCCGCCGACAACCCCGACACCAGGGCGACTGGCACCGCCAGGATCAGCGGGCACGGCGTGGCCACCACCAGCACCGAGAGCGCGCGGACCGCGTCGCCGGTCGCGAGCCAGGCCGCGCCGGCGACCAGCAGCGTCAGCGGAACGAACAGCAGCGCGTACCGGTCGGCCATCCGCACGAACGGTGCCTTGCGCTCGGCGGCCTCCCGCACCAGCCGAACGATCCCCGCGTACGTGCTGGCGCCGGCCGACGCCACGGCTCGCAGGTCGAACGGCCCCCCGGCGTTGACCGTTCCGGACCGGACCTGATCGCCCTGCTGTCGCTCGACCGCACGGGATTCGCCCGTCAGGGCGGATTCGTCGAGCGTCGCCGCGCTGCCGGCCACCACGCCGTCGACCGGCACGATCTCGCCGGGCTTGACCAGCAGCAGGTCGCCGACGCCGACATCCTCGGGCGTCGCCGACTCGAGCCCGTCGGGACCGTAGCGGTGCACGATCGTCGGCGCCCGCGCCAGCAACGCGGTGAGCTCGCGCTGCGCGCGCCCTTCGGCGAACGACTCCAGCGCGTGTCCGCCGGCGAGCATCACGGCGATCACCGCTCCGGCCAGATACTCACCGAGCGCCAGCGCGCCGGCCATGGCCAGGAGCGCGATGAGGTCGACTCCCGGCGAACGGGCGAGGACGGACCGCACCACGGAGACGGCCATCGGGACCAGCGCGACCACCGTCGTCGCGGCCCACACCACCTGCGCGGCGTCGTGGCCGCCCGCCGCCCAGACCACGATTCCCGCCGCCAGGCCGGCCGCGGTCGCGCCGAACTGCGCTCGGATCAGCGTCCGCGCTGACATACCCTGCTCATCACCTCGTGGCAGTCAAGGTACGGTGATGGCACGCCCGGGTAGAAGGTCGAAGGGCCTTCGAACCGACGGCCGAATGCCGTGGGCGGATGGCGTGCCCACGAGGGGGATGGGAAGATGACCGAGATGGATCGCGACCTCAGGGCAACCATTGACCAGCTGATCGCATCGCTCGATCGCGCGGGACGCAATACCGTCATCTACCTGGCATCGCCGGCGGGCCAGCGCATGCGGCGCCGGGTTGCCGCCGGCATGCTGTTCAGCGCCCCGATCCTCCTGCGTCTGCCGGCGGTCAAGCGCCACCCGGTCGTCCGTCTCCTGGAACTGGTCGGAGGCACGGCCGCGGTGATGGAACTGGCTCGCCTGATCCGCGAGTGGGAGCCGGAACCGGCGTCGACGGTCGAGGCCGGCGCGTCATACCAGCAGGCGGCGGACGGACCCAACGGCCAGCGCACGGCCCGCGCGACGTAGCCCTGGTCCAGAGGGCCTCAGCCGGTCCGGCGCCGGAGCAACCCTTCGAAAAGCTCCTCGTAGCCGCGAGCCGAGGACTTCCACGAGAAATCCTTCGCCATGCTCCGGCGCATCATTCGCCGCCACGCCAGCCTGTCCGCCCTGTAGAGGCCGGCGGCGGTTCGGACCATCCGGACGAACGCCGCACGCTGCGCCGCCGGCGTATGAAGCAATGGCATCTTGAACCCGGTCACGCCGTCCTCGACCGTGTCCTCGAGGCCGCCGGTCGCGGTCACGAGCGGGATCGTCCCGTAGCGCAACGCGTACATCTGCGTCAGCCCGCACGGCTCCCACCGCGACGGCACCGCGAACATGTCGGAGCCCGCCTGGATGAGGTGCGCCAACGGTTCGTCGAAGGTGGCGGTCGCGTGGATCCATCGGGGATGCCGGTCGGCCAAGGCGCCCAGGCGGGCCTCCAGGGCCGGGTCGCCGCTGCCGAGCACCACCACCTGCACGCCGGCCGCGACGAGATCACCGGCGGCGTCGGCGACCAGATCGATCCCCTTTTGGAAGTCCAGGCGCGACACCACGCCCAACAGGGGCGTCGCCGCATCGACGGGCAGGCCGGTGCGACGCTGCAGCGCCGCCTTGTCCCGAGCCTTCCCCGACAGTCGCTCGGCCGAGTAGCGCGCCGGGATGTAGGGATCGACCTCCGGGGACCAGCGCGTGTCGTCCGCGCCGTTGAGGATCCCGGCCAGCTCGCCCCGGCCCGCCCGGATGCGGAGCACGCCGTCCAGCCCATGTCCGAACTCGGGCGTCTGGATCTCGCTGGCATAGGTCGGCGAGACGGTGGTCACGACGTCGGCGAAGACGAGGCCGGCCTTCATGAAGCTGACCCGGCCGTGAAACTCGAGTTGGTCGAGCGTGAAGGCGGCCGGCGGGAGCCCGATCCGGGCGAGCGTCTCCCGGCCGAACAGCCCCTGGTAGGCCAGATTGTGGATCGTGAACACCGCGGCGGGGGAACGCCCCTTCGACTGCTGCGTCCGGCCGGCGTGCACCAGGTAGGCGGCCAGCGCCGCCTGCCAGTCGTGCGCGTGGACGATGTCGGGTCTGAACCGGCGCTTCGCCGCGAGTCGGAACGCCTCCCGGCACAGGAAGTCGAACCGGACGTCGTTGTCCGGGTAGTCGCCGCCCGCCTCGCCGTAGAGGCCGGGCCGGTCGAAGTAGGCGGGGTGGTCGACGAAGGCCCGCTCCACGCCGTCGTCGGGAGCCGTTTCCGGATCAACTCCCCGATACCGCGGTGAGACGAGCAGCACGCGATGGCCGAGCTCGACCATCGCCGGCGGGAGCGCCGCGGCCACGTCCGCGAGGCCGCCCGTCTTCGAGAAGGGCGCCACCTCCGAGACGACGAAGAGGATCCTCACCGCGCTGCCACGATAGCGGCTCGGCATCACCCGCTTGCCGGGCTCATGCCCGCCACCTACGCTCCGCCGTCGGATGAGCGCCGCACCCCCACCTCCGGCCGAACGCTCGACGGGCCCCGCCGCGGACCTGCGCCGGCTGGCCGGGGCGTTCGGGGTGCAGGTCCGGTACCGGGACGCGCTGCACCGTTGGCGCGCTCCTTCCGAAGCGGCGCTGGTGGCCATCCTTCGGGCGCTGGGCGCCGACGTGACCGGCGCCGGCGACGCGGACGCCGCTCTCGCGCAGCGGGAGAGCGCGCGCGCCGATCGGCTCGTGGAGCCTGTGCTCGTCGCGCGCGCCGGAAGGCGCTCGCGCCATTTCCTGTCTTCGGGCCCGACCACGGTGGGGGGCGCGGTTCGGTTCAGCCTGGAGACCGAAGACGGCGACGTCTCCGACTGGTCGTCGGCGACCGACGACGCCGCGACGACCTTCGCGCTTCCAGCCCTGCCGATGGGCTACCACCGGCTGAGACTCACCGTGGGCGCCCGAACGGACGAGGCGATGGTGATCGCCGCCCCCGGACGGTGCGCGTCGTTCGACGAGCGCGCCTGGGGCGTCTTCGCTCCCCTCTATGCGCTCCGCGCAACCGGGTATCGAGACCAGGGAATCGGCCACCTGGGAGACCTCAGGGACGTCATGACGCGCGTCCCCCGGCTCGGAGGCCGCACGGTGGCCACCCTCCCCCTGTTCGCGACCTTCACAGGCCCGGCCGGTCCATTCGAACCGAGTCCGTACGCGCCGGTCTCGCGCCTGTTCTGGAACGAGCTGTTTCTGGACGCTCACAACCTCCCGACGGCCGGCATCACGCCCAGATCCGTCTCGCGGCTGGTGCGTCGCGCGTCGCGGCAAACGGCCGAACACCCGGAGATGGTCAGTATGGTTGACTATCGACGGGTTACCGCCGCGGTGCACGCGGCCCTCGACGAGGCCGCGAGCACATTCATGGCCGAGCCGTCCGATCGACGGGACCAGTTCGAACGGTGGCACCGCTTCCGGCCGGACGCGGTCGCCTACGCTCGCTTCCGCGCGGCCGTCGAACGTAACGGGACCGGCTGGCGTGCGTGGCCTGCGCGGATGCGCCACGGCGAACTGGAAGCCTCGGACGTGGACCCTGCGGTCGAGCTTCGACATCTCTTCGCGCAGTGGGCGTTCGAGCACCAGCTGGATGAGCTGGTGATGATGGGCCGTCACTTCCCATACGGCGGCCCCGTCGACCTCGCGTTCGACCTGCCGCTCGGCGTGCATCCGGACGGGTTCGACGCCTGGCGCGAACGCGCGGTTCTGGTCGAGGGCGCGAACGCCGGCGCACCGCCGGACCGGCTGTTCACGAAGGGCCAGGACTGGGGGTTCGCACCGCTGCACCCCGACCGCGTCCGCGAGGAGGGCTACCGCTATCCCATCGCCTGCCTGCGCTCACTGATGTCCCGGGCCCGGTTCCTGCGGCTCGACCACGTCATGGGCCTGCACCGGCTGTTCTTCGTTCCACGCGGGATGCCGGCCACGGCCGGCACCTACGTGCGGTACCGGCCCGAGGAGTGGTACGCGATCCTCGCGATCGAATCGCAGCGGTCGGGCTGCGTCGTGGTCGGCGAGGACCTCGGCACCGTGCCCCGAGCCGTGCGTCATGCCATGCGGCGGCACGGGGTCCTTCGCTCCTATGTGGCCGAACTCGAACTCTGGCCGGGGAACGATCCGCCGCTCGCCGATCCGCCTCGGGCGTCGGTCGCGTCGCTGAACACGCACGACCTTTCGCCGTTCGCGGGGTATCTGATAGGGCGGGACATCGACGACCGGGAGCGGATCGGTCTGTTCGACCACGATTCCGCACGCCGCGCCCACGCAGAACGCAAGCGGTTGATCAAGCGTCTCGTTCGGCTCCTGCAGCGGCAGGGTTTGATCGATGAAATCGAAGACATCAAAAGCGAGATCCTGCGGGCCGCATTGACCTTCCTCGCCTCCAGCGACGCCGCCCTTGTGACGGTCAATCTCGAGGACCTGTGGGGAGCGATCGAGCCGCAGAACATCCCCGGAACAGGGTCCGAGGAACCGAACTGGCGGCGTCGCGCCGCGTTCACGTTGGAGGAGCTGTTCGGCTCGGAGACCTCGCTTGCTACCCTCCGGATGGTGAACGCCCTGCGGCGACCCGATCCGTCGCCGGCCGGACCAAGCATCCTTCCGCCGCCATGACCGGATTCTCGCTGCTCACGGCCGACGACCTGCACCTGTTCAACCAGGGCACGCACCATGCCCTGGGCGAGAAGATGGGCGCGCATCGGGCGACCACGCCGGACGGCACGGAGGGCACGTGCTTCGCGGTCTGGGCGCCGAATGCGGAGTCGGTCTCGGTGATCGGCGACTTCAACGCCTGGCAGGCGGGCACGACGCCGCTCGCGCCCCGCGGGTCCTCGGGCATCTGGGAGGCCTTCGTCCCCGGCCTCGCGCAAGGAGCCCTGTACAAGTTCCGCATCCGGTCGCCGAAACACCGGTTCGAGGCGGACAAGAGCGATCCGTTCGGCCTGTTCTTCCAACGGGCGCCGAACACGGCCGCGATCGTGTGGTCGCTCGAAGGATTCGAATGGAACGACGGCGAGTGGATCGCCGGCCGGTCGAAGGCGAATGCGCTGGACGCCCCCATGTCGATCTACGAGGTGCACCTGGGCTCGTGGATGCGCGGCGACGGCAACCGGATGCTCTCCTATTCCGAACTCGCCCACCGTCTGGGCGATCACCTGGAGCGAACCGGCTTCACCCACGTCGAGTTCCTGCCGGTGACCGAGCACCCGTTCTACGGCTCGTGGGGCTACCAGACCACCGGGTACTTCGCGCCCACGTCCCGCTTCGGGACGCCGCAGGAGTTCATGGGGCTGGTGGACCACCTGCACCGTCGAGGGTTCGGCGTGATCCTGGACTGGGTGCCGTCGCATTTTCCCAACGACCCGCACGCGCTCGGGCTCTTCGACGGCACCCACCTGTACGAGCACGCCGACCCAAGGCTGGGCATCCACCCTGATTGGGACTCGTACATCTTCAACTACGGGCGGACCGAGGTTCGCTCGTTCCTGCTCTCATCCGCGATGCACTGGCTCGGTCGGTATCACGTCGACGGCCTGCGCGTGGACGCGGTGGCCTCGATGCTCTATCTGGACTACTCACGCGGCCCGGGCGAGTGGGTGCCGAACCGGCTCGGCGGCCGCGAGAACCTCGACGCGGTCTCGTTCCTACGCCGGATGAACGAGGACGTCTATGCGACCCACCCGGGTACCCAGACCACCGCCGAAGAGTCCACGTCCTGGCCGAAGGTGACGCGGCCGACCTCCATGGGTGGTCTGGGGTTCGGCCTGAAGTGGGACATGGGCTGGATGCACGACACGTTGCGCTACATGGCGCGCGATGCGATCCACCGGCGCTGGCATCACACCGACCTCACCTTCCGTGGGCTGTACGCGTTCAGCGAGAACTTCGTCCTGCCGCTGTCTCATGACGAGGTGGTGCACGGCAAGGGCTCGCTGATCCGCAAGATGGCCGGGGACGAATGGCAGCGATTCGCGAACCTCCGATTGCTCTACGGCTATCAGTGGGCGGAACCGGGAAAGAAACTGCTGTTCATGGGGGGCGAGTTCGCGCAGGAGCGCGAGTGGAACCACGACGCGAGCCTGGACTGGCACCTCGCGAACGACCCGCGGCACAGCGGAATCATGGACTGGGTGCGGGACCTGAACGCGCTGCATCGGAGCGAGCCGGCGCTGCACGAACTGGACGTGGACGCGGCCGGACTGGAGTGGATCGAGGCCAACGACGCCGAATACAGCACCATCGCGTTCCTGCGGCGCGGCCGAGACGAGGACACGCGGCCCGTCCTGGTCCTGTGCAACTTCACGCCGGTTCCCCGCCACGCGTACAAGGTGGGCGTGCCGGTGGGCGGGTGGTGGCGCGAGTTGCTCAACTCCGACTCGACGCTGTACGGCGGCAGCGGCATGGGGAACCTCGGCGGAGTGATGGCCGAACAGCCCGGTTGGCACCTGCGGCCGTACGCGCTGTCGCTGGTGCTGCCGCCGCTGTCGTGCCTGTTCCTTGCGCCCGACGTCACTCCGGCGCCGGCGAGATGACATGAGGATCTGGCCGGGGCGTCCGAATCCCCTCGGCGCAACCTGGGACGGGCACGGCGTCAACTTCGCGCTGTACTCCCGGAACGCCGAGGGCGTCACCCTGTGTCTGTTCGACGAGGACGGCAAGGAGACCCAGCGGATCCCGCTGCGCGAACGGACCGACTTCGTCTGGCACGTCTATCTGCCGGACGTGCGGCCCGGCCAGCGTTACGGCTACCGGGTCGCGGGCCCGTACGAGCCGCAGGCGGGCCACCGGTTCAACGACGCGAAACTCCTCCTGGACCCCTATGCGCGCGCGATCACGCGTGGCGTCCGGTGGAGCGATCGGCTCTTCGGCTACCGCGTAGGCGACCCGGCGGAGGATCTGGCGAAGGACGACCGCAACAGCGCGTCCGACACGGCGAAGTGCATCGTGGTGGACCCCGCGTTCACGTGGGCCGACGACCGGCCGCCCGCCACCCCGTGGAACCGGACCGTGATCTATGAGGTCCACGTGAAGGGGATGACCGCCCGCCACCCGGGGATCGCGCCGGAGCACCGGGGCACGTACCTCGGCATGGCGCAGGAGCCCGTGCTTGCGCACCTCCAGTCGCTCGGTGTGACCGCGGTCGAGCTCCTGCCCGTCCAGCGTTCGATCTCCGAGCGGCGGCTGGTCGAGCGGGGCCTGACGAACTACTGGGGCTACAACCCGATCGGGTTCTTCTCACCCGATCCCCGCTTCTCGAGTGAGGGCGCGCGCACGCTCGTCAACGAATTCAAGACGATGATGAAGGCGATGCACCGTGTCGGGATCGAGGTGATCCTCGACGTCGTGTTCAATCACACGGGCGAAGGCGACCACCTCGGGCCGACCTTGTTTCTCAAGGGCATCGACAATCATTCGTATTACCACCTGGATCCGGGCGATCCGCGTTTCTATCGTGATGTGACCGGGACGGGAAACACGGTGAATGCGGGCCATCCTCGCGTCGTCCAGCTGATCATGGATTGTCTGCGGTACTGGGCGCAGGAGATGCACGTCGACGGGTTCCGCTTCGACCTGGCGGCGGCGCTGGTGACCGATCCCGAGAAAGCGGATTTCGGCGCCGGGTTGTTCGGGGCCGTTCTGCAGGATCCGGTCCTCGCGAAGTTGAAGCTGATCGCCGAACCATGGCATCCCGGGGCGAACGGGTATCAGCTCGGCGCGTTCCCCGCGGGGTGGGCCGAATGGAACGGGCGCTACCGCGACTGCGTGCGCCGGTTCTGGCGCGGCGACGCCGGCCAGGTGCCGGAGCTGGCGTCCAGGCTCGCCGGCTCGGCCGACGTCTTCGGACCGGGTGGGCGCCGGACGTACGCGAGCGTGAACTTCGTCACCGCGCACGACGGCTTCACGCTGGAGGACCTGGTGTCCTTCGAGCACAAGCACAACGAGGCGAACGGCGAGGACAACCGGGACGGCAGCGAGGACAACCTCTCGCGGAACTGGGGCGCCGAGGGACCGACGGAGTCCGTGCACGTGCATCGCATGCGGCGGCGCATGAAGCGGAACCTGCTGGCCACCCTGGTGCTGTCGCAGGGCGTGCGCATGCTGCTGGGCGGCGACGAACTGGGCCGGACGCAGGACGGGAACAACAACGCGTACTGCCAGGACAACGGGATGTCCTGGTTCGACTGGGACCTGACGCCGGAGGAAGTCGAGCTCGTCGAGTTCGTGCGCCTGCTGACGGCGACGCTGCGGGGCAACCCGATCCTGCGGCGGCGGTCGTTCTTCACCGGCGCGCCGGGGCCCGACGGGGAGAAGGATCTCACCTGGGTCCGCCCCGACGGGAGCGAGATGACCGATGCCGAATGGAACGACGGCGGCAATCACATCCTTGGGATGCTGATCTCCGGGCGGGCGTCCGACGAGGTGGACGACTTCGGCAGGCCGGTGTTCGGCGAGACGCTGCTCGCCCTGTTCAACGGGGGGACCCGCTCGAGAAGGTTCGTGCTGCCGGACCGCGGCGCGCCCGGCGTGTGGCAGGAACTGATCAACACGGCGCGGCCGGGGACCAGGACGCCGCGCGCAGACAGCGTGACGCTGGTCGCCCACTCGGTGATCCTCCTTCGCAGGCTGGAGGGTCAGGCCGCGAACGCATTGGCACCCTCATCCCCTTGATGCGGCGTTGATGCGGCGCGCAGTCCGACAACGGCGGCCGGACCGTACACACTCGTGCGACGCGATGGACCTGACGGCTCAGGACCCATGCGACGATGCCGATGGTAGGTTCGGCAATTGCGCCCGGCAGGGGGTGGAGCCGGGCGGCACGGGAACGGGGAGTTCGTGAGGGCAGGTTCGGGGCGAGGCACCAGCGGCAGCGTATGGCCGGGAGCGGATGACGTCTCTCGCGCCGTCGCGCTGCTGGCCGCGAGGCTGCCCGCCCCCATCCGTCCCCTCGCCCGCGTCGCGTACAACTACCGCTGGTCGTGGGCCGAACACGGCCCGGACCTGTTTCGAAGGATCGACCCGTTCCGATGGGAGCTGGCGGGCGAGAACCCCGTCCGGCTGCTGTCGGACACGCCCGACCCGATCCTGGACCAGGCCGCGCGCGACGACGAGCTGATCGACGGCGCGTGGCGCCTCGACGCGATGCTCTCGCGTGAACTGGCCCGCCCCGCGTCCGTTCCGTCACAGGAGCCCGACGACGCGGGGACGGATCAGCCCGCGCCGCCGTTCGGGCCGGGTCGGCCCATCGTCTTCCTCTGCGCGGAGTTCGGCGTCCACGTGTCCCTGCCGATCTACTCGGGCGGTCTCGGGGTCCTGGCCGGCGACATCCTCAAAGAGGCCTCGGACCGGCGCATCCCGATGGTGGCCGTCGGGCTGATGTACCGGGAGGGATACCTGCACCAGCGGCTGGACAACTCGCGCTTCCAGCGGGAGTTCTGGATCCCGACCTTCCCGGAGCGTCTTCCCGCCGCCATCGTCACCAACGAGGACGGCGAACCGCTCACCGTGACGGTCGAGATCCGAAACCGGCCGGTGGTCGTGCAGGTCTGGCGGGTCGACGTCGGACGGGTGCCGCTGTACCTGCTGGATGCCGAACGCCCCGAGAACTCGCGCGTCGACCGCTGGATCACCGCCCGGCTGTACGTGAGCGACCGGCAGGTTCGGCTGGCGCAGTACGTCCTGCTCGGCGTGGGCGGGCTGCGCGCGCTCCGGGCGATGGGGATCGATCCCGGCGTGCTCCACCTGAACGAAGGCCATGCGGCACTCGCCCCACTCGAGCTGGCACGGGAACTGGTCGAAGGCGGCGAGCCCGCCGGGGCGGCGCTGCTCGAGGCCAAGCGACGCACGATCTTCACCACGCACACGCCGGTTCCGGCGGGCAACGAGACCTATTCGGCACGCGAGGTGCTGGACACGCTCGACGGGTTCCACAACGGCCTCGGGCTGTCGGAGGACGCGTTCCTGTCGCTCGGGCGCGTGCACCCACACGACCAGGGCGAGCCGTTCGGCGTCACGCCGCTCGGCCTGCGCGCGAGCCGCGTGGCGAACGGCGTGAGCAGCCTGCACGGCGGCACCGCCCGGGCGATGTGGGCGGGCCTGGAAGGCGACGGCGGCGTCGAACCGGCGCCCATCGGAGCCGTGACGAACGGAGCGCACCTCCCCACCTGGATGGCGCCGCAGATGCGCGAACTGCTCGCCAAGCACCTGGGTCTCGACTGGGAGGAGCGCGCCGCCGATCCGTCCACGTGGGCCGCCGTCGACGACATCCCCGACGAGGATCTGTGGGAGGTCCGCGGCGACCTTCGCGCTGAGCTCGTCGAGTTCCTCCGCGACCGTGTCGCGCGCGACCGCCTGGCTCGCGGCGAGCCCATCGAGCGGGCGGAGGCGGCCGCGGGATCGTTCGACCCGGACGCGCTCACGATCGGGTTCGCGCGGCGTGCCGCCGCCTACAAGCGCATCTACCTCCTGGTGGCGGACCCCGAGCGGGCGGCGGCGCTCCTGCGGAACCCCATTTCGGTGCAGCTGGCGATCGCCGGCAAGTCCCACCCCCAGGACGAGGAGTCCAAGGAGATCCTGCAGGGCGTCCTGCGCTTCCTGTCCGAGCCGCGCGTGGCCGATCGCGTCGGCTTCGTCGAGGACTACGACATGGACGTGGCCACCAGGCTCGTGCGCGGGTGCGACGTCTGGCTGAACCTCCCCCGCTACCCGCTCGAGGCGAGCGGCACCAGCGGCATGAAGGCCGCGTTCAACGGCGGGCTGAACCTCTCGGTCCTGGACGGCTGGTGGGCCGAGGCGTTCGAGGCCGGCGGCGCGGGCGGTGAGCCGAACGGCTGGGCGATCGAGCCCGATCCGAGCCTGCCGCACGACGAACAGGACCGGCGCGACGTCGGGGTGCTGTTCGACCTGCTCGAGCGCGACGTCCTTCCTCTGTGGTCGGACCGGGGATCGAACGGCATCCCCTCCGGCTGGGTCCGGCGGATCCGGCGTTCGCTCCGCACCATCGGACCGACGTACGGAGCGACGCGGATGATGGATCAGTACGTGCGCACGATGTACGAACCCGCGCCGGCGCCGATCCGCTGACCCCCACACACCGGCCGGCGTCGCCCCGGCCGGCTACTCGACCTTCTGGCCCTTGCCGATCACCACGATCCCGCCCGGCGACACCGCGAAGCGGTCCCGATCCAGTTCCAGGTCGACGCCCACGCGCGCCCCGTCGGGGATCTCGACGTTCTTGTCCACGATCGCGTCCCGCACGATCGCGCCCTCGCCCACCGTCACGCCGCTCATCAGCACCGCTCGTTCGACGAGCGCACCCCGGCCGATGCGCGTCCCCGGCGACAGCACCGACCGGATGGCGGTTGCGCCGTCCAGGATCGAGCCCGCGCTGATCAGGCAGTCCTCCACCGACAGATCCGAGTCCGCGTGTGACAGGAGCCTGGCCGGCGGCGCCGGTTCGTTCCAGGTGAGGATCGGCCACTCCTCGTCGTACAGGTCGAACGCCGGCTCGGCGGAGAGCAGGTCCATGTGCGCGTGGTGGAACGCATCCAGGGTCCCCACGTCGCGCCAGTAGCCGCGCTCGCGTTCGGACACTCCCGGAACGACATTTGAGGCGAAGTCGTAGACGTAGGCATCGCCCGCGTCGACCAGATTCGGGATGATGTTGCCGCCGATGTCGTGGGACGAACCCGAGTCCGCCGCGTCGGTGACGACGGCCTCGATGAGCGTCTTCGTCGTGAACACGTAATTGCCCATCGAGGCCATCACGTGATCCGGGTCGCCGGCCAGTCCCGCGGTGCGCTTCGGCTTCTCGATGAACCGCTCGATGCGTCGTCCGTCCGCGGCGACCTCGATGACCCCCACCCGGGGTGCCTCGTGGATCGGCACCCGGATGCCCGCGACCGTCACGCCGGCGCCGGTCTGGAGATGCTGCTGGATCATCTGTCGCGGGTCCATCCGGTAGATGTGGTCGGCGCCGAAGACGCAGACGAACGCCGGCTGCTCGTCGTAGATCAGGTTGAGGCTCTGGTAGATGGCGTCCGCGGAGCCCTGGAACCAGTGCGGTCCGCGGCGCATCTGCGCCGGGACCGGCGTGACGTAGTCCCCGACCAGCGAGGAGAGGCGCCAGGTGGTGGAGATGTGCCGGTCCAGGCTGTGGCTCTTGTACTGCGTGAGCACGACGATGCGCCGGATCCGGCCGTTCACCAGATTCGAGAGAACGAAGTCGATCAGGCGGTAGCTGCCGCCGAACGGGACCGCGGGCTTGGCGCGATCGGCCGTGAGCGGCAGGAGGCGCTTGCCTTCGCCGCCGGCGAGGACGATGCCGAACACCCGCGTCCGAGCCATCGAGGCAGGACGCTACACCAACCAGCGTGCGCGGGGGGGTGTGACCTGTCCGGCGTCTACCCGGTGGGCGTGGGGCTCGGCGCGGAACTCGCCGGGCACGCGTGCCGGAGGTCCGTGTGGAGGGCGATGGCGATCTTCTTCGCGACGCTCTCCGGGATGGTCCCGCGCGGGCCCATGGCGCCGCGCCAGTTCTGTCCCTGCCGGAAGAGGCTCCACCCTCCGTACCGGCAGTTCTTGTGGTACTCCTGCGCTGCGACCGCCGCCGTCGGATACATCCCGATGGTGAGGAACGCGCTGCGGATCCCCGCGATCGGACTGCACAGCGCGACCTTTGCGGCACCGGCTCCCAGCTGCGTGGGCTTGTGGGGACAGCCGAGCCCGGCAATGCCGAGCGTGGTGAAGATGTCCGTCGGCTTGGCGATCGTGTTGACGAACGGACTGGCCGGCGACGACGGCGAGCTCCCGCAGGCGGCGGCAGTCAGCGCGGCCATTGCAGACAGCCCGATCGTGATCGTCCTCAACCTTCGACGCACCGTGCGAGCACCAACCTTCTCCCCAGGGGACTCCGCACAGCATCCCAGATACGGCACGGAACGGGAGAAAAGCGATCGGTTCGCTCCCCGGGCCGTACCGTATGCCGCGATGCCGAACGACCAGCCCTCGGTGGCGGGCGCCGAGCGCACGCGCATGGCCGACTCGCAACCGTGGCGGCGCTGGGGGCCGTACCTGGCCGAACGGGCATGGGGGACGGTTCGCGAGGACTATTCCGCCGACGGTTCGGTCTGGACGTCGTTTCCGCACGACCACGCGCGGTCGCGCGCATACCGTTGGAGCGAAGACGGCCTGGCGGGCATCTGCGACATCGATCAGCGGCTCTGCCTGGCGTTCGCCTTCTGGAACGGCCGCGACGCGATCCTCAAGGAGCGGCTGTTCGGGCTGACCGGGTTGGAGGGCAACCACGGTGAGGACGCGAAGGAGTGCTGGTGGTTCGTCGACGCCACGCCGTCGCATTCGTACCTTGCCTGGCGCTACGCCTACCCGCAGGCGGCGTTCCCGTACGAGCGGCTGGTGGAGGAGAACGCCCCGGGCCGCCGGGGCCGCGGCGACCCGGAGTTCGAACTGCTCGACACCGGCGTCTTCGATGAGGACCGGTACTGGGACGTCCTGGTCGAGTACGCGAAGGCATCGCCGTCAGACATCTGCGTCCGGGTGGAGGTTCGCAACGCAGGCCCGAACCCGGCGACGATCGACGTGCTCCAGACCCTCTGGTTCCGCAACACCTGGACGTGGAGCCCGGGGTCGCCGCGCCCGGCGCTTCGGCAGTGTCCGGAAGGGATCGAAGCCGAGCACCCCACCCTTGGCCGGGTGGTGCTGTCGGGCCCCCCGGCCGTGGAGGCGGTGTTCTGCGAGAACGAGACGAACGCGCGACGGCTGTGGGGGGGCGAGGGCTCGACGCCGTATCCGAAGGACGGCATCAACGATCACGTGGTCGACGGACTCCCGACGGTGAACCCGGCGCAGGAGGGAACGAAAGCCGCGTTGCGCTACCGCCTGAACGTCGCACCGGGCGCGACCGCGGAGATCCGGCTGCGCCTCACCGAGGCCACGTCGGCCGCGCCGGGCGCGCCGGGCGACCTCCAGGCGGGCTGGGAGCAAACCTTCGCCGACCGGCGGCGCGAGGCGGACGAGTTCCACGACGACCTTGCCACCGGCGTCCCCGACGAGCGCAGGCCGGTCCTTCGGCAGGCGCTCGCCGGGATGATCTGGAGCAAGGAGTTCTACCACTACGACGTCGAACGCTGGCTGGAGGGCGACCCGGGGCAACCCGTCCCGCCCCCCGAGCGCTGGAGCGGACGCAACTGCGGCTGGCTGCACCTCAACAACCACAACATCGTGTCGATGCCGGACACATGGGAGTACCCCTGGTACGCCGCGTGGGATCTGGCGTTCCAGTGCATCGCGCTGGCGCACGTGGATCCGGGCTTCGCGAAGCATCAACTGCTGCTCCTCTGCCGCGAGTGGTACATGCACCCGAACGGCCAGTTGCCCGCCTACGAGTGGGCGTTCGGCGACGTCAACCCGCCGGTGCAGGCCTGGGCGGCCCTGCGCGTCTTCCAGATCGACGGGTTGCGCGACTTCGAATTCCTGGAACGGATCTTCCACAAGCTGCTGCTGAACTTCACCTGGTGGGTGAACCGCAAGGACGCCGCCGGGAACAACGTGTTCGAAGGTGGCTTCCTCGGGCTGGACAACGTGGGACCGTTCGACCGTTCGTCCGTGCTCCCGCAGGGCATGCGGCTCGAGCAGTCCGACGGGACGGCGTGGATGGCCATGTTCGCGCTGAACATGCTGGTGATGTCGCTGTTCCTGTCCGCTCATGACGGCACGTACCAGGACATGGCGACGAAGTTCTTCGAGCACTTCTGCTACATCGCCTCGGCCATGAACGAGCAGGGCCTCTGGGACGAGGAGAGCGGGTTCTACCGCGATGTCCTCATGGACGTGGGGTCCGGCCGGGCGATGCCGCTCGACGTGCGGTCGGTGGTGGGGCTGATCCCGCTGGCGGCGACCACCACGCTCAGCCCGGCCACGCTGTCGCTGGTCAAGGACTTCGAGGAGCGCCTGCGGTGGTTCCTGGAGAACCGCCCCCGGTACGCGGCCGTCGTCGCGCACGACGACCTCGGCGACGACGGCATCGCGCGGCTCCTGTCGGTGGTGAGCCCGGACCGGCTTCGCCGGATCCTCGCGTACGCGCTGGCGCCGGAGGAGTTCCTCTCGGATCACGGCCTCCGATCGCTGTCGCGGTTCCACCTCCAGCACCCGTTCGTCCTGGAAACCGACGGAGGTGGGGCGCAGTCGCGCGTCGACTACGAGCCCGGCGAGTCCACGAGCGGGCTGTTCGGCGGCAACTCCAACTGGCGCGGCCCGGTGTGGTTCCCGACGAACCACCTGGTCATCGAATCGCTCCGGCGCTTCCACCGGTACCTCGGCGACGGCTTCACGGTCGAACACCCGACCGGGTCGGGCGAGATGCGAACCCTGAAGGAGGTCGCCGACGATCTCTCGGAGCGCCTGATCGGCCTGTTCGTGAACGACGCCTCCGGGCGCCGGCCGTCGTTCGGGCCGTACGCGAAGATGCAGCGCGACCCCGTCTGGCACGACCGCCTGCTGTTCTTCGAGTACTTCCACGGCGACACGGGGATGGGGCTGGGTGCGTCGCACCAGACCGGTTGGACGGGCCTCGTCGCCGACCTGATCCTGTCCCTGGCGAACCCGTCGCTCGCCCTGGACGCGACCCTCAGCGCCGTCGCAGATGCCTCGGACGGACTCGAGTTCGGTAGCGTGCTTCCGTGACCGACGCACTGCCCTTCGTGTTCGGCCCCGAGGTCTGCGGCTCGCTCGAGGCCGGCGGGCGCCGCGAATGGATCGTCACGGACGGCCTGGGCGGATTCGCCATGGGAACCGTCAGCGGCATGCGCACGCGCAGGTACCACGCTCTGCTGATGGTGGCCACCCGCCCGCCCCTCGGCCGGATGCTCGGGCTGGCCGCGCTCGACCCTGTGCTGGTGATCGGGGACCGCCGCGTGCGCCTGGCGGTCCACGAATGGGCCGGCGGAACGGTCGACCCGGCCGGGCACCGGCGGCTCGCGGCGTTCGATCTTCGAGATGGCGTTCCGCGGTGGCGATGGGCGGTCGGCGACGTCGTGCTCGAGCGCGAGATCGCCATGATGCAGGGGCGGCCGTGTGTCGCGGTGGTGCACCGGGTCGTCCGCGCGCCCGGCCCGGTGCGGCTCGAACTCCCGGCGCTGTGCACCTGGCGCGACGCACACGGTGAGCGCTTCGCGGACGGCGAGCCTTCGGTCGAACCGGCGGCTGACGGATTCGTGTTCGAAGGCGCCTACCGGGTGGCGGCCGACGGTCCCGCCGGCGGAGCCGGCGCCTTTTTCGCGCCCGCCGGCGACTGGTACCGTGGCGTCCGCTACCGGGAGGAAGCCGACCGCGGACTGAACGACCGGGAGGACCTCTGGTTCGCGGGCACGTTCTCCGCGACGCTCGGGCGCGGACAGGCGATGGGCGTCACGGCATGGGCAGGCGAACTGGCCGCGCCGCCCGCCGAGAGCGCGGCCTCCGTGATCGAGGCGACCCGCGTCCGGTCCTCGGCGGTCATCCGCGCCTCCGGCTCGACCGACGCCGTCGACGCCACGCTCGCGCTCGCCGCCGACCGTCAGGTGGTCATCGGCCCGTACGGCCCGACCGTGGTCGCCGGCTACCCGTGGTTCGGTGACTGGTCGCGCGACACCATGACCTCGTACGAAGGCCTCTTCCTGGAGACTGGCCGAAGCGAGCAGGGCAGGATGCTGCTCCAGGCCGCCGCGGCCGGCCTCTCCGAGGGAATGCTGGCGAACACCGCGGACGTCGGCGGGACCGAATACAACACCGTCGACGGGACGCTGTGGTTCCTCCACGCCGTCGGCAGACACGTCGAACGGACCGGCGACCTGGACCTGGCGGGGGCCCTTCTTCCCGATCTTCGCGCCGTGATCGAGGCGCACGTGGCCGGCACCCGGTACGGCATCCGGGTGGACTCCGCGGACGGCCTGCTGGCCGAGGGCGCCGAAGGCCTGGCGCTCACCTGGATGGACGCGCGTGTCGACGGCGTGCCGGTGACGCCGAGGATCGGCAAGCCGGTGGACGTCAATGCCCTGTGGATCAACGGCCTGGCCACGGTCGCTTCGCTGCAGGAACGCCTCGGACAGGATGCCTCTCGCGTACGCGCCCTGGAGGCCATCGCGCGGCGGTCGTTCGCCACCAGGTTCACGCAGGGGCCCGATGGACGACTTCCCGACGTGATCGACGCACCGGGACTGCCCGAGGACGCGGCCGGGCGATCGCTCGAGCTCCGCCCCAGCCAGTTGCTGGCGGCGTCGCTTCCGTTCGCTCCCACCGGCGACCCCGGACCGGTGCTCTCCTCCGCTCCTCTGCTGACGCCGCTCGGGCTTCGCTCGCTGGTGCCGGACGATCCCGCGTACCAGCCGCACCATCGGGGCGGCCCCGCCGAGCGCGACCGTGCGTACCACCAGGGCACGGTCTGGCCGTGGCTGATCGGGCCGTACGTGGAGGCGAGCCTCCGCACCAACGGATCGGTGCCCGGCCTCGAGGGCGTGATGGACGGCCTGGTGGCGCACCTGGCCGAATGGGGCGTAGGGTCGATCTCGGAGACAGCGGACGGCGATCCGCCGTACAACGCCACCGGCTGCCCGTTCCAGGCGTGGTCGGTGGCGGAGGTGTTCCGCGCGCGGCGGCTCCTGGCCCGCGGGGTTTCGCCTGCGGCGATCCCTGGGTAGGGCTGCCAGAGGGCGGCGGAGGCACGCCGGCCGCTGCAGGCGCGGCCGAACGACGGATCGTGCCCGCGAGCCCGTGAGCGCATGCCGAACCCACATTCAGACGCCATCGAGCAGGTCGCCACGGAGCCAGGTCCGCGCGCGGGCCAGACGCTCGGCGGCCGCTACCGCCTGGCCAGCCAGATCGACGCCGGTGGGATGGGCACGGTCTGGGAGGCCACCGACCTCCTCCTCGGGCGCCGCGTCGCCGTGAAGATCCCGATCGCCGCGCTCGCGCTCGATGAGGCTGAGCGCGAGCGGGTGCTTCGCGAGGCGCGCGTGGCGGCCCAGGTCGTCCATCCGGGCGTGATCTCGATCTTCGACGTCGGCGAACAGGCAGGCATGCCGTTCGTGGTCATGGAGCTGGTCGAGGGCGCGTCGCTGGCGCGAACCCTTTCGGAGCGGACGCTCGGTCCCGGCGAGGCCCTGTGGATCGGCGCCGACATTGCTGACGCGCTCGAATCGATGCACCGGCAGGGCGTGGTCCACGGCGACGTGAAGCCGGCGAACGTGATCCTGTCTGCGGAAGGACGGCCGAAGCTCACCGACCTCGGGATCGCGTCGCTCATCGACGACCAGAGTGCCGGGGGTCAGAACGGGAACGGCGGTCCCGGGCCGCGGTATGGAACGCGGCGCTACGTCGCGCCCGAGGTCATCGGCGGCGCGACCGCAGGTTCCCCCTCGGACACCTACGCGCTCGGGGTCACACTGCGGGAACTGGCGGGCGCAGTCGACGCGGAAACGGAGACCGTCGCCGCCCCGGAACGGGAGACCGCGCATTCGGCGCTGGAGCACACGGCAGCCCGTGCGACGGCGGACGATCCCGCGGAACGGCCCACCGCGGGCCAGATCGCGGCGGCGCTCGGCTCCGTCGCGCGAGTCGTCGAGCCGACGCACAGCATTCCGGCCGCGGCAAACGGAGCAGCACGAACCGTCGTCGCCCCCGTCGGGCCGTCGGCGACGACGACGGTCCTGCCGGATGGCGCGACGACCATGCTTCCGGCCGCGTCCGCCGCGGTCGACTCACCGGCCACCACGCCGGCCGACGATGGCGGGGGACGCCCGCGCCGGCCCCGCAGGCCGGTCATGGCCGCCCTGATCGGCCTGCTGATCGCGGCCGGCATCGCCGGCCTGATCGTCGCCGCGACCGCACGGTCCACCGGCACACCGCCGGCGACACCCCGGCCTTCGGTCACCGCGACCCACCCGCACGTCTCGCCCTCGCCCTCACCGCCGCAGTCGCCCGCCGCGGCGCCACCGCCCGGAAAGGGACCCGGTCACGACAAGGGCCACAAGCATGACGGCCACGGCGGCGGGCATGGCCACGGCGGCGGCGGGAACAGCCAGGGCGACTGATCGATCGACCGGCTCGGCCGCCCGTACCCGCTCGTAGTTCGGCCGTAGTCTTCCGGCGTGCCCGACGAGGCCGCGTTCTTCGTTCCGGATGGCGTCGATCCCGAAGGCGAACGGTTCGTGCCGACGCCTCTCACACGGGGACCATGGAGCGCCGAATCGCAGCACGCCGGACCGCCGGCCGCCCTGATCGCTCGCGGGATCGAACGCCTGCCGGGCGGAACCGGCCTTCGGGTTGCGCGGTTCGTCGTCGACATCCTTCGGCCGATCCCTGTGGCACCCCTGCTCGCCTCCGCGCGCGTCGTCCGCGAGGGCAGGCGGGTGCGGTTCGTCGAAGCTGCGCTGGCCACCGGCGGCGTCGAGATCGCCCGCGGCGCGGCCTGGCAGATCCGGGTGGAGCCGGACGCGACCGCGACGGTGGGCCTGGGCGACTCGGTTCCCTTCCGAGGTCCGGACGGCCTGGCCGAGCAACCGGCCTACGATCCGGGCTGGGAGCCGAACTACTTCACGGCCATGGACCTCCGGTTCGCACACGGCTCGGTGTTCGAGCTCGGGCCGGCGGTCTGCTGGTTCCGCCAGCGCATCCCGCTCGTGCAGGGCGAGGCGGCATCGCCGCTCTGCCGCGCGATCGTGGCGGGCGACTCGGGCAACGGCATCAGCGCCGTTCTGCCGTTCCGCGACCATCTGTTCGCCAACATCGACCTGGCGCTGCACCTCGCGCGCGAACCGGCCGGTGAATGGGTGTGCCTGGACGCCCGCACACGCGTGACGTCGGACGGCGTCGGCTACACGGAGAGCGGCCTGTGGGACGAAGCCGGGCGCATCGGCACCGCCACCCAGAGCCTGTTCGTCGCGCGGCGTCCGAGGTGACCGCCCGGCCCGATCGGAGGCGTCCGGGAACGAACGGCGCGCGAAGACGGTTTCGAGCCGTAACGTGGGGCACGCGATCCAGACCGAACCGTCCAGCCGCCACGTGGGGAGGTCAAACACATGATGTTCTTCGCACGGCACAAGACCGAGATGCCGTCGGCCGAGGACGCCTTGCCGGGCCGATCGACGGCCATGCCCGTTCCAGAGATCCACTTCGTCAACGGCCGCTCGATCACGCCGCCGTTCCCCGAGGGATTCCGGACGGCGGTGTTCGGAATGGGCTGCTTCTGGGGCGCCGAGCGCGTCTTCTGGCGCACGCCCGGCGTGTGGACCACCGCGGTCGGGTACGCCGGCGGCCACACGCCGAACCCGACGTACGAGGAGGTGTGCAGCGGCCGCACCGGCCACGCCGAGGTCGTCCTGGTCGTGTTCGATCCGAACCAGATCTCGTACGACAGTCTGCTCAAGGTGTTCTTGGAGAACCACGACCCGACGCAGGGCATGCGCCAGGGCAACGACGTGGGCACCCAGTACCGCAGCGCGATCTACGTGTTCGACGACGCGCAGCGCGACGCGGCGAAGCGTTCGCTCGACATGTACGCCGAGCGGCTGAAGGCCGAGGGGTACGGCGACATCACCACCGAGATCGCCGACGCGGGACCGTTCTATTACGCCGAGGACTACCACCAGCAGTACCTCGGGAAGAACCCGAACGGCTACTGCGGACTGGGCGGAACGGGCGTGTCCTGCCCGATCGGTCTGGCGAAGGCGTAAGGCCCGAAGCCGCACGCCGAGGGCGCTTTTAGACCGGGGGCATCCGGATCGCGCCGTCCAGGCGGATCACCTCGCCGTTCAGCATCCGGTTCCCGATGACGTGCCGCACGAGCGCCGCGAACTCCGGCGGCTCGCCGAGGCGTCGCGGAAAGACGGTCTGATCGAGCAGGTGCTCCCGCGCCGGCTCGGGCAGCATCGCCATCATCGGCGTCTCGAAGATGCCCGGCGCGACCGTGACCACCCGGATGCCGCTGCGTCCGAGTTCGCGTGCGATCGGCAGCGTCATGCCCGCCACCCCGCCCTTCGACGCGCTGTAGGCGGCCTGTCCGACCTGGCCGTCGAAGGCCGCGATCGAGGCGGTGTTCACGATCACGCCGCGCTCGCCCCCGTCGTCGGGCTCGTTCGCCGACATCGCCGCCGCCGCCAGCCTGATCACGTTGAACGTCCCGATCAGGTTGATCCGGATCACCCATTCGAACTGGTCGAGCGGATGCGGTCCACCGCGGCCGGCGACCTTCTGGGCGATCGCGACCCCGGCGCAGTTCACGACGCCGTGGATCGAACCGAACGCCCCGACGGCGTCCTCGATCGCGGCCCGGACGCTCGCCTCGTCGGTGACATCGGTGTGGACGAAGCGCGCGGCGTCGCCCAGTTGCTCCGCGACGACAGCCCCGCGATCGTCCTGGAGATCCGCGATCAGAACGCGGCCGCCGGCCTCCGCCAGCCCGCGTGCCGTCGCTTCACCCAGGCCCGAACCGGCCCCCGTGACGAGGAACGCCCTGCCCGCGATTTCCATGACGGCGAATCATATGGCCCGACGTGGGCGGGCGAGCTCACGCGGCTCCGGTGTCCCTTCGATAGGCGGCGACGGCCAGCAGGCCGAAGACGGCCGTCCACGCCACCAACACCGGCCAGGCCCGGACCGGCCACCACCCTCCGCCCTGCGAGACGCGTCCCGCGTACACCAGCCAGTACGACGGAAGCGACTGCCCGATCACGTGCAGCACGCCGGTCGCGGGCAGCGGGCCCCACACGCCGCCCAGCAGCGCGAACGCCGCCGCGATGCCTCCGATCGCCGGACCCACCGCATCGGCGCTCAGCACGTGCCCGAGCAGGATGCCGAGCGCGACGAACGGCACCAGGCCGATGAGCAGGAGGATCGTGAGCCGGAGCCACGATCCGACCGGCAGACGCACACCCATCGCGGCGCCCGCGATGTACAGCAGGACGAGGGCCGTCAGCGCCAGCGCATAGCTGCCGATCACCTTCGATGCGAAGTACACCCTGGTCCGCAACGGCGTGATGCGGATCTGGCGCGTCCACCCCCCAGCGCGCTCGAGCGCGATGACGGCCCCACCCGCGAGCACCGCTGCCATCGCGCCCCACGCGGCCATGCCGACCATGAAGTACAGGGCGAAGGCCACGCCGCCGATCTGCTGGTTCCGGTTCGGCCCGGTGGCCAGCAGGAACAGGGCCAGCGGGAACGCCAGCGAGAAGATGACGAACCGACGGTTCCGAAAGGTGCGAAGCAGCTCGAATCGAACGTACGTGACCGAGCTCATCGCGCCCCTCCCGGCACCGGCCCGGCGACGCCGGCCGCCTCCGCAGCGTCGTCCCGGGTCAGCTCCAGGAAGACGTCCTCGAGCGCCGCCCGGCGGACCTCGATGTCCCGCATCGCCGGGTACCGCGAGAGCAGCGCCCGGAGCACCGCGTCCGAGTCGTCGCACACGAGCTCGACGGAATCGCCGTGCCGCTCGGCCGAGACGACGCCGGGAAGCAACCCCAGCGAATCGGCCTCCACCTGCGGCAGGGTCGCCCGGATGGTCGATGTCCGTACGCGCGCCCTGATCTCCGTTGCAGGCCCGTCCGCCACGATCCGACCCTGCGCCATCAGAACGACCCGATCGGCGAACGCATCGGCCTCTTCGAGGTAGTGGGTGGCGAACAGCACCGTGGTGCCGCGACGGGCCGATCCTCGCATGGCGTCCCAGAACTGGTGGCGGCTGCCGGCATCCAGACCGGTGGTGGGCTCGTCCAGCACCAGCAGGCGGGCGTTGGCGATCAGCGCCAGCGCGAACCGCACCCGCTGGCTCTGGCCGCCCGAAAGCGCGCGGGTCGGCCGCCCGGCCAGCTCCGCCAGTCCGGCCGCCGCCAGGACCGCCCCCACCGGCAAGGGGTCCGGATACAGCGACGCGACCAACTCCAGCAGCTCGCGAACGGACAGGTATGCCGGAAGCGAACCGGTCTGCAGCACGCCCCCGACCATGCCGGCCCGAACGGCGTCCTCCGGCGACACGCCGAACACGGCCACCGAGCCGGCGTCGGGCCGGTTGAGTCCCAGGATCATGTCGATCGTTGTGGTCTTTCCCGCACCGTTCGGCCCGAGGATCGCTACGGTCTGGCCCGCGCCGATAGTGAGGTCGACGTCGCGGACGGCTCGGATGTGGCCGTAGGACTTCGATACGCCCGCGAGCGTGATTTCGTCCGCATTCGCTGTCATTGACAGCGACTGTATCAGATAGCATTCATGGAGTGCCAGAGAGAGCGTCAACCGCCGTACCACCGCCGCAGACAGCCGGCTTCCTGCTGTCGCGGGTCGGCACGGCGATTCAGTCCGGCTTCAAGGAGGTCCTCGCGGGGTGGGGCCTGCGACCCCTCCATTACCTGCTCCTTCTGTCTGTGCAGGGACCGGAGCGCCGGTCACAGCGGGATCTCGGCCGTGCTTTGCGGATCGACAGCGGGAACATGGTGGCGCTGATCGATCGGCTCGAAGAGGCCGGTTACGTGACGCGGGTTCGTGACCCGCAGGACCGTCGGCGCCAGTTCGTGACGATGACGGCGGCGGGCCGGTCGGCGCTGTCGGCGATCACCGCCGCCGTCGCCGCGTACGATCGCGCCTTCTTCGCCGGGATCAACGCCCGCGAACAGGCCGCGCTCGCTCGGACCCTCGCGAAGCTCTACGCCGCGACGCCGGAGGGACGCGGACAGGCCTACGCCGCCGACTCAGGGAGTTGATCCACGGCCCGGGTGTTTCGGTTTGGGGCTCCGGGCCGCCGATGGTATCGGCGACCGCACACGAGCCCGAGGGAGGATCGATGTCGGCGTCAGTTCGAACGTGCCTCGCCATGATCGCGGCCACGGCCCTGCTGAGCGGTGCGGCGAACTCCCCAGCTGGAGCGCCGACGGCGGCTCCGCCAGCGCTCCATGTCGTGGGCACGCACATCGTCGACGGCGACGGCAAGGTCATCCAGTTGAACGGCGTCGACCGGTCCGGCACCGAGTACGCCTGCATCCAGGGATGGGGCATCTTCGACGGCCCGTCCGACCCGGCAAGCGTCGCCGTCATCGCCTCCTGGCACGTCCACGTCGTTCGCGTGCCGCTGAACGAGGACTGCTGGCTCGGGATCAACGGCGTACCGAACCAGTACGGTGGCGCGAACTACCGGAGCGCGATCGCCGGGTACGTGACCACGCTGGGGGCCGCGGGGATGAACGTCATCCTGGAGCTGCATCTGTCGGCGCCGGGTTCGGATCCCGCCACCGGCCAGCAGAAGATGCCCGACGCCGACCACTCGGCGGACTTCTGGAGGTCGGTCGCGAAGAGGTTCGGCACCGACCAGTCGGTCGTGTTCGATCTGTTCAACGAGCCGCACGACGTCTCGTGGTCGTGCTGGCGCGACGGCTGCATGGTCGACGGCTGGCAGGCCGCCGGGATGCAGTCGCTGGTCGACGCCGTCCGGAGCACCGGGGCGCCGAACGTCGTCATGCTCGGCGGACTCGGATGGTCAGGTGACCTCACCAAGTGGAGGAAGTTCGAGCCGAACGACCCGCTTCATCAACTGGTGGCGTCGTGGCACCAGTACGACTTCAGCAACTGCGACGGCGACCCATCGTGCTGGAAGGCGAACGTGAGGGGCGTGGGCGGCGCGGCGCCGATCCTGCTCGGGGAGATCGGCGAGACCGACTGCGCGCACGGCTACGTCGACACGCTGATGCACTGGCTGGACAGGCGGATGATCGGCTACGTGGCATGGACCTGGGACGACTGGTCGGACTGCAACAACGGCCCGACCCTGATCGCGAGCTACGACGGCACGCCGACCGGTTACGGGATCGGGATCCGGGCCCATTTCCTGAAGCGCTTCGAACACCCATAGAGCGCCCAGCATCCGTTGTCTCGGCCCGTTCATGACATATGGTTCCGAAGGATGCTCGAACGGATCCTGCTTCGGTGGGCCATCATCGGCGTGGCGTTCGCCATCGCCGTGCAGTTGCTGGACAACATCACGGTGACGGGTGGCTTCTGGGGCTACGTCTGGGTGTCCGCGCTGTTCGGCCTGGTCAACGCCTTCATCGGGACCGTGCTGAAGATCCTCACCCTGCCGCTCACGATCATCACGCTGGGCATCTCGGCGTTGCTGGTCAACACCGGCCTGCTGTTCCTGACCGCCGCGATCTCGAACCGACTGCAGATCCACGGCTTCTGGACCGGCATCTGGGCGGCGCTGATCATCTCGGTGGTGTCGATGATCCTGAACCGGCTGCTGGTCGACCGACGTCGACGCGCCCGCGCGTAGCGCCGGCTCCGCTACGAGACGGCCCCGCCGACGTGCTCGGTCAGGCGCCCGGAGAATCCGAGCCGCCGTGAGATCGCAAGCGCCGCGTCCGCGGTGATGCGACCGAGCCTGGGCATGTCGATCGCGCGCATCCGGAACGCGGGGCCGGAAACCGACAGCGCCGCCGCCGTGCGTCCGTCGGCCTGGCGAACCGGCGCCGCCACGGCGTTCAGCCCGTCCTCCAGTTCCTCCTGCGTCTGCGCGAACCCGCGGGTTCGAACCTGCTCCAGCTGGGCCCCCAATTCCTCGATGTCCACGATCGTCCGCGCGGTCTCGCGCGCAAGTGGCATCGCCAGCAGACGGTCCCGTTCGGCCTCGTCGCCGAAGGCTAGGAGCACCTTGCCGGCCGCCGTGCAGTGCAGCGGGGTCCGGCGCCCGACCCAGGAGACGCTCACGATCGAACGGGCGCCGCTCGACTGGTCCACGTAGATCACGTCGTCACCGGAGAGCACGCCGAGGTTGGCGGTCTCGCGGGTCCGGTCGGCCAGGTCCTCGAGGATCGGCCGCGCGGTTCGAACCAGGTCGAGCCCGGCCATCGCCGCACCCGCCAGCCGGATGAGGCCGAAGCCCAGCCGGTAGCGCTCGGTGTCCGGGTCGCGTTCGATGAGCCCTCGCTCGGCGAGCGTCGCCGCCAGGCGGGATGCCGTCGCCTTGTGGACGCCCAGGCGGCGGCCCAGCTCCGACACGCCCAGCTCACCGGCGTCCGCGATCAGCTCCAGCGTGCGGATCGCCCTGCTCACGGACCGCAGGCCCTCGCCGGTATCGTATGGCACCGTGCAACTATCGCATCCGGAGCGCAACACCCCGGCATCGGAGCCGGACCGCTACTGGCGCCCCGCCGAGCCGAAGCCCTCGTACGAGGTGGTGATCGTCGGCGGCGGCGGCCACGGGCTCGCGACGGCGTACTACCTGGCGAAGAACCACGGCATCACGGACGTCTGCGTTGTCGAGAAGGGCTGGCTCGCCGGCGGCAACGTCGCGCGCAACACGACGGTCATCCGTTCGAACTATCTCTGGGACGAATCGGCCGCCATCTACGAGCACTCGCTGAAACTGTGGGAGGGACTGGAGGAGGACCTGGGGTTCGATCTCCAGTTCTCCCAGCGCGGCGTTCTGAACCTGGCGCACGACCTGGGTGACGTCCGGGGTTCGCTCCGCCGGGTGAACGCGAACGTCCTCGGCGGCATCGACGCTGAGTGGCTCACACCGGACGACGTTGCAGCTTTCTGTCCGATCATCAACGTCGCACCTGAGGTCCGGTATCCGGTGCTCGGGGCGACGCTGCAGCGGCGGGGCGGGGTCGCGCGCCACGACAAGATGGCGTGGGGATTCGCGACCCGCGCGAGCGACCTGGGCGTCGACATCGTCGAGCACGCCGAGGTGACGGGATTTCTCCGCGGTCCGGACGGCCGCGTGGAGGGCGTCGAAACCACCCGCGGCGACATCCGCGCATCGAAGGTCGGGCTGGTCGCCGCCGGGCACACGTCGGTGCTGGCGTCGATGGTCGGGCTTCGCCTGCCCCTGCAGTCGCATCCGCTGCAGGCGCTGGTGTCGGTTCTGTTCGAGCCGGTCCTCGACTGCGTGGTCATGTCGAACGCCGTCCACGTCTACGTCTCACAGGCCGACAAGGGCGAACTGGTCATGGGCGCGGGGATCGACGCGTACAACTCCTACACACAGCGTGGTTCGTTCCACGTGATCGAGCACCAGATGGCCGCGGCCGTCGAGCTCTTTCCGATCTTCGCCGATGCGAAGGTGCTTCGAACCTGGGCGGGCGTCGTGGACGTGTGCCCGGACGCCTCACCGATCGTCGGCCCGACACGGGTCGAGGGGTTGTTCATCAACTGCGGCTGGGGCACAGGCGGATTCAAGGCCACTCCGGGCTCGGGCTGGGTCTTCGCCGACACGATCGCGCACGGCCGGCCGCACCCGCTCGGCGAGCCGTTCGCTCTGGAGCGGTTCACGACCGGCGCGCTCATCGACGAACACGGGGCGGCGGGGGTGGCGCACTGATGCTGCTGATCCCCTGCCCGTGGTGCGGCCAGCGCGATGAGAACGAATTCCGCTACGGCGGACAGGCCGGCATCGCATATCCGGCCGACCCGGACGCGCTGACGGACGAGGAGTGGGCGGATTTCCTGTTCATGCGCGACAACCCGAAGGGCTGGTGGACGGAGCGCTGGTACCACGTCCAAGGCTGCCGTCGCTGGTTCGACCTGGAGCGGAACACGGCCACGAACGAGACCCGACGCACCACGCCGGAGGGGGAGTCGTGACATCCTCCCGCCTGCCGAACGGCGGTTCGGAGATCGACCGTTCGAAGCCGTTGTCGTTCGTCTTCGACGACGTCGAATACCCGGCGTTCGAGGGCGACACGCTCGCCTCGGCGCTCCTGGCGAACGCCGTCAACGGCGGGTTCCGCTCACCGATCCTCGGCAGGCCGCGCGGAGTGATGACATCCGGAACGTCGGAGCCGAATGCCTTCGTCGAGGTCTCGGCACCCTGGTTCGATCCCATCGTACCGGCGACGATGGCAAAGGCGGTTGACGGCCTGCGCTCCCGAAGCCTTCCAGGGGTCGCGCGGCTTCCTGAGTCCCCTCCACCGGAGCGTGCGCTCGGGCACCACCATGCCCACCTCGACGTGCTCGTCGTCGGCGGCGGTCCGGCCGGGATCCGAGCGGCGCGCCGGGCCACGGAGGAAGGGAAACGCGTGCTCCTGGTGGACGAGCACCACTGGGCGATCCGGTCCCAAGTTGGGGACGTCGAAGTCCTCACCTCGGCGGCCGTGACCGGCCTCTACGACGACGGCTTCGCCGTCGTGCACGTGCGCGAGGGCGGGGCCTCCCGACTGTGTCACGTCCGCGCCAGGGAGATCGTCCTGGCACCCGGAGCCCACGAGCGACCGATCGCCTTCGCCGGCAACGACCGGCCCGGGGTGATGCTCGCGGGGGCGGCGGCCGACTACCTCGACCGATTCGGCGTCCGCCCGGGCGAGCGGGCCGTGATCTTCACGACGAACGACTCTTCCAGGGCGGTCGCTGCCGCGCTGGCGGCGGCGGGCGCCGACATCGCTGCCGTGCTCGACGTCCGCGATGGCGCCGCCGTGGCCGAGACGCTCGGCGAGGATCGCGTGGCCGGGGTGCGGGCGGCCGACGGACGGACGCTCGAGTGCGACCTCCTGTGCGTCTCGGGCGGATGGAACCCCGTGATCCAGCTCTGGCGGTCCGTCGGGGGAACGGTTCGGTACGACGCTACGCTGGCATGCTTCCTGCCGGACGAGGGACCGCCGTGGCTGTCCGTGGTCGGCTCCGCGGCCGGCGACGGGATCGAGCCCTCGGCGGCGTTCTGGTTCGTCGAAGGCGCCGAATATTCGGCGCACTTCGTCGACCTCCAGCGCGACCAGACGGTGGCGGACGTCGCCGGGGCCGTCCAGCGGGGCCTGCGAAACGTCGAACACGTCAAGCGCGCCACCTATATCGGGACGGCGGTGGATCAGGGCAGGACCTCCGGCGCTCTGGCGGCGGGCATCGTCGACCATCTCCTCGGCACCGACCGCGGGGCGCAGGGGCCGAGCAATCCGCGACCGCCCTGGGAGCCGATCCCGTTTCGCGTGCTGGCAGGCCCGTATGGGGGCGACCTCTTCGATCCGGTGCGCACCACTCCGATCCACGGGTGGCACATCGAGCATCGGGCCGTCTTCGAGAACGTCGGTCAGTGGAAGCGTCCCTGGTATTTCCCGGCAGAACCGGGCGAGTCCCTTGAGGACGCCGTCCTTCGCGAATGTGCGGCCGCGAGAACGGGCGTCGCGATGATGGACGCCTCGACGCTCGGGAAGATCGAGGTCGTCGGGGCCGACGCCGCCGTCTTCCTCGACCGCATGTACACGAACGCGATGTCCACGCTGGGCGTCGGGCGGATCCGGTACGGCCTGATGCTCGGGCAGGACGGGATGGCGTTCGACGACGGCGTCGCGATGCGTCTGGCGGAGGATGGGTACCTCGTCACGACCACCACCGGCGGCGCCGCCCGCGTCCTGGACCGCTTCGAGGAATGGCTGCAGACCGAGTGGCCCGACCTTCGCGTCTACTGCACGAGCGTCACCGAGCAGTGGGCCACCATCGCCGTGGTGGGCCCGCTCACGCGCGAGGTCCTTCGCGCCGCCGGGACCGACGTCGACATCTCGAACGAGGCGTTCCCGTTCATGACCTGGCGGGACGGGCATGTCGCCGGACTTCCCGCGCGACTTGCCCGCGTGAGCTTCTCGGGCGAACTTGCGGTCGAGGTCAACGTGGCCGGCACCGACGGGCTTCGCGCGTGGAAGGCGTTGTTCGACGCCGGCGCGTCGTTCGGCATCATGCCGTACGGAACGGAGGCCATGCACGTGCTGCGCGCCGAGAAGGGGTTCGTCATCGTCGGACAGGACACCGACGGGACGCAGACGCCCGACGACCTGGGCATGTCGTGGATCGTGAACACGAAGAAGGGCGACTTCATCGGCCGGCGTTCCCTTCATCGACGCGACACGACGCGGGCCGACAGGAAGCACCTGGTCGGCCTCCTCCCCGAGGAACCCGGTTCGCTGATCGCCGAAGGCGCGCAACTGGTGGAGGCGGCGGAGGCGGACGCGGCGCCGCCCGTCGCGACGATCGGCCACGTGACGTCGTCCTATCGAAGCGCCGTGCTGGACAGGACGTTCGCCCTGGCGCTGCTGACCGGTGGACGGAGCAGGGTCGGCGAAACGGTGGTGGCGCGTTCCGTCACCCACGACCCGATCCCGGCGACGGTCACCGAGCCGGTCTTCCACGACCCGGAAGGAACCCGCCGTGACGGCTGAGCACGGTATCTCGCGCTCTCAGCCCGCCTATCCGGGACAGGTCGATCTCCGAATCTCCGCGAACGACGCCCGCGGACGCCTGGCGCTGCCATCCGCTCCGAACACGTTCCTCACCGATGGGGAGCGCGAATCGTTGTGGCTCGGCCCCGACGAATGGCTGATCGTCACCGCAGCCGACCGCGTCCGGGAGACCATCGGGCACCATCGCGAGGCGCTGCGCGACACGCACCACTCCGTGGTCGACGTCTCCGCCAATCGGGCGGTGCTCGACCTGGGCGGCGATGACCGCCTGGCCGTCCTCGCTCAGGGCTGTTCGATCGACCTCGACCCGCGCGTCTGGCGCCCCTCGATGTGCGTCCAGACCCTGCTCGCCGGGATTCCCGTCATCATCCAGGAGCGCGACGCAGGTACGAGGGTCTTCGTTCGACCCTCGTACCTGTCGCACCTCACCGCGTGGTTCGAGCGCGTCGCGCGCTGAGCCGCCGGACGCGCCGCCTCAGCCGTGGATGATCGCGTTGTAGATGAACTGCTTGTCTTCCGTCCCCCCGCCGTATTCGGCCATGTTGGCGATGAACGCGGCGTAGTAGCCGGGGCCCTTGTACGAGATGATCGCCGCGCTCTTGTCGCCGTTGATGCCGGCGATGACGCCGCCGCTCAGCTCGTTCTTGCTCCACGCTCCGTCCCCGGGCCGCTGCGAGTAGTTGTAGCCGGCGCTCGAGTACGGATTGGGGATGCGGCGAAGCAGCGGCTTCGCCTTCTTCCGGTGCAGCGTGTAGGTCGTGCTGACCGCGGCATCGCCGCCGGTCCACCCGGCCGCCTGCTTCAGCCCGAACAGCGGCGCGAGCGCCGAGTTGTCGATCCCGCCGTTCGGATATCCGAACGTAAGGTACGTCGCGAGCAGGTTGTGCCCCTCCGACGCGTAGGTGGCGAGGTCGCTGATCTCCTGGGCCGTGAACTGGTGCAGGCCCCCCGCGGGGTCATCCAGGATCACGACGTGGGCCCCGCTTGCTTCGAGCCCGGCAAGTGTGAACGAGTCGCCGCACAGGTTGGGGTTCGAATAGTCGATGCTGATCGGGACCGAGCCGTAGGCCGACCAGTTCGCGTTGAGGTCGTCCCAGACCAGTGACCCGGAGCTGCACGCGCCCCAGGACTTGACCACGACCGCCTTGATGGTCGCGGCGGGTGTCGACACCGAGTGCGAGCTGCCGTTGCTCACCGACGCTCCGCGCGCCGGGTTTGCCGTGCCGGCGGACGCCGATGCCGACGCCGGCACCGACGACATCAGCGCGGTTGCGACCAGCGCGGCGCCGGCGGCCATGAGGATGCCGCTGCGTCGAATCATTCCCCACCTCCCTCCCAGACCATGGGGCCGCATCGTAGCCAAGTGGCCACGATCGCGCGCGTCGGACATGAAGCCGACGACAGGAGCGGGTCTAGATCATGGGAGGGGACGCGGGCGGCAACTCGGGCACGCCCATCGTGCGACGCAGCAGGTCCTGCACCGCCCGGCAGACCAGGAGCGCCTCGTCGGCCGCGCCGTCGCACAGGTGGTCGATCGGGAACGGCCGCAGGGCCGAGGAGGTGAAGGGCGTGGAACCGCACGCGGCGACGGCCCTGGCAACCGCGTCCGCCGGCGCGATCGGATCGCCGGTTCCCGGCTCGTAGCCACCGCCGCTGCCGTAGGTGATCTGACGGCCGGAGCCGTCCCGCGCGCAGAACGCCGTCCCGGTCCCGCTGATCTCCACGAGCGTGGGTCCCCGAGCATCGCCCAGGTACGCCAATCCGACCTGTGTCGGGGAGGCCGGGACGCCGTCCGTCCATGCCAGCCAGGGCGCTTCGGTCCGGGCGGCGAGGGCGTCGAATCCGGTCAGCGACCCGGTCCGCTCCCGGTAGCGGTTGACCGCGACCATGCCGCGCCACAGGTCCGATCGGGCCTTGAGGTCCTGCACGTACGTTCGGGCGCCCAGGTACGTCGGCACTGCCTCCGCGTAGTGCGCGGGGCCGGGGTCGAGCAGGAACGCGGTCGCCGAAACCGCCAGCATCGACGCCGCGGCTGCCACACCCATCACGCGCGGACGCAGCAGCCGAACGTGCCGAAGGCCCGGCGTCACCGGTTCGGCGTCCGGAACGAGCGCGCCCGGCCCTTCAGCCGTCTGCCCGGCCCGTTCGTGGGACAGCCGGGCGGCGAGCGGCCGCACGAACGAACAGACCAGCCCGATCCCGAAGTACGGGATGGCCGCCCCGAACCCGGAGAGGTTCCATACGTGTTCGACCGAACTCAGGAGCACGGTCATGGTCGCCCCGGTCAGCAGGATCGCGACCGGCGCGAGGATCCAGGGCCACCATCGGCGGTCCGGACCGAGCAGCCACCCGAACGTCGCCATCGCCAGCGCGGGAACGATCCAGGTCCCGGGGTCGTTCGCCGTGAACGCGAACTCGGCCGGCCACAGGTGCCGCGCCACCGTCGCGCTGCCCCAGAGCAGCACGCCGGACGCTCCGACGCAGATCGTGAGCGAGGCGATGGTCGCTGACCACGATGCGCGCGTCGCGGGCCGTTCCCGCGGCGGTCCGGAAAACAGCGCCACGGCGATGGCGGGCGCCCCCAGCAGCAGCAGATCGGCGGCCGTCGCGATCGCCGGATGCTGGAACCAGAACGTGGTCGGCAGGCGCCATCCGAACGTGGGCCACATGCCCATGTACGGACGCCCGAACGCGCGAGGCTCCATGTACCAGAGCGCCGAGGTCATGGACCACACTCCGGCGATCACCACGGGGACGATCAGGGGCAGCAGCGACATCAGGCGCCTTCCGGTGGCGGCCAGCACCATGCACGGGATCGCCAGACCGAGGCCGACCGAGAGCGAGCCCGCGATGTAGAGGAGCGTCGTGTTCGCGTCCGACACGCGGCAGGGCCAATCCCCGGGGCGCATGACCAGGCGGGCGCACAGTTCGGCATACGAGGACCGGACCGCCTGCCCACCGTCGATCCGCATGACGGCGTAGAGACCGGCGGCCGTGATCGCCACGATCAGGACCATGAACCATGCGCGTCGCCGCGGCGCGGGTTCCACGTTCCCCTTCACGGTGGCGTCGGAAGCTCCAGCGATCCCTGCAGCGTCCATCGCGTGAGGTATCGGCGCGCGCGGCCGATTCGTTGACGCCGCCGAAGAACGTACTTTGAGGCTGCGACGGTGGTTCAGCGCAGGCGGTCGAGCGTCCGGCGCTGCCACCGGGCCGCCGATTCGACCTGATTGAACGTGTAGACGTGCAGTCCCTGGACGCCCGCCGACGGCTCTTCGATCGTGGCCTCCAGCCCGCGCAGCAGCGGGTCGGGCCGGAAGGCACGTCGCCAGAGGAATCCTCCAACCAGTCCCCGGTTCTTCCGCAGATAGCGCGACGCGTCGGCCACGCCGATCCGCGCGGAGACCCGAATGAGCCTGGTGAGGTCGGCCGGGCCGGGCACACCGATCTCGTTGGGCAGCGTCACACCGCGTCGGCGGGCCTCCGCAAGCCAGCGCGCGATGGCGTGGGCGTCGAAGCAGAGCTGGGTGGTCATCGAGTCGGCGTGCGCCTGCTTCTCGAGCAGCACCGACCAGAGCGTGTCCGTCGGGATCAGCGGATGCCCCTCCGGGTACGCCGGCACGCCGACGTCCGCGAACCGATGACCGGCCTCCTCCATGGCACGAAGGAGCGACAGGCCGTCGCGAAACGCGCCCGGGTCCGTGGCGTCGCCTCCGACGACGAAGACGCGCGTGACGCCGGCCGTCTCGAGGCGCCCGATGACCTCGGCGAGGTGGGCCGCATCCCGGATCGAGCGGGCCGCCAGGTGCGGGACCGCCAGGAACCCGTGGGCGGACAGCACCTCGGCCAGCGCCACCGTCGGTTCGAGCCCTTTCGTGGGCGAGCAGGTGATCGTCACCGCCGCCCCCGGCTTCAGCGCGCCCACGACCGCGTCCTCCACGCCGGCCAGCGGGATGACCTCGAACTTGGCCGCCCGAACGACCATGGCGAGACGCTCGCGCCCGCGCGCGTCCGGCACGTGGCCGGTCTCCCCCCTCCCCACCATCGTCATCGGATCAGCGCCCCTCACACGTTCGAGTCCGGGAACGACGCCTTCTTCCGTTCGATCCATTCACGGAGCTCCTCGTCCACCGCTTCGTCGATCGGCGGCGGCTCGTACTCCTTGAGCGTCCGCTGCCAGATCGCACCGGCCCGTTCGGCCGCGTCCTTCGCCCCCTCCAGCTCCCATTGCTCGAACGAGTTGTTGTCCGCGACGGGCGACCGGTAGAAGGCCGTCTCGAAATTCGCCAGCGTGTGCGCATGGCCCAGGAAATGCTGCCCGGGCCCGTTGTCCAGGATGGCGTCCAGGGCCTGCCCGTTGTCAGAAAGGTCAACCCCCTTGACGAACGCGTGCCACATGCCGGCCTGGTCGTCGTCAAGGACGAACTTCTCGTAGCCCATGGTCAGGCCGCCCTCGAGCCAGCCGGCGGTGTGGAGCACGAAGTTCACCCCGCCGAGCATGGTGGGCTGCATCGTGTTCGCGCTCTCGTAGGCGGCCTGCGCGTCGGGGACCTTGGAGGCACACAGCGCTCCGCCGCTTCGGAACGGAACGCCCAGCCGCCGGGCGCACGCGGCCAGGATGTAGAGCACCAGCGCCGGCTCGGGCGTGCCGAAGGTCGGCGCCCCGGACTGCATGGACATGGACGACGCGAACGAGCCGAAGATCACCGGGCATCCGGGACGAACCAGTTGCACGTACGCCATCCCCGCGATCGCCTCGGCGAGCGTCTGCGTGGCAGCACCCGCCACGGTGGCCGGTGACATGGCGCCGGCCAGGATGAACGGGGTCATCAGCAGCGCCTGGTTCGCCTCCGCGTATTCGCGGGCGGACCCGAGCATGGTTCCGTCCCACACCAACGGCGAGTTCGCGTTGATCAGGCTGAGCACGACCGGATGCGTCTCCATGTACTCCGCGCCGAACAGGACCCGCGCCATCTCCACCGTGTCGCGCGCGCGGTCCGGGTGGGTGACCGAGCCCATGAACGGCTTGTCCGAATACCGGATGTGCGCGTACACCATCTCGTAGTGCCGCTTGTTCACCGGCAGGTCGACCGGCTCGCAGACCGTCCCGCCCGAGTGGTGCAGGTTCGGCGAGGAATACGCGAGCTTCACGAAGTTCCTGAAGTCCTCGATGGTTCCGTACCGCCGCCCCCGGTCCAGGTCGCGCACGAATGGCGAGCCGTACGCCGGCGCGAAGACCGTGTTCATGCCGCCGAACCTCACGTCGTTGTCGTGGTTCCGCGCGAATTGGACGAATTCGCCCGGCGCGGTCGCCTGGACGATGGACCGGGCCATCCCGGCCGGGAACCGGACGCGTTCCCCATCCACGTCGGCACCCGCGTCCCTGAATCGCGCCAGCGCGTCGGAGTCCCTGAACTCGATGCCCACCTGCTCGAGGATCCGGTCCGCGTTGTGCTCGATCAGCGACAGGCCCTCCTCGGACAGGACCTCGAGCGGCCGCAGGGTCCGGGTGATGAACGGGACCTTCTCCGCGACCGCGTGCATCCGCGCGGCGCGACGGGCCTCTCGCCCGCCTGAGCGGCGGCCCCTCCCCGCGGCGACCTGCTCGCTCACCTTCGGCTCCCCTCGATCGCCGCGCTCCTGCCCCGCCGGCGACGCGACGGCCGCCCGTCGGGACCGCGGCCGGCGCCGTTCGACGACGGCGGCGCGGGCATGGCGACGGCATGCGACAGGTGGCCGAACGGCGCCGTCGCGTGGGGGATCGCCATGGCCTCGACGAAATGCTCCTGGAACCGCGGCTCCACCGCCGTCTCGACCTTCTCCACCCGGCCCACCACCTCTTCGATCTCGACTCGAGACGCCGCGTTCAGCAGCGCGATCCTCGCGCCGGTCCCCGCCGCGTTCCCCGCGGAGGCGACGTTGTCCAATGGGCAGTCCGGCACCATCCCGAGCACCATCGCGTGGAGCGGGTCGATATGCGCGCCGAACGCCCCCGCCAGACGGATCCGGTCCACGGCGTCCACACCATAGGCGTCCATGAGCAGCCGGCAGCCCGCGTACAGCGCTGCCTTCGCCAATTGGATCTGCCGCACGTCGTTCTGGGTGATCAGCATGCGGGGGCCCTCGTGGTCCGCCTCGCGAAGCAGGTAGGCGAACGTGCGTCCGTCCTGGACGACGCGCGCCGTCCGTTCGTGGATCGACCCGTCGATCGTTCCGTCGCTTCGGATGACGCCGGCGAGGAACAGCTCGGCGATCGCCTCGATGATCCCGCTGCCGCACACGCCGGTCACCGCCGTGCCGACGAACGATGGATCGTCGGACCAGGCCTCCGTCCCGATCACGCGGAACCGTGGCTCGAGCGTCGAACGGTCGATCCGGACCCGTTCGATCGCGCCGGGCGCCGCGCGCTGCCCGCACGAGATCTGCGCGCCCTCGAACGCCGGGCCGGTCGGGGACGACGCCGCCAGCAGCCGGTCGCGCCCGCCGAGCACGATCTCGGCGTTCGTGCCGACGTCCACCAGCAGCGAGATGTCGTCACGTTCGTACGGGGCCTCCGCCAGGATCATCCCGGCGGCGTCGGCGCCGACATGCCCCGCGATGCACGGCAGCACGAAGACGCGCGCGCCCTCGTTCGCGGTCAGGTCGAGCTCGGCGGCGTGGAGCCGGAGCGGCTGGTCCGCCGCGAGCGCGAACGGCGCCCCGCCCAGCTCGGTCGGGTCGAGCCCGAGCACGAGGTGATGCATGATCGGGTTGCCGACGAGGGTGATCTCCAGGACGTCACTCGGTTCGAACCCGGCCTCCGCGGTCAGCGTACCGATCAGGTCGTTCAGACACCCTCGCGCGGCCGTTGTGAGAGCGCCCTCCGAGCCGGGGTTCATCATCACGTAGGAGACGCGGCTCATCAGGTCCTCGCCGAACCGGATCTGCGGGTTCATCGAACCTGCCGACGCCAGGACGTCTCCGGTCGCCAAATCGCACAGATGCCCGGCCACCGTGGTGGATCCGACGTCGAACGCGACCCCAAGCGCGACGTCGCGGAAGCCGGGCCACACGGCCGTCACGTGGCGGCCGTCATGCACGGCAACGGTGACCGCCCAGTCGCCGTCGCGCAGCGCCCGCTGGAGGTCGCGAACGACGTGCAGGTCGGCGTCCAGGCCGGTCAGGCCCCATTCGCGCTCCAGCGCGTCGAAGAGCCTTCGCAGGTCGCTCGACGGGGACGCCAACGCGGGCTCTTCGACCTCCACGTGGTGCAGACGCACGACCGGGTCGAGCTCGATCTGACGCGCGTCGGCATCCTTGCGGACGACCTGCCGGTGCAGCTGGCTCTCCGGCGGAACGTCGATGACCAGATCGCCGGTCATGCGCGCGTGGCAGCCGAGCCGGCGGTCCGCGGCGAGGCCGCGCCGCTCCCGGTAGAGCTCCTCGGGCGCGGAGAAGGGCGTGAGGTGCCCGGCGGCCGAGTCGATGGCGTGCTTCGCGTGCGCGCCCTCGCTCACCACGATCTGGCAGCGCCCACAGATGCCCCGGCCGCCGCACACCGAATCCAGGTCGACGGCCAGCGCGCGGGCCGCCTCCAGCACCGACGTGCCGACGACGAACGTCCCGCGCTTGCCGGACGGGGTGAAGACGGCCCGCACGGCCGCGGCCTCCGCCCCGGTCATGACTCGACCGCCATCGTCCGGCGCCGGGCATCGCGCCCGCCGCGGCGCCTGGCTCCCTCCGCCCCCGCGGCGGCGCTCCGGTCCCCGTAGCGCGCGATCCAGGACGAACAGTGCTCGTCGTGTCCCAGCATCACGTCGGCGGCCGCGACCGCGCGGCGGATGTCCTCGTCAAGCACGTTGACGATCGCAGATGTCATGCCCGCCGCGGCGGCCATCGAGATGAACGTGGCCGACAGCGCGTGCCGGCGCGGCAGCCCGAATGCGATGTTCGACGCCCCGCAGGTGGTGTTGACGCCGAGCTCCTCGCGAAGTCGCCGAACCAGACGGAACACCTGCTGCCCCGCCGTTCCCATGGCGCCGATCGGCATGACCAGCGGGTCGACCACCACGTCTGCGCGCGCGATGCCGTGGTCGTCCGCGCGTTCGACGATGCGCCTCGCGACGTCGAACCTGACGTCGGGATCCTCGGAGATACCGGTCTCGTCGTTGGAGATGGCTACCACCGCAGCGCCGTGCTTCGCCACCAGGGGGAGGACCCGTTCGAGGCGCTCCTCCTCGCCGGTCACCGAATTGACCAGCGCCTTGCCCTGGTACGCGGACAGTCCGGCCTCCAGGGCTTCGACGATGGACGAATCGATGCAGAGCGGAACGTCGGTGACCGACTGCACCAGTTCGACGGCCTGGGCGAGGATCGCCGGCTCGTCGGCGAGGGGGATGCCGGCGTTGACGTCGAGCATGTGAGCACCCGCGGCGACCTGCCCCGCGGCGTCGGCGATCACCGATGCAAAGTCGCCGGCGGCCATCTCCGCCGCCAGCCGCTTGCGGCCCGTGGGGTTGATCCGCTCCCCGATCATCACGAACGGCCGGTCGAAGCCGATCACCACCTCGCGCGTCGCGGACGACAGGACGGTGTCGGTCACGGCTTCTCCCCGCCCGCGCGCACCAACGCGCGAAGGGTCTCCTCGTCGAATTCGGCCGTCAGACGGGACGACTCCGCGCGGGCCTCCTCCTCGAGGTCGTCACCGCACGGGCGCGACTCGCGGCGCCACTCGCCCAGGTATTCGTCGGTGCCGAACAATCCCGCCCGCAGCGCGGCTTCGTCGATCGCCTCCTGGAACCGGTCGGCCAACTGGACTCGTGCGCGGACGCGGCCGTCGCCCTGGGCGACCACCTGCGCGGGGATGTCGCGCCAATAGATGACGGTCAGCTCGGCCATGGGCTCTTGTCTCCCGCCACGCGCTCCAACGCGGTCCTCAGATCCCCGAACCCGGTATGCCGCATCTCGAACGACAGGCCGAGGAACCTCGCCGCCTCCCGCGCGCGCGCCACCAATTTCATGTCTTTCGACTGCGCGAGATAGACAAGCCGGACGTAATTCCCGAAGTAGTCGCTCAGCAGTTCCGGATGCCGGTCCAGGGCCAGGCCCTGCACGACGAACCGGTCGAAGTGCCGGCACAGGAAATCGGTGAGGTAGAAGGTTCGAGGTTCGGCCTCATGCATGGCGAGCCACGCGTCGACGCCGGCGAAGAAGGCGTAACAGTGATCGCCGGGCAGGCGCCCGACGCCCGGATGGCGCTCCAGGACCCGGTCCAGGGCCCCGCCGGTTCCGCAGTCGCCGTACGCGACGAAGACGGCGTCCCAGCGTTCGGCTTCGGCCCGGCGAAGTTTCGCCTCGACGCGGTCCGCGATGAGTTGCGGGGTGTTGTGCAGCTTGCCCGGCAGACAGCGAAGCGTCACGTGCGTCCAGCCGTTCAGCCTGACGACTGCAAGCACCTCGCGCGCGATCGCGCCGCAGCCGACGACCAGCACGCGCGGGCCGCCCGGAGCCGCCGCCGGCCGTGGCTCGAATTCGATGGCCTCTTCGATCAGCGACGCCGAGGACATGGTCATGTCGCCTTACGAACGTGCGGAAGCGGCGGCTCGCCGGGCCAGGACCAGGGCCTGTGCCGTCTCGGCCGCCACCGCCGCGTCGCGGCAGTAGGCATCCGCGCCCACGGCCTTGCCGAACTCTTCGTTCAGCGGTGCGCCGCCGACCAGCACGATGTAGTCGTCGCGGATGCCGCGCTCGACCAGCCCGTCGATGACCACCTTCATGTAGGGCATGGTCGTGGTGAGGAGCGCCGACATGCCGAGGATGTCCGGCTTGTGCTCCTCGAGCGCTTCCACGTAGCGCTCGATCGGGTTGTTGACGCCAAGGTCGACCACGTCGAAGCCGGCTCCCTCGAGCATCATCGCCACGAGGTTCTTCCCGATGTCGTGGATGTCGCCCTTCACGGTGCCGATGACGACCTTGCCCACGCGGGCGGCGCCGGTCTCCGCCAGCAGCGGCCGGAGGATCTCCATGCCGGCCTTCATGGAGTTGGCGGCGAGCAGCACCTCAGGCACGAACAGGATGCCGTCGCGGAAGTCGATCCCCACGATCCGCATGCCCTCGACCAGCGCGTCGTTCAGGACCTTCTCGGCGCTCCATCCGCGATCGAGCAGGATGGTGGTGCCTTCGACGATCTCCGGCGCGAGCCCGTCGTAGAGGTCGTCGTGCATCTGCTTGACGAGCTGGTCGTCGGGCAGCGCGGAGAGGTCGATGTCGTCGTCGGGCACGCGTCAAGTGTCGCGCAGCGGCGTTGCGCACGCCAGTCAGACGTTGCGATCAACGCAACGTGGGGGGGTCCTGCCTCTATGCACCCCACGTGGCGAACGGCTCCACGCGGCCGCCACGTTCGACCCAGTAGTCGACGTGCTCGACCACCCGGCCGTCGCCGTCGAAGCGCAGGACCGTGGTGCCCGCCAGGGTCTCCTCTCGGCCCTCCTCGATGAGCGTCGCCCACCATTCCACCGCGGCGCGGTCACCCGATGCGATCGGCGAGCCGAACCTGCACTCGGTCCGATCCTCCAGGGCGAACTGTCGTGTGGTGTACCCGAGCGCACCTCCCGCCTCGGGGTCGCGCATCGGGTGCGATCGGTACGTGGCGCCCTCGGCATACAGCGCCGCGATCGCCTCGGTGTCTTCCGCCGGCCACGCTCGTTCCCAGGTCCGAGCCCATCGTCGGGCGGCCTCTTCGACGTCCATGACCTCGGAGCGTACCGCGACGGCTCAGAAGGGTTCAGCCGTACCCGGGTTCGGTCGATACCTATTCGGTGGGGACGAAGGGGGCCGATCGGCGCGTGCCCGCGCGCTCCCTGGCGCACGCCCTGATGAAGGGCTGGCGGTGGCTCGGCGTGCTCAGGTTCAGCCTCGGCCTGGCGCTGGGCATCTACGCGCTGACGTTCCGTCCCATCCCCGGACATCCCGCACCGAGCATCACGGAACCGATCGGACTCACGTTGGCGGCAGCGATGATCGCCACCGCCTCCCTCCAGATCTGGTCCCCGCTCAGCCGTTCGTGGTCGTACGCACGCTTCTGTCTGGGCGTCGACCTCGTAGCGGTCCTGGGGACGCTCGCCCTGTATTCGTTCGACCCCAGCTCAAACCTGCTCATCCTCATCCTGGCGATCCAGGCAGAGGCCGGTTCGGTGCTCGGGATCGGTCCTGGCGTCGCCGTGTGGGCGGTGAGCTCGGTCGGCTACATCGGGATCGAGGCGCTGGCGCGCGACGTGGGCGGGGCGAGCGTCTCCACGATCGATATCAGCCTGCGGATCCTGGTGGGACTGGTGCTCGCGATCGGCGGTGGAGTGTTGTGGGGCGAGCTGTCGGACGAGCGCCGCCGGACCGAGCGAGAGCGCGAACGGGAGGTCGAGCACCTCAAGGGCGTGGTGGCGCGGCTGAAGGAGGCGGAGCAGCGCTATCGCGCGCTCGTCGAACAGATCCCTGCCCTGCTCTACATCGACCTTCCCGACGAGCACCAGACGCCGTACTACATCGGTCCCCGGATCGAGGAGATGTTCGGCATCAGCCGTGCCGAGTACCTCTCCAGTCACACGGTCTGGGACGGCATGGTCCATCCGGACGACCGCGAGCGCTCCGGACGCGCTTACGCGGAGGCCGTGCGATCCGGTCGGCCGTATTCGGACGAATATCGCGTCCTTCGGCCCGATGGCCGCACCGTGTGGGTGCACGACGAGGCGGTGGTCCTGCGCGGAGCGGATGGTGAGCCGTCGATGATCCACGGCGTGCTCTTCGACGTCACCGACCGTCGGCTGGCCGAGGATCGCGAGCAGCAGGACCGGACCTACGCAGAGGCGCTCCACGAGACGGCCATCGCCGCCATGCGACGGCTCGAGCCGAACGACGTCCTCGACACCGTCCTGGCCCGCGCGGGAGCGCTGGTGGGCACCGTGCACGGCTACGTCTACGTGCTCGAGCCCGACGGCCACGGCATCGAGGTCCGGTCGGGAATGGGGCTGTTCACCGAATGGATCGGATTCCGGATGCGCCGCGGCGAAGGGATGGCCGGCCGTGTGCTGGACTCGGCGAGGCCGCTGGTCGTCAACGACTACGACGACTGGGAAGGGCGGTCGAGTGCGTTTCCCCGAGGAGTGTTCGGCGCGGTCGTGGGCGTGCCGCTGTCGACGGGCGGCGTCGTGAGCGGCGTGCTCGGCCTGGCTCATGCGGAGAGAGGGCGATCGTTCTCCGCTGAGGACGTCGCGATCCTGATGCGCTTCGCCGAGATCGCCACCGTGGCCATCGACAACGCGAACCTGTACGCGGCGGCGCAAGAGGAGATCCGCCAGCGCAAGAACGTGGAAGCCGAACTCGCGCATCTCGCGTTCCACGACCGGCTGACGGATCTGCCGAACCGCGGCATGTTCGAGGAGATCCTCGAGATCGCGGTGGCCCGAGCCCGGCGGAATGCTCAGTCGGTGGCGGTGCTGTACATGGACCTGGACAACTTCAAGCTGATCAACGACAGCATGGGGCACAACGCCGGCGACGAGATGCTGCGGCTCCTCGCCGCGCGTCTGCGCCGCGTCGTACGCGAGACGGACGCGGTCGCCAGGCAGGGTGGGGACGAGTTCCTGCTGCTGCTCGCTGACCTGGACGGCGGCGGCGCGGACGACCCGTCCGATTCGATCGCCCGGGCAGAGGCGCTGGTGCACCGGATACGCAAGGCGCTGGCGCGCCCCTTCCGGTTCAACGGAACCGAGGTCTACGTCTCGGCGAGCATCGGGATCGCCGTGTTCCCGTTCCACGCAGGCGACGCCCGAACGCTCCTGAGGTACGCGGACGCAGCGATGTATGCCGGCAAGCGCGCCAATCCGGGCAGCACGCGCGTGTTCTCCGGCGAGGATCCGGCGGGGCGGCTCTCTCTCGCGACCAGGGCGCGGAAGGCGGTGGAGAACGGCGAGTTCGAGCTCCATTACCAGCCGATCGTCGACCTGCCCGACGGGCGGCTCCGCGGTGTCGAGGCCCTGATCCGGTGGCCGCAGTCGGATGGGTCGGTGGCGCTGCCCGGCACGTTCCTGCCCGTGATCGAGGAGATGGGCTTGATCGGCGCCGTCGGCGAATGGGTGCTGTCCGAGGCGAGCGCGCAGACGCGCGTGTGGCATGACGCGGGAAGCACGTTCTTCACCAGCATCAACCTGGCTCTCCCGCAGTTGTGGCGGCGGGATCTCGCCGCGCGGATGCTGCGGACCATCAGGGCGAGCGGCGTACCGCCCTCGGCGATGGTGATCGAGATCACCGAGTCGGCGGCCATGAGCGACCCTGAGCGGACCCGCCACATCCTGGAGGAACTGCGCGTCGAGGGCATCGGCCTCGCCGTCGATGACTTCGGGACGGGCTATTCGTCGCTGTCGAGGGTGAAGGACCTTCCGGTGGACATCCTGAAGATCGACCGGCCGTTCCTCCGCGGGCTGCCGGTGGATCAAGCCGCGGCAGCCAGCGTGCGGGCGATCGTGCAACTGGCCCATGGGCTCGGCATGCGCGCGCTGGCCGAGGGGATCGAGACAGAGGCTCAACGAACGTATCTGCTCCAGGAGGGCTGCACGCTCGGACAGGGGTTCCTCTTCTCCCCGGCCGTGCGGGCCGAGGTCGTCTCGGACTGGATCGCGGCCGGGATCCCGACCGTGCTCGCCCGGCCATCTCTCGTGTGAGACCGTAGCGACCCGAACTGCGAGGATCGGCGGCGACTTCGGATCGCTTCTTTTCCGCAAGTTTGCCCTTGTTTTTCTCACCACGATCGGGGTACGATCCCGATCGAGATGGAGCACGCGGTCCACCCGGTCCTCAAGAGCCTCTCGCCGACCAGGCGGCGGCTTCTGGACAGCCTGAAGGCGGACGGAGAATGCTCCGCCGAGGATCTGGCCACCGCGCTCGAGATCACGCCGTCGGCGATCAGGCAGCACCTGGAAGCGCTCCGTCGCGAGGGGCTGGTGACCTTCGTCGAGCGCCACGGCGGCCGCGGCCGGCCGCGACGCGACTGGCGCCTCACCGCCGCGGCCGACGCCCTCTACCCGCGCGCCTACGCCGACCTCACTAACGAGTTGCTCTCGTACGTGCAGACCCAGGATCCGGCACTGCTCGAGCGACTGTTCGCCCAGCGCCGCGACCGTCGCATCGCGGCAGCCCGGGCGCGCCTTCGGGGCAAGTCCTTCGACGAACGGGTCGGCGAACTGGCGCGCATCCTGGACGAGGACGGCTATCTGGCCGATTGGTCGCGGGCCGACGACGGCGCGTTCCTGGTCACCGAGCGCAATTGCGCCATCGTCGGAGTGGCGTCGCGCTACGGACAGGCGTGCGGTTCGGAGATGGAGTTCATACGTGCGGTGCTGCCCGGCGCACGGGTCGAACGATTGACCCACATCGTGAGCGGCGGGCTGCACTGCACGTACCGGATCGAGCGCGGTCGCGGCTCGCGCACCGCGAAGCGGGCGACCGCCGGAGCATCCGCATGAGCGCCGAGCCGAACGCCCCGCCACGCGCGCCACGCGCGCCACGCACCGCCCGCACGGTCGAAGACGTCCGCGCCCTCGTGGCCCGCGCCACCGGCGACGAGAAGCACGAGGAGAGCAGCACCTCCACCCTGGATCCGATCTGGGTCCTCTACGACCGGGTCATGCGGTTCGACCCGTCCGACCCGGCCTGGGAGGGGCGCGACCGGTTCGTCCTGTCGAAGGGGCACGGGCCTGCCGGGTATTTCGCGGTGCTCGCGGCGAAGGGGTTCTTCCCGGAGGACTGGCTCGACGGCTTCATGGAATACGACAACCCGCTCGGCTCGCATCCGGATCGAAGGCTGGTCCCGGGAGTGGAGGCGTCCACCGGCTCGCTGGGGCACGGCCTGGCGATGGGCATCGGCATGGCGCTCGCGCTCCGGGCGAAGGACCTGAACGAGCAGCGGGTCTTCGTCCTGGTCGGAGACGGCGAGCTCAACGAGGGGTCCAACTGGGAGGGAATCCTTCTGGCGCCGAAGCTCGGCCTCGGCAACCTCACGCTGCTCCTGGTCGACAATCACTCGACCCTTCGGCACGGCTCGCCGTGGCGGCCGAAATTCGAGGCCTTCGGTTGGATGGTCAACCAGGTTGACGGCCATGACATGGACGGCCTGGAGCACGCGTTCAGGCAGCGGGACGACCGGATACCGGGCGTCGTGATCGCGGACATCCCGGAGGGCGAATGGTGAGCGCGGTGACGCAGCAGACCATGACGATGCGCGAACGGTTCGCCGACACCGCGTGCGAACTGTTCGTCGAAGACCCCCGCGTAGCGATCGTCCTGGCGGCGATCAGCCGGCCGCTGTTCCAGCCGGCGATGCGCCACGACCCGCGGCGCGCGCTGGACGTCGGGATCATGGAACAGACGATGATCGGCGTCGCGGCCGGCTTCGCCCTGGAAGGGTTCCACCCCATCACGCATTCGATCACCCCGTTCCTGGTCGAGCGGCCCTACGAGCAGTTGAAGGACGACTTCGGCCTGCAGGGTCTGGGCGGGACGTTCGTCTCCACCGGCGCCTCGTACGACTATTCGACCGAAGGCGGGACGCACCACTCGCCCGCGGACGCGGCCGTCCTGCTGCAGATCCCCGGGTTCGAGGTGATCGCGCCCGGTCACCCGGACGAGGTGGATGCCCTCCTGCGGGCGACCTACGCGAACGGCCGGCCGACGTACCTTCGCCTGGCCGTCACCGGGAACGCGAATGCAGTGGAGGTTCGTCCCGGCCGCATGGAGGTCGTTCGGCGCGGCGACCGCGCGACGATCGTCGCGGTCGGTCCCATGTTCGATCGAACGATGGCTGCGGTCCGTGACCTGGACGTGACGGTGTGCTACGCGACCACCGTCGAGCCGTTCGACGTGATGACCCTCCAGTCGGTGGCCGGCCGGGCGCCCGTGGTGATCACCGTGGAGCCCTGGTACGAGGGCACGCTCGGCGCGAGCGTCGCGAACGCGCTTCGGCACGTGCCCTCGCGGATCTTCTCGGTCGGCGTGCCCCGTCGGTTCCCGACGGCCTACGGCACGCCCGCCCAGCACGACGCGGAGAACGGTCTGGACGCGGGCGGGATCCGGCGCCAGGTCGAGCACGCGCTCGCGGAGCCGGCAGGCCTCACGTCGTTCGCGATCTGACACGAGCCGCATCTGCGCCGCTGGTCGGCACCCGCCCGATGCGTCGCGTCAGAGAAGGGACTTCTCCATGAACACGAGGTAAGACCGGTACCGCTCGGGGACCTCGGCCTCGGCGAAGGGAGCCACGTCCCTGAACCCTCGCGAGCGGTAGAGGTCGTGCGCCGCGGTCATGAAATCCGGGCTGTCGAGGCGAACGCGCACGTAGCCCGCTTCGCCGGCTTCCACGAGCAGCCGGTCGAGCATGACGCCGCCGGCCCCGCTCCGGCGATTTGCCGGCTCCACCCACATGCGCTTGATCTCGCAGGTCCCGACGCCCGACCAGCGAAGGCTCGCCGTTCCGATCGGCGTGGCGCCGTCGAACGCCAGCAGGAGGCGCCCGTCCGGGCGCTGGAACCTCTCGATGTGCTCGATGTCGCGCTCCACGGTTTCGGCGACGGGCATTCGGAATTCGTGACGCGCCTCCATTTCGTCGTTCCCCCATGTCAGCAACGCCAGCCAGAGGCGGCGCACCGTGTCCAGCTCGTGTGGGAGGACGGCCTCCCGCACATCGACCATGGGTGCGGGAAGCCTCGATCAGCGTGATCGAACGGCCGCGGAGGCTGCTGGTTCGCCGTCCGGCGCTCGCGACGGAGCGCCGATCGGCTTCTCCATCGAGACGCACGGCACGACGACGCCGTCGGTCAGCACGACGTTGACCTCGTCCAGCGGTTCGAAGCCGCAGGCGCGGTACAGGGGCACGCCCGCGAGCGTCGCCAGCAGGGCCAGGCGTCGATACCCTTCGCGCCGAGCCGCTTCCTCCGACGCCTCGATGATGCGCCGCCCGAGTCCGCGTCGCGTCCAGTCGGCTCGAACGAACATCGCGCGGATCTTCGCCGGCTCGGTTGCCGGATCCAGGATGCGGCCTTCGTTCTCGAACGAACCGCTGCCGGTGTAGAGACGGTCCCGACGCGTCCACCCGCCGCATCCGACGAATTCGCCGTCGGCGACGAGGACGAAGAACGTGCCGTCCTCAAGCAGCAAGTGGTCGACCTGGGCCACGTGCTCGATGGAACTGGCGACCTGGCGCTCGTCGTAATACGCGGGGAACAGGGCCTCCGCCGACGCCTTCATAAGAGCGTCGATCGCCGACGCGTCGTCCGGCGTCGCCACCCGGAGCACTGCTTCGGTTCGATCCATGTCCGTTGCCCCCTTGGGCGTCTCCGGTCGACTATGCTCCTGACAGGAGCAAATGAATACTCCTATTGAGAGCAAGAGTCAAGAGCGGGCGCTGACCACGACCTCGTACGGGGTCCTGTCCGTCCTGGCCATCGCCGAGCACTCCACGTACGAGCTGACCAGGCAGATGCAGCGGTCGCTCCGCTACCTGTGGCCCCGTGCCGAGAGCAACGTCTACGCCGAGCCGAAGCGCCTGGTGGCCGCGGGCCTGGCGGAGGTCCGGGAGGAGTGGAACGGCGGCCGCCGCCGCACGATCTACTCGATCACCCACGCCGGACGCGAGGCGCTCGCCGCGTGGCTCGCCTCCCCCAGCTCGCCCCAACGGTACGAATCCGAGGCATTGCTCAAGATCTTCTTCGCCGAGAACGGGACGAAGGAGGACCTGCTGGCATCCATCCGCGCGCTCAGGGAGGAGGCGCTCGCTGAGATCGTCCACTTCCAGCACTACGCGGACCTGTACGACGCGGGTGAAGGACGATACCCGGAGCGATTCGGGTTGAGCGCGCTCGTGGCGCGGCTGCTGAGCGAGCAACAGGCCGCGACCGCGCGCTGGGCGGCGTGGGCGGAACGGGTCGTCTCCGGGTGGGAGTCGCCGGTCGCGGCTGACGCCGCGTGGGGGGTCGAAGCCCTACAGGGGACCGGCGAGCCATTCCCGCTGCAGACGGATCCGGTCGCCGACGGGGTGAGCGCGTCAACCTGAGGGCGCCACCTTCGAGGTTTTCGACCCAGCGCCCTGGTCTACCTCACGCCGGCGGCCTCGCGCATGCGCGCAAGGAGTTCGTCGCGCGGTGGCCCGGCGGCAGGCGGCGGACCGGCCGCGAAGCGTTCGGCCACGATCCGTTCGACGCGCTCCTGGAGCTCGATGTCATCGTCGAACGCCGACGGAAGGTCCAGGAAGCCGTATCGGCGCGCCGTCCGGCGGAAGATCTCGCCGTCCGATAGCGCCGCGATCGGCGCCGCGGCGAACGCGAACAGCGGGTAGCAGCCGGTTCGTCTGGTGAAGTCCAGCGACTCCCCGGCCCAGCGGCGGTTCCTGGCGTCGTCCACGGCGAGCGCCACCGCGAAGCGAGCCTCCGCCTCAGGCCGGACACGCGCGAAGTAGTCCAGGACGACGGCGTCCGGTTCGCCGGAACCCGCGTCGCGGGTCACGTCACGGAGCGCCGCGGCGTGGATCAACCCCATCGACAGCCCCCACGCGAACTGAGGATCTGTGTGGCACCAGGCGTCCGCGACGGGCACCACGCCGGTCGCCAACGGCCGCTCGTTGGCGATGTAGGAGCGCAGCGTGTTCTGCAGGCCGCCCATGGGCAGCACACCGGTGATCGGCTCGGCCATCTCCGGATCGACGAGCGGCGCCATCAATGGAAACGTCGTCATCGCGGCGGTCCAGGCGCGTTCGTCCTTCGCGACCCGCAGGTCGCGGTCGGGCGACGGCACGCCGAAGGCGATGGCGAACGTCCCGTTGTCGCCTTTGAACGTGGAGAAGCCCCCGTACCCGAGGTCGCCGCGCGGCGTGGTGAGCCACGGCCCGTCGGGAAACGTCCGGCCCTCGCGGAGTCGGAAGTATCGGCTGTAGTAGAGGAGCCCGCACTCCTGGAGGGTCTCGTTCGGACGCTCGCCGCCGGCCGTCACCAGCCAGCCCGGAAGCTGGGAAGTGCGCCCCATCGCGTCGACCAGCAGGTCGGTCCGAACCTCGCCGTTCGATGTCATGACGCCGGTCACATGCGGGATCGAACCGGCGTGGCCGGTCCGCGTGGCAGTGAGGATCCCCTCCACGCGCGTGCGTTCCATGACGGTCACGCCCGGCTCCCGCCGCGCGGCGAGCCAAAGGGCCCATTCGATCAGCGGGCGCCGGGCGTTCAGCATCTGCAGTTCCTCATCCTCGGGTCGCGGGCCGCCGACGATCTTGGGCCGGAGGTCCAGTTCGGTGGCGCCGGCCGCCAGAAGGGACTGGTACACGTCGGGGAGGTGGCGGCGCATCTCCACGCGGCCTCGAGGGAGGAACGCGTGCGGCTGGAGGAAGTGCGGGATTCCCTGGCGGCTCCACTCCCAGGCGTCCCGCCAGTCGTCCGTCGGCGAAACCGCGTCGCGCTCGATCAGCGTGACGCGATGGTCGTCCCGCGCGAGGAGCAACGCGGCCGACAGGCCGGCGACCCCGCTTCCCGCGACGGCGACGTCCATCGACTGGTTTCTATCATTCGGCTGGGCGGCGTTCGAAACGCGAATCCGGATTCCGGCGTTCGAAAGGAGACGGCATGACGATCCACGTGACGAAGCAGGGGCACTCGTGCGTTCGCCTGGAGCGGGACGGACAGACCGTCGTCATCGACCCCGGCGGATTCAGCGAGGACGACGCCGCGGTGGGGGCCGACGCGATCCTCATCACGCACGAGCACCCCGATCACACCGAGAGCGGCCGGCTGCGGCTGGCGATCGAGGCGAAGCCGAACCTCGAGATCTGGACGAACCCGGCGTTCGCGGCCTCGCTCGACGGGCTCGGAGCGCCCGTGCACGCGGTGGGCGAGGGCGACGCGTTCACCGCCGCCGGCTTCGACGTCTCCGTCCACGGCGAACGGCACGGCGTGATCCATCCGGCCCTTCCGATGGTCGCCAACGTGGGGTTCCTGGTGGGCGGCTCGGTGTTCCATCCGGGCGACGCGTTCACGGTGCCGGGAGTGCCCGTCGAGGCGCTGTTCGTGCCCGTGCACGCGCCGTGGTTCAAGGCGTCGGAGGCGATCGACTACATGCGGGAGGTGGCGCCGTCCCGTTCGTTCGCCGCGCACGACGGGATGCTCAACGACCGCGGCCTCAACCTGGTCGACATGCTCTACGCGCGTCTGTCGCCCGACGGCTCGCCGTACGAACGGCTGCAATCAGGCCAGTCGATCGACGTGGGCTAGCGCCTGCTCGATCGTCTCAGTGCACGAACGCCTTTCGCGCCGGGCGCTCGGGCGCCGGCGGGTGCTCGCGGAGCTCCTTCACCGACCGTTCGAGGTCGGCCAGGAACAGGCCCGCCAGGTCGCGCCCGAAGCCGTTTCGGACCACGACTCTCAACACGGCGAGGTCCTCGCGGTTCGGCGGCATGGCATACGCCGGGACCTGCCATCCGTGCTGCCGCAGCTCGTCGCTCACGTCGAAGACCGTGAAGCCGTCATGCTCCTGGGCGCCGTCGGGCCGCCGGAAGGCGAACACGGGCAGTTCGCTGCCGTCGGTGACGAGGTCGAAAGCCGACATCTCGCCGATGCGTGACGCCAGCCACATGGCGGTGTCGCGACAGGACTGCTGCACGCGGCGGAAGCCCTCGAACCCGAGCCGAAGGAACGCGTAGTACTGGCCGACGACCTGCGAGCCCGACCGCGAGAAGTTCAGCGCAAACGTCGGCATGCTGCCGCCCAGGTAGCTGACGTGGAAGATCAGCTCCTCCGGTAGCGCCCGTTCGTCGCGCCACACCACCCAGCCCACGCCGGGGAACACCAGGCCGTACTTGTGGCCGCTGGTGTTGATCGACGCCACGCGGGGCAGGCGGAAGTCCCACGTCAGATCGGGGTCCAGAAATGGCGCGATCAGCCCGCCGGAGGCGCCGTCGACATGAACCGGCACGTCCGGTCCGCCAGCCGCCGCCACGTCGTCCAGGGCCGCGCAGATGTCCGCGACCGGCTCGTAGCTCCCGTCGTAGGTGGAACCGAGCACCGCAACCACGCCGATCGTGTTCTCGTCGCAGCGTTCCGCGACGGCATCGGCTCGCAGGTGGAACACGTCGCCCTCGACCGGGACGATCCGCGCCTCGACGTCCCAGTAATTGGCGAACTTCTCCCAGCAGACCTGGACGTTCGCGCCCATGATCAGATTGGGCTTGCCGTCGTCCTTGCCGGCGGCGCGGCGCGCCAGTTGCCACCGCCGCTTCAGCGCCAGGCCGCCGAGCATGGCCGCCTCCGAAGAGCCGGTGGTCGAGCACCCGACCGCCCGGTGCGGTTCCTCCGCGTGCCAGAGGTCGGCCAGCATGGCCACGCACCGCATCTCGAGCTCCGCGGTCTGCGGATATTCGTCCTTGTCGATCATGTTCTTGTCGAAGCACTCGGCCATCAGGTCGCGCGCCTCGCGCTCCATCCAGGTGGTGACGAACGTGGCCAGGTTCATCCGGGCATTACCGTCGAGCATCAGCTCGTCGTGGATGACCTGATACGCGGTCTCGGGGAGCATCTCGTCGGCCGGCAGGCGGAATCGGGGCACGGAGCCCAGTTCGGCGCCTCGGGCGAACAGCGGATTGACGTCCAGGTCCGGTGCGGCGTTGCGACCGTTCGCCCGAGCATGGGGGTGACGCGGATGCGACAGCGGCATGGGGCCCGTCCTTTCAGGATCGTCGGGTCGTCGTCGACGACCCGGAGACTACGACCCGTTGCCCCAGTACTTCGCCCAGGCGCGCCCTCCCGGGACCCACGTCAGCCGAAGGCGACCGATACGGTCCATCCTGGTTTCGGCGAACTGGTCGGCGGCGTCGCTGGTGGGGATGTGCTCCTCCCGGGCGATGGTGAACACCTCGCGGAGCGTCCGGTAGATGTTCTCGATCGAGGCCCTGGCTCGAGCCTTCCGGTACCCGTACAGCTCGTCGGCCACGTTGATCAGTCCGCCGGCGTTCACGACGTAGTCGGGCGCGTACAGGATCCCCAGCTCCTCGAGCTCCTTGCCCATCTCGGGCGACGCCAGCTGGTTGTTCGCCGAACCCGCCACGACGCGGCACCGCAGCTCGCGGATGGTCTGCTCGTTGATGGCGCCGCCCAGCGCGCATGGCGCGAAGATGTCGCATTCCATGGCGTGGATCGCGTCGGACGGTGCGGTCTCCACGCCTAGTTCGCTGACGGCTCGGGCCACCGCGTCCACGTCCACGTCGGACACCGTGACGCGCGCCTTGCCCTGTTCGACCAACGTCTTGACCAGGGCGAACCCGACCTTTCCAACGCCCTGAACGGCGACGTGCCGTCCCTCGAGCGAGTGCTCGTTCCAGGTTTCCTCGGCGCACGCGAGCATCGCCAGATACACGCCGTAGGCGGTGATCGGCGAGGGATCGCCGCCGCCGCCCATCGCCTCGGACACGCCGGTCACGTAGCGCGTCTCCCGGCGGATGATGTCCATGTCGTCGCGAGTGGTCCCGACGTCCTCCGCGGTCACGTAGCGGCCGCCGAGCGACTCGACGAAGCGCCCGTACGCACGCAGGAGCTCCTCGGACTTGGTCCGCCTCGGGTCGCCGATGATCACGGCCTTGCCGCCGCCCAGGTCCAGCCCTGCGGCAGCGGCCTTGTACGTCATGCCCCTGGAGAGCCGCAAGACGTCCTGGAGGGCCTCGTCCTCGGAGGAGAACGGGTAGAACCGCGTTCCACCGAGCGCCGGACCGAGCGCGGTCGAATGGATGGCCACGATCGCCTTCAGGCCGCTGGAGGGATCGTTGAAGAAGACGACCTCCTCGTGGCTCTCGAGCGCGTCGAAGACGGACACGGTGGCATGACCGTACCCGATTCCGCCCGATCGCATCATCATTCCTTCGTCGGTCATTCCGGACGCCGCGGACGAGCCGTGCATGACCGCCGCGGGCTCGTGTTGCCGGCACGAAATACTTCGCTAGACTAATTAGTTGATCGAAGTGATGGAACGAGACCGCCGAACCGACCCGCCCAGCCCCGCTTCCGTCCCGGCAGCCGGCGCGACGACGCTGGCGCGCCCGGTGCCCGCGGAGATCGCCTCTCGCCTCCGACTCTCCGTCATGCGGCTGGCGCGACGCCTGCGGCAGGAGTCCGACGCGAACCTGACGCCGTCCATGCTCGCGGTGCTGTCGTCGATCGAACACGCGCAGCCGGTGACGCTCGGCGTGCTGGCCTCGATGGAACGGGTGCAGCCGCCCACCATCACGGCGACGGTCGGCAGGCTGGAAGAGATGGGACTGGTCCGCCGCGAGGTCGACGCCACGGACCGCCGAAGCTCGCGGGTCTCGCTGACCGCGAACGGCCATCGGCTCGTCAGACGCAACCGGACGCGCCGCGACGCCTTCCTGGCGATGCATCTGCGGCGGCTGTCCGGGGAGGAACTGGACACGCTGGAGCGCGCCGCCGCGATCCTCGAACGGCTGGCGGGCGAGCCGCGATGAGGCGGGTGTCGCTCGCGTTCGGCCGGACCTTCGGTTCGCTGCGCGTCCGCAACTACCGCCTGTATTTCGCAGGCCAGATCGTGTCGGTGTCCGGCACGTGGATGCAGTCGGTCGCACAGGCGTGGCTGGTATTGAAGCTGACCGGCAGCGGCGTCGCATTGGGCGGCGTCACCGGGCTGCAGTTCGTGCCGATGCTCTTCGCCGGCGCCTGGGGCGGCGTCATCGCCGACCGGATGGACAAGCGCAAAGTGCTGGTCGCGACGCAATCGCTGATGGCAACGCTCGCCCTGGCGCTGGGAATCCTGACCCTGACCGGCGCCGTCCGGCTCTGGATGGTCTTCCTGATGGCGTTCCTGCTGGGACTGGTGAACGTGGTCGACATGCCGACCCGGCAGGCGTTCGTCACCGAGATGGTCGGGCCCGAACGCGTCGCGAACGCCGTCAGCCTCAACAGCGTGGTGGTCAACGCAGGCCGGATCGTCGGTCCGGCCATCGCGGGGCTCGTCATCGCCGCGGTGGACGTGGGCATCTGCTTCCTGCTGAACGCCGCATCGTACGTGGCCGTGATCGCCGCGCTCCTCGCCATGCGCAAGCGCGAGCTCCAGGCAGCGCCCAGAACGGCACGCCAGCGCGGGCAGATCCGCGAGGGCCTGCGGTACGCGTGGAGCGACCCGACGCTTCGGCTCACGCTCACGATGGTCGCGGTGATCGGCTTGCTGGCGTTCAACTTCTCCGTCTTCCTGCCCCTGTTTGCCCGGCAGGTGTTCCACTCGGGTGCGGCGACCTTCGGTCTGCTTTACGCCCTGCTGGGCGTCGGGGCGGTGACGGGCGGCTTGGCCGCCGCGTGGCGCGGGCGGACCGGCTCGATGCCCATGGCGCTCTCCGGAACCGTGGCGGGCATCACCCTCATCGTCGCCGCGTTCATGCCGACGCTCGCGCTCGAACTGGTCGCGATCATGCCGGTCGGAGCGGCCACCATCGCGTTCACGGCCATGGCGAACAGCCTGCTGCAGCTGCGGGCCGCGCCGGCCATGCGCGGGCGCGTGATGGCGCTCTACGGCGTGCTGTTCATCGGCACGACCCCCATCGGTGCGCCCGCCATGGGGCTCCTGTCGCAGAGGCTGGGGCCGCGCGCCGCCATGGCCATCGCGGGCGCGCTCACCGCGGCGGCGGGGCTCGCGGTCCTTCGGGCCGTCATCCTGCTCCGACGGCGGGCCCAGCAGGCCGAAGCGGAAGCGGTCGCCGAAGCGCCCGCGGAGCGGGCCGTCACGCGCGCCGTGCCCTCGACGGTCGCGCCCGCCGTGCCCTCGACGGTCGCGCCAGCGCCCGTCGAGGCGAACGGATCCGGAGGCGCCCGGGAGCCGGCGCCCTCAATGCGCGTGGATGGTGACGGCCGGCGACCAGCCGGAGAACGCCCCGTTCGACTTCCGACGAAGGCGTGACCGGAACGCGTACTGCCCTGCGCCCGCATCCGGCGTGAACCCGTTGATGTTGCCCGTGCGCCATATCGACCAGGCGCCGGAGCCGGCCGCTGAACCTCCATCTGGTAGACGTAGCCGCCCGGGGCCGCATCCGGCGCCGCGCGAACCGTGTACGTCTGGTGGATGTCGCCGGCGCCAGCGCGAACGGGACGACGAGCCCCCAAGCCGACGGCCCGAACCGGGCCACGTCGACGCGCTCGCACCGGCGCCGCTTTCCCCCTCCCTCGAACGGCTCATGAGTCTGCCCGATCGGGGCCGCGAAGGGAAGTCCAATCTGTCCGGTCCGGCCCGGCCGGCTGCGGCAGCGTCAGGCGCGCAGACGCTCGCCGGCCGGGTCCCAGAGCGGTTCAGCGGCCACATGCGCCGGGTGCACGACGTCGAAGTACTCGACCCCGACCGGTGTGCCGGGCTCGGCGAGCGCAATGGGAAGGTACGCGTACGCGATGCACCGCCCGACGGAATAGCCGTAGCTCGCCGAGGTCACGTACGCGACCACCTCGGCGTCCGGCCCGCGCACCGGCTCCTTGCCCATCACGACCGTCGAGGGGTCGTCGAGCACGATGGCGCTCAGGCGGTGCAACGGCCCGCGTTCGCGGATCCGCTCGAGCGCCGCCTTTCCGTGGAACTCGGGCTTCGACATCCGCACCGCGAACCCGATGCCCGCCTCGAACGGGTCGTGCTCGATGTTCAGATCCTGGCCCCACAGACGGTAGCCCTTCTCCAGGCGGAGCGAATCGAAGCACCCGCCGCCGGCGGCGACGAGCCCGTGCGTCCGGCCGGCTTCCCACAGCAGGTCCCACGCCCGCTCGCCCATCTCCATGGGCCCGTACAGCTCCCACCCGAGCTCACCGGCGTAGGAGATGCGCTGGGCGAAGACCGGCACCTCGCCGACGTTGATCTCCCGCGCCGTCATGTACGGGAAGGCCTCGTTCGAGACGTCGTCCTCCGTCACCGCGGCGAGGACGTCGCGGGCCCGCGGTCCCCACAGTCCGAGGCAGAACCGCGTCAGCGTCCGATCGCCGATCCAGACGCGCTCGCCCCGGCGGACCTGGGGGCGGAGCCATGCCAGGTCGTGCATGGCCGAGCCGGCGCCGGTCACGACCTGGAACGCGTGCTCCTCCAGTCTGGTCACGGTCAGGTCGCACCGGATGCCGCCGTTCGCCGTGAGCATCGAGGTGTAGACGATCGTCCCGACAGGCCGGTCGATCCGGTTCGCGCACACGCGCTCGAGGAACGCCACGGCGTCGGCGCCCCAGACCCGCAGCTTCGCGAACGGGGTGATGTCGAACAGCGCGACCCGCTCGCGTGTCGCGAGGTGTTCGGCGCCGACCACGGGCGACCAGTTCATGGCCGCCCAGGCGTCACGGGTTCGCCAGGCCGCATCGGGCGTCGACAGACCTGGATCGTCCAGCAGTGAGGCGTTCGACTCGAACCACTGCGGCCGCTCCCAGCCGGCGCCGACGAAGAACTCGGCGCCCAGATCGGCGTGCCGGCGGTGAAAGGGCGTGAGCCGAAGGTTCCGCGGCGCCGCCATCTGCTGGAGCGGATGGATGATGTCGTAGACCTCTCGGTACTGCTGTGCGCCACGCGCGCGCACGTACGGAGGGGTCGTCATGTAGGGGTAGAAGCGGTTCGCGTCGGCCTCGGCCATGTCCATGGACGGCTCGCCCTCGGCCATCCATTCGGCCACCATCCGGCCCATACCTCCGCCGTGTGTGACCCAGACGGCCTCGCAGACCCACAGGCCGCGAACGTCCGCGGATTCGCCCACGATCGAGCCCATGTCCGGCGTGAACGAGAACATCCCGTTGATCGCCGTGCTCCAGTCGACCCGGTCCTTCACCGGCGGAAGCAGCCGAATGCTCGCGTCGTAGCACGTGGCGAAGTCGTCCCGGGTGAACGGTTCGATCGATGGCATCGGTTCGCCTGCCCGCCACGGCCGCAGGTCCTCCGGATCGAACATGATCGGCTCGTGCCGGTAGTTCCCCAGCGCGTAGCGGTCGCCCCGCTGGCGGTAATAGAGCGATACGTCCTGGTGCCGGAGGATCGGGTGTCGAACCTCCTCGTCCGCGTCCGAGGCCAGTTCGGGCAAGGACTCTGTCCAGACCAGCTGGTGCTGGACGACGGCGAGCGGGATCGGCACGCCGGCCAGCCGTCCGACTTTCGGCCCCCAGATGCCCGCGCAGATCAGCACGCGGTCGCATTCGACATCGCCCCGGTCCGTCCGCACGCCGTTGACGCGGCCTTCCCGGATGTCGAACCCCGTCACGGTGACCTCGCCCTCGAACGCGGCGCCCGCCTCCTCGGCGGCCCGGCCGAGCGCGGCGGCGGCCCGGACGGCCTTCGCGATCCCGTCGCTCGGAACCAGGTATGCCCCGAGGATCTGCGACGGATCAATCAGCGGGATCCGCTCGACCGTCTCCGCCGGCGTGAGCAAGGTCGCGTCGGGGATTCCGTAGGAGCGCGCGAACCCGATCCGCCGCTTCAGCTCCTGCATCCGCTCGGGGGTCGTGGCCACCTCGATCCCGCCGACGCCATACCAGGCGGGATCGCCGCTCGCGTCCTTGAGTCCGCTGTAGAGATCGACGGAATACTGCGCCAGGCGGCACATCGTCCGAGAGCCGTTGGTCTGGAACACCAGGCCCGGCGCATGTGACGTGGAGCCGCCCGTCTCGAACAGCGGCCCCTGGTCCAGGACCAGCACGTCCGTCACCCCGAGTTCGGCCAGGTGATAGGCGGCGCTCGTGCCGACGATGCCCGCCCCGATGATCACCACGCCCGCGCGATCGCGCACCCTTCGACCTCCCGTTCGCACAACCACCGCCGTCGATCCCGTCGGACGAAGTCTGGCGCATCCCGCTCCACGGTGCAGCCGCTTGGCGGGCGGGTGCATACTGTTGACCGTGGGATATGCGATCGGGATCGTCGCATTCGGTCTCCTGATCGCGCTCTTCCGGCTCAGCCCGCCCAACCTTCGGTCACTCTCGAACTCCTCGCGGGCGGAGACATCGGAAACGACCCTGCGGATGGTCCCTTACGGCGCGTCGACCGGCCGCGATCGCGTGCCGGCGGGCTGGTACATGGCGCCCCGCGACGCACCGTCCACGCAACACGGCGGCGCGATGTCCGGTGATGGGCCGATATCGACGCGAACGATCCGGGCGTGGGGCGCGGGCGCGATCGTGTTCGCGGCACTCTGCGTCCTTGCCTTCGTGACCGGCCATCCCATCGTCGGCGTCGCGATCGCACTGCTCGTGATGTTCGCGGGCGCGGTGGTCGTCCACGACATCCGCCGGAACCGCTGGCTGCGGGAGGCGGCCGCGTGGAACACCGGCCACCATCACGAGTTCCCTGCATCGAGAGGCTGAGAGACGGAGCGGACGCTCGGCGTCGTGGCCCGGCCGGCGCCGGTACCCGTTACGGAAGGAACGTCACGAAGGACTCGACCGGAGCCCGGTCCTTCGCCGGCCGACCCGCTCCCGGCGGACCCAGATGGATCAGCGAGACGACGCGTTCGCCGTTCGGGAGCCCGGCTGCCACCCGTCCCGCGGGCGTCCGCAGCACTGCCGGCGTTCGCCAGTAACTCGCCAGACCACTGGCGTGCGCACCCAGCAACACCGCGTACACCGCGCACGCCGTGGCGTGGAGGTCCTCGTCGTCCTGCACCGGATCACCAGTCAGCACGCACGAGGCCAGGACCAGCGTCGGCGCCCGCGCGAGCTTCGCGGCCTCAACCGGCCCGGCAAGCTCCTGCAGACGCTGGAGCGTCCGGCGGCCGACCACCCGGAACCGCCACGGCTGCGTCATGTGGTGGTTCGGGGCGAACCTCGCCAGATCGAAGAGTTCGAACAGGACGCCGCGCGGGACCGGCTCGGGACCGAAGTCCTTGGACGTGCGGCGCGTTCGGATCGCATCGTCGAGGTCCACGGCGCGCCAAGCCTACGGCCCGGTGGGCGCGCGCCGTGAACCCCGCCATGCGCGGCTGTCTAGTAGCCGCCGTTCCCGTATCCGCCGCCCCTGCCCCCACCGGAGGAGCCGCCGGCGCCGCTCATCCCGGACGCGGTTGCGACGAAGAAGTTCTCGACACCCTGACCGGTGACCTGGCCGGCCGACTTGTCGCTCACGAACGTGTACAGCGGGTGCCCGTCGAACGTGACCTGGGTGCCGCCATCCGGTCGCTTGACCGTGGCGAACGTACCATTCACGCCCGAGGCGCCGGTGACGGTGGTGGTGCCTGCGGGAACCAGGTAGGGAGGCCACTCCGATGCGCACGTTCCCGTGCACGTGATCTTCGAGGCCGTCTCACCCTTCAGGTAGTACAGAGTCATCCCGGAGCCGTTCACCAGCACGGCACCGAAGTTGCCCACCGGCTTCGAACTCACGGTGAGGGTGGACCCGCTGCCACCCGACGAGGCCTTCGCGGCCCCGCCGCAGGCGGCGAGCAGGAGCGCGCCGGCGATCCCGGCAGCCAGCAGGCCCGCGCTCCGAGTGGTCCGTCCGCGGATCCGCGGACGCAAGACGCTGGGGCTCGTTCGGAAGCCCTGGACGAAGCGTCGCATCGTTCGTACCTCCTTCGGCATGGTCGAAATTCGAACGTGCATGGTCTACGCACGAGATGCCTCAGGAGTTGTGTGGCAGCGGTTTCGGACCGCGCGGTTCAGCGTCCGCAGAGCGACCTCGACCAGCGGGTGGTCGCGTCGGCCGGCGAACGTGCTGCGCCGGGCGGGACGAACGCGCAGACCGGCCCCGCACGATGGAGCCATCGAGCGCCGGTGGAGCGAATGGTCCCGCCGCGCCGGCGACGAGCACGCGACACTGGTCGCATGGGCGACCATCGCGTGCGCCGGCGGCGCGACATCCGCACCCGTCTCGACATGCTTCGTCCCCCCCTTCCTGGTCCGTCCTGCATCCGACGCGCCGAGGCGATGCCCTGGGGAAACGGACGGCGTCCCCTCGACCGCCGGACCGGCAGATGCGCGCGCCGGGCTGGATGGTGACCTCGACGAACGGTGTTGCCTACCCCCCCATTTGGGGGACATCTGCTGCGTCTGCCGTGGACCGGCGCCGGCCGGTCCCGGTTGACGCGCCCGACGGCCCCGTGGTGGTGTCCCACAGATGGCCGCGCACGGATCGCCGCCCTTCGACCGGCTCGACTTCGTCTACATGCCGAGCGCTGACGTCGCCGGGGACATGGCGTACTTCGAAGGGATCCTCGGCGGCCGGGTGATCTTCGCCGTCGAGGGCATGGGCGCGCGCGTCGCGGCGGTGGAGCTGACATCCGCGCCACCGGCCGTCCTCCTGACGGACCACTTGGTGGACGATCGTCCGATCCTCGTCTACCGCGTGGACGACCTGAGCGAGACGCTGACCGAGATGGAGCGCCGTGGCTGGGCGCCGGAGCGCTCGTTCGAGATCCCGCACGGGCCGTGCTGTTCGTTCATCGCGCCCGGCGGCCAGCGGCTCGCGCTGTATCAGCTCACCCGACCCGAGGCCGCCGCGCATTTCGACGGCCGAAGAGACTTCTGAAGGAAACGCGAGCGTCAGGACTCGTCTTCGGTCGTACCCTGCACGACCGAGTGCGGCATGATCGCGTCCGCCGGGATCGTGCCGAGCCGTCCGGACTGATAGTCCTCGAACGCCTTGATGATCTCGTCTCGCGTGTTCATCACGAACGGCCCGTAGGCGAACACGGGCTCGCGGATGGGCAGGCCGCCCAGCAGCAGGACATCCATGGTGGGGCTGCGGCTCTCCTGGCTCGCGTCCGCCGCCACCGTGATCGAATCGCCGGCGCCGAAGACCGCCAACTGGCCCATCCGGACCGGACGGCGTTCGGCGCCGACACTGCCCCGACCGGCCAGGACGTAGACCAAACCGTTGAAGCCGATCGGCCACGGCACGGTCAGGGTGGCGCCGGGGCTGAGCGTGGCGTGCGCCAGCGCGATCGGCGTGTGCGTGATGCCCGGGCCGCCGAAGCCGCCGACCTCGCCCGCGATCACGCGGATCAGCGCGCCGCCGTCGGAGCTGGAGAGCAGCGAGACGCTCGAGGCGCGGATGTCCTGATACCGCGGCGGCGCCCACTTCAGCGACTTGGGAAGGTTCACCCACAACTGGAACCCGTGGAAGAGCCCGCCGCTGATGACCAGATGCTCGGGCGGCGTCTCGATGTGCAGGATGCCCGCGCCCGCCGTCATCCACTGCGTGTCGCCGTTGGTGATCAGGCCGCCGCCGCCGTTCGAGTCCTGGTGCCGGAACTCGCCGTCGATGATGTACGTGACGGTTTCGAACCCGCGGTGCGGGTGCCACGCGGTGCCCTTCGGCTCGCCGGGCGCGTACTCGACCTCGCCCATCTGGTCCATGTGGATGAACGGATCGAGCACGCGCAGGTCCACGCCGGCAAACGCGCGGCGCACGGGGAAGCCTTCACCCTCCAGGCCGCTCGGGGCGGTGGTGACGGACACGACGGGCCGGTCCTTGGAAACGGCCGGGTCCACGGCAGGGATGCGCGGAAGGGTCAGGATGTCATCGACGGTCACGGCCGGCATGGGAATCACTCCTCGTACGGTGCTGGTTCGGTTGACGATACGCTCCTGCGAACCATGAGCGGCCTCGCGAGATTCCTTCGCCGAGGCCGCGTCGATCAGGCCGCCGCGCGCAAACGCAGCTCGGCCGGGAGGTCGCCCGAGAACACGACCGTGAGCGTCTGGGTGGCGCGCGTCAGCGCCACGTAGAGCTCGCGCCGGCCTCGAACGCCTTCCGCCAGCAGCGCCGCCGGTTCGATCAGCAGCACGTGGTCGAATTCGAGGCCCTTCGCCTCCCGAGCCGACATGACCGTGAGCTTTCGGCCCCGGCCCCAGTCCGCGCCGTCGAACTCGATCCGGCCCGCGCGCGCGCCGCCCTCCAGTTCGTGCCGGAGCGATTCGGGGACGATCACGCCGACCGACCCGTCATGCCCGGCGGCGTCGCGCATCTCCCGCACGGCCTCATGGATCAGCCGACCGTCAGGTACCTTTACGAATCTTGGATCCTCGTCCCCAGTCCGGATCGCGACCGGCGGTTCCAGGTCCGGCGCGATCTGCGGGAGCAGGCGCGCGGCCAGTTCGATCATCTGGCTCGGCACGCGGTACCCGACGGCGAGCGTCTCGACCTGCGGCCGCGCATCCTCTGCGGCCGCGCCGCGCCGAACGGGCAGATGCGACAGCAGCTCACTCCAGTTCGAATACGACCACTCCGCGATGGACTGCGCGAGGTCGCCCAGCAGCGTCATCGCGCCGGTCGCTGCCCGCCGCCCGACCATCCGGATTTCCATCGGGCTGAGGTCCTGGACCTCGTCGACGATCACATGCGTGTACGTGCGGGGCACGCCCGCGATCCGCCATTGCGCCTCGTCGACCAGGGCGACGTCGCCCCGGGTCCAGCGTTCGTCCGCGCCGCGCCTCGTCGTCGGCCGCACCAACGCCGCGACCTCGCCCTCGTCCAGGATGCCGTCGGCCGCCCGCGCCAACGTGACGCGGGACGCGAGCAGGTCGCGAACGACGTCCGCGGCCGAGGCGCTCGGCCACACCCGGTCGACCAGCGCGCGGAATGCGGGGTTCCGGACGAGTTCGACGCGCGCCTCCTCCACGTCGCGACCGGCGGCCCCGACGCCCGCCGAACGCTCGGCCAACGCGGATGCCACGGATGACACGAAGACGTCTCTGGCCTCCCGGTAGGGCAGGCCGGTGGCGAAGGCACGGTCGATGAGCGCGCGCGACCGCTCCTCGGACAGCGAGACCGCGCGCCCGCGGAACCGGAGCTCCCGCCGCATCGCGTCGAGGCGCGTTCGCAGCCTTACCGCGCGCGCGATCACCTCGGCCATCCTGGGATCGCCCTTCAACCGGAGCACCGCCGGTTCGTCGTCGGCCCGAACGTGGATCGAAGCCAGCGCGTCCACGGACGACTGGACGACGGTGGTCTCGCCGAGCGATGGCAGGACGCGCTCGATGTAGCGCATGAACGCGCGGTTCGGCCCGACCACCAGAACACCGCCGCGGGCGCGCGTCTCGCGCATCCGGTACAGGATGAACGCCGCCCGGTGCAGCCCGACGGCCGTCTTGCCGGTCCCCGGCGCGCCCTGCACCACCACGACACCGTCGGACGACGTGCGGATCACTCGGTCCTGTTCGGCCTGGATGGTCGCCACCACGTCGCGCATCCGGCCGGTCCGTTCGCGGCCCAGCTCGGCCATCAGCGCGTCGCCGGCGCGGACGAGGGTCTGGGGAACGTCGGCGCCTCGCCGGCGGGCGGCGGCGAGTTCGGCGAAGACCTCGTCCTCGATCCCGAGCAGCTTCGGGCCCTCCATGCGGAAGCTGCGGCGGCGCTCGAGGTCCCACGGATCCACCGCGTTGGCCTGGTAGAAGGCCTCCGCGACCGGCGCCCTCCAGTCGACCACGACCGGGTCACCCTCCTCGTCGCGAACGTGCCGCCTGCCGATGTAGTAGCGGTCGCCGTCCATCCGGTCGATGCGGCCGAAGCACAACGCCTGGTCGGACTCGAGGTCCACCAGCCGCGCCGCGAACATCTCCTGCAGCGCCTCGCGGGCGGCGGCGTTCACGCCCGCGTCGGTGGCCATCAGCACCTGCACGGTTCGCTTCATGTCCTCGAGGCAGTCGTAGGCGAAGTGGATGTACGCCTGTTCGGCCTCCAGGTCGTCCGCGCCATCCGCGGGCGCGACGTCGGCGCGTTCGGCGGTGTCGGGCATGTCGACGAGCGGTCCCTCCAGGAGCGTGGCGGCAGGGCGGTCCCGAGCGGGCTCCACAGCATAGGACCGCGCGGTGGTCCGGACGAATGAACGACGAAATGGCGACAGGCCCTCGGCTCGTTCGCCGGGGGCCTGTCGCCGGTCGGTGAAGCGGACCTGATGATCCGTTTCCCGGGGTCCTTAGGAGGCGACCGCCGCGA
>JBEDUK010000042.1:0-8971 GCA_040414485.1 Actinomycetota bacterium
GCAAGGTCCTGAGGAAGGTCGCGACGAAGATCGCCGCCTCGGAGGTCGAGGCGCCGGTCACCGTGGAGCCGACCCAGATCCGCGACTACCTGGGCCGGCAGAAGTTCTTCTTCGAGGCTGCGGAGCGGACCTCCGTTCCCGGCGTGGCGACCGGCCTGGCTGTCACCGGCTTCGGCGGCGACGTGCTGTTCGTGGAAGCCACGAAGGAGCAGGACGCCGACAAGGACGGCCTGACCCTCACGGGCCAACTGGGCGACGTCATGAAGGAGTCGGCTGAAGCAGAAGGTCGCCGTCCAGCGCTCAGAAGCCGCGTAGCGGAACCCCCTCCCTACGCGCGAACAGCGGCGCCCCCGCACCGGCGCGCTTCCTTCCCGCTCAAGCAGGCTGATCCAACGGCACGACCTGCAGCGCGGTGTGTCGCGCGATGACATCAAAGTCTCGGTTCGAATGAAGGATCGGAACGTCCGCTCGAATTGCCACCGCCGCGATGAGACAGTCGTTCAAGCTGCGAACCGTCTCGCCGCCCGCGCGGCACGCGCGGTGGATGGTCGCGGCAGCGTCGAAGTCTTCGGGCGAATCGGCAGGCACGCACGGGAGTGCCCGGAATCGCGATCGCAGGCGCGCGAAGTCGGTCTGGTTCACGGCTCCCGCCAGGATCTCCATGACCACGACATCCGTTGTCAGGATCGTGGCTCCAGCCGCGAGGAATCGTCGCAGGATGAGGTGCGCGGGTCGCTGCGTGTTCCGGAGGTGCTCCACCCACGCGGACGAGTCAGCCAGGATCACGCGGCTGAGGGTAGAGGGGCTCCACGACATGGTCGCGCATCTCGTCGAGGTCGCCGCCCCAGCCGGTGCCCTCGAGCTCGAGCATGGCCTGATTGCGCTCCGCGACGCCCGCGACCGCACGAAGCGCGAAATCGATCGCTTCGCGCGTCGTCCTCAGCCCGTACATCTCCTTCACCCGTTTGACGAGCTCATCGTCGACGACGACGTTGGTCCGGCCCATTTGACCTCGATGATACACATCAATGTGTACGCCACGACCTCAGCCCGCCAGTCGCATGTACTCGACCCGGGCTTCGAACACGGGCCGCATCTCATGCGTGATGTCGCCCAGGAACTCCTCGTGATAGCTCGGATCGATGAGCGCGGTGATGGCGTAATAGAGCCCGCTGAACGCGCCGATCGCTCCCGCAACGCGCAGGAGCTCCTGTGTGATCACCACCGGATGCCCAAGAAGTCGGAACGTGGCCACCGTGGTGCCGGTGTTGCCGATCCAATCGTTCAGCACGTTCGGGTTCACCGTGAACATGCCGAATGCCAGAAAGAACGCGGCCACGCCCATGCCGACGAAGAGGATCTGCAACGCCTGGCTCACGAACACCACCAGGCCCACGTTGGCCCGCTGCGCCCGCGACAGCGACGGGGCGTCGGCCCCGAGGTCCTGCTCCAACGTCGCGACCTCGCGCGGGATCCGCGCCAGGACGAACAGCGCGCCCACGCCCATGATCAGCACCGCCGTCGCGCCGATGAACACCCGCGGCGCGGCCGCGAGCACCTGCCACATCTCCTGGGTCAGGAACAGCAGGAGCGAGAAGAACAGGACCAGCGGGACTGCTCGAACCAGGGTTCGCAGCGATCCGCCGAGCATCCGGAACAACCGCGCGCCGGCCCAGCGCAGGATCGACAGCAGGCCGAACCCGATCACCAGGTAGATCAAGGCCAGCAGGAGCAGCAGCGCGCCCGCCGTGACCACGGCGCTCACGAATTGGCCGCCGAAGATCAGCGGGAGCAGCGAGGGGATGAGCACGAAGGCCGCCAGCTCGGGCATGCCGACGCGCGTGGGCACGGAGGCGAACGGTCGGCCACGGGCGAGGTTCAACACGCCCAGGCCGACCGCCAGGATCGCCAGGCCGCCCATGAACGCGCCGACGTTCGCCCAGAGGCCCCACTGCACGTTGAGGGCGCTGACCACCAGCACCACGAATACGAGAGCCAGGAACGGGAGCGCTCGCGTGAAGACGTCCTCGGCTGCCGTGTAGTCGTGGATGAACAGCGGCAGACCGGCGCGGCGGAATCGGCGCTCCAACGCGGCCTTCTCCAGGTCGCGCGACGTGCTCTCGGACGGCGGTTCCATCTCGAAACGAATCATTCACCCGGCATGCCTTGAGATAGGGAGGCGCAACCACCCAGATCCGATGGCGACCCGATCACACCGGCGCTGCGCGCGTTCTCACGGGACTCGTAGGTGATCCTTCGCCCACGCCTCGGCGGCGAAGTAGATCAAGTCGCACACGGGGTCCTTCGCGTCGGCGTAGTGGTCGATGTCCGGCGCCAGAACGGCAAGCTCCCTCTTGACCTGGGCATATGCCTCCGCGGCATCGGGATGCGAACGGAGGTAGTCACGAAAGAGCAGTGCATAGTGCTGGTTCGCGCGTCCCTGGACGCGGATGTGAACATTCGCCCGCCGCTCGCCCTCCGGCTCCACGACGAGCGCCTTGCGCCACTCCGCGGGGGCTGTCGGGAGCCCCGGCACATGGTGGTCCCGAATGAAACCGGCCTGCCTGCGCCAGGACCTCGCAGCGAGCCTCGTCGCGACGACCTCGATGCTCTCGTCGTTCGCGACCGTGATCTGCACGTCGATCACGTCTTTCGACGGAAGCCCCGGCACCGACGTGGACCCGATGTGATCTATGCGCACGACACCTGTGCCGGCGTCCTCGTGAAGGCGAGACGCGATCTTGTCGAATTCACCCGGCCAACGAGGATCGGGCTCCACGATTGAGATCACCGGGCCATCCAACCAGTTCGTTGAATGGCCGGACAACGCCGCCGCCGCGTGTGGGGAGTCCTCATTGCAGCGTGGCGTCGATGGCCCTCAAGCGCTCCGGGTCGGCGAAGATCTCGATCTCGGTGATCCGCTCGTTCACGACCGTGAACGCCGTGACGGCGACCAGGCGGCCGCCGATCCGCACGATCGAACCCGGCGCACCGTTGACCAGGGCCGGCCGCGCGAAGGGCGCCACCGGAACACCGCGCTGGAGCACCATGCGCGCGGCGGCCGGCGCCCCCGAGAGGGTCACCATCGCGGCGCCGCCGGGGTCGATCCGGAACACCACTGCGGGATCCAGGACCTCGAGCAGGGCGTCGAAATCGCCTGCCCGTGACGCCGCCAGGAACGCGTCGACGACCCGGCGCTGCACCCGCGGGTCGGTTCGCCCCGTCGGCGACGCTCCCTGGACGCGACGGCGGGCGCGGCTGACCAATTGACGCGTCGCGGCCGGCGAGCGCCCGATGATCTCCGCGATCTCGTTGAACGGCACGGCGAACATGTCGTGCAGCACGAAGGCGAGTCGCTCCGTCGGAGACAGCGTCTCCAGCACGACCAGCAGCGCCACGCCGACCGAATCGGCCAGGGCGACCTGCTCGTCCGGGGCGTCGGCCTCGTCCGATTCGATCACCACGGTCGGTTCGGGGAGCCGGCCGTCCAGGCGCGCCTCCCGGCGCGACCGCCTCGACCGGAGCATGTCCAGGCACACGCGGGCGACGATCGTGGTCGCCCACGCGCGCAGGTCCTCGACCTCCTCGGCCCCGGACCGGTCGAGCCGGACCCACGCCTCCTGCACCGCGTCTTCGGCCTCGCTCGACGACCCGAGCATCCGGTAGGCCACCGCTCGCAGGTACGGCCGGAAGCCTTCGAACTGCTCCGCCAACTGCTCCCGCTCGGTCATGTCACATCCTCCCGCTCGCATCCGTCTCCACGCCAGAAGACGGATCCGCGGGCCCCGATGTGACCGAACGGAAGGGAGTTGATGGAGATGCAATCGATGCAGGTGCTGTCCACGGACGCGAACCTATCGACCGACGACGCCGGAGGGGTTCGCGTTCGCGATCTGCGCAAGTCCTACGCCGGAGGCGTCGAGGCGCTCCGCGGCGTGTCGTTCGACGTGCTCCCCGGCGAGGTGTTCGGCCTGCTCGGGCCGAACGGCGCCGGGAAGAGCACGACGATCGGCGTGCTGACCACGACGATCCGGCCGACGTCCGGCGAGGCGACGGTCGGCGGATTCGACGTGGCGCTCGAGCCGCTGGCGGCCAGGCGCGCATCCGGGATCGTGTTCCAGGACTCGGTGCTCGACGGCCCGCTCACCGGACGGCAGAACCTGATGCTCCACGCGCGGCTGTGGCGCACGCCCCGGGGCGAGGCGGCGGCGCGCATCCAGGAACTGGCCGGCGTCATGGGCCTCAGCGACCTGATCGACCGGCCCGTCCGCACGTACAGCGGCGGTCAGCGCCGGCGCCTGGAGATCGCGCGCGGGGTCCTCACGCAGCCGAGCGTGCTGTTCCTGGACGAACCCACGGTCGGGCTCGACCCGGCGATCCGCTACGAGCTGTGGGCGCTGCTGCGCGACGTGCGCGCACGGCAGCGCGTCACGGTCGTGCTCACGACGCACTACCTGGACGAGGCCGAACGCCTCTGCGACCGGATCGCGGTCATGCATGAGGGCCGGATCATCACCGAGGGTGCTCCGAGCGACCTGCTGGCGGCGTTCGGCGAACAGGTCCTGGACGTCGAAGCCGCCGGACCGGTCGCCGGGGTGACCTCGGCGCTCCGCGCGGCCGGCGTGCCGGTCGACGGCGCCCTGGAGATCGGTTCGACGTTGACGATCCCGCTGCAGAACGGGCTGGGCGACGCGGCCGTCCGGACGCTTCGGGACGCGGATGGCGTCGTTCGGTCGGTGGCATTGAGGAAGCCCACCCTCGACGACGTGTACCTGCGCCTCACCGGCGCCCGCCTGGACGACCAATAACACATGAAGGGAGATGGTCAAGTGCTTTACCAGTTGATCACACTGTATCGAAGGCGGATGCGGTTGCTCGCAGGGAACCCACGCGAGCTGTTCGTCCCGCTGCTCACGCCGGTGCTGTTCGCGGTGATCATCGCGCCGGCACTCCAGCGCGCGCTCGGGTCGTTCAACCCCCGCGTGGACTACATGACGTTCGTCGCGATCGCCACGGTCGCGCTGCTGGTCCCGCTGAACTCGATGTTCTCCGGGATCGGGGCCATGGTCGACCGACTGCACGGCGGCCTGCGCGAACTGCTGGCGGCGCCCGTGCCGCGGTGGTTCGTTCCGCTGGCGAACGTGATGGCCACGTTGACGATCGCCGCGCTGCAGGTCGGCGTCCTGGTCGGCGCCGCCGTTCTGAGGGGAGCCGTCCTGCACACCTCGGCCGGCGGCGTCGGCTGGTTCGCGGCGGCCGCGCTGTTGCTTGCCGCCGCGGTCGCGGGCATCGCCGAGATGATGGCGTTCCGGCTCCACTCGCAGGAGGAGTACGTCGGGCTTGTGCCGGCGATCGCGATCGTGCCGTGGTTCTTCGCCGGTTCGCTGTTCCCGATCACCGCGCTGCCGTCGTGGCTGACCGACGTCGCGAAGGTCATCCCGTGGACCCACGCCCTGGCGCTGATGCGGTACGGGCTGGTCGGCGGCACCGCCAGCGGCCTGCACGCGATCTGGGGCTGGAGCTCGACCACCGCGATGGCGCTGGCCAGCCTGGGCGTGGTCACCGCGTTCGCCGCGGCGCTGCTCGCAATCTCGATGACGGTCTTCCGCCGTTCGGCTGTTCAGTAGCCCGGCCGCGATAAGGTGCCCGGGTTCGCCATGGAACTCACCGACGAAGACCGGGCCCTGTTCGAGGGCAGGAACTACGGGCATCTTGCGACGCTCATGCCCGACGGCTCCCCGCAGGTCTCGCCGGTCTGGGTGGACATCGAATCCCAGACCGGCCTGATCCTGGTGAACACGGCGAGGGGCCGCGTCAAGCACCGCAACGTCGAACGCGACCCGCGCGTGGCCATCTCGGTCACGGATTCGGACGACCAGGAGATCATGGTCGCCGTCCGAGGGCGCGCCGTGGAGATCACCACAGAGGGCGCCGAGGACCACATCGACTTCCTCTCACGGAAGTACAACGGCGTCGACTTCCCCCGGCACGGCAACCGGGTCCTGCTGAAGATCGAAGCGGAGCACGTGGCCCGCGACCGCTGAGGCCGCCTACAGGCCGGGCTTCGTCACCATCGCGAAGATTACGATCAGCAGGACGACCAGGTCGACCCGCGAGATGACGATCAGCCGCTTCGATCGTGCGATCGCCTCAGGATCGTTCGCCCCCTTCGTCTCGATCAGGCCGGCGATCCGCTTCAGTTCGGGTCCGAGGTAGCCGGAACCCGTGATGGCGGTGAGCACGATGCCGACGATCCCGATGATCAGCCAGGCCTGACCGAAGCTGTAGTGGCCCTTCAGCGCCGTCAAGATGCCGAAGATGAGCACGGTCAGCGACGCGGGGAGGTAGACGTGTGTCCCGAGCCATTCCGTGTCGCGTCCGAAGACCGCCAGGCGCTCGCCGTCGTTGCTGCGGCTGATCCTGGTCCCGAGGACGTTCGCGCTCGCGGCACCGCCCACCCAGACGATGGCCGCGAGCACATGAACGAACTTCAGACCCGTGTACGCGTCGAACGTGCCCAGCATCGTGACTCTCCCTCCCCTTGGATCCGCCGAACCCCGCGCGGATGCTACAGGCACGGCCGCCGAACGCGGCGCCCGCTGGCGCGGCATTCGTAGACTGAGCCTCGACGTGTCCACACCGAGCGGACCACTCCCCGCTGCCGCGGCAGGCACGATCACGATCGGCGGCGATCTCACCGTCAACCGGATGGGGTTCGGCGCCATGCGGATCACCGGGCCGCGGATCCTGGGCGAGCCGAAGGACCCCGATGAGGCCCGGCGCGTCCTCCGCAGGGCGGTCGACCTGGGCGTCGAACTGATCGACACGGCGGATTCGTACGGCCCACACGTCAGCGAGCGCCTCATCGCCGAAGCGCTGCACCCCTATCCCGAGGGCGTCGTCATCGCCACGAAGGGCGGCCTCACTCGACGTCCCACCGGATCCTGGCCGAGCGACGCCCGCCCGGAGCACCTCCGGAAGGCGTGCGAGGGCAGCCTGGCGCGGCTTCGGCTCGAACGCATCGACCTGTACCAGCTCCACGCGCCGGACCCGGCGGTGCCGTTCGCCGAATCCGTCGGCGCCCTTGCCGAGCTTCGGGCCGAAGGCAAGATCCGGCACGTCGGCCTGTCGAACGTCTCGGTCGAAGAGCTGCGCGAGGCGCACGCGATCGTGCCCGTCGCCTCCGTGCAGAATTCCTTCCACGTCGCGGGCCGCCAGGGTGAAGCGGTCCTGAATGCCTGTCAGGCCGAAGGGATCGCCTTCCTCCCGTGGCGGCCGCTGAACTCCGGCGCGCTTGCCGGCGGCCGCCGCTCGAACCCGCTGGCCCAGGCCGCCGAAGCGCACGGCGCAACGCCGGGGCAGGTGGCCCTGGCGTGGCTCCTCGCCCGTTCACCCGTGATGGTCCCGATTCCCGGCACGGTATCCGTGGCGCACCTGGAGGAGAACGTCGCGGCGGCCGCGCTCGCCCTCACGCCCGAGGAAGTCGAGCGGATCGGATCGTCGGTCCGCGGGTAGACCGGCGCGCGCCGCGCCACCGTGCAAGGATCTCGATCCGCGGCATCGCGCGGCTCACGACGACGAAGGGGGAGCGCACATGGGCGTTGGGAAGGTGTCCTACGTGGTGATCGACTCGGTCGACCCGGACACGCTGGCGGCGTTCTGGGCCGCGGTGCTGGGCGTGGACGTCCAGGATCGGATCGATGGCGGCGCCTACGTGCTGCTCTCCAGGCCCGCGGACGGCAGTCCCGGCGTCGCGTTCCAGCGCGTGCCGGAGTCGAAGGAGGGCAAGGTCCGCATCCACCTCGACCTGGGCGTGGACGACCTGGCGGCCGCGACGGAGCAGATCGAGGGGCTCGGCGGCAGCTGGCTGGAGCCCGGTCAGACCCATCACATCGAGGGCTATCACTGGCGCTGCATGGCCGACCCGGAGGGCCACGAGTTCGACATCGCCTCGAACGTCGCGCCCTGACCGGCGTTCGACCCGCGATCGACGAAACGGAAAGGAGCCGATCCCATGGGCAATCGCGTGCTGCACTTCGAAGTCGGTTCGAACGACGACGCCGCGCTGAAGCGCTTCTATGCGGACCTCTTCGGCTGGGGGCTGAGCGACCTGGACGGCGGGTACACGGTGGTCGACACCCGTGGGGGCGATGGCGTCAACGGCGGGATCACCGGGTCGGGCGACGGTTCGAACTGGGTCTGCTTCTACGTCGGCGTGGACGACCTGCAGGCCACCCTGGACCGGGCCGAGTCGATGGGCGGCCGGACCGTGACACCGCCGACCGAGATCCCCGGCATGCTCACGTGGGCGATGCTCGCCGATCCCGACGGCTACCTCGTCGGTCTGGTCAAGGCCGAACCGCCGTCGGGCGGATCCGCTCCCGGGCCGAGCGGTGGCGACGGCGCCGCGGTGGACTGGTTCGAGGTCCTCGGTTCGGACGCGGAGCGCACGCAGCGGTTCTACTGCGACCTGTTCGGCTGGACGCTCAACGAACCCGGCTTTCCGGGCTACCGCCTGGTCGATACGGGCGCCGGCCCGGATGCGGTCGGAGGGGGGCTCGGCGCGTCGAGCGAGGGGAACCGGTGGGCAACGGTGTACGCCCACGTGCCCGACGTCGAGCAGACGCTCGCCCGGGCGGAGTCGCTCGGCGGGTCGCGGATCTACGGGCCCAACCCCGTCGACGATCACATGCAGACGGGCGCCCTGCGGGATCCGGCGGGCAACGTGTTCGGCGTGTACGAGCACTCGCACTGACGCTGCCGCAGCCGGATGCGAGACGGGCGCGAGTCGCACGTCGCTTCGCAGGTCAAGACAGCCGCCGGCCAGGCCGAACATCTTGTTGCAAGGATCCTTGTCGAGCGAAGCGAAAGGCCGGTCGGTGGAGGAACACACCGACGTCGCGGTCGCGTGCGAATGGTGCGGGTTCTTCTCGCGCCCCGGTGGCGTCTGCGACATCTGCGGTTCGCCGCT
>JBEDUK010000043.1:0-20461 GCA_040414485.1 Actinomycetota bacterium
GCAGGCCCGCGCCGACGACGGCCGTGGGCAGGTTGCGCTGGCCGGTCTCGTGGCACGCGCCCGCGATCCCGGCGAGGTCGCCACCCTCCAGGTCCTGCATCTCGTCGACGAACAGCACCATCCCGACATGGAGCTCCGCGGCGGCCTCGCCGATGTCGATGAACAGCTCGGTCAGGTCGGTCTCGAGGTCGCCCGTGTCTGCCCGGCCGCGTTCGGGCTCCACATCGATGCCGACCGAGAACGTGCCGTCGGGCGCGGCGGTGAGCGAGAAGGACTTGAACACGCGGAGCGCCCGCTGGACGCGCGGATGCCCGCGGCCCTTGCCGAGGGCACCGCGCATTGCGCGATTGAGCGCCTGCGCGGCCAGGTGGCGGAACTTCGCGTCGGAGCGGGCCTCGACCTTGGCGACGATCCAGCCACGGCGTTCGGCCAGTCCCCGGAACTCGTTGATGAGGACCGTCTTTCCGACGCCCCGCAGGCCGGTGAGGATCAGCCCGCGCTCCGGCAGGCGGCGTTCGAGGCGCTCCATGAGGATCTCGAACGCGCGGATCTCCTCCGTTCGACCGGCGAGCTCCGGCGGACGCTGTCCGGCGCCGGGCGCGTACGGGTTGATGGCTGCATCCATGGGTCTGTGACTCTATCAGGCCATATCAGGAACCGCGAGATACACCGATAGAATCACCGATAGAAACCGGGCCTCCACCCTCGTCCCAGGGTCGGCCAGCGACGGGCGATATACGGCCGGCTACTTGGCCAGAGCCTCCTCCAGCGCCCTTCGCGTCAAGACCCTGGCCAGGTGCTGCCGAAACTCGCCGCTCGCGTTCGTGTCGCTCACCGGTTCGGTCCCCTCGGCTGCGTGCTCCGATGCCGCCGCCACGCTCTCGGCGGTCGCGGCGGCCCCGGCAAGCACCGACTCCACGGCCGAGGCTCGCAGCGGGACCGCGCCCATGTTCGTCAGCGCCACCGACGCGCTCGACACCGTCCCGTCGTCCCGGTGCACCAGCGCCGCGACCCCGACGATCGCCCAGTCGATGGCCCGCCGGTGGAACTTCTGATAGGACCACCCGGCAGATCCGGTCTTCGGAACTCGAACCGAGGTCAGGATGTCCTGGGGGCCGAGGTCGGTCTCGAAGATCCCCTTGAAGAAGTCCTTCGACGCTACCTCGCGTTCGCCGGCCGGGCCGCGGAGGACGAGGGTCGCATCCAGCGCCAGCAGCGTCGCGGGCGGGTCGGACGCGGGATCGCCGTGTGCCACGCACCCGCCGAGCGTTGCGCGATGCCGCACCTGCGGGTCGCCCACCACGCTCGCGGTGTACGCCATCAGCGGCGATTCCGCGCGAAGGAGCGGATCCACCGCCACGTCGCACATCCGGGCGAGCGCGCCGATCTCGATGTGGTCGCCCCCGTCCCGGATGTATTCCAGGTCCGCGAGCCGGTCGATGTCCACCACCAGGGCCGGACGGGCGAACCGGAGCCGCATCAGCGGCAGGAGCGAGTGCCCGCCGGCGATCACCTTCGCGTCCTCGTTCGAGCCGAGCAGCGAGATCGCCTCGTCCACGGACCCTGCACGCGCGTATTCGAACGCTGCCGGGATCACTGCTGGCCTCCTTCCGCCTGCCGAGCCTGCTGGATGGTTCGCCACACGTTCTCCGGGCTCGCCGGTCGTGGCACGTCGGTCACGCCGAACACCGACAGCGCGTCGATCACCGCGTTGATGACCGCTGGCGGAGAGGCGATCGTGCCCGTCTCCCCGACGCCCTTGAACCCCATCTCGTTCGTCGTCGACGCCGTCGTGTACCTGCCGATGGTGAGGCTGGGCAGCTCCGACGCGGCCGGTACCTCGTAGTTCGTCATCGACCCCGTCATCAGCGTGCCGTGCTCGTCGTAGACGGCCTCCTCAAACAGCGCCTCCGCGATCCCCTGGATCACACCGCCCTGCACCTGCCCGTCGACGATCTGCGGGTTCACCTGGACGCCGACGTCGTCGACCGCGACGTACTTCACGACCTCCACGCGGCCGGTGTCCGTGTCGACCTCCACCGCGCAGATGTGCGTGCCGTACGGCCAGACGAAGTTCTGCGCGTCGTAGACGGCGGTCGAATCCAGCCCCGGCTCCATCCCGTCGGGGAGCGCGTGCGCGGTCCAGGCCGACCACGCGAGTGCGGGAATGGTCCGCGCCTGGTCCGGCGCGCCCTTCACCGAGAAGGTGCCCCCTTCGTAATCCAGGTCTTCCTCGGAGACCTCGAGCTCGTGCGCCGCGATCGTCCGGGCCTTGGCCACGACCTTTTCGGCCGCGCGGTGCACCGCGATCCCCCCGATGGCCAGGCTTCGGCTTCCGTACGTGTCCATGCCCAGGGGGGCGAGCTGCGTGTCGCCGGTGACCACCTCGACATCGTCGATCGGGACGCCGAGGTCGTCGGCGACGATCTGGGCGAACGTGGTGGCGTGGCTCTGGCCGTGTGGCGTCGTGCCCGCCACCACCGTCACCTTCCCGGTGGCGCTGACGCGAACTGTCGCGGCCTCCCACCCGCCGGCCGCGTAGTTCAGCGCCTTGAGGATGCGGGAGGGTGCGAGGCCGCACATCTCGAGGTAGGTGGAGAACCCGATCCCGAGCTGCTTCGAATCGCCGCGGTCGCGCCGGGCCTTCTGGTCCGCCAGCAGGTCGTCGTACCCGGCGAGTTCCAGCGCCTGGTCCAACACCTCGTGGTAGTGCCCGGAGTCGATCGTCAGGCCCGCGGGCATGGAGAACGACGTGTCGGAGGACGGATGGAAGTTCCGCCGGCGGATCTCCACCGGCGAGACGCCGACCTTGCGAGCCAGCGCGTCCATCGCCCGTTCGATCGCGTAGGTCGCCTCCGGACGGCCGGCACCGCGATACGCGTCGGTCGGCGTGGTGTTCGTGAACACGCCGGTGCACTCCAGCGAATACGAGTCGCCGCCGTAGCAGCCGCAGTAGACGAAGGCGCCGAGCAACGGCGTGCCGGGCGTGATGATCTGCAGGTAGGCGCCCATGTTCGCCCAGATCTTCACGCGGTAGGCCGTGATGTGCCCCTCGGCGTCGGCGGCGAGCTCCATCTCCTGGATCTGGTCGCGTCCGTGGTGCGTGGCGAGGTAGTTCTCCGAGCGCTCCTCGGTCCATTTCACCGGCTGCCCGAGCTTCTTCGCGACGAGCAGGGTCAGCGCCTCCTCGGCGTACACCTGCAGCTTGGCGCCGAACCCGCCGCCGACCTTGGGAGCGATCACCCGCAGCTTGGATTCGGCGATGCCGGTGGCGACCACCATCGCCACCTTGAGGATGTGCGGGATCTGCGTGGACGACCACATGGTGTACTCGCCCATCGCGGTGTTCGGCTGGACCAGGATCGCGCGCGGCTCCATCGCGTTCGGAATGGCCCGCTGGATGACGTAGCGCTCCTTGATCGTGATCGGCGCCGAGGCGAACGCGGCATCGGCGTCGCCCGTCGAATGTTTCCAGGTGTACGAGGCGTTCGTTCCGGCGTCGTCGTGGACGAGCGGCGCGCCGTCGGCGAGCGCGGCCTCCATGTCGGTCACGACGGAAAGCGGCGTGTAGTCGACCACGACCGCGTCCGCGCCGTCCTTGGCGGCGGCGCGGGAGGTGGCGATCACGACCGCCACGCCGTCGCCCTGGTGCCGAACCTTGTCCTTGGTCAGCGGCCAGTGCGGCGGGTTCTTGATGTCCGGCGTGACCGCCCACGCCATCAGCAGCGGCCCCGCCCATTCGTCCGCCAGGTCCGCACCGGAGTAGGCCGCGACCACGCCGTCGACGGCGAGGGCGTGGGACAGGTCGACGTTGTCGACCGTCGCGTGGGCGTGCGGGCTTCGAACCAACACCATGTGGAGCATGCCGGGCAGGGTGAGGTCGTCGGCGTACCGGGCCTGTCCGGTGATGAGCTCCGGGTCCTCCTTGCGCGGGACGTCGGAGCCGATGTACTTCGTTGCCGTCTGCGCCATGGCCGGCCTCCTCAGCGCATCTCGCCCGCGGCGGCGAGGATCGACTTGACGATGTTCTGGTAGCCCGTGCAGCGGCAGAGGTTGCCCTCGAGGCCCAGGCGGACTTCGGCTTCGGTGAGGTCGCCCTCGTGCTCGCGGATCAGCGAGTCGGCGGCCATGATCATGCCCGGCGTGCAGTAGCCGCACTGCAGCCCGTGGTTCTCGTGGAAGGCCTTCTGCAGGGCGTGGAGCGTCCCATCCTCGGCCGCCATTCCCTCGATGGTGGTGAGCTCGCGGCCGTCGGCCTGCAGCGCGAGCATGGTGCACGACTTCACCGACCTCCCGTCGACCAGCACCGTGCACGAGCCGCAGGTGCTGGTGTCGCACCCCACGTTCGTTCCGGTGAGGCCCGCCTGCTCGCGGATGAAGTACACCAGCAGGGTTCTGGGTTCGATGTCGGCCTCGTGCGTGGAGCCGTTGATCGTCATGGAGACGTGAGCCACGCCACCCTCCTCTCACCAAGGGAGTCCAGAGGGCGAAGTGTATCCCGGGGCCGATTCGGGCGCGAAACGGAGCAGGTCAGACCGCGCGGAGCGACCGAATCGCGGCGGCGGTCTTCTCCACGCACTCGTCCAGTTCGTCATCCTGGATGACGAACGGCGGCCCGAACATGACGAGGTCGCCGTCGCGGCCGTCGGCGCACCCGGTGGACGAGTACAGCAGCAGTCCATCGCCCTTCGCCGCCGCGACGACGCGTTCCGTGACGCGGTCGCTCCGCGGAGATGCTTGCTTGGTCGCGCGATCCTCGACCAGCTCGACGGCGACCATCAGGCCGCTCCCGCGCACCTCTCCGACGCGCGGGTCGTCGGACAGGGATTCGCGAAGCGACTTCATCAGGCGCTCGCCCTTGTCCCGGCTGGCCTGCACCAGGGCCTCGTCCTTCAGGATCCTCAGGACCTCGCGGCCGACCGCGGCGCCGACCACGTTGTGCGAGTACGTGAAGCCGTGGACGAACCCACCGCCGTCCACGATCCGGTCGTGGACGGCGCCGCTCGCGACGGCCAGACCCAGCGGCCAGTAGCCCGACGACGCGCCCTTCGCGCAGACCAGGATGTCCGGGCGCACGTCCCAGTGATCGCACCCGAACCAGGTCCCGCTCCGGCCGAACCCGGTCATGACCTCGTCGGCGATCAGCAGGACACCGTGCCGCCGGCAGACCTCGGCGATGGCCGGCCAGTAGTCGTCGGGCGGAACGGCCGCGCCGAGCGCCGCGCCGGCGATCGGCTCGGCGATGAACGCGGCCACGTTCTCAGGGCCGTGCTCGAGGATCGTTCGCTCGAGTTGCCGGGCGTGCTCCTGTCCGCAGCCGGCGGGATGCGTCGGCCAGGGGCAGCGGTACTCGTACGCGGCGGGCACGTGGACGGCGCGGCCGAGCCAGGGCATGTAGGGGGCGCGAAGTGGCTCACGGCCGGAGGCGTCGAGCGCGCCCAGCGTGTTCCCGTGGTACGAGCCCCACCGGGCGATGACGGTGGAGCGCGACGGCTCCCCGTTCGCCACGTGATACGTCCTTGCCATCTTCAGCGCGGTCTCGACGGCCTCGCTTCCACCGCTCACGGGGTAGACGCGCGGATCGTCCATGGGCAGGAGCGGCGCGAGCTCGTTCGCGTAGGCCTCGAGCGCCTCGCTGGTGAACGCGGTCCCGTGGGCGAAGGCGACCGCAGCGCTCTGCTTCGCGATGACATCCGCGATCTCGGTGCGGCCGTGGCCGACGCCGACGACGATCGCGCCGCCCGCCGCGTCCAGGTACCGCCGGCCGGCGCGGTCCCAGATGGCGGCGCCTTTGGCCCGCGCCGCCACCGGCAGGTCCCGTCCCGGCGCGCGCGAGAACACGTGGCTCATGACAGCAACTCCGTCGGCGTGACGACGAACCCGAGCCGCTGCGCACCCCGACGCAGTCGCATGTCGAGCGTCACCAGCCTGCATCCGAGGAGGTCGGCCAGCGCCACGTACTCGGCGTCATAGGTTGTGTACCAGCCGAAGTCGTCCGCGATCCGCCAGGCGCGGGCGCCGAGCTCCGGGTGCGATCTCGGCGTGACCGTGCCCAGATCGAGGCGTTCGAGGATGCCACTGGCCAGGACACGGCTGGCCGCGCCGCGCATCACCGCTTCATGGAGGCCCGATCGGACTTCGGCCCACATGAACGGGGGGGCGAAGAGGTCCGGGTCTCCAAGGTCCGCGAAGCCTTCGTCACGCTGGCAGAGCGCGAGCGTGACGTTGGAGTCGACGACCAGCATCAATGCTCCGTTCGAGCGCGGCGGATGATCCGTACCCAGTTCGGCATCGGCTCGCCGGTGGAGGTCTGTTCCCAGCCCGGCGGCAGGGGAGCCATGTCGTCGTCGCTCTCGACGGCATCGAGATCGTGTTCGTCGATCAGGTGCTGGGTGCCCACCTTCGTCGAGCGGAGCTTGCCGGCACGGATCCAGCGGCGAACGGTTTCCGGGTCTCGTCCGACACGCTTGGCGGCTTCAGGCACGGTCAGCACTGTAGTCGTATGCTACGACATTCGTGACGCCGGGAGCCGCGACAGAGCGTCCGGAAGGTCGTCGAGCGACTCGATGCGGAGCGCCGCCCGTGCGACGCCGGGGCGGGACGCCTGGATCACGCCCCACGGACCTCGCCGGATGAACACGCTGACGAAGCCGGCGTCCGCCGCGGGGACCACGTCGTTGTCCACTCGGTCGCCCACGTGCGCGATCTGTCCAGGCGGGAGCCCGGCTTCCTCGGCCAGCCGGTCGAAGAACGCCCGCGAGGGCTTCTGCAGGCCCCACGACGCCGATGAGGCAACGAACTCCACGGGGAGGTCCGCCTCCAGGAGTGCCGCCTCGGCGCGGGCGGGCTGGTTTCCGGCGACCGCCAAACGGTAGCCCGAGGCGCGAAGCGCTTCGAACGCAGGCCGGACGTCGGGATGGAGGTCCTGGATGCCGAACCGCCCGGGACCATCCGGGTCGTGTTCGGCCGCCTCGAGCGCGGCGGCCAGGTCGAATCCGGGCCGAACGACCTCGAAGACCTCCAGGTGGTCCCCGCCACGTTCGATCACGGCGCCGAGCGCGGCGAAGAACGTCAGCCTTGGGACCTCCAGCCGGTCCGCCCACGATCCCCAGACCTCGGTCTCGTCGACGAGCGTCTCACCCACGTCGAAACAGACCATCCGCACGACCATTTGGCGCATGACTTTACGAGTGCGGGGGAACGTCCCGTGGAACGACTCATTCCGTATGACTCCACGATGAGTGCCGTCCGTACACTGTGCCGATGGCCGGCGACATGACGTCCGCCCGGGATCTGTTCGATGTGCTCGACGAACGCGTCGGCGTTCGGCTGTTCGGGGTGAGTCAGGCGCTCAGGCTTTTGCTCGTCGGGGTCCTGACCGACGCTCATGTGCTCCTCGACGACGTGCCCGGCGTGGGCAAGACGACGCTCGTCCGGACCGTCGCGTCGCTCCTCGGCCTGCAGTTTCACCGCGTGCAGTTCACTCCGGATCTGATGCCCTCCGACATCACCGGCACGTCGGTGCTGAACATGAAATCCCAGGATTTCGAATTCCGCCCCGGTCCGATCTTCACGCAGGTCCTGCTGGCGGACGAGATCAACCGCGCCACCCCGAAGACACAGGCGGCGCTGCTCGAGGCCATGCAGGAGCGTCAGGTCACCGTCGACGGCGTGAGCTATCCGCTCCCGGACCCGTTCTTCGTGCTGGCCACGCAGAACCCGGTGGAGCTGGAGGGGACGTTCCCGCTGCCCGAGGCGCAACTCGATCGGTTCCTCCTTCGGATCCGCATCGGGTATCCGTCGGGCGACCAGGAGGAGCGGATCCTCGAGACCCCCCAGGGCCGGCGCTCCGCCGGCGCGATGACCCTGCCCGAGGCGCCCGACCTGCCGGGCCTGCGCGAGGAGGTCGATCGCGTTCGGATCGAACAGCCCGTGCGCTCCTACATCGTGGCGCTCGCCCACGCGACGCGCGACCACGCCGACCTCGAGGTGGGGGTGAGCCCCCGCGCGATCGAGCACATGGGCGACGCGGCGCGGGGGACCGCCCTCCTCACCGGACGCGACTACGTGCTTCCGGACGACGTCAAGGAGCTGGCCGATCCCGTGTGGGCGCACCGGCTGGTCCTGACCACCGACGCACGGATCCGGGACCGGCGGGCGGCCGACGCGCTCGCCGACGTCCTGGAGCGCGTTCCGGTGCCCGCCGAGTTCCAGAGCGCCTGACATGCCCATCGCGCTCCCCGGCAGGCGCGCGCGATACGGACCCGGCGGGATCACCGCCACGGTCCAGGAACGAAGGATCGTGGTCGCGGGCGGCGCCATCGTCCTTCTGGTGGTGGCGGTGGCGGCCGGGGCGGCGGCGCTCGCCGCATGGGCGGCCGGGGTCGCGGGCATCGCCGCGCTCGCCGCGTGGTGGGGCCGGGCCGCATGGCGCGAGGTCTCCGTCGACATCTCCTTCGCGCCGCGCCGGGTCTTCGCCGGAGAACCGGTGCAGGTCTCGATGGTCATCCGCAACGGCAAGCGCCTGTCCCTTCCGGTCGCCCGGATCACGATCGCGCTGCCCGAGGGCCTGGTTCCCGAGCAGGGCTCCGCCGGCTCGTCCCTGAGAGGGTTCCGGCGGACGGTCTCCGTCCCCGCGCGCTCGTCGGTCCGGGTGACGTTCCCCGTCGCCGCGACCCGGCGCGGGGAGTTCCAGCTGGAGCGTGTAAGCGTCGAACTCGCCGATCCGTTCGATCTTTCGCCGGCGGGGCTCGACCTCCGACCCGACGCCGAGCTCCTGGTCATGCCCGAACAGCGCATCCGGGTGCCGGTCCGCGTGCTCCGGCGCCAACCGTTCGGCGTGCCGACGCGGGCCGCGCAGATGTTCGAGGAGCGCGAACGGTTCGCCGGCGTGCGGCCCTACGAGCAGGGCGACCCGCTGAACCGGATCCACTGGCGCCTGACCGCGCACGCCGGCGGCCTGCAGACGAAGCTCTTCGAGCCCACGCGAAGCGCGGACGTCATGCTCGCCTTGGACCTCGCGGCCGGGGAGCCGTTCTGGGATTCGATCTACACGGGGATCGGCGAGGACGTGATCTCCTGGGGGTCCTACCTCGCCCGCCAGGCCCTGGAGGCGGGGTGGAAGGTCGGGCTGGTTGCGAACACGCATCTCCGGCACGGGCGGGGGCCGCTGCGCGTGCCCTCGTCGGCCGCCGTCGGGCAGGAGGCGGCGCTGTTCGCGGCGCTCGCGCGCATGCCGGCCGAGCCGTCGTCGGACCTGGCGCCCGTGCTCCGCGAGGCGGCCCGCCCGCTGGGGCGGGGAACGGTCGTGGTCGTGCTGTCCTCCGTTCCCGGCTCCGCGCTCAGGCACGAACTGACCGTGCTTCGGAACCGGGGCATCACGGTCGTGAGCCCGTCGGTGTTCGACGCGACCGGTCGACAGGGGATCGCGTGAACCGTCCGCGGCCCGTGGTTCGCACGGACGGCTCGAACGGGCCCGTCGGCGACGCGTTCGACCGGGCGAGCACCTTGCCGGCGTGCCTGGCGGCACTCGCCGAGTCGGGCGTGATCTTCCTTCCCCTGCAGGAGACCGTGCGCGAGATCACGGGCGCGCAGACGGGGCCGCTCGTCGCCGTGTGGGCGTTCGTGCCGATGTTCGTCGTGGCCGTATGGCTGACCACCATCTGGCGGCGTTCGGCATGGAGCACCTACCTCCTCCTCGCTGCGGCCACGCTCCTCGCGGTCCTGCAGACGTTCGTCTGGTCGCACGGAACTCCCGGGCGGATGGCGGGGGTCCTGGTGCTGTCGCTCCTCGTCGCGTTGCGGGTCGCGACGCTCGCCGGGCGTGACTGGCGCGAGCCCCTCGCGACGTCGTTCGGGATCGGCGCGATGGCCGCGCTGATCGAGGTGGCCCTCGCGGGGGGAGCGACGCAGCCGTGGCCGACGCTGATCGGACCCGTCGTGGTGACGTTCTTCGCGGCCTCACTGGCGTCCCGCGCGGCGAGCGTCCGCCTGGAGGAGACGGGGGTGCGGGCCCGGGTGGCATCCGAGGTGCGCGCACCCGGAAGCGTCGCCCGCCTCGCGATACCGTGCATCGCCGCGCTGGCCGTTCTCCTCGGCCTCATGACGGTCGGCGGGGGGAGCCATGGCCTGTTCCACTGGGCGGGCGTGCTGATCCTGGCCGCGCTGGCCGGGATCCTCATCGCGACGGCCTGGGTGCTCTCGCCGATCGCGCTCGTCCTGGGATGGATCGGCGACCGGCTGCATCTTGATCTCTTCTCGTGGCTTCGTGGACATCTCAGGCAGCTCCCCGGCCTGCACGGCATCGACCGGAACGTGAAGGGCCATGCCTCGTTCATCGAGCAGATGCTCGAGGTGGTCACGTTCGTCCTGGTGATCTGGCTGCTGCTCTGGCTCATCAGGCGGCGGCACCGGATGCGGCTCGGGCCCATCGGCCGGCCGCGCCGGGGGCCCGACGTGGTGGCCCTCCCGGTGGAGGTCGGCGTCGAGGCGCCTCACCGGCGGTTCGGCATCCGGCGCGAGCTGCCCGAGGTGACGGTTCGCCGCTTCTACGCCGAGGCGCTCCTGGCGCTGGAGCGCCGCGGCGTGCGAAAGGCCGACCACCTCACCCCCGCCGAGTTCGTCCCGATCGCCGGGGCCGCGTTCCCGCAGGTCCGTGTGTCGTTCGAGAACCTGACGCGCGCCTATGAGGACGTGCGGTACGGCGATCGCGAGATCACGCGCGAGCGCGTGGATCGTCTGCGCGAACGCCGAAGCCTCATGCTCGAGACCTTCCGAAGCGCGGCACGCGCCGACGCGCCCGACGACGACGGCCCGAACGGCGCCGCTCCGGCATCGTCGCTCCGGTCGTCCAACGGCCGCGCTTCGTGACGAACAGCGACGCGTCCACGGGTCTGGACGCGGTCATGGCGGAGCTCCGTTCGCATGCCGATCCGGGCAACGTCGCGGGCATGGAACGGTTCGGCATACGGCCCCGGACCGAGGTGCTCGGCGGCCCGAACCTTCCGCAGTTGCGCCGGATGGGAAGGCGGCTCGGGCCGGACCAGGCGCTTGCGGAGGCGCTGTGGCGAAGCGGCGTCCATGAGGCGAGGGTCCTCGCCGTGTTCGTGGCCGATCCATCGTCGTTCACGCGCGATCGGGCGGAGGCGTGGGTCGTCGATCTGGACTCCTGGGACCTGTGCGACGGGTTCTGCTCCTCGCTGGTGGACCGGACGCCGTACGCGCACGACGCGGCGCGCGCGTGGGCCGGCCGGGACGAGGAGTTCGTCAAACGGGCTGGCTTCGCGCTGATGGCGGCCCTCGCCGTGCACGACCGCTCGGCGACGGACGAGGCCTTCGCGGCCTTCCTGCCGCTGATCGAACGCGAGGCCACCGATCCGAGGAACTTCGTCCGGAAGGCCGTGAACTGGGCGCTCCGGCAGATCGGCAAGCGCAACCGGGCGCTGAACGCCGAAGCCGTCGCGTGCGCGGAACGGATCCTGGCGGCGCACCCGCGGACGGGCCGGTGGGTGGCGAACGACGCGCTGCGCGAGCTTCGAAGCGACGCCGTCCAGCGTCGCCTGCGGCAACGCGGCCCGGTGGTTCAGGGCTCGGCGTGACCGAGCACGTGGCGGTCCAGCCAGCCGACGACCCGCGTCGCGAGGTCGATCCCGGCGGGCAGCTTCCGAACGCCGTGGCCCTCCTCCGGGTAGAGGACGAGCTCGGCCTCGACGCCGCTCTCGATCAACGCGCGGAAATACTCGATGGCCTGACCGGGCGGCACCGCGCGGTCGCGCAGGCCGCCGGCAACGAGCGTCGGCGTGGTCGAACGGTGCGCAAACACCACCGGGCTTCGCGCGAAGTATTCGCCGCCCGGCCGGGTGGGTTCGTCCCGCAGGATCTCCCGGTCCCAGCGGGCGAGGCTGCTCGTCCAGTGCATGGACTGCCAGTCCGTGACGGGTGAGAGCGCGATGGCGGCGCGGAAGCGGTTCGTGGTGGTGGGCAGCCACGCGGCCATGAATCCGCCGTAACTGCCGCCCATCACCGCGAGCCGCTCGGCGTCCGCGAGACCCCCCTCGATCACGGCGTCCACGCCGGACATGAGGTCCGCCGCATCCGCGCCTCCCATGTCGCCGTAGACCTGCTCCGCGAACGACTGCCCGCGGCCGGTCGAGCCGCGCGGGTTCGGCATCAGCAGCGCGTAGCCGCGCGCGGCCAGCAGGCGGTTCGTCGGCCGCCCCCATGCGTTGCGGGCGACGCCGATAGGGCCGCCGTGCACGACGAGCACCAGCGGGAACGGACCCGACCCCTCCGGCAGCACGAGGAATCCCTGGATGTCGGTGCCGTCGGGCGACCGCCACGTGATGCTCCGGATCGTCCCGCCTGCGCGTCGCGCGAACTCCGATCCCTCGTGCCCGAGGGAGGTCACCGTTCGAAGTCCGTCGCCACTGTGGATCGCCAGCTCTGGGTGGCGGCTCCATGAATGCACGAGGCTCGCGAACCCGCCGCCTGCGATGTGCGCCGGCGCCGGATAGATCTGTCCCAGCGACTCGTCGGTGACGAATTCGTCCGCGCCGGCTGTGGCGCCGAGCTCATACGTCCCGACGACGGAGTCGACGCCCCGGACGCCGGCATACGCGAGCTGCGAATTCGTTCGCCATGCCACTCGGGTGACGTCCACGCCGGCCGTGTCCACGCGTGTCACCGCGCCGCTGTCCGCGTCCACCAGTCGAAGGTCGCCTGCCACGATGACCCGGTCGCTGCACAGGGCCTCGACCACGGCGATGGTCCGCCCGTCCGGCGACGGCGCGACCCACCCCAACTGGTCGTCGCTTCGAAGCAGCACACGCTCCTTGCCGTCGGACGGGTCGACGACGGCCAGGACCGCCCCGTACCACGAGTCCTCGTCGGGAGACTCGGAGACGATCGCCGCCATCCCGTCCTGGCCGCACCACGCCGCCTCCCAGACGTTCAGGCCCTCGCGCGACGCGCGCCGGGCGGTGCCCGCGTCGACGTCCAGGATCCATGCGCTCCGCCATGCGGCCTCGTCCCCGGCGCCCTGCACCTCCGGCATCCACGACGGCAGGTCCTCCTTGTCGCCGCCGCCGACCACGCCGGACCCGAGGGCGTCGGCGACCTCGGCGGCGGCGCCGGCGGCGCCGACCAGCAGCCGCACTCCGTCCGGCGACCACGTGAGCCACTCGATCGAACCGGGCACCTCAGCACCCGGCGCCGCCTCGCCGAGGCGTGCCCCGTCCAGCAGGTGAACCTGGAAGCGTCCCTCGTGGCCGCGATCGGACAGGAACGCGAGCCTCCGCCCGTCGGGCGACCAAGCCGGCGACCGGTCGTCGTCGGGCCCGGCGGTGACGACCTCCAGCGCACCGGTGGCCACATCGGCGACGCACACCCGATGCGCGGGCGGCGCGTCCAGGCGTTCGAGCCGTTCGCCGGTGAACGCCAGGCGTGTCCCGTCCGGCGAGACCACCGGGTCGTCCGATCCGGAGATGCGGCCGAACGACGGCTCGAGGATGCGGCGGAAGACGGCTTCGACCTCCCTGTACAGCTCCGTCGAACGAAGGTCGCGCCGGTCGGCGCGTGGTTGCTCGGTCATCGTGTGTACGCCCCCTCGGGGTCGAGTTCCTCCCGGATCAGCCGTAGTTCCTCGTCGGTCGGTGCGGGTGTGACCGTGAGGTCGGAGGCGATCCGAAGGTCCCATCCGGTGTTCTCCAGGACCTGTTCGCGCGTCACGCCGGGATGCAGGCTCCGCAGTTCCATCTCACCGGTCGCATCGTCGAAGCCGAGCACCGCGAGCCCGGTTACCACCACCGTAGGCCCGGCACCCCAGCCTTGAGGACGCGACCCTGCGCCGGCCAGGTGGCCCGGCGACGTTCGAAAGTCAAGTTGGTTGACGAATGACCGCTTCGACTGCGGCATCATCACGAAGATCTTGCGTGCGTTGATGGCGATCTCGCACGCGCCCCCCGACCCGGGCAGCCGCACCTTCGGCTTCGCGTAGTCGCCGATCACGGTCGTGTTGAGGTTCCCGAACCGGTCGATCTGCGCGCCGGCCAGGAAGCCCACGTCGATCAGCCCGCGCTGCAAGTAGCACGCGAACAGGTCGAACATGCTCGTCACCGACAGGCTGCCGGTGACCAAAGTGGGGTCACCGATGGACAGGGGCAGCCTGGCAGGCGCGGCGCCGAACACCCCTGCCTCGTAGACCAACTGGAGGTCGGGGGCGACCGTGCGCTTGGCCAGGTTGCACGCGATGTTCGGCGGACCGACGCCGACGAAGCAGACCCGTTCGCCCGCCAGTTGGCGCGCGGACACCACGATCATCATCTCGGTCGGCGTGTAGGAGATCGGGTCGGCTGCCATGCGAAGGGCAATCCTAGGCGGCGGCGCGATCGCGGATCGGCGATCGAAAAGGCCAAACGGCGGCCTTCGATCGGCAAGAATCCGGGGGTGCCGAACGAGGACGAGACGAACCTGACCGGACCACCTGACGCGGAGGCTGCGACGAACGGGGCCGCGTCCACCGATGGTGCGCCGACCGAAGACGCAGGGACGGTCGATGACTCCTCGTCGGCCGATGACGCCGCGCCGGTCGACGAGCCGCCTGAGGAAGTCGGCGGCGACCGGCCCACCAGCGGCGACGGGCATGACGCCCTGCCGGCCGCCTCCGCACAGGTGGACGACCGCCAGGAGATCCGTCTGGCGCTGGTGATGACCGGTGGCGTGAGCCTGGCCGTATGGATGGGCGGCGCCGTCGCGGAGTTCGACCGGATCGCCCGCGGCGTCGGACCTTACGGCGCGATGCTCGATCTGGTCGACGCCACGGTCAAGGTCGACGTGATCGGTGGCACGAGCGCGGGCGGGGTCAACGGCGGCCTGCTCGCCCTGGGCCTGGTTCGGGGCGCCGACCTGGCGGCGCTGCGCAGCGCGTGGCTCGACCTCGGTTCGTTCCGGGCGATGCTGCGGCTGCCGACCGAGGAGCATCCGCCTTCGCTCCTGCGCGGCGACGACTACTTCCTGGGCCGGCTTCGGGATGCGTACGGCCTGATGGCGTCGGCGGGGCCACCCAGCGATCCTGCGGAGAACCCGATGCATTTGGTGATGACCACCACGCTGCTGCGCGGCGAGCACCGCGTGTTCCAGGACGATTACGGCGGCCGGATCCAGGATCTCTCCCACCGGGCGACGTTCTCGTTCGTCCGCGGCGAGGACTGGGGTCGCGACGACTTCGCCCAGCCGGGGATCGTGGAGAGCCTCTCCCTCGCCTCTCGCGCGACCGCCTCCTTCCCCGGCGCGTTCGAGCCGACGTTCGCGCCGATCGGCGCCGAGGACGCGCAGGGCCGGCCCGACATGGCGGCCCATGCCGACTTCGCCCACGGCGGGTACGTCATGGACGGCGCGGTGTTGACGAACAAGCCGATCGGCGAGGTGGTCGACGTGCTGCGCGGCCGGCAGACCGAAGGGCGGGGCCGGCGCATCCTGGCGTACGTGATCCCGGACCCGAACGTGCCTGTGACCCCGCCCGACCCTGACGGTGCCACGCCGGTGATCCCCCCGATGGCCCGCGCCATCGGCAGCAGCATGCAGATCCCGAGGGTCGAATCGGTCGCGCCGGATCTGGAGATGATCCGAACGCACAACCGACAGGTGACGGCGCAGCGGCGCCTCCGCGAGAGCCTCTTGCGCGCCGGCGGCCTGGACCCGTCGGATCTCGCGACCCAGGTCTTCCCCGCCTACCTGGGCACGCGCCGCGAATACCGGGTTCGCTGGATCCTCGATCTCCTGGCGCGGGGGCTGCGGCTGCCGACGGAGGGCGAGACGGGCGGAGTGCGCTCGTGGGACCGGTCGGCCGTATCGCTCGCCCTGTCCCGTTCGCTGGAGCGCCATCTTCCACAGGGGTTCCCGGGGGGCCCGGAGGACATGGCGGGCTGGACGTGGGACATCGCGGGCGTGAAGGGCGCGCTCGGCGTCGCGTCGCACCTGCTGCGCATCGCGCTGGACCTGCCCGTTGCGGACGAGACGCCCGGCGTGGACCGGCGTGCGCTCCTTCAGGGGCGGCGCGAGCTCGACGCCGTGCGGCATTCGCTCCAGCGGCTCAGGCGCGACGAGGAGGCCTACTGGACCGGCGATCGCGTCCGACGGCTGCGCGAGGCCATGGATGCACCGAAATCGGCCCGAGAGGACCGCCTCGGCGAATGGGCCGCGGCGTCGTTCGCGGCGTGCCCGAGCGTCCAGCGGGCCGGCGAAGTGGCGGACATGGCCACGCGGATCGCCTCGAGCGTCGCCACCACCGGCCCGACCGATTCGGCGATGCGGACCCTTCGCTGGATCCTGGCCGTCGTGGTCGTGCAGTCGGCGTTCTCCGGCAGCGAGCCGGAGGTCGAACAGGTCATCGAGCTGCTCCAGGTGAGCGCCGACACGCCGAACGCGTTCGACGATCGCGACACCGGGCCGGAGAAGCTTGCCGGACTGCAGCTCGGGCATTTCGGCGCCTTCTACAAGCGGTCCTGGCGGGCGAACGACTGGATGTGGGGTCGTCTGGACGCGGTCGGAAGCCTGATGCGCGTCGCGTTGGAGCCCACGCGGCTTCGCAGGCTCGCCGCGCGCGATCCGGGATTCGCGGAACGCTTCGAAGGCGGCCTGAAGGCGCTGGCACTCGGCGAGGACGGCAGCGCGGCGCGTTCGGTCCTGCGGGAGCCGTGGGACGAAGGGCGGTTCGCGTGGGAACTGACCTTCCTGCACGATCAGACCGTGCCCGTGCCCCGCGCCCTCGACTGGTGCATCCGGGCGGTTCAGCGGCGGATCCAGTTGGAGATCCTGGAGGACGAGCTCCCTCGCGTGGCGGCGGCCGCGCGGCAGGACATGCTCGAGGGCGCGGCCGACCGCGAGACGGCGCGGGCGTTCATCCACGCTGTGCACGACGGTCAGCAGCCTCCGGCTTCTCCCGACGCCGCGGAGAAGGGAGCCAAGCCGCGTGGCCGGCACGCGGCGCCCGACGGCGAACGCAAGGGGCGGCGCCGAAGGCTGGGTCCGCCGCCGGAGGTGGATCCGAACGTGTCGCTGCCGCCCGCGGCCGCCCTGTCCGCCTTCGCCGAGTGCAGGGTCGGAGAGGAGCGGATCGAGGACGAGGCCGGAACGCCGCTGTACGTGGAGACCATGAACGCCGTCGCGGCCGTCGGGCTGCGTGCGGCGCGTCGCCACGTGCAGGAGACGAACGAGGCGTTGGGCCACCAGCCGCCACCCAAGGTCACGCTCGCGGTGCTGCTGCCGTTGCTTCGAAGCGTGGCGGCGAGCAGCACCGCCACGTTCTGGGTCATGGCGGTGCTGGTGCTCGGCGGCGCCGGCCTGCTCGCCTACGGGCTGTGGTCCGAATCGGTCCGCTGGGGGGCGACGGTCGGCGGCGCGGTGCTTGCCGCGCTCGGGCTGGCGATCGCGTTCGTCCGGATGCGGCGGGGGAGGATCTTCGCGTCGCTCGGGGTCATCGCCGCAGCTGCGGCGCTGCTGGCGGTCTCGTATTCGACATCCGACGGCTCGCTCTCGAAGGGCTGGTTCAGGGGCGCCGTGATCGGCGTGGCAGCGGTGCTGATCGTGCTCCTCGGCTACCGCCGGCGACGCGCGCCGAAGCCGGCGACCGTGCCCGCCCCGCCGCCTCCACCCTCGGCGTCCGCGCCGCCCGACGGGTCGTCGGCGCGAACCGTCCCGCGCGCCACCACGTGGGCGTCCGGTCAGTCGTACCGGCCGTAGTTCACTTCGCCCGACTTCGCTACGCTCGGCTCGAAGCCTTCTTGCCTACCTGGCCTCCATACCGTTGGGAGTTAGACAATTGGGCTGCGAATCTGGAACTGAGTTGGAGGCCTATCGATGAAGTGGCGCTGGCTCGGCATCGTCGCGGTGGTCGCGGCCGCCTTCGTCGGCATCGCAATTGCTGTTCAGTCTTCCCCAAGATCGCCGTACGGCGAGGAGACCCACGGGCCCCGCCCGGCGCCAGATTGCACCACACTCTCACCACCATGTCCCGAGATAAAACAGTCGAACTTTCTGGACAAGGAATGGCTGGAAAGCGCCGTGTCGTTCAGGTTCGAGCCGCCGCCTCAGGACGCAACGCCAGCAGTGAGCGATCGCGACGCAGTCAACATCGCATGGCAGGAAGGTGGTAGCGACGGCTCGTCCGAACACGCGATCCTCGTCCTAATTCCCAAGGGTGGGGACTTTCCTGAAGATACGCTTGCCTGGGTGATCCGCTACGAGAATCATTGTTTCGTTCCGCACGGAAACCCAGCCATTCCGACGCATCCTGGTTGCAGTTACCAGCCGTCTTTCACGATGATCGACGCGTCCACCGGCGCTTTCATCGTCAGCTGGACGCGTCCGGCGGATTAGACTCTGTCAGTCGTACCGGCCGTAGTTCACTTCGCCCGACTTCGCCACGCCCGGCTCGAGGGACGCCCACCGTTCGGGCCCAAGCTTGTCCACGTACTCGGCGTGGGATGACAGGCCGAAGACCCATTCGTCCAGCCAGGCATCCAGCGACGAGGCATCCCGGGCGATCGCGTCCCAGTCGATGTAGAAGCGGTTGTCGCGGTCGTAGTAGCCCTGCGCGTAGGAGGGGTGGCACGCGCGCGGCTCGACGACCACGGCGTCCACGATCAGACCGGGGATGACCGTCCGGTTCGGGTCCGCGCGGACGACGGACTCGTCGACCAGCTCCTCGCAGACCACGATCACCCGGTCCGCGGCGAACGCGGCCTCCTTCTGACAGCCCAGCAGACCCCAGATCTGCGCGTCGCCGTCCGCGTCGGCGCGCTGGGCGTGGACGATCGTGACGCCGGGATGCAGCGGCGGGACCGCGTACACCTCGTCGCCGTCGTCATAGGGCGACGCCATCCGCACGATCTTCGGGTTCGCCTTCGGCAGGTCGCTCTCGTAGTACGACCGGAGCGGCATGAACGGAAGGTTGCTGGCGGCCGCGACGTACCGCGAGACCATGCCGAAGTGGCTGTACTCCTCGATCTCGAGCGGCGCCGGATCGGCGTTCTCGATCCGCCTGCGGATCGCGTGGAGCGACCCCACGCCGGGGTTGCCGAGCCACGAGAAGATGAGCTTCGAGGCGACGCCGCCCGCGATCATCTGGTCGTAGATCACGTCGGGCGTCATGCGGGCCAAGGTCAGATCGCGCTTGCGCTGGCGGATGATCTCGTGACCGGCGGCGAAGCAGATCAGGTGGGTGAAGCCCTCGATGGCCACGGTGTCGCCGTCGCGGACCAGATCCGCGACGGCGTCGTGCATCGACGTGATCTTGCTCTGACTCATCGGCGCGGCCAGAGCCTAATGGCTGCGGAGCGCGCGCCGGCGAATCGCGGGCGTAGCCTCGACGCCGTCATGGCCAGGACCAGCGATTCGGGCGCGCGCGCAGAGGGATCGTCCATCGAGCGACCCGCCGCTCCGCGGGCGCCCGCGGCCGGGCGGCCGGGCGCCTTCCCGGCGCTGGTGACCGCCGAGTTCGTGTCCACGACCGGTTCGGAGATCTCGGCCCTGGCGGTCCCGTGGTTCGTCCTGACGGCCACCGGATCGCCGGCCCGGACCGGGGTCGCCCTCGCGGCTGAGTTCGTCGGGCTGATCGCCTTCGGCATCCCGGCGGGAGGTTGGATCGCGCGAGCCGGCGCGCGCCGCGCGATGCTTGCGTCCGACGGTGCTCGTGCGGTGCTCATCGCGTCGATCCCCGTTCTGCATGCTGCGGGCGCGCTGTCGTTCCCACTGCTGCTCGCGATCCTGGTCGCGATCGGGGCGTTCTTCCCCGCGCACAGCGCGGCGAGCGACCTCGTCCTGGCGTCGGTGGTTGGGCTGGACGATCACACGTTGACCAGGGCGAACGGCATCAGCGGGTCGTTCAACGAAGCCGGTTCGCTGTTCGGTCCGGTGATCGGCGGCGTGCTGATCGCGATCACCGGGGCCTCGGCCGTCCTGTTCATCGACGCCGCCACGTATGTGGCCTCGATGACGCTGTGCCTGCTGTTCGTCCGGCCCGGACGGGTCCACGCCGTGGAGGGTGCCGCCTCCGATGCGGGTTCGATCACCGCAGGGCTCCGACGGCTGATCTCCGACCTGTGGCTGCTCTTCATGTCGATCGGCGTGGCGGTGATGGAACTGGCGTGGACGGGCATGACCGCCGCGCTGCCGGTCCTCGCCTACCGGGCGTTCGACCGGAACGTCCATCTCGCCGGGCTCTTCCTGGGCGCCTTCGGCGGCGGGTCGATCGTGGGCGGGCTGCTCTCCGGTCGCGCGGTCCGCCGGATCGGGATCGGGCGCACGGCGCGCGTGTCCTACATGGGCACGGCGCTCGCGATGTGGGTGCTGGTGCTCGGGCCACCGGCGCCGGTGGTGATCGGAGCGGTGGCGGCGAACGGCGTCTGTACCGGCCTGTTCATGCCGGCGCTGTTCGCCGAGATGACCCTGCGCACGCCTTCGGCGC
>JBEDUK010000044.1:0-45065 GCA_040414485.1 Actinomycetota bacterium
CTTCCAGGCGCTGCGCGTGGAGGTGAACGCCGAGCTCGAGGAGATCGCCGCCTCCCTCCCCCAGGCGACGACCCTCCTCGAGCCCGGCGGCGTGCTGGTGGTCATCTCGTACCACTCGCTCGAGGACAGGATCGCCAAGCGCTACATCGCGGGCGAGGCGCGGCTGGCCGCCGCGACGAAGAAGCCGGTGCAAGCCGGTGAGGCCGAGGTGGCGAGGAACCCGCGGGCACGGAGCGCGAAGCTCCGCGCGGCCCGCCGCGTGCTCGACGAACGGAGTGCGGCGTGAGCGCGACCGAGACCCGCCCGCGCGTCCGGTCCGGGGCGAAGGCTCCGGCCACGGGTGCCGAGTCGACGTCGAAGCGCCGGTCGCGGCTCCGCCGGCGGGCACCACGGCTGCGCGTGGTGCGGACGCCGGCGCGCAGACGACGGCGCTGGGCCCTCGTCCTGGTTTCATCGATCGTCGTCGGCGTCCTGCTCGTCGCGATCGTCGCGACGCAGGCGCTCGTCAGCCAGACGTCCTTCCACATGCGGGACCTGCAGGCCCGGGCCAAGGCTCTCCGGCAGGTGAACTCCCAACTGACGCTCCAGGTGGCGAACCTGTCGGCTCCCGACCGGATCGTCGAGAAGGCGAGGACGCTCGGGATGGGCCTGCCGGACAGCGCCGCGGTGCAGGTCCTTCGCCCGGCATCCAACACGCCTCCCGGCGGGTCTTCCTCCGGGCGGCGCGCGCGGGGCGGCGCGAGCGCGTCGTACGGTCAGGCGGGAGGGACACCGTGACGGGCGGCGGGGGCAACGGCTCGAAGCCGCGCACGCCGCCCGCGTCGAAGGGTGGCCGGAGCCCGCGCGGGTTCGGCTCATGGCCTCCGAAGGATCCCGGTACGGCGCCGGCCGGGACCGGCGCCGCCCGGGTGGTCGGCCGTCGCCGGGGCGGGTCCGCCCCCGCCCCGGCGACCGGCCCCTCGGCATCCGGGGCAGCCGCCCGGCACGCACCCCGCCGGCCGCCGCGGACGGCGAAAGCGAAGCCGAAGGCGAGCGTATCGAAGGCGTCGGCGACGCGTGCCGCCCGGTCGGGTACGCCACGTTCCGGTCGCTCGAACGCCTCGGGCGCTCGCGCCGGGTCCGCGGGGGCGTCGGCCCCGAATCGAAGCCCCGTGGGCAGGGCGAGCAAGGCCGTCAAGGTGGGCACGGCGCGCAAGGCGTCCAGGGCGGGCATGGCGTCCAGGGCGGGCAAGGGCCAGCCGACCGGCCGCCGACTCGTGTCGGTGCTCGCCATTCTCGCGCTCGGCTTCGTCGTGGTGTTCTCCCGGCTGGTGTGGCTCCAGGTGCAGCGCGCGTCGGCGCTCGAGGGCATGGCTCTCGATCAGCGCAGCCGGACGGTGGACATCGCCGCGCGCCGGGGGGCGATCCTGGATCGCGACGGGTTGCAGCTGGCGATGTCCGTCCCGGCTCAAGGGGTCTTCGCCGACCCGGGTCTCGTTCAGGATGCGTCGACTGAGGCGACGACGGTGGCCGCCGCGCTGCACCTGCCCGAGGACCAGGTCTACGCCGCGCTCACCGACCGGATCCGCGACGGCCACCAGAATCGGTTCGCCTGGCTCGCGCACGGCGTTCGGCTCGACGTCGCGCACCGCCTCCAATCCATGCACCTGCCCGGGATCGGATTCATACCGGAGTCCAGGCGCGACTATCCCGCCGGCTCGCTCGCATCCCAGGTGCTCGGGTTCGTGAACACCGACGGCGTGGGGATCGCCGGCCTGGAACGGCAGTATCAGACCGAACTGGCCGGTCGCTCGGGGACCGAGATCGTTCAGGAGGACCGCGCGGGCACGATGATCCCGCAGGCGGGCGTCGGGGGCAGCCCGGCGGTGGCGGGCAGCGATGTCGTGCTCACCATCGACCGGGCGATCCAGTACCGCGCCCAGCAGTCGCTCGCGGCCGCCGTGAAGGCGGCTCATGGCACCGGGGGATCGATCGTCGCCCTCGATCCCCATACCGGTCAGGTCCTGGCCATGGCGAGCTACCCGTGGTTCGATCCGAACAACCGCGACGCGTCCCCGCCCTCCGCCTATCCGAACCGATCGGTGACGGACACCTACGAGCCCGGTTCGGTGAACAAGGTGATCACAGCCTCCGCCGCGCTTCAGGACGGCCTCATCAACGTTCACCGGAGGTTGACGGTTCCGTACACCGAGCAGGTGGCTGACTTCACGTTCCGGGACGCCGAGGTCCACCCGACCGAACTGATGACCCTGGCCGACATCCTGGCTTATTCGAGCAACGTGGGAACCATCCGGATCGCCGAGATCCTCGGAAAGGACCGGCTCGCGGCGTACCTGTACCGGTTCGGCCTCGGATCGGTGAGCGGCGTCGGGTTCCCCCAGGAGGCCGCGGGCATCCTGCCGCCGGTCGATCAGTGGTCCGGCACGAGCATCGGGTCGATCCCGATCGGCCAGGGCATCGCCGTGACGCCTCTGCAGATGGCGAGCGTCTACGCCACGATCGCCAACGGCGGCGTGTGGGTCCAGCCCAGCCTGGTCAGGGGATTTCTCGGTCCGGACGACACCTTCCGGTCGGCGCCGGCCCCCAAGACGCGTGAGGTGATCTCGCCCACCGTGGCGTCCGAGGTGACGCAGATGCTCGCCTACGCGGTGGACGTGGGCACCGGGACCGAGGCGCAGATCCCGGGCTTCTGGGTCGCCGGGAAGACGGGCACGGCGCGGATCCCGCTGCCGCAGGGTGGCTACTCAATCGGCAGGTACCACTCGTCGTTCATCGGCTTCGCCCCGGCTGCGCGGCCGGCGGTCGTGGTGGCGGCGGTCATCAACGACACCGCGAACTTCGGAGGATCCGCCGCGGCGCCGCTGTTCCAGGAGGTCGAACGCTTCGCGCTGGCGCGCCTTCGTGTGCCGCCGGCGCCCCAGCTCCCCGATCCCGATCACGCCCTCCCGGCAGGATAGGTGCAGGTGAGCGCCATGCTAGACTCGGCCCGGCGGCCACCAGAGGCGATGCCGGGGCTGCCGCATCCGGTTCGAATGCCCGACCGCCGCAGCGCCAACGCACCCGTGCCCGCATCCATTTCCGAGTCCTCGCCGTCGCGCCCTGAGTCCACGCTCGCGGCGCTCGCCGACAGCCTTCCGGCCGGCCACATGGAGATGCGAGGCCGGGGGGGCACCCCGATCAGCGGGCTCGCGTATCGGTCCTCCGACGTGCGCGACGGCGCATTGTTCTTCTGCGTTCCGGGCGAACGAGCAGATGGCCATGACTTCGCCGATGACGCGACGCGGGCCGGGGCCGCGGCGCTGGTGGTCGAGCGATGGCTGGACATCGACGGCCCCGCGCAGGTGCGCGTTCCGTCGGTGCGCGGTGCGATGGGGCCGATGGCGGCGGCGTTCTTCGGCAGGCCGTCGGAGCGCCTGTCGATGATCGGCATCACCGGGACCAACGGCAAGACGACCACCACCTATCTGCTGGAGGGAATCCACCGGCGCGCGGGCTCGGTTCCGGGCGTGATCGGAACCACCGGGGTGCGGATCGACGGCGTGGCTGAGCCGTTCGACCGGACCACGCCCGAGGCCCCCGACCTGCAGCGACTGCTGGCGAACATGGTCGAACGCGGCGTTGGCGCGGTGGCGATGGAGGTGTCCTCGCACGGACTCGCGCAGCACCGGGTCGACGGCACGGTGTTCGGCTGCGCGGTGTTCACGAACCTCTCGCAGGACCACCTGGACTTCCACGGCACGATGGAGGAGTACCTGGCGGCGAAGGCCAGGCTGTTCACGCCCGACCTGTCCGTCCGCGGCGTGGTCAACGTGGACGACCCCGCCGGACGCCGGGTGGCGGCGGGCGCCGCCGTCCCCGTTGCGACGTTCGGGCTCGCCGATGACGCGGACGTCCACGCGACCGGCGTCGAGATCGGACAGCAGGGCCTCCGGTTCAACGTTGGAAGCCTCCACATCAGGTCGAGCTTGAGAGGTCCGTTCAATGTCTCGAACTGCCTGGCGGCGGTCGCCGCCGCGAGAGCCATGGGCATCGACGACGCCTCGATCGCGGACGGCATCGAGGCGACGTCCCTGGTCCCCGGCAGGCTCGAACCGGTCGATGCCGGCCAGGCGTTCGCCGTGTTCGTCGACTACGCCCACACGGAGGACAGCCTCGAGAACGTGCTGCGCGCGGCGCGGGCGTTGACGGCCGGCCGTGTCCTGGTCGCGTTCGGCTGCGGGGGCGATCGCGACCGCGGCAAGCGGCCACTGATGGGGGAGGCCGCGACGTCCCTCGCCGACCTCGCGGTCGTGACCAGCGACAACCCGCGCCGCGAGGATCCGATGGCGATCATCGAACAGATCCTTCCCGGCGCGCGTCAGGGCGGGGGCGCGTTCGTGGTCGAACCGGACCGGCGCGCCGCGATCCGGCTGGCGATCGCCGAAGCTCGGCCGGGCGACGTCGTGGTCATCGCCGGCAAGGGCCACGAGTCAGGCCAGGAGTTCGCCGACCGGACCGATCCGTTCGACGACCGGCTCGTGGCCCGCGAGGAGCTCGAAGCCCTCTTGGCCGGCGACGAGGCCGGTCGCGGAAGCCCGCCCGCATGAGGCCGGCGTCGGTGCGCGATGTCGCCGACGTGGTCGGCGGCCGCCTGGTCGGGACGGAACGGGCCGGTGGGCCACAAACCGGCCGGGCGCCGGCCGAGGTCGTCGGCGTGAGCATCGACAGCCGAACCGTGGCCCCCGGAGACCTCTTCGTGGCGCTCCCGGGCACCCGCGTCGACGGGCACGATTTCGTTGACGACGCGTTCGACCGCGGGGCGGCTGCCGCGATGGTCGCCGCGGATCGACTGCCGAGCGTGGCGGCCGGAGCGGCAGGCCCCTCGGGCCCGCTGGTCGTCGTCTCGGACCCCGGCCTTGCCCTGCTTCGCCTCGCCGGTGCCGAGCGCGCCACGTCGACCGCGACGGTCGTGGGCATCACCGGATCCACCGGCAAGACCAGCACGAAGGACTTCGCCGGCGCGGTCCTCGAGACCACCCTCCGGACGGTTCGGAGCCCGGCGTCGTTCAACAACGAGATCGGGCTGCCGCTGACGATCCTGTCGGCGCCGCCGGACACGGAGGCGCTGGTCCTGGAGATGGGCGCCCGCGGGCCCGGCCAGATCCGGGCGCTGTGCGACGTCGCGCGGCCTTCGATCGGCATCGTGACGAACGTCGGCGTGGCCCATATGGAGCTGTTCGGGTCGCCCGAGGCCATCCGGGACGCGAAGGCCGAGCTCCCTGAAGCCCTGCCAGGTGACGGGACCGCGATCCTGAACGCGGACGATCCGGTGGTCCGGGGATTCGCCGCGCGAACGCGCGCTCGATGCCTGCTGTTCGGCCTCGGGGACGCCGACGTGACCGCGGCGGACGTCCACGTCGATCCGGCCACGGGTCGGGCTTCGTTCACGCTGCGAACGCCCGCGGGCGAAGGTCACGTCGGCCTGCGGGCTCCGGGGGCCCACATGGTGCCGAACGCGCTCGCCGCGGCGGCGCTCGGACACGCCATGGGGGTCCCGTTCGAGGGCATCGCCGGGGCGCTCGGTGCGGCGGCACTCTCCGCCGGCCGGATGGAGGTCCTCGCCGCGCCGATGGGCGTCCGGGTCGTCAACGACGCCTACAACGCCAACCCGACGTCGATGTCGGCCGCTCTTCGGGCCGCGCGGGCCATGGCGGGCGCCGGCCGGTGCATCGCGGTGCTCGGCGGCATGGCCGAACTCGGCGACATCGGGGCCGTGGAGCACGAGCGGGTCGGCGAGCTGGTCGTCCGCCTGGGGATCGACGAGCTGGTCGCGGTCGGCTCGGCAGCAGCGCTGATCGCGGCGTCGGCCGAGCGCGAGGGGATGGAGCCCGAGCGGATCCTTCGCGCGAGCGGCGCCGAGGATGCGCTCGAGGCCGTCCGGTCGCGGGTGCGTCCGGGCGACGTGGTGCTCGTCAAGGCCTCGCGTGTCGAGGGCCTGGACCTCGTCGCGCGGGCCCTCGCCTCCGCCGACCCGAACGGGTCGGCGCGATCGGCCGGCGCGGGGGCAGCCCGGTGAGGAACGTCCTGCTCGCCGCCGCCATCGCCTTCTTCCTCTGCCTGCTCGGCACGCCGATCGCCATCCGCCTGTTCCGCCTGTGGGGGATCGGCCAGCGGATCCGCGAGGACGGCCCGAAGGGGCACATGGAGAAGATGGGCACACCCACCATGGGCGGCGTCGTCATGATCGGTTCGATCACGGCGGCGTACGTCGCGGCCAGGCTCATGTCGGGCGGAGAGTTCACGGTGGCCGGGCTGGCCACGATCGGGCTGATGATCACGCTGGGTCTGGTCGGCGCCATCGACGACTACATCAAGATCCGGCGTCGGCGTTCGTTGGGGCTGAACAAGACGGCGAAGCTGGTCGGGCAGTTCATCTTCGCGCTGTTGTTCGCCCTGCTCGCCGTGAAGGGCGCGAACATCCCGATGACGCTGTCGTTCGTCCGGGACACCGGTGTGCACCTCGGCTACTTCTTCGCGATCTGGGTCTTCCTCATCGTTGCGGCGTCGTCGAACGGAGTGAATCTCACCGACGGACTGGACGGGCTCGCCTCCGGCTCGTGCGCCCTCGTGCTGGCGGCGTACGTGGTGGTCGCCTTCTGGCAGTTCCGGCACCCCTGCGGAACCACACCGCCGATCGCCGCCTGCTACAACGTGGACGGCTCGGCGTCGCTCGACCTTGCGCTGGTCGCCGCCGGCGGGTTGGGCGCCACCGCCGGGTTCCTGTGGTGGAACGCCGCCCCGGCCCGGATCTTCATGGGCGACACCGGGTCGATGGCGCTGGGCGGCCTGCTGGGCGGCCTGGCGATCATGACCGAGACCCAGCTGCTGCTGCTGATCCTGGGCGGCCTCTTCGTCCTGGAGACCACCTCCGTGATCATCCAGATCATCTCCTTCCGGACGACCGGCAGGCGGGTGTTCAAGATGTCGCCGATCCACCATCACTTCGAACTGCTCGGCTGGCCCGAGTTCACCGTGGTGGTTCGCTTCTGGATCATCTGCGGGCTTGCGGTGGCGATCGGGCTGGGCGTCTTCTACGCGGACTTCCTGGCGCGGGGAGGCGTCACGTGAACGGCGCCGCGTCGGTGCTCTCCGCCCGGAGTCGCGGCGGCCGTTTCGCCGGCGCGCGGGCCGTCGTGGTCGGGATGGCGAAGAGCGGTCAGGCCGCCGCGCGGGCGCTGGTCGCCGAAGGCGCCGAGGTCAGGATCACCGAGTCCCGCGCGGAGGGAGAGCTGCAGGTCGACGTGCCGGCCGGGGCCGAACTGCTGGCCGGCGGGCACGCGCCCGAGCACCTCGACGGGGCCACGCTCGTGGTCGTGAGCCCCGGCGTCCCGGAGGGCGCCGACGTCGTCCGATGGGCGCGGGCGCGCCGGCTGCCGGTGTGGAGCGAGCTCGAACTTGGCGCGCGGCTGTGCACCGTGCCGTTCGTCGCGGTGACCGGCACGAACGGCAAGACCACGACGACCGAGCTGGTGGCCTCCATGATGCGGGCGGGGGGCCTGCGCGCCCGTGCCTGCGGGAACGTCGGGTACCCCTTCTCCACGGCGGCGTTCGAGCCGGTCGACGCGCTGGCCGTCGAGGCCTCCTCGTTCCAGTTGCGATTCGCCCCCGGATTCCACCCCAAGGTGTCGGTTCTGCTGAACCTCGCGCCGGACCACCTCGACTGGCACGGTTCGTATGAGCGGTACGCCACGGCGAAGGCGCACATCTTCGCGAACCAGCAGGGCGACGACGTCCACGTAGGCAACCTGGACGACGCCGACGCCGCGGTCCGGTCGCGGAAGGCGCCCTGCCGTGTCCTGTGGTTCCGGGAGGGCCGGCCGGACGCCGGCCAGGTCGGGGTGGAGGACGGCGTCGTGCTGCTTGGAGCCTCGCCGGGCGAGCGCCACATCGAGTTCGGCGCGCCGCCGTTCCGCGCGCCGCGGTTCCTGGCGGACGCGGCTGCGGCTGCGGCGGCGGGGCTCGCATTCGGCCTGGGCCCGACCGCGATCGGGGAGGGGTTCACGGGGTCCCGCCTTCACCCCCACCGCGGAGAGTCGGTCGGCAGCGTCCGCGGCGTCACCTTCCTGGACGACTCGAAGGCGACGAACCCCCACGCCGCGCTCGCGTCGCTCCGTGGGCTCGAGCACGCGGTCCTGATCGCGGGTGGCCTGGCGAAGGGCATCGACCTGTCCCCCCTGGCCGCGGCGGCCCCGAGCCTCGACGGCGTGGTCGCCATCGGCGACGCCGCGAACGCGGTGCTGGCCGTCTTCGACGGGCTCGTGCCCGCGGTCGCCGCCGGTTCGATCGAGGAGGCGGTGGGAACCGCCTACCGGATGGCGGCCCCCGACGGCAAGGTGATCCTCGCGCCCGCGTGCGCGAGCTGGGACATGTTCCGCGACTACGGCGAGCGGGGAGACCGGTTCGCCGGCGCCGTTCGACGGCTCGAGCAGGCCGAACGGATCACACGAACCGAGGGAGGCGACGATGCGGACTGAGGCGGCCCTGCGCGCCCCGCGCCTGCGCGTGGTTGCGCCCGACGAGCTCACGCCCGAGGCCGCCCTCGCCCGCGAGGAGCGGTCGGGCCACCGCGTCATGGCGGCACTGGTGGTGCCGGCCTTCGCGCTCGTGGTGATCGGCCTCATCTTCGTGCTGTCGGCCAGCTCCGTCCGGGCCTTCTCCCTCTACGGCAACAGCTTCTGGTACTTCGAACGGCAGGCCGTCGCGGCCGGGATCGGGTTGGTCGCGGCATTCATCGCGTATCGGGTCCCGTACCACGCGTGGCGCGGGAGCTGGGTGCTGTTGGTGGCCGCCTCGCTCGGGTTGCTCATGCTGGTGCTGACCGGGTTCGGCACCACCGCGGGCGGATCGACCAGATGGATCCCGCTCGGGTCGTTCAGCTTCCAGCCGTCCGAGGTGGCGAAGGTGGCGGTGGCCGTGTCGGGTGCGGCGCTCCTCGCCCGGAGCGTCCGGCTGCGTGCCGAGCCCTTCCGGTTGGCCTCGCCGTTCCTCTTCGTCGTCGTCTGCACGGTCGGGCTGATCCTGCTGCAACCGGACCTGGGGACCACGGTGATCGTGTGCTCGATCGCCGCGGCGCTGCTGTTCGCGGCCGGCATCCGCATGCGGAGCCTGGCGTCGTGGTTCGCCATCGCCGCGACCGGCGGCCTGCTCGTGGCGATGTCGAACGGCTACATGCGGGCGCGGTTCGAAGCCTTCCTGCATCCGTGGTCCAACCGCATGACCTCCGGCTATCAGGCCGTGCAGGGCATGATCGCCCTCGGCTCCGGCCATCTGTGGGGCGTGGGCCTGGGCGCGAGCCGGCAGAAGTGGATGTACGTGCCGAACGCCCACACCGACTTCATCTTCGCGATCATGGGCGAGGAGGTCGGGCTGATCGGCGAGGTGATCGTCCTGGGCCTGTTCGCGGTGATGCTGTACGCGGGCATCCGGATCGCGATCCGTTCGCCGGACCTGTTCGGGCGGCTGCTTGCCACCGGGATCGTCACCTGGCTCGGCGTTCAGGCGTTGGTCAACCTGGGCGGCGTCACCGGGCTGCTGCCCATAACCGGCGTGCCGTTGCCCCTCTTGTCCTACGGCGGGTCTTCGCTGGTGGTCACCATGGTCGGCATCGGGGTCCTGGCGTCCATCTGCCGTGCGGGCATGGTGCCGGCCGGATCCCGCGCGCGGCGCCGAGCGAGAGGTTCGAACGCCTCGAAGCGGACCGCTTCGAGGCGGCCGCCGCGGGACCCGAAGGATCCAACACCGTCGGGTCGCGCGCGCCGTCGGGGACGAGCCGGCGCCGCCGGCGTGGTGGCCCGGCGAACGGGGCCGGCGACGCAGTGGTCGTGAGCGGGCGGCGCGGGCCGACGGCGGTCCCGCCGGCATGAAGGTGGTCGTCTCGGGCGGCGGCACGGCCGGCCACGTCACGCCCGGCCTCGCGCTCGGCCGCGAGCTGGCCGGCCGCGGCCACGAGGTCTCGTTCGTCGGCACCGATCGCGGCGTCGAGACCCGAATGGTCCCGGCCGCCGGCTTCGAGTTGCACGTGGTTCCGAGCAGGCCGCTCGCACGACGGATCTCCTTCGAGGCGATCCGGGCGCTGGGCGCGGCCGCGGCGGCGGTCGGGGAGTGCCGCCGGTTCGTGTCCGGCGCCGGCGCGGTGGTCGGCATGGGCGGGTACGCGAGCGTTCCGGCGGCGCTCGCGTCGCGGCGGGATCGGGTGCCGCTCGTGCTCCACGACCAGAACGCGATCCCCGGCCTGGCGAATCGCGCGCTGTCCCGGCTGGCCGGGCCACGCGCGGTCGCCGTGTCGTTCCGCGAGGCCGAGCCACGGTTCCCCCGCCGCGTCAGAACCGTACTGACGGGCAACCCCGTGCGAGAGGACGTGCTCCGCGTCCGAACGGACCGAGCCGCGCTGGCGGCGGAGGCGCGGTCCGTGTTCGGCTTGGACGAGAACCGCCGGACCTTGGCGGTCTTCGGCGGCAGCCTCGGCGCGCTCAACCTCAATCGTGCCGCCGTCGCGGCGTGCGGCCTCCTGGCGGACCGTTCCGACCTCCAGATGGTGCTGATCACGGGCCCGGAGCACGTCGAGACGATCCGCCGTGCCTGGCCGCCGCCGGGCGAGGCGCCGGCGCTGCTCCTGCGCATCGAGGGGTTCGTGGATCGGATGGATCTGGTCTACGCGGCGGCGGATCTCGTCGTCGCCCGCGGAGGCGCATCGTCGGTCGCGGAGGTCTCCGCGCTCGGCCTGCCATCGCTCCTGGTCCCGTACCCTCATGCGGCGGCGGGCGAGCAGTTGGCGAACGCGACCGCGCTGCAGCGGGCGGGCGGCGCGAGCGTGATGCTGGACCGGAATGTGACGGGGGAGACCTTGCGCGAACGGATAGTAAATCTGGTTGACCATCCGGAGCGGCTGGCCGCCATGGCGTCCGGCGCGCTGGCCTTCGGCAGGCCGGACGCCGCGTCGCGACTGGCGGACCTGGTCGAAGAGGCGGCCGCGTGAACAACGGCACGCGCACCGGGACGGGTCAGATCGTCGCGAGCGTGCTCGTGGACGGCCGCGACGCGCCGGCGTCGGCGCCTCCCCCCCGGTTCGTGCCGCGTCCGGGGACCATTCCGACGCTTCCGGTCCCCGACGCGTCCACTTGGCGGTCGCTGCACCTGGTGGGCGTCGGCGGCGCGGGGATGCGCAACATCGCGCGGCTGCTGCTTGCGCGGGGCGTGGCCGTCACCGGCTCGGACCTCAAGGATTCGGCGAACCTTCGGCGGCTCCACGACGCGGGCGCGACGGTCTTCGCGGGGCACCACGCCGACCAGGTCGGGGCGCCGGATGCGGTGGTCGTGTCCTCGGCCGTGCCGCGTTCGAACCCGGAGGTCCGGCGCGCGGAGGAGCTCGGGATCCCGGTGCTGGCGCGCGCCCAGGTGCTTGCCGCCCTCACGCGGGGCCACCGCCTGATCGCCGTGGGCGGGACGCACGGCAAGACGACGACCACGTCGATGATCGCCGTGATGCTCCAGCGCGCAGGGTTGGCGCCCACGTTCGTGATCGGGGGCGATCTGAACGAGAGCGGGTCCGGTGCCGAAGCCGGTGAGGGAGACCTGTTCGTGGTCGAGGCCGACGAGAGCGACGGCACGTTCCTGCTGCTGCGACCCGAGATCGCGGTGCTCACCAACGTCGAGCCAGACCACCTGGACTTCTTCCGCGACCGTGCGGACATCGAATCCGGGTTCGCCACCTGGGCGGAACCGGCCCGTGCGGTCGTCGCGTGCTGGGACGACCCCGGGGTTCGAAGGACCGTGGCCGGGCGATCCGGCGTGTTCCGGTACGGCACACGGTCGAACGCTGACGGGAACGGTCAGATGGACCTCGCCATCACGGACGTGGTGTGCGAGCCGCTCGCATCGCACGCGATGTTCGAGCACGCTGGCCGTCGCGTGGAGGTTCATCTCAAGGTCCCGGGGAGGCACAACGTTCCGAACGCCGCCGCAGCCGTGTCTGCCGGCCTTGCCGTGGGACTCGACCTGGACACGGCGGTCGCGGGCGTCGAGGCCTTCTCCGGCGTGCACCGCCGGTTCGAGCGCCGGGGCAGCGCGCGCGGGGCGACGTTCGTCGACGACTACGCGCACCACCCAACCGAGGTTGCCGCCGCGTTGTCGGTGGCGAGGGGCGCCGAGCCCGAGGGCAGGGTCGTGGCCGTGTGCCAGCCCCACCGCTTCACGCGGATGCAACTGATGTGGCGCGACCTCGGCGAGAGCCTCGTCGAGTCGGACATGGCGGTGATCACCGACGTGTACGACGCGCACGAGCAGCCCATCCCGGGCGTCACCGGCAAGCTCGTGGTCTCGGCGCTGGCCGAGGCGGCGCCGGGCCACCGCATCGTCTACATGCCGAAGCGCTCCGATCTGATCGAGTTCCTGGCGAGGGAGGTCGGACCCGGAGATCTGGTGGTGACGCTCGGGTGCGGCGACATCAACGTGATCATCCCGCCCACGATCGCGCGGATCGAGGAGCTGGAGGCCACCCGCGCATGAGCGGATCGGCGCCCGACAGGGTCCATCCGGGAGTCGACGACCGTTCGAACGATTCGGCGACGTCGCGCGGCGAGGCGATCGCCGCCGCCGAAGCGATCCTCCGCCCCGCGCTCGGTCAGCGCCTGCAGCCGGGGCGCTCGATCGCCCCGCTCACGAGCTTTCGGATCGGCGGGCCGGCGGCGCTGTTCGTCGAGCCCGAACGCGAAGAGGACCTGGCGGCGATCGCCCGGGCGGTGGCCCTCACCGGTGTCCCCTGGACGATCCTGGGCAAGGGTTCGAACGTGCTGGTGTCCGACGCGGGTTTCCCCGGGCTCGTCGTCCGATTGGGCCGGGCGCACCAGTGGATGGAACGCGAGGGGACCCGGATGCGGGCAGGGGGGGCGATGCCGTTGCCGCGCGTTGCCGGAGGAGCGGCCGCCGCCGGGCTGACCGGCCTGGAGTTCGGCGTCGCCATCCCGGGTTCGCTGGGGGGCGCCGTTCGGATGAACGCGGGAGCGCATGCGCGGTCCATGTCCGACGTGGTCGAGACCGTTCGCGTGTTCTCCATCACGGACGGGACCGGCTCGGTCGTCCCGGCCGAGGAAGCCGGGTTCGCCTACCGGACCTCGGCATTCGTCCGGGGTACGCTCGTCCTCGAGGCGACGATGGCGCTTCGGGAGGCGGACCCGGGCACGATCCGCGAGCTCATGGACGAGGCGCGGGCCTGGCGCCGCGCGACGCAGCCGCTCGCGGAACCGAGTTGCGGCAGCGTGTTCAAGAACCCGCGCGGCGACCACGCGGCGAGGCTCGTGGAGGCCGCCGGGTGCAAGGGGCTGACGCATGGAGGTGCGCAGGTGTCGACGAAGCACGCCAACTTCATCGTGACGCGGCCGGGCGCGACCGCGGCGGACGTGCGTGCCGTCATCCGCGACGTCCGCGCGCGCGTGCTCGACCTGTTCGGGGTCGAACTGGAGACGGAGGTCGAATTCGTTGGCGATCCCGACACGCACCGCGTCTGACGCGCCGCCCGTCGACCTGCCGGAGCTTCCCCGGCCGGTCGGGGTCGAGGCCCGGCGCCGGACGGTCCGGAGCGTGGCGCTGGCCGTCGTCGGTGTGCTGATCGTGGCGGGTGCCGCGCTGGCCGTCTCCCGATCGGCGATCTTCGCGGTGCGCCATCTGGAGGTCTCGGGCAACCATCGGCTCACCACGTCCGACATCGAGGGCGTGGCCGGCCTGTCGAGCCGTTCGAACGTGATCTGGATGTCGACCGCGTCCGTTGAGCGGCGGCTCCTGGCCGACCCGTGGATCGCGGCGGCGAGCGTCTCGCGGTTGCTGCCGTCGACGCTCTCGATCACGCTCACGGAACGGATCCCGGTCGCCGTGGCCGCACGGGCGAACGGCCCCGACATGCTGGTGGCCAGCGACGGGACCGTGCTGGGCGCGGCCGTCGGAGGGTTCCGGCTGCCGGCGATCCAGGTCCCGGAGAATCTCACCCTCAAGTCGGGGTCGAGAGTGCCCGTTTCGTCGCCGGCGCTTCAGGCCGCGGCGGATTTCCCCCCGATGGTTCGAACCCGCATCGCGAACGTGTCGCTCGGCCGCGAGGGGATCGAGCTCCGCACCAGGGACGGGGTCCGCGTGATCTACGGTGACGCGACGGCCGCCGCCGCCAAGGGCGCGGCGATCGAAGCGGTGCTGGTCTGGCTGGAGCAGCACCGTGTGGCGCCGCTGTACATCGATGTGAGCGCGCCGACGGCGCCGGCCGTGATGCCTGCATCAGGGCAGGTCACGGGCATTCCGGGGGCGGGGAGCGACGCGCTCGGAACCGCAGGGACGCCGTCGACGCCGAGCACCTCCCAGACGGCGACGCCGTCCGCGCCGTCCGGGGGCTAATCCCCGCGCATTCCGGGTACAACGCGATGTCGACGTCGCGTCGCGCAGGAATTCTTTCCTCAGCGGGGTCCAACTGGATGCCGAAAATTGGGGTTGACCAGTTGGTCACAGTGCGGTACAGTCCTCGCCTTGTAGATGAGGTTTACATAACTCTTACTCTACAGTTGAGGTTGATCCAGTGGCGCAGAAGACCGGCACTTCCCCAGGTAGAAGGGCCCGGCCACGGCTCGCGGGCTCCCGGAGGGCAGGAGGAATGATGCAGTCTCCGCAGAACTACCTTGCCGTGATCAAGGTCGTCGGCATCGGCGGCGGTGGCACGAACGCGGTGAACAGGATGATCGAGGCCGGGCTGAAGGGCGTCGAGTTCATCGCCATGAACACCGACGCGCAAGCCCTCCTCATGTCCGAGGCGGACGTGAAGCTCGACATCGGCCGGGAGACCACGCGCGGGCTGGGTGCCGGTTCGAACCCCGAGGTGGGCAAACGCGCGGCCGAGGAGCACCGAACCGAGATCGAGGAGATCCTGAAGGGGTCCGACATGGTCTTCATCACTGCCGGCGAGGGCGGCGGGACCGGGACCGGCGGCGCGCCGATCGTGGCGGAGATCGCCAAGAGCCTCGGCGCCCTCACCATCGGCGTGGTGACGCGCCCCTTCTCCTTCGAAGGACGCAAGCGCGCGCTCCAGGCCGACATCGGCATCGGCGAGCTTCGTTCCGCGGTGGACACCAGCATCGTGGTGCCGAACGACCGGCTGCTCCAGGTCTCCGACGCCGGGACGCCCATGGTGGACGCCTTCCGCATGGCCGACCAGGTCCTGTATCAGGGCGTGGACGGCATCACCTCGCTCATCATGACGCCCGGACTGATCAACCTGGACTTCGCCGACGTCAAGGCCGTCATGACCGGGGCGGGCTCGGCCCTCATGGGCATCGGGCACGGCTCGGGTGAGGGCCGCGCCGAGGAGGCGGCGAAGGCGGCCATCTCCTCGCCGCTGCTCGAGGCCTCCATCGAGGGAGCCAAGGGTGTGCTGCTGTCCATCGGCGGTCCCTCGGACCTGGCGCTGCACGAGGTGAACCGCGCCGCGGAGACCGTGACGAAGGTGGCGCACCCCGACGCGAACATCATCTTCGGCGCCGTGATCGACGACGCGCTCGGCGACGAGGTGCGGGTCACGGTCATCGCGGCCGGGTTCGACAAGATCGGCAACGGACGCAACGGCAAGCTCGCCCGCGTGCTGGAGGCCGAACGCATGCTGGGCACCACGGGTCCGAAGGCCGAGCCGCCGGCCGAACGGGAGGCCACGCCGTCCCTGCTGGAGGAGGACGACGAGATGTTCAAGCCGGCCAGGACGGTCATCTTCGACGCGGAGGACGATCTGGACATCCCCGACTTCCTGAAGAGCTAGGAGTTCCCCGGCTTCGAACGCGGGCCGGGCTCCCCGGAGACGCCCTTCCCCTGTCTCCGGGGCGGCGGCTCCGCCCGCGGCGCTGCTTCAGGAGGACACCGAGCGCCCCGCCGCCAGGCGGGGCGCTCGTCTCGTCTCCGGCCCTGTTCCCGGCCCTCCGTTTGCGGTTCCCGGCTTGTCCTCCGGCGGGCCGCTGGGTACCGTCCCGTCGAACGCCGATGGAGGATTCGACGCAACGCGCGCGCGCGGCAGACGAAGACGGTGAGCTCTGGCGCGAGCGCGTCTCGACCACGGTCGCGGCCGTCAGGGAGCGCATCGCCGCCGCCGCCGCTCGCGCGGGCCGCGACCCGTCCCAGATCCGGCTCGTGGCCGTGACGAAGACGCATCCGCCCCAGGCGGTGACCGCCGTCCTCGAGGCCGGGGTCGTGGACATCGGAGAGAACCGCGCGGCGGAGCTCTCGGCGAAAGCGGCCGGTGTCGAGGCGTTGCGGCCGGATCTTGCCGGGACGGCCACGCGGCCCGTGTGGCACTTCCTCGGGAAGCTGCAGACCGGTACCGTCCGCCACGTCGCCGACGTGGCGGACGTGGTGCAGTCGGCCGAGCCGGGCGCGGCGCTGGTGCGGCTGGCCCGCCGCCGCGCGGCGGCGGGCCAGCCGATCGACGTCCTGATCGAGGTCGATTTCACCGGCGAGCGGCAGGGCGTCGCTCCACCTGACGTGGGCCGCTTCGCCGAGGAGATCTCCGGGATGGAGGGGCTTCGGCTCCGGGGTCTCATGACCATCGCCCCGATCACGCCGGCCCCCGAGGGCGCCCGCCCGTTCTTCGCGCGGCTGAGATCGCTCGGCGAAGCCCTCCGATCCGCCCATCCGGAGGCCGGAGATTTATCGATGGGGATGTCGGTCGATTACGAAATCGGCGTGGAGGAAGGCGCTACGATGGTGCGCGTCGGGACGGCCCTGTTCGGGCCGCGTGCGCCCCGGACGTGATCCAGGGTGGCGCGACGCGGCGTCGGGTGGCCCCGTTGACCGGGGGGCCCGGTGCGGCCGGCGGCGGGATTCGGTGCCGACCGAGTGGAGGGGACGATGGCAGGGGTCTGGAAGAAGACGATGCAGTACCTCGGCCTGGTGGAGGACGAGGAACTCGACGACATCGAGCCGGAGCCGGACCCGTCCGTGCACGAGGCGGCGCCCGTGCGCCGGTTCTCGCGGACGGAGGTGGCCACCATGGACCCTCCGCGCTCCGAGGCGGTCGTCCGCTCGATCCCGAGCCCCCGCGCTCCGGCGCCGGCGTCCATTCACCGGGCCGAACCGCAGCGGTTCAACGACGCGCGGGACATCGGCGACCGCTACAAGGGTGGCATCCCGGTGATCATGAACCTGCAGGGGACCGAGGATGCGGTGGCCCGCCGGCTGGTCGACTTCGCCTCCGGGCTGGTCTTCGGCCTCGGCGGCAAGATCGAGATGGTCGCCTCCCGGGTCTATCTGCTCACGCCGAACGACATGGAGGTCTCGGCCGAGGAGCGGGAGAAGATCGTCGAGGGTGGCTTCTACAACCAATTCTGATCCCGCCGGCGCCGCCCGCGATGTCGCCCCGGCGGCGTCGCCATGAGGCGCATCGTCTGCGACCTTCTTCTTCTCTACTGGATCGTGCTGTTGATCCGGGTGCTGTCGTCGTGGTTCCCCCGCCCTATGTCCGGCCCGCTGCGGACGGTATGGAACGCGATCTATGCGGTGACCGACCCGGTGCTGCGCCCGCTGCGTGGCCTCATCCCGCCCCTGCGGGCGGGGGCGATGGCCATGGATTTCACGCCGGTGCTGGCGTTCGTCATCCTGCTGGTGCTGATCCAGGCGATCTGTTGACGGCCCCACGGCTGGGAGACTTCGGGGAGGCGAGATTTCGATGACCAGGAAGAAGAAGCAGCAGGCCGAGGCCGCGGCCGAAGCCGACGTGGCGCCGGCCACGCCGCCCGGGACCGGAGCAGGGTTCTCGGACTCGCCGCCGCCCGCGTCGTCGTCGACGAATCGGATCACGCCCATCGACATCCAGCAGAAGGTGTTCCGTTCCTCTGTTCGCGGCTATCACGAACGTGAGGTCGACCAGTTCCTCGACGAGGTCACGGAGGAACTGGCCCGGCTGCTTGCGGAGACCAGGAGCCTGCGCGAGCAGTTGGAGCGCGCTGAGATGCGTCCCACCGCTCGGTTCGGAGCCGACGCCGACGGCGCGGCGGAGCTCGAGGACTCGCGGGTCCAGGCAGCCCGGACGCTCGCGGAAGCCCGGGAGGAGGCCGCCCGCGTGGTCGCCGAGGCCAGGAGCGAAGCCGTCGTGATCCTTGAAGCCGCGGCGGCCGAGGCGGGGCGGCCGAGCCCCTCCGGTGCGGCCGTGTCCGGGGCAGCCGCCGGCGCCGCGATGGCGGCCGGGGGTGGCCGGGCGCCCGACCGGGACTTCATCCACCGCGAGCGCGAATTCCTGCAGGCGATGGCCAGCCTCATCCAGGACCACGCGGAGGCGATCCGCGACGACCTCAGGCGCGTGCGCGGAGAGCCGCCGCTCGAGGACGGTCAGGACGAGTTGGACGCTGAGGACGCGGCGCCCGCCGAAGCTCCGAACGCCGCCGGCGGCGCGGGAGCAGGAGCCCTGGCGGCTGCCGAGGCCGCGTCCGCGGACGATGCTCCGGGGAGTCCCGTCGAGGCGGAGACGCCGTCTGCGGGCGCCGAGCACCCCGTCGGAGAATCGGACGTCGAACAGGAGACGGCTCACGACGACGTGATCGACCTCGCCGCCGTCGGCGCGCACGAGGAGGCCTCCGCCGAATCCCAGGACGCCGAGGGATTCGGGGAGGCCGCCACGGAAACCGAGGCTGCCGGGGCAGGTTCCGCCGAGGACGTCCATCCTGAGGATCCCGGGGAGCCGCCCGTGTTCGGCACGGCCACGTCTGAGCCCGGTGTCGCCGGTGAGGAAGACGGCGGCGCGGAAGGCGGCCCCGCCGATGGCGGGCCGGCACCCGCGGAGCGGGCGTGGAACGGGGAACCGGAGGGACACTCCGATGCCGGGGACGACGGTTCCGGCGCTGGTGCTGCCGCGGCGCCGTGGCATGAGTCCGAGGCTGCCGAACCGCCGCCCACCGAAGGCGCCGGCTGGACGGACGACGCGTCCGAGCCGGGAACCTCGGGAGGCGAACCGGCCGGTTACGCCGGCCAGGCTGGCGAGGATGCTGGGCCGGAAGAGGGCACGCCGATGGCTGCGGCCGGGACCGGGGCGGGTGCGGCGGCCATGGCGGGCGACGACGCGGACGACCATGGTGACGACGCGTCACACCCAGCGGCCGTCGGCGCCGCGCTCGGGCACCAGGGCGGCGACGCCGCGCAGGCCGGCCAGGAGTCCGAGACCCCTGGCATCGGAGGACCTCCGCCCGGGTGGGCGAAGGAGCCGGACACCGCGCACGCTGCCGGTCCCGGCACCGAGGACGACGAGGACGAAGCCGGAGGACGCTCGCTCCGCGAGCTCTTCTGGGGCGAGGACTAGCGCCGGTCCAGGGATCGAGCGGGGCGCTCCGCGCGGGACGGCGCGGTCCCGGATGCGTCCGCCGCGGCCTTCGCGGGCTCAGCCGGGCGACGAACTCCCTGTCCGATCCAACGCCGATGGTATAGTCGCCGTCCGTCCGCCGCAGCCCGCGCGGAGCAACGTCGTCGCGCGCCGCGGCGAGCGTTCGTGACGATCTTCCGATCCATTTCGAGGCCGAAGTGACGACGAAGGCGCTGTTCACACCCAAGGAACTGGGGGATCTGCGCAACCGCCTCCAGGAGGAGCTGCGCGGCGTTCGCGCGCAGCGCACCGGCATCACGGAGGCCGTGTTCTCCCAGGATCAGGCCGACTCCTGGGGGGAGAACGACCCGGAGAGCGCCGACGTCGGCACCAACACGTTCGAGCGCGAGAAGGAGCTGTCCATCTCGAACAGCCTCCAGGACCTCGAAGAGAAGATCGAACGCGCCCTGCGGAAGATCGACGACGGCACCTACGGCCTGTGCGAGCGGTGCGGCAAGCCCATCGAGAAGGCGCGCATCCGTGCGCTCCCGTACGCCAGCCTGTGTCTTACGGACAAGCAAGCCGAGGAACGGTTCCGCTGAGCGACGGGCAGGCCGCCCCCGCCCCGGCCGCCCGGTCGGGATCACGCGGGCGGCGGCTCGCCGCGATCCTGTTCGCCGTCGCTGCGGCCGCGTTCGTCCTCGATCGCGTGACGAAGGCCTGGGCCGTCGGCTCGCTGCAGGGCAGACCGCCGATCGTGCTGATTCCCCACGTGCTGGACCTCTCGTACACGACGAACTCCGGCGGCGCGTTCAGCCTCCTCACCGGAGCGCCGTGGCTGTTCTTCACGGCGAGCATCGCGATCAGCGCGGGCATCGTGTGGCTGGCTTTCCGTCAGACGTCGCTGGTGACGGCGATCGGGATGGGGCTGATCCTGGGCGGCGCGCTGGGGAATCTGGCCGACCGCCTGACGCGGGGGACCGGCGTGTCGGGGCGCGTCGTCGACTTCATCCATCTGCACATGTGGCCCACGTTCAATGTGGCCGACTCCTGCGTGGTCATCGGCGCCATCGTCGTCGCGGCCGGTGCGCTGTTCCAGCGGAGGCCCGCGCCGCCGGGCGATGCGGTGCAACCTGCCACGGGAGGCGCCTGATCGAGACGCTCGTGACCGCGCAGCCCGGCCGGCTCGACGCGGTCGTGGCGGCGGCGCTGGAGGTCCCACGGGCCGATGTTCAGCGCGCGATCGCCGACGGTCTGGTCCTGGTGGACGGCGTCCGAAGGCAGAAGTCGTTCCGGCTGACGGGCGCGGAGACCGTGACCGTCGATCTGCCGGAGTCCGGCGGTCCGCCCGCCGAGCCCGGCGGCGTGCCGGTCCTGCTCGACGACCCCTTCCTGATGGTCGTGTCGAAGCCGGCCGGCATGGTCACGCATCCCACCGCCTCGCGCCGGACCGGCACGCTGGTGAACCGCCTGCTCGGGATGGGCGTGCCGCTGAGCGCCGCCGGGGGGCCTGACCGGCCGGGCATCGTGCACCGTCTGGACGCCGGGACCTCAGGGGCGATGATCGTGGCGAAGGACGACGGCACGCACGAGGCACTGTCGGCGATGTTCCGGCGACACGCGGTCGACCGGCGGTACCTGGCGCTCGTTCGCGGCGCGCCGGCGCACGATGAGTTCCTGATCGACGCGCCCCTGGAGCGCCGCGGCGCGAGGATCACCGCGCGGGCCACCTCGGGCAAGGACGCCGCGACGATGGTAACGGTACTTGACCAATTCGGGCGGACGGCGCTGATCGAGGCGCGGCCTCGCACCGGCCGGACCCATCAGATCAGGGTGCACGTCGCTGCTGCCGGCCACCCCATCGTGGGGGACCGCGCCTACGGCGGGGGAGGGGACGAGGCGCTTCGCCTGGGCCTCGCGCGGCCGTTCCTGCACTCGTGGCGCATCGCGTTCGACCACCCGGTCACCGGAGAACGGATCGAGATCGAGGATCCGCTTCCGAGCGACCTGGCAGAGGCGCTCAGGCGCGCCCGCGAGGGATAGGTCAGCGCGGCGCCCGCCCGCGGCGTCTCCGCAGGATCTCGCCGACCCCGGCGATGAGGAGCAGCGACGGCACCCCGATGCCGAACGCCATCAATGCGGTGCCGGTGAGGGCGGCGAACAGGAACGCGCGGCTCTGGCCCGCGACCGCGACGTAATAGAGGAGCACGAAGGCCATGAGGAGCGCCCATCCGCCCACCGCCGTTCCCACCAGGTACCTGATGAACGCCGGCCATCCGGCGCGCCCGGCGGAAGCGCGACCGTGCCCACGGTCGGGTCGCTGCGACACCCACAGCCCCAGGCCGAGCGCGACCATCATCAACCCGAAGCCGACCGCGAGGGGGATCACGTCATGCCGGACCGGGACGCTGCCGAGCGTGTTCGTCAATGGGGACATCGTGGCTCACGCCCGCAGGAAGAAGTGCCACCCGCGCACGAACAGGTGCCATCCGAACCACAGCCACAACGCGAACAGCGCCCACCGTCCGATCGGAGTGCGCATGATCACCCGGAAGCAATCGGACAGGGTGGGGAACGCATCGTTCTGCCGGGCCAGGCCGAGCCCTTCCCATGCGAACAGGGCGCCGAAGATGAGCGCCCAGACCAGATAGCCGATCACCGGATGCCGCACCATGGCTCGCTCCTGTCCGTTCGTCGCATGCCGACCGGCGAAGTATCCACCCAGGCGCGTCGGTGGTCCGGCTACAGCGCGAGCGTCATGTGGATGTCCTCGGGCTCCAGCGCGAGGAGGGCGGGGTCCGGCTCCGACGTCGGCGCGAAGCCGTAGCCGAGATAGAAGGGGACGGCCGAATCCGACGGGACCGCCGACACGTACAGCCCGCGAGTTCCGCGCCGGCGGGCGACGGCGACGACTTCGTCCACCAGTCCGGTCGCCACTGCGAGGCGGCGATGCGCGGCGTCGACGAACAGGGCGGCGAGCTGGTCCATGCCGGGCGTCAGATCGAACCGCACGACGGCGAATCCGATCACCGCGGCGGACGGCGACCCATCGACGGCGGCGAGCGCCGTGCCGCCTCCGCGGACGATCGCCGACCATCCGGCGATGCTGCCGGTCCACGTCCACTGGTCCCACGGCGGGCGCTCGTGCTGCTTCAGGATCCGGGTCAGTTCGTCGTCAACCCACCGGTAGACGGCATGCCCGTGTTCGGCCATGTCGACCTCGCGGATGCGGTCCAGCCCATCCGGCGGCAGCGTGACGATGCCGAAGCCAGTCCCGGCTACGTGCGCCGTCCCTTCGAGCGGTCGCGCTCCTCGCGGAGGTAGAGCGCGTGCTGGAGCCTGGTCTCCTCGCGGGAGGAGAGCAGCGCGTCCTCGATGTGCGGGGCGAGCCGGCGGCTCTCGACCAGCGTGCCGAGGCGCGCCGGATCGACCGAAAGGATCTCCTCCCAGAGCCCGAGCGGCTCGAGGATCGCCCGGATCGCGACGGGGTCGGGTTCGCTGAGGTGCTGCGGGCGCCGGTCCACGGCCGCACCGTCGGTGCCGTAGAGCCGCCGGTACCCGTGCTCGTCGCAGAACGCATGGATCAGCGGGGCGAGCTCGTCCAGGCGCCGGTAGACCTCGCGACCCCGCCGCTTCAGTTCGATCCATTCGTCGACGATGGCGGTCATGTTCGGCGCGGGGTCGCCTTCGAGCTTCTCGTACCTGTGGCGGAACAGCGGGCACCGGGACTGGTAGTCGCACCAGTCGCAGAGCGGGTTCGCGCGCGGTTCGAACTGCCCGGCCGCGATCCGTTCGGCCACGCCGGCCACTCGGCGCCGGGTGGCGTCCATGTCCCGGAGCGTCCGCGCCGTGGTCATCCGCTGGCCCGGCAGGAGGTAGTAGAGCGTCAGGCGTTCGGGTTCGATGCCCCAGATCTCCTTCGCCGCCAGGTGGTACACGGACAGCTGGAGGTCCTGGTCCACCTGGGACTGCGGCGGCAGTCGGCGGTTCGTCTTGTAGTCGACGATCTCGTAGCCGCCGCCCGGGATGCGGTCCATCCGGTCGATCACGCCCGAGAGCGCGACGCCCTCGACGTCGATCGTGAAGCGGAACTCCAGCGCCGCGGGGATGCGGAACGAGGCGGCGTTCTCGCGGTGATAGTCGGTCAGGACCTGGCGGGCGTGGTTGCGATAGAGGTCCTCCTCGCCGCGGTCGCGGTAGCCGTCGGAGACCCACGAGCCGTCCAGGATCTCGAACAGTTCGTCCAGGCCTGGGGCGACCGGGACCGGCCGGTCGTGGAACCGGTGGAGCGTCCGGTGCAGCGAGTCGCCGAAGGACATGGCGGGCGACGTCGTTCCCGGCAGGCGGTCCTCGTACTGGAACTTGAACGCCTGCGGGCAGCGTTCGTACAGGGAGATCGCCGAGTAGGACAGCCGTGGGACGCGCGCGGGCGCGACGGTGCCTGCGCCTGTGCCTGTGGCCGTCACGGCGTCCGCGGTCTGCACCTGGCTCCGATCCGTCCGCCGCGGGGCGGACACGCTCGACGTTTGCCTCGCCGGTTGGCCGAGTGTAGATTCGCCCGGTCCGGAATTACAAGCATGTGAGTTTCCCACACGCCGTCCCCAGGGTTTCCCCAACACGGACGCGAGGCACGGGCGCACGATGAACGACCAGGGCTTCGTCCATCTCCACAATCACACGGAGTTCTCGCTGCTCGACGGGGCGGCGCGGATCTCCCAGATGGTCGCGAAGGCGGCGGAGTTCGGGATGCCGGCCGTGGCCATGACCGACCACGGGGTGATGTTCGGTGCGCTCGACTTCTACCTCGCCGCGCGCGAGGCGGGCATCGAGCCGATCATCGGGGTCGAGGCGTACGTGGCGCCCCGGTCGCGCTTCGATCGCGAGCGGGGGGAGAACGAGGAGGCGTACCGGCACCTCACGATCCTGGCCAGGAACGAGCGCGGGTACCGGAACCTGCTCCGGCTGGTCACCGATGCGCACCTGGAGGGCTTCTACCACCGCCCGCGGATCGACAAGGAGCTTCTGGCCGAGCGCAGCGATGGCCTGATCGGGCTCTCCGGCTGCCTGGCCGGGGAGACGAACAAGCTGCTCATCGACGGCAAGCGCGCGCAGGCCGAGGAGGTCGCCGCCACCTACCGGGACATCTTCGGGCCGGATTCGTTCTACCTCGAGCTGCAGGACCACGGCCTCGGCGAGCAGCGGACGGTGAACCCGACGCTCGTCGAGATGTCCTCGCGCCTGGGCATCCCGCTGGTCGCCACCAACGACCTCCATTACACGGAGAAGACCGACGCGCGGCCGCACGACGTGCTCCTGTGCATCCAGCAGCAGAAGGTTCAGACCGACACGAACCGTCTGCGGTTCGAAACCGAGGAGTTCTACCTGAAGTCGGCGCAGGAGATGCGGGCGCTCTTCTCGGAGGTGCCCGCGGCGTGCGACAACACCTTGCGGATCGCCGAATCCTGCGAGCTCCGGATGGAGTTCGGCGAGTTCCACCTGCCGCGGTTCGATCCGCCCGACGGCTCGACGCTGGAGGGCTACCTGCGGGACCTCGTCTTCGCCGGCGCTCGGCAGCGCTACGGCGAGGTGACCGCGGAGATCACCGAGCGGATCGATCACGAGTTGAACGTGATCATCCTGATGGGGTTCGCCGGCTACTTCCTGATCGTGTGGGACCTGATCCGGTTCGCGCGTGAACGCGGGATCAGGGTCGGTCCTGGCCGCGGCTCCGCAGCGGGGTCCGTCGTGTCGTATTCCCTGCGGATCACCGACCTCGACCCGCTGCGATACGGGCTGATCTTCGAGCGCTTCCTCAATCCAGAGCGCAAGCAGATGCCCGACATCGACATGGACTTCGACGAACGCCGGCGGGACGAGGTCATCCAGTACGTGGCCCAGCGCTACGGCACCGACCGGGTCGCGCAGATCGTCACGTTCCAGACCATCAAGGGGAAGCAGGGGATCAGGGACGCCGCGCGCGTGCTGGGCTTCCCGGCGAGCGTGGGCGACCGCCTCTGCAAGATGTACCCGGCGGCGCTCCTGGGGCGCGAGTTCCCGATCGAGAAGGCCCTGGAGATGTCCACCGAGCTGGCCGACGCGTACGCGCGGGAGCCCGAGGCGAAGGAGATCGTCGACACGGCGCGCGCCCTCGAGGGGCTGCGCCGCGAGGACAGCGTCCACGCCGCCGGGGTGGTGATCGGCGACGCGCCGCTCGTCTCCTACCTCCCGCTGAAGCTATCAAAGGACTCCCGGGACGATTCGCGCCGCATCGTGACGCAGTTCGACATGCACGGGGTCGAACGCCTGGGCCTGCTGAAGATGGACTTCCTCGGGCTGCGGAACCTGTCGGTGATCGACGACACCGTCGGCATGCTGCGGGCGAAGGGCATCGATCTGGACATCGACGCGATCGCGCTGGACGACGCCGAGACCTACGAGATGCTCCAGCGGGCCGACACCGACGGGGTGTTCCAGCTGGAGAGCGGCGGCATGCGCGCGCTGATCCGCCAACTGGTGCCCGACCGCTTCGAGGACATCATGGCCCTCAACGCGCTGTACCGGCCGGGCCCGCTGAACCAGGGCGTCCACGTCGAGTACGCGGCGCGGAAGCACGGCCTCAAGCCTGTCGAGTACCCCCACGAGGACCTCGAGGAGATCCTCTCCGCGACGTACGGCGTCATGGTCTACCAGGAGCAGGTGATGCAGATCGCCGTGCGCCTGTCCGGCTACACGCTCGGCGAGGCCGACACGCTGCGCAAGGCCATCGGGAAGAAGAAGCGCGACGAGATGGCGCTGCACGAGAAGAACTTCGTCCAAGGCGCGGTGGCGAACGGGTATTCGGAGAGGCTGGCGCGGTCGATATGGGACAAGGTCGTGCCCTTCGCCGACTACGGCTTCAACGCCTCGCATGCGTGCGCGTACGCACTGGTCGGCTACCAGACCGCGTATCTGAAGCGCCATCACCCGGTGGAGTACATGGCGGCCATGCTCACCAGCGTCCGAGACGACAAGGACCGCAAGCCCTTCTACCTGAACGTCGCCAGGCTGATGGGGATCGAGGTGCTGCCTCCGGACGTGAACGCCTCGGCGCTGTACTTCACGCCGGCGGACGGCTCGATCCGCTACGGGCTGGCCGCGGTGCGGAACGTCGGGGTCGGGGCGGTCGAGGCGATCATCGAGGCCCGCACGGAGAAAGGCCCGTTCGAGACGTTCACCGACTTCTGCCGGAAGGTCGACTCCGGGGTGCTGAACAAGAAGTGCATCGAGTCGCTGGTGCTCTCGGGAGCGTTCGACTCGCTGGGATACACGCGGCGCTCGCTGCTCGAGGGCTACGAGAAGATCACCACGCCCGTGCTGGCCGACCGGCGCGCCGAGGCCGTCGGGCAGGAATCGTTCTTCGGCGGCGACACCGGGCCCGCGCTCGACATCGACGAATCGGTGGTGCTGGCCGGCGGTGAGTTCGACAAGCAGGAGTTCCTGCGGTGGGAGAAGGAGATGCTCGGGCAGTTCGTCACCGACCACCCGCTCCTCGCCATCCGCGACCGGCTGGCGGCGCTCACGGACCTTGAGATCGTCGACCTGCCCTCGAAGGGCGACGGCGACGTCGTCACGGTGGCGGGCATCGTGAGCGGGATCGGGCGGAAGTACACCAAGCGCGGCGAGCCGTACGCGGTGTTCCGTCTGGAGGACCTCACCGGTGGGGTGGGCATCGTGGCCTTCCCGGGAGTGTTCGACAAGGCCGGCGACATCATCCAGCCCGACCGGGTGGTGATGGTCAAGGGCCGGATCGACCTCCGCGGGCGCGAGCTGCAGCTGGCGGCCATGGACGTGTCCGAACCGAACCTGGGGCCCGAGCCTGCGGCCGACTCGGACGCCTCGGCGGATCCGGGCGCCGGCCAAGGCTCCGGAGTGGGGCCGGCCACGGACTCCGCTTCGAACGGCGGGAGCGCCTCGGGGGGGCGGCCCGGCGCCGGCCAGGACCCGCTCCTGGTGGACATCCCGGTGGCATCGTGCACGGGCGGGCTGATCGCGAGGCTGAAGTCGACGTTCGGCGCGCATCCGGGTCCCCTGCCGGTGATCCTCCGCCTCCTGGCGGACGGGGAGGCGACACGGCTGCGCCTGGGCGAGGAGTTCCGGGTGGACGGTTCAGCGGCCCTGCTCTCGGAGCTGCGGCGCCTCCTCGGGCCTTCCTCCGTCCGGCTGGTGGCCGGGGAGCCCGCCACCGTCTGACGCCATCGCCGCGTGGCCTTCGACCTCTTCCCGGCGATCGACCTCCGCGAAGGGCGGGTCGCCCGTACGCGGGGCGGCGATCCGACGTCGGTCTCGTTCTCGGTCGGTGATCCCGTTCAGCTGGCGGAGCGCATGGTCGCCGCCGGGGCCGGGTGGCTCCACGTGGTCGACCTCGACGCCGCCGTCAGCGGCGAGGCGGGGGAGGCGAACGCGCGGGCGCTCGAGCAGATCGCGGCGCTGCCTGTCCGCGTCCAGGCCGGCGGAGGGTTGAGCCCGTTCGCGGGCGCCGAGGCGCTCCGGCGAGGCGCCGACCGCGCCGTGATCAGCGCCGCGTACGTCGGTGACGATGACGCCGGCGCCGGTGAGGATCTGCTGACGGCCATGCGGGCAGCACCCGGCAGCGTCGCGATCGGCCTCGACGTGCTGGGCGAGTCGCTCTCGCCGCGGGGCGGCCGCTGGCAGGACCGACCGCTCCGCCCCGTCGTGGACTGGATCGCGGCCGCCGACCCCCGCCCCGCGGCGGTCGTCGTCACCCAGGTCGAGCGCGACGGTTCGCTCACCGGCGTCGACGTGCGGTGGCTCGTCGAGATGGCCTCGCGGCTCCGCGCCCCGGTCGTCGCGTCCGGTGGGATCGCCTCACTGGACGACCTCGCCGCGCTGGCGGCGGCCGGGCCCGCGGTCGCCGGCGCGATCGTGGGCCGTGCACTGGGGGAGGGGGTCTTCACGTTGCAGGAAGCGCTTCAGGCGGTCGCCGGCGCGGACGATTGAAGATCGGTGGACACGATGACGGAGTCGGCGCCGGCGACCGCCGTGGCGGGAGCTCGCCGGGCGGCAGGCGACGCGCCGGTGGCGCTGGCGATCGGTGCCGCCGGAGCCATCGTGGCCACCGTGTCGTGCTTCCTGCCCTGGGTCCGGCTCGACCTCGGGCGGTTCGCGGTGTTCCTCGGGACGCCGTCGCATGCGATCGCGGCATCGGCGAGGGCTCTGGGCGCCACCGGAGCGGTGGCGCTGGGCGCGTCCATCGTGATGCTCCTGTGCGTGGCCGGGCTGCTCGCCGGAACCGGGTCCCTGCGGACGGCGAGCGCGTGGATCCTCGCCGCCGCGGGCGTGGCGGTGGCCGCCGCCGCCGTCACCGCGCTGGCGACGAAGGGCGCCCGGGCCGACCAGGTCCTCCGGGCCGCCTGGCAGGCCGGCGCCGGCCGCGCGCTCCCGGCCGCCCAGTTCGATCGCCTCCGGGACGTGCTCGGGCGCCTGGGTTCGACGTCCTCCGCCGGGCCCGGCGTCTATCTGGCCATCGTCGGCGGCGCCTTGGGGGCGATCGGCGGTTGTCTCGCGGGGCTTAGGTCGGCGCGCGCCGCGCGGCCCGACCCCCACGCGGTGGCGACCAGAGGCTTCGACACCGGGAGCGCCGAAGCCTCTGCGTAGACTGGCCCGATGCAACCCGCAGCGGAACCGGCGCCGTCGTGGGCGCCGGCTGAAGGCGATCGGGGATCCGCCGGATTCCTCACCGAGGCGATGGCTCGCGCCCGCGAGGAGGTCCACGCACGTCCGGCCGATCGATCGCCGTCGGCGGAGCGCGACCGGGATCGAACCCCGCTCGACTTCGCCGGGGCGCTCCGGTCACCGGGCATCTCGGTCATCGCGGAGGTCAAGCGGTCCTCGCCCTCGGCGGGCGTCATCGCCGACGGCGCGACCGACGCGGCGCGGACCGCCGACGCCTACGCTCGGGGTGGTGCCGCGGCCGTGTCCGTGCTCACCGAGTCACGGCATTTCGGCGGCCACATCGACGATCTCCACGCGGTGCGGGCGATCTCGTCGCTTCCGATCCTTCGGAAGGACTTCATCGTGGACGCCACCCAGATCGACCGGTCGAGGGCGAGCGGCGCCGACGCGATCCTGCTCATCGTGGCGGGCCTCGCCGACTCCGAGCTGACCGACCTGCTCGCTGCGGCCCGCGCGAACGGGCTGGCCGCGCTCGTCGAGACCCATTCGGACCGCGACCTCGATCGCGCGGTGGCCGCCGGTGCCGACGTCATCGGCGTGAACTCGCGGAACCTCGAGACGCTGCAGGTCGACCTGGATCGCGCGATCGAGGTCCTCGCGCGGGTTCCAACCGGCCTGGTTCGCGTGCTGGAGAGCGGCGTCCGAACGAGGCAGGACGTTCGCCGGGCGGAGGATGCCGGCGCCGACGCCGTGCTCGTCGGCGAGACCCTGATGCGCGCCCCGGATCCTGCGGCGAAGCTCCGGGAGCTGCTGGGACGATGACGGCCGCGTCCGGCACCACCGCGGCCCTTCCCGACGCCCGCGGGCGATTCGGTCCGTTCGGCGGGCGCTACGTACCGGAGGTGCTGATCCCCGCGCTCGACGAGCTCGAGGCCGCGTGGCGCCGCGAGCGCCGGGACCCGGAGTTCCGTTCGACGCTGGATGGCCTGCTTCGAACCTTCGTCGGGCGGCCGACGCCGCTCACGTTCGCGAGCCGCCTGTCCGACCGGCTCGGCTACCGGATCTGGCTCAAGCGCGAGGACCTGGCGCACACGGGCGCACACAAGATCAACAACACCGTGGGGCAGACGCTGCTCGCGTCGCGACTGGGCAAGCGCCGGGTCATCGCCGAGACCGGCGCCGGGCAGCACGGTGTCGCGACGGCCACCTCGTGCGCGCTGTTCGGCCTGCCCTGTGTGGTCTACATGGGCGAGGAGGACACCCTCCGCCAGGCGATCAACGTCCAGCGCATGCACCTGCTGGGCGCCGAGGTGGTCCCGGTCACCACCGGCTCGCGGACGCTGAAGGACGCGGTGAACGAGGCGCTCCGGGACTGGGCCGCGAGCGTCGAGCACACCCACTACATCATCGGGTCGGTCGTGGGACCGCACCCGTTCCCGTGGATCGTGCGCGACCTGCAGCGAGTGATCGGCGACGAGGCGCTGGTGCAGTTCCGGGAGGCGAACGCCGGCGAGGATCCGGACACCGTCGTCGCCTGCGTGGGCGGAGGGTCGAACGCGATCGGCATGTTCACCGGGTTCGTTCCGACCGGATCCCGGCTGATCGGGGTGGAGGCGGGCGGCAGGGGAGCCGCGCTCGGCGACCACTGCGCGACGCTGTCCTCGGGGAGCCCGGGCGTCCTGCACGGCGGGGCGTCGTACATGCTCCAGGACGCGTACGGCCAGGTGGCCACCACGCATTCGATCTCCGCGGGGTTGGACTACCCGGGGGTCGGGCCGGAGCACGCCTACCTGCTGGAGGCGGGCCGGGCCGAGTACACGTCCGCCACCGACGAGCAGGCGATCGCCGGGTTCATGGAACTGTCCCGAACCGAGGGGATCCTCCCGGCGCTCGAACCCTCCCACGCGATCGGCTGGCTGATGGGGCGGCCCCTGCCGGACGGCTCGTCGGTCCTGGTGTGCCTGTCAGGCCGCGGCGACAAGGATCTCCAGACGGTTCAGGCCTGGCTCGAAGCGAACGCCGGCAGCACGCGGTGACCGCGCCGATGCACGGCGTGCTCGCGGCCGTCAAGGCCGGGGGCCGGAAGGCCTTCGTTCCCTACGTCACCGGCGGACATTCTGCCGTGGACGCGACCTTGGTGCGGGCGCTCGCTGATGCCGGCGCCGACGCCGTCGAGATCGGGCTTCCCTACTCCGACCCGGTGATGGACGGACCGGTCATCCAGGAGGCGTCCCGCGTGGCCCTCGAAAGCGGCTCCCGGCCGGAGACGGTTTTCGACCTCGTGCGCGCCGCTGACGTGCCGGTTCCCGTGGCCGTCATGACGTACGTCAACCCCGTGCTGGCGTACGGCATGGAGCGGTTCGCCCGCGACGCGGCCCAGGCCGGTGTCTCGGGGATCATCGTGCCCGACCTGCCGGTTGACGAGGCGGACGCCTGGCTCGGCGTGCTCGGCGAGCGCGGGGTCGCGGCGATCCTGCTGGCGGCGCCGAATTCCGCGCCCGACCGGCTGGCCCGGATCGCCTCGGCATCCACCGGCTTCGTCTACTGCGTGGCGTCCCTCGGCGTGACGGGGTCGCGGACCGAGCTCGGGGGATCGGCGCGCGCGCTGGTGGCGTCGCTCCGGCCGCTCACTGAGACGCCGCTCTACGTGGGGGTCGGGATCTCCACCTCGGACCAGGCGGCCGAAGCGGCGACGTTCGCCGACGGAGTGGTCGTCGGTTCGGCGCTCATGGAGCCATTGGTCCGAGCGGATCGCGACGAAGCGCTCCGGCGCGCCGAGAATTTCGGCCGCGTGATTCGTCAACCAGCATGACGATCTTCCGACGGCGCGGCGTCCGTGCGGCCGTCCGAGGCGGTCATCAACCGAACCAGCTCGCTACGTGACCTGATCCCGAGCTTTCGGTACATGCGGGTCAGGTGCGCCTCGACCGTTGCCTCGCTCATGAACAGCAGGGCGCCGACCTCGCGGTTCCGAAGCCCTCGGGCGACGAGCTCGGCGACGGCATGCTCGCGTTCGGTGAGCGTCCCGGCGGCGCGGCCCGGCGCCACCCGCTCGAGCTCGCGCTCGGCCTGATCGACCCAGGCCGAGGCGCCCATGGCGGCGAACCGCGACCGCGCGTCGGCGAACGCGTCGGCCGCGCGCGTCCGGTGGCCCGCGCGCATGAGCGCGCGGCCTCGGATGAGGATCGCCCTGGCCGCGTCCGGCATGTGCCCTGAGCGTTCGAAGCTGCGGGCGGCGTGATCGAGCGTCGACTCCGCCTCCTCCGCGTCGCCCTCGGCCAGCCGGACGATCCCCCTGCAGCGTTCGGCGGCGGCGGACGGCCACATCATCCGCAGCGTCTCGGCCTGCGCGTCCAGGCGATGCAGGAGCGCGGCGGCCGCGTCGACCTCGCCGGTCCAGGCCAGGGCCTCGATCGCGTCCGGCATCACCTGCACGTAGCCCGGATGGGCGAAGCCGGCCTCGTCCATCATGTGCACGCCCTCGGTCAGGTCCGTGACCGCGGACTGCGCGTCACCGGCAGACAGCGCCACGCTCCCGAGCACGGCCTTCGAACGGAACTCCCACGTCCGGCCGGCGCGCCGCCGCGCCCAGTCCATGAGGAGCCCGGCCGTCGCGCGGGCCTCGTCGTGCCGGCCGGTCCAGGCCTCCACCAGCCCTCGGGGGAACAGCAGCCAGCACTCGGCGTCGGAGTTCTCAGCGTCGCGGGCGGCCTCCATGCCCTGGTCGATCCACCGCTCGGCGCCGGCGAGATGGCCTTCGGCCCATTCCAGCAGGGCGAGGTCGTAGAGCCGGTACGGGCGCTCGAGCTCGTTTCCGGCGCTCACGTGCTCGGCGAGCACGGATTCCATGTGCGCCCTCGCGGCGGAGAGGTCACCGGCCCAGAGGAGATGCTTGGCGAGCCACGCGCGCGGGCCACCGCCCAAACCGGGACCGCCCAGGCGCCTCGACAGCTCGACTGCCCGCTCGAGCAGGTCCCAGCGCGGCCTGCCGGCCAGGCCCTCCATGTGGGCGAGGTGGCCGTCGGCGAGCATCTGCAGCTCCGGGTCGTCCATGCGCTCGGCGATCGCCGCGGCTTCGCGGGCGCACTCGATGCCCGCCCTCAGATCGCCTCGGAACATGCCCCGAAGCCAGCCGAGGATGTCCAGGACCTGAGCGCGCAGCAGCTCGTCGTCGCCCGCGTCCTCCAGGGCGCGAGCCAGGAGCCGGTCGCCCAGTTCGAGGTCGATGCTCTCGGCGTAGAACCGCTGGACCAGCGTGGCCGCACGGCCCGGACCGGACGGCGCCTGCGCCAGCATCGCGTCGGCGAGCGCCACGGCGCGACCGGTCTCACCAGCGGCGGCAAGGTGGCTGATCGCGGCCACGGAGCGGCGCCGGGAGCCGTCGGCATCGTCGGCGGGAGTGAGCCGAAGGCTCTGGCGCGCCAGCTCGGCGGCGACGTCCGACGCGCCGCGGCCGCGCGCGCGTTCCGAGGCCTCTTCGAGCAGCGTCGCGACGTGTGCGTCGGGCTCGTCCACGGAGAGGGCGAGGTGGCGGGCTCGAACATCGGGATCGGTGGCGTACTCGGCGAGCCGGGCGTGAAGCTCGCGGCGGGCCAGCGGATGCATCCGGCTGTAGACCACGGTCGCCGTCATGGGGTGCGTGTACCGAACGCCCCGGTCGTCGTCGATCACGAGCAGGCCGGCCCGCTCGGCGGCGGCCACCCGCTCCTCGACCGTGCGCGGGTCCACGCCGCCACCCTCGAGGGGGGCGACCACGGCGCGGATCGACGCGCGTCCCAGCGCGGACACCGTCTCGAGCACCGGCCACAGTTCGGGCGGCACGGAATCGAGGCTGGCCGAGATCGCGCCCGCGAGCGAGCGCGGAAGAGGCAGGCCGGCGGCCTGGTGGTCCGCCCCGGCGGCGGCGTCGAGGCCCCGTGCGAGCTCGATCGCGTACAGAGGGTTGCCGCCGGACACCTCGTGGATCCGGCGGAGCGTCGGCCGCGAGATGGCCGACACCGTGCCGCTCAGGACCTGGCGCAGCTCCTCGATGTCGAGGGGTCCCACCTCCAGCAGTTCGTTGCGGCCCGGCGGCAGGCTCGCCGACAGCGCCAGCGGGTCCTCGCCGGCGGGGTCCGCCCGGACGGTTGCGAGCACGCCGACGGGCTCCGCGTCCAGGCGGCGCAGCGCGTACCGGAGCGCCTGGGCGGATCCGGCGTCCAGCCACTGCAGGTCGTCCACGGCGACGAGGACGGGTCCCTCCGAGGCGAGCCGCCGGAGCACCTGCAGGACGGCGCGGCTGCGGGCGAGCGGGTCCTCCTCGGCCTGCGGGCCGCCGGGCGATTCGACGTCCTCGAACAGATCGGCCAGGCCGGCGAGCGCGAACGACATGTCCTCGTCCGACGGCCTGCTGATCAGAACCTGGAACTCGGCCTCGCGGGCCAGTTGGACGCCGTGGCGCCACAGGATCGTCTTGCCGATCCCGGATTCCCCGCGGACGGTGAGGGCGCGAGCACCGTGCGGAAGCGATGCGACGAACGCGTCGATCCGAGCACGCTCAGCGACCCGGCCGACAACCTGCTGCACGCGGCCGCCCGACAGGGCCGCATCGGCCATGGCCGATTATAGGAATTCGGTTCGTATTCCCGCTGCGCGTCGCCGTCAGTGTGCGATCGCCGGCTCCGGCACGGACTCGCCCGGCAGCGGGAACCATCTGATCCGTTCGAATGTGTCGGTCAGGACCACTCCCTCGTCGTCGCGCGGGTGAATCGGATTCGCCGTCAGATCACGCAGGAGCCGCCGGGCATCCTCGAGGTGATCTTCGAGCGCGCTTTCGGGCAGCGTCGGCATGGGAGCCGTCGCCGATTCGTCGCCGAGGCCTGTGAACGACAGATCGGCGAGCGACGCGATGCGCCGGCCGCCGTCCCGGTGCCGCCACAGGCCGGATCGGGGGTCGAACCGGTACAGCGGCAGCAGCTTCCAGCCGTGATTCGCCAGCAGGTGGACGGCCCGGATGATGTATCCGACGACGGCGTCGCTCATGAAGTAGTTGAAGCCGATCCTGACCAGGGCCAGTTTCGCGCCGACGTTTCCGCGCCCCACCTCGGCGTGCATGAGCGTCGACCACTCGTCGTCGATGGGGAACGCCCTGTGGACGTACGGGCCGGCGCAGAAGCACCCGCTGCGGGCCTGGATCCCGAACAGGTCGTTCAGCAGCGCCGTGACGAGGTGCGAGTGAAGCATCCGGTTCCCGTGAAGCAGGCCGAACGAGATGATCGCCAGCCGATCCGTGCCCGGCTCCATGGTGAACGAGGGCTCCGGTGGACGGGGCCCGAGCATCAGGATCCGAGGGTTGCCGCTCCACGACGCGAGCGCCCGTGCCGCCAGGGCCGATTCGCGCCGGCGGATCTCCTCGGCGCCGACGGCCTCCTTCAGCGCGAAGACGAGCCCGGCTCGGATCGACCCGACGATGGCAGGGGTGCCGCCCTCCTCCCTGATCTCCGGATCCGGGTGATAGGACTGCGCGCTCGGGCTGACGAACAGGATGGTTCCGCCGCCGGGCACCGTGGGAACCGCGTTGCGGAAGAGCGAGCGCTTGGCCACCAGGACGCCCGGCGTGTCGGGTCCGCCGACGAACTTGTGCGGCGAGAGGAAGACCGCGTCCTTGTGGGGCGCCGCCGCTGCGGGTCCACCCCCTCCGGCCGGGACGGCCGCGGGCGGGTTCATGTCGATCGGGAGGTACGGTCCGGCCGTGGCGTAGTCCCACATGGCAAGGGCGCCGTACCGGTGCAGCAGCGCGCTGATGCGGTCGACGTCGGTGATGATCCCCGTGACGTTGGACGCCGCCGAGAAGCTGCCGATCAGGAGCGGCCGGCCCGCGTGGAGTCGAAGCTGCTCCTCGAGGTGGGCGGCGTCGACGCCGCCAGTCGGCGCCTCGCGGATCGTCACGACGTCGGCGACCGACTCTCGCCAGGGAAGCTCGTTCGAGTGGTGCTCGTAGGGACCGATGAACACGACCGGCCGGTCGCGTTCGGCGGGAAGGTCCGCGTCGGCGGTGCGGCGCGCCAGGCCGAGGACGCGGACGACCTTGTCGACGGCGCCGGTGACGCCCGTGCCGCAGAACACGACGACGTCGTCCGCTCCGCCGTTGACCGCCCCATGGATGATCCGCCGTGCCTCCTCCCGCAGCGCCGTCGTCTGCAGGCCGGTTGCCGAGGCCTCCGTGTGGGTGTTCGCATACATGGGCAGGACGCGATTGCGGATGAAGTCCTCGATGAACGTCAGCGCGCGGCCGGACGCCGTGTAGTCGGCGTACACCAGGCGTCGCGGGCCGAACGGTCCGTGCAGCACCGCGCCCTCGCCGATCACACCGGCCCTCACGCGCTCGATCAGCCGCTCGGTCGCGCTGCCGGGACCGGGCGCGGGCGCGGGGCGCGACATGGCCGACGGATGACGTGAGGTGACCGTTCGCATGGCGCGATTCAGGCTAGGTGTGGTGGAGGCGGCTCACTAGCGGGTTTCCCCTACACATGGAGGCGGCGGCCCACACCGCCGGTGTGGGCCGCCTCCTCTGCACTGCGCGTGACGTTCTCAGCAGGCCTGATTGATCGTCGTGGCCGAATAATCGGGGAAGCCGGGATTCGGCGGGATGTCGCCGAATTCGGCCTGCCCGTTGAACGTCTGGTCGAACTGCGCCTCGACGTTCGCGAGGAGGCTGCCGCCGTCGGGCACGTTGTTGATGAACGTGGCCGCGTCGATCCAGCCGCGGGCGTCGATCGGCACGTGCGGGTCCGGCAGGCCCTGTGTGATCAGCGTCAGACGGCCCGCGTAGTGCGTGTAGCCGGTCACGGGGTCGAAGACGCTGATGTGGGCGCGCAGGACGCCGCGCGCGGTGATCTGATTGATCGTCCAGACGGCTCTGGTCACGGCCAGGGCGCCGCCCAGGTCGTAGTCCGTGCTGCCGGGCGTGACGTCAACCTCGGAGCCCTGCCACTGCCCTCGGTAGGTCACGTACGCCACGGCGTCCTCACCGATGCAGGTCTTCTTGTTCAACTTTCCGATGGGGTCGAGGACCAGGGTGGCGTTGGCCCGGTCGACCTCGGGCGTGCCGACTGCGAATGCCAGGGCCATTCCCGCGGTCGACAGGCCGAGCGCGATCACGACAATGATCGAAATGCGACGCATCTTGAATCTCCCCTTTCTCTGTTCGAGCCGGAACTGACTGATGAAGCGGTCTGTTCGTGGGTATTTCGGATGTGTCCACTCACCTCCCTTCGACGCGGGGCCGAAGGTACGGGCGGGGCGAGCGGACAACGAGAGGGTTTTCCCTAGACGGGACCGGCTGAGGCCATTGGGGATCCGACCGGCCGGCGCCATCCGAGCGCCGGCGCGGACTGGCCGCCGAGGCGGCCGGGCGCCTAAGGTGACGTTCCGGTCGGTCCTCGATAGGGGGTTCCCATGCGCACCCTTGCCGTCAGCACGCTCGTGGCCTTGCTTGCCTCATTGGCGTTCGTCGCGGTTGCCGGCGCGCCGCCCGCTCATGCGGCCTTTCCGGGCTCGAACGGGCGGATCGTCTACACCAGCAACGTCGCCGGGACCGAGGACATCTGGTCCATCGGCAAGAAGGGCAAGCATCGCGTTCAGCTCACCACTGACGAGACCTCCGACGAGTTGCAGCCCGCGTGGTCGCCGGACGGCACGCGCATCGCGTACACGCGCTCGGCCACGCCGGGCAGCGACCCCACCGCGGACGTGTGGGTGATGAACGCCGACGGCACGGGACAGACGCAGCTGACGACCACGGACGGGTTCGACGGGCAGCCGAACTGGTCACCCGACGGCGCCAAGATCGTGTTCGACTCGCAGCGCAACGGCTCCGACGACGTCTGGGTCATGAACGCCGACGGCACGAACCAGAAGCAACTGACCACGAACCCGACGGTGGATGCGCGCCCGGCATGGTCGCCCGACGGGCGACGGATCGCGTTCGCGAGCGACCGCGACGGCGATCTGGAGATCTACACGATGACGCCGTCGGGCACGAAGGTGAAGCAACTCACCGACAACACCGCGTTCGACTCGCGGCCCGACTGGTCGCCCGACTCCTCGCACATCACGTTCACAACCGACCGCGACGGCAACGCCGAGATCTATGTCATGAAGGCGGATGGATCGAACCAGACGAACGTGACAAACGACCCGTCGTCCGACTTCAATTCGGCGTACTCACCTGACGGCACGAAGATCGTCTTCGACAGCACGCGCAGCGGGTTCGAGGAGATCGCCGTGATGAAGAAGAGCGGGTCGGGGTACGTGCAGCTGACCCACGATCAGGCGACGGACCAGTACGCGGACTGGCAGCCCGTTCCGTAGCAGGGACGCGATCCAACGGGTTGGGACCGCCCGTCGCGTCGCTACTTGCCGCGGGCCCTGCCCGCTTCCAGCGCGGCCAGGAACGAGACCGCGTCCGGGTAGACGGTGTCCAGCGTGCACCACGCCTGGCACAGCTCGAACCCGTTGCCGGGGTTCTCCCAGACGTCGGGAACCCCATGTGGAGCCTGACTCGCCCACCAGCTCCACTGCCCGTGGGTTCCGAAGTCCATGTTGATCTGAACCGTGAACCAGAAGGTGGGGCTGGCCGCCTTCCTGATCGTCACCGGCCGGAGCGGGATGTCGAACTCACCGGTCATCGGGTCGGGGGCCTCGACGGTCTGCTTGCTCAGGATGATTCCGGGCAGTCCGGCGGCGCCGGTCCAGAAGATCACCGACTCCGATCGGGCCGGGCCGCCGCCGTCGAAATACGTCCCGACCACATAAACGCCCTTGATCCTCGCCCTCCGGCTGATGAGCGTGCACGACTGCGCGCCCATGCTGTCGTAGGCGTCGTATTCGCCCTCGAAGTTCTGCGACGCGAACGTGTCCTGCCCCACGTCGGCGGTGGTGTCGCACAGCCGGCTGGCGCGGGTGGCGACGCCGGCGACGCCGGCGACGTGGGGCGCCGGGGATCGGGCCGGGCCGAACATACGGGGGGTCGGCGCGGCGTCCGCGGTGGAGGCCAAGGCGGCGATCGCGCTCGTCGAGGCGATCACCAGCAGGATCCGCGACACCATCGTGGTTCTACTTCCGGACGTCATGACGCGCCGATTCTCCGCCACAGGACGGCGGGCCCGTCAAGTGCGGCCGTTCGGAGCCCGACCGCCGTCAGGAGAGCAGGATGGGAACGGGACGATGACTAGGTCCGCGTCATCATCAAGCGCGGGAAGGAAGCGCGGTGGGAGGTCGTCCAGGAGGAGTTTGGTCTGACTGACGCAGAGGTCAAGAAGTCCGCCCGCGCATGAGGGAGTTGGACCAGTCCTCCGTCAAGGACCAGGACTGACGGCTGATGACCGCTGGTGCGTTGGACAGCGGTGATACGCGTCGTGGAGCCCGAGTAGATGGACAGGTCCAGCGTTTCGATCCATTCATAGGGCTTGCTCAACTCGCCTGACGAGCGTTACGATCCAACGCGGACTTCACCGGACGAAGGGGGTGAAACCTGGCGGAAGCGAGGTTCTCGTCGTGACGTTTGCTTCGAAAACCGATAGGAGAGGTTCTGCACCACCTCCATCGGAGAAGAAGCACGGCTCGTCCTGAAGCAAGGTTGTCTACAGAGAGGGTCACGTCTATGCGATTTCGCAGACTCCTTTTGGCTTGTACCACTGCGGCGGCGCTGACCGCCTCCGTGGCGTTCGCCCAGGGTGCGGGCGCTTCTGCTTCCGCGCACTCGTCCGCGTCGCTGGCGGGCTTGAAAGCGGTAGCCCACAGCACCACCAGCGTGCACGGAGTCAAGCCGCTCGCCGGGCTCTGTGGCACGGCAGAAGGCACGTGGACCCAAGACGGGATCACGGCCCAGAACGGGGCCCCCACGAACCCCAGCCTGAACACGTATGGCGGAAAGCAAGTCAAGTGCAAGGGCGGCGCGAAGGTGAACACGATCGTGGTCGACGGCTACCCCAACCAGGCGGTCGACATCAAGTTCAACATCAACGTCTACAAGAAGACCACGGCGTTCAACACCCTCCGCTACACGGCCGATCCGCAACCGAACGACGCCAAGGGCACGATCTGCAAGTACACCGATGCACCTGGTACCTACGCGGCGGCCGGCGTCAGCGGCGCACAGTGGACGATCAAGCTTCCGACAACCTGCAAGATCAGTTTGAAAGTTGGCAAGAAGGGTGTTTGGTTCGCGGTCCAGGCCGACTTCGACCAGATAAACGGACAGTGGTTCTGGGCTACTCAGACCACGGCCGGCAGGCCGAACGAGGGAGATTGGGCCGACACTCAGAACCTCTTCGGCTTGGGCTGCATCTCGTTCGCGAAGCCCCCGGCCGGCGGCGATGTCGGTGCCAACAGGGACATGCAGGACTGCATCTTCGGCGGAGACATCGGCGAGAAGGACTTCATCCTGGTGCTCAGTTAGCCTCAGTTGACGGCCGGGGTAGACACCCGCTCCGACCTCACCTAGAAGGGCCGGCGCCCACGCGCCGGCCCTTCTTGCTAATGGCACTACCGCAAGCCCACCCACCACGGCAAGGCCGCCCCCGCCGTCAAGACCGCCCCGTTGGCCGGCAAGTGCTACTCGGCGTTCGGCAATGAGCTGCCGACACCCTGCCGCGGGCTGCCTGGTTGCGATGGCTGCGGTCTAGAGCACACCGATCAGGACGATGACCACGGTGGGCAGCACGAGGAAGACCGTGATCAGGTAGACGGCGATGACCCACTTACGCTCGGAGGCAATGCGGGCGAAGGTCTGGGCGCAGAACAGAGGCACGGGACGAAGGATCGGTATGACATAGATCGCGACGATCGCGAAGACGTTGTAGAGCAGATGCACGAAGGCTGCCTGCAGGCCGATCTTCGCGTCCTGTCCGACCACCGAGAACGCCGCGAACACGACCGTGAAGGTCGTGCCGAGGTTTGCGCCGACCGTGACCGGATAGATCTGCGCCGGGGTGAGGATGCCTGCTCCGGCGAAGGGGACCAGCACCGACGTGGTGATGGTCGAGGACTGGGTGAGCACGGTGACCCCCATGCCCGAGGCCATGGCCAGGTAGGCGTTTCGGCCGACCGCCTTGATCAGGATGTCGCGGGCCTTGCCGACCAGGAGCATCTTCAGCAACTTCCCGAGGTACCTGACGGCCACCAGGATCAGCCCTGCGCCGATCACGATCGTGAACAGCGGGCCGAGCGCGCTGTTGAGGCGCGACGTGATCGTGATCACCCAGTCGACGACCGGCTTCGTGGCCACATGGACGAAGTTGAACCGGGCCGGGTCTGGCAGCCACCCCGTGCCGTACAGCGCGTCCGTCAGAGCGCCGCTGATCCGTTCGAGGGGATGCCAGATCAGTTCGATCGGAAAGAAGACCAGCAACGAGAGCCAGTTGTAGAAGTCGTGGATCGATGAGGCGGCCAGCGCCCTGCGGAATTCCCTTCGATCGCCGATGAAGGTGAGCGCCACCAGGGTGGTCGTTACGGTGGTGCCGACGTTCGCGCCGAGAATGATGGGGATGGCGCCCTGGATGGGCAACGCGCCCGCTCCGACGGCGGTGACGGCGATGGCCGTGGTGGTGGTCGACGACTGGATCAGGACGGTGCCGAGCACGCCCACGCTCAGCCCGACCAGAGGGTGCGCCGCGAACGCGAACATCGTGTGCGCCGCGTCGCTGCCCAGCCCCGCGAAGCCTCGGCTGATGATGCTCACCGCGCAGATCAGCAGGTAGATCAGCCCAGCGGTACCGCACCAGCCCAGGACTCTGGTCCATACGGGGAGCTGGATGCCCTCGTCGTCGGACGCCTCCGGTGGGGGCGCGGCCACCGCCACGGAGCCGCCGGCGGCCCGGGACGGCTCGGGGGCGTCACCTTCTCCAGAGGTGTGGCCCAGCTCCTTACCGGGAGGGCCTTCGTCCATCGAGCCAACTTACGAGGTTCCCTGCAGTGGCGGAAGTGCTGTTCGGCCGGCCCGCCTCCACCACCCGATTACTCCTAGGACGAGGGGTGGTCGGCATGCAAGCCTCGCGACGCGGGCGCCGGCTCAGTGCTTGCGGCGTTCGGGCCGCGACCGACATACGAAGGCCCAGAACCAAGGCGGAGTCCATGCACGATGCATCGAAGAACGTCCAGCCGGCGACGGACCTTATGGAGAACAGGCACGACGCGACGGAGTCGACGGAAGCGCCCAGGATGCCCGCCGTCGTGGACATGGCGACGTTTCAGGCGGAGCTGGACGCGTTGCGAGCTCGTGAGAAAGCACATACCCACGAGAGCGACGCGATCGCGGCCGCCCGGCGCCGGCTCCCGATGATCGACACGACAGAGTCTTCGAGACGTACTGGACGACCGCCCGCGGCGTGGAGGTGATGGACTAGAGTTACGCGCTCATGGACCTCACCGCGTACCGACGCCAGGAGGCCCGGGAGGACTCGCCGCCCGGGTGGCCTCGAAGGGGACACCTCACGCGGACCGATGCCGGTGCGCCCGATTGGCCTCCAGCGTCGGCCTGGCCGGGCGGGCGCCCCACCGCGCAGTGGTCGCGCCTCGAAGCCGGGCGCTCCGACGACCTGAGCAGCGGCGCCGAAGAAGCGGCTTCTTGACTGATCCGTGGTACCAGCCGGTGTACCTGAGGTCAGGCTGCCGGGCGCTTGAGCAGGACGACAGGCCACGCGACGAGGTCGCCGTACTTCAGCGAGAGGCCGACTGCTTCCCAGCCCTCGGAGCCGAGCTCGTTGAGATGGTCAGGCCGCAGATCACCTGAGTCCTTCTTGAGCCCCTTGGCCCGCTCCAACGGAACCACCACGTACTCCCATTGCGCCATCACGACCCTCCTTCCCCAATTGTCAGGATGCCAGAGGCTCGGGACGCACAGGTGGGTCGATCGGCCTCCAACCTGAGGGTCCAGAATCCGGGCAGCCAAGCCCTAGCGGTTTTGTCCTGTCTTGGATAACCTCGGCCGCTGCGAACGCCACACGAGGAGGAGTGTCATGTCCCGCTCTCCGGTCGAACCTGAACGCGCCCTCGAAGGGACACCGGAATCCTCGCTCGCACCCTCATCGAGGCCGGAGATCGAAACCGTGCTTCGACCTCCCCAGAGGGTGTCGGTACCCGGATCTGAACTTCTTCCTGCCGGAGACCCGGTCGCGGAGGAAGCCGCATCGAGGCCGGATATCGGCCTTCGCCTGCTGCCCTGCTTGGACACGCTCGATGCGAGGACGGGGACCGATACGCGCCAGGTCGCACTTGGGTTCTTGCGTACTGCCTTGGCCGGCTTGCAACAGCAGCAGCCCGCGGTCTTCCAGCAACCGCAGGTCTTGCTCGAGTGCTCGCAGAACCACGAAATCGGAGGGATCTGGTTCGACGCGAGCTCAGATCCTGCCGCGTTGGCGGCAGCCATCGAGGCGGTTCCTTGGCAACAGATACCGGTCATCGAGCTGGGCCTGGTCTATCAAATTCAGTTCTACCCGGATACCATTCGCGCTTTGCTCGACGCCAATTTTCCCTCCGAACGAACCGACAGCCAGCCAGGTCAGGGGACGACGACCATACAGTTCAGCGGGCACTCGCTGGCATTTCCCGGAAACGACCAGATCGTTCTGACCGCGCAGGGGTCGGCCAGCAACACCGATCAGCTCTACGGTGCGCCGTTCGGCTTCACTGCGACCTACACCGAGACGGTCGGGGCGGCGAATGGGTCGGTGACATCTACCGTCACCCCTTCGCTGCAGCTCGATGCCGGTGCGGAGCTTGCGGGTGCAGCGCTGGGCAACATCTTCCCGGTCAACATCGTGGTCTTCGATCAAATCGAGGAAGGCCTCGCCGGTCAGACCGCGCCGGAGATCGGGGGCATCGGCGCTCAGCTGGCGGCACTTCTTCCGAGACAAGTGCTGCTCCCTCGATCGGGCCAGGGACCGGCGCAGAAGCTCGTGTTCGAGGTCGCGGATGGCGCGGTGAGCGTCGATTCCGACCAGGGCCTGCTCATCGCCGGCCAGATCAAGCAGGTCGACCGCCAGCCTGCGGTATGGCTGCACCAGCCGGAGGGCCCGGCATACCTCTCGGGATCGACGGTCGTGGGGGACCGCACCCAGGATGTCGAGGTTGCCTGGATCAACGCGGGCGTGCAAGACCTCCGCTGGGATGCGACGCACCCCCTACAGGCGACCTGGACCGCAGCGAACGGTACGATCACACCCTCCTCCGACCATCCTTTGCGCGCGTCGATCTCCGTAACCATCCCTGAATCGACCGTGCAGAACCTGCCGTCCGACAAGTCCACCACCGTCACCGACACGGTCACGGTGACGGTGACCGACGCCGACGGCGTTCAGGCGTCTGCGCAACTGTTGATCCAGATCGAGATCTACGGGGAGGGAGACCCCCCAGGACCGAACAAGCTTCCTGCCGACGACCCCGATGGCGGCCGCACCTTCTGACTGCAGTCATCACCGAAGGCGCCGATGGCAGCGACAAGCCCCGGCGGCAGCTTCAGCACGGTTGGAAGCATGTGGGCCGGCGCGACACTTGCTCAATCGTGTGCCCAGCGGGATCTGCGGACCCGCAGGGCGGTTCGTAGTGCTTCGGCATGGGTTGCGTATAGCTATCCTCACTCTCCTGATGCTGGCGCTGCCGTGCTTGGCAGCTGCGGCGCCGGCGAAGGTGGGTCGGGTCGTCGAGTTCTCGAATGGCATTGACAAGAACGGAACGCCGATCGGCGTTACCGCGGGACCGGACGGGAACATCTGGTTCACCGAAGCCGACGGAAACCGCGTCGGCCGCATCAGCCCCGCTGGGATCGTCCGGGAGTTCGCGCGTGGCATCACCCCGCTCAGCGATCCCTTGGACATCACCGCGGGACCTGATGGAAACCTGTGGTTCACGGAGGCTGCCACCGATCAGATCGGGCGGATCACGCCGCACGGCGCCGTGACGGAATTCCATCGAGGCATCTCATCGAACGCATTCGTCGAGGGCATCACACCGGGCCCGGATGGAGCGCTGTGGTTCACCGAGGGGCAGACGAGCCGGATCGGCCGGATCACCACCA
>JBEDUK010000045.1:0-31582 GCA_040414485.1 Actinomycetota bacterium
GGCCCGCACGCGCAGCCGCGCGCCCGCCTCGACGACGACGCCGGTCTCCTCGACGATCCCGGTGAACATCGCCTACCGCTCCCCTCGCGGGCGGGCAACGATCCTGATGTCCGGCCCCAGACGGTCCACCGATTCGATCTCCACGGGAACGGCGTCCAGGATCGACGCGACCCCCTCGCCTCCGAGCGGACCGGGCGCCTCGGCGCCGCCGATGAGCTTCGGCGCGATGTACACCACCAGGCGGTCCACCACGCCCTCGCGGATGGCGCTCCAAGCGAGGGTGGGCCCTCCCTCCAGCAACGCCGACCTGACCGGAGGGTCGCTCGCCGCCATCGCGGCCAGGACGACACCGACCGGCACCCGGCCGACGGGGGCGGTCCCGTCGCCCGGCGCCAGGACCGTCGCGCCCGCGGCGCGCCACGCGTCGACCGTCTCCGTCGGCGTTCGGGCGGTGGTCGCGACCCAGGTGGGCGCCGCGCCGTCGAACAGCGCCGCCGTCGACGGCGTCCTGCCGGAAGAGTCGAAGACCACCCGGATCGGCTGCCGTCCGCGATACCCGGCCAGCCGGACGGTGAGGGACGGGTCGTCGGCGATCACGGTTCCCGACCCGACGATGATCGCGTCGTGCTCGGACCGCAGTCGATGGCCGTCGGCACGGGCCTCCTCGCCGGTGACCCACCTGGACGAACCGTCGGGGGCCGCCACCCGCCCGTCGAGCGACATGGCGATCTTGAGCGTCACCCAAGGCACGCCTTGCGTCACGCTCTTCGCGAACGATTCGATGAGGCGGCTTCCTCGTTCCTCCTCGACGCCGGTCACCACCTCGACACCCGCCGCACGGAGGATGTCGAATCCCCCACCACGAACCGCGCGGTTCGGATCGGCGACGGACGCCACCACGCGGGCGATGCCGGCCTCCACCACCGCCGGAGCGCACGGAGGCGTGCGCCCGTGGTGGTTGCAGGGCTCGAGGGTGACGTAGAGCGTTCCGCCCTGGGCTCGCCCACCCGCCCGCGTCAGCGCGACGCGCTCGGCGTGGGGGGTGCCCGGTCCCTCGTGCCAACCCTCGCCGGCCATCTCGCCGGACGCGTCGACCACGACGGCTCCGACCATGGGGTTCGGCGAGGCGAGGCCGGCTCCGCGACGCGCCAGGTCCAGGGCGCGACCCATCCATGCTCGGTCCTGTGGGGCCTCGCCAGATGGGGTTGATGCGGTTCGCGTCTCGCTCGCCCTCGCGCCCACGGTTCCCTTTCCCTCCGGGGCACGGTGGATGCGAACGGCCGGGCACGCCACGCGACGCGCAGCACGCCCGACGTCTTCTCCCATCCCGACTTTCACGGTCGGTCCCGGAGTTCCACCGGGTCCACCCCCGCGTGGCTCGCGAGGGGTCGCGGACTGTCACCGCCGGAGGGGATTTCCACCCCGCCCCGAAGACGTCGTCTGGCGGGGAGTATACGTCGCGGGGCGGTCTCGCCGGGCCTGTAGACGCCCCGCGCGGGTGGGGCTTCGGTACGGGTTCGGTGAAGAAGCGGTTTCGGATTCGGTCAGGTGGAGCGGCGGTCGAACGCCCAGGACGAACCCGGCGTCCGCTTCGCCACGCGCTTCATCTCGGACGCCACCTCGACCACCTCGCCGAAGTGCGCGAAGTGCCTCCGTTCCGTGGTCGCGCCGCCGATCGAGACCGACAGCAGCGGGAACCGCTGCAGCGTCCCCTGGCGGTCCTCCACCTCGACCCATCCGCGCTCGAGGTCGATCGGCTCGTAGAGCGAGGGGATCTCCTCGTCGAACCGCTGGCACAGGCGCTTCGCCATCGGTTCGGAGTCGTCCGGCGGGACGATGATGACGAAGTCGTCGCCTCCGACGTGTCCCACGAACGACGGCTCGGGCGCAAGTTCGTGCACCACCTCGGCGATCAGCCGCGCGGTGGCCTGGATGGCGCGGTCGCCGCGCACGAACCCGTAGTGGTCGTTGTAGGCCTTGAAGTTGTCCAGGTCGAGATACAGCACGCCGAACGACTGCGGCTCGATGGCCACCAGGCGCCTGATCTCCTCCTGGATCCTGATGTTGCCGGGCAGCCCGGTGAGCGGCGACAGCGCTCGCATCTCGCGGGCCCGCCGAAGCGTTCCCCGCACCCGGGCGAGCAGTTCGACCGGGTCGAACGGCTTGATGATGTAGTCGTCGGCGCCGGAGGAGAGCCCGAGGACCTTGTCGGCCGACAGGGCCCTCGCCGTCAACATGATGATCGAACAGGACGACGTCCGCTGGTCGCGCCGCAATCGCTGCGCGACCTCGAAACCGTCCACCTTCGGCATCATGACGTCGAGCAGGATCAGGTCGGGCCGGACCTCGACCGCGCGCTCCAGCCCCTCCTCACCGTCGGAGGCGACGTGGACCTCGTAGCCGGCCGCCCGCAGATTGACCTCGATGAACCGCGCGACGTCCGCGTCGTCGTCGACGACGAGGATCACCTCGGACACGCCATCACCTCACCACAGGTCGTCGGCACGATCGCCCGCCCTCTTTACCGCCGAACGCGGCCTTCGAGGGGGGCCGCCCCCACCTGCTGTCCACCGTCGTCGGCATCCTATCCTCGGGCCTCCGGCGCGCGCGCGAAGCCGGCGAAGAACATGCCGTCCGTCCCATGACGGTGCGGCCACAGCCGATGGGACGGGGCGAGCCCATCCGGACCCGGCACCGGCGCCGGCGCGAAATCCGGCCGCCGGGACAGGAACGACCGGACGACCGCCTCGGTCTCCGCGCGGGGGAACGTGCAGACCGAATACACCAGCCGGCCACCGGGGCGCACGAGCGGCGCGACGCCACCGAGGATCGCGACCTGCAACCGCGCGAGCGAGGAGAGCCGGTCCTTCGGCACGCGCCACAGCAGCTCCGGGCGGCGACGAGCGGCGCCGATACCCGAACACGGTGCGTCGACCAGGATCGCGTCGAACGACTCGTCACGCAGGGCCGGCGAGCGGCCGTCCTGGGTGAGGACGTGCAGCCGAACGCCCAGCCGGGCCGCGGTCCGAGCCACGAGCTCCGCCCGCCTGAGGGCCGCGTCGGCGGCGACGACCGCTCCGGCTTCGCCTGCCGCCTGGGCCAGGTGGGCAGCTTTGCCTCCCGGTCCCGCGCACGCGTCGAGGACTCGCTCCCCCGGTTCGACCTGGAGCGCGGCGCCGACCAGGACCGACGCTTCGTCCTGCACGGCGAACCAACCCTCGCGGAACCCGGGCAGGACGGCTGGAGACCCGCTGGGCACGAGCAGGACGTCGGGATGATGTCGTCCCGGAGCGACGTCGACACCGCCTGCGGTGAGCGCCGCAGTCAGCGCCGCCGGGTCCGAACGGAGGCGATTGGTTCGAAGCGACAGCCGGGCGGGCTCGGCCAGCGCGGCGGCCGTGGCTTCGACCTCGTCGGCCGGCAGGATCCGGCGCAGCTCGTCGACCGCCCAGGGCGCCAGGCCCGTCCGATCGGCGATGGCGTCGAACGCCCGGCCCGCCGCCGCCGGGCCGGCGTCGGCAGATCCACCTGATTCGGGTGCTGCGACCGTCGCCGAGATCCGCCGGAGAACCGCGTTGGCGAATCCGCGGGCGCGTGGTGCGGCCAGCGCGACGGTCTCCGACACCGCGGCGTGAGGAGGCACGCGAGCGAACAAGAGCTGATAGGCCCCAAGCCGGATCACGCCCAGCGTGGCGGCGTCGATCCGGCCGACCGGCCGTTCGGCGGCGGATTCGACCGCCCGGTCCAGCAAGCGCATCCGCCGGAGCGTCCCGTACGTCAGGTCGGCCGCCAGGCGGCGATCGCGAGCGTCGAGGCCCGACGCCGCCAGCTCCGCTCCGAGCGTCAGATTCGAATAGGCGCCCTCCTCGGTGACGCGCCGGATGACGCGCAGGGCGACCCGGCGCGCGTTCGGCCGCTCGCTACGCCGGGACGAAGTCATCGTGGGTCGGCCGGTGACCGCGGGCGAATGCGGCCCCGCTCATCCTGGGGCGGCCCGCGGGCGCGACCTCGAGCAGCTCGATCCAGCCATCGGACGTCGCCACGGCCAGACCGCCGCTCCCCGTCGCGACGGGCGTCCCGGGATCGGCAGGTCCGGCAGGACCGGTCGCACCTTCCGCCCCGGGCCAGCCGACCGCCACCACCGCTCGCGCGCGCAGCACCTTCAACGGCTGCCCCCGGAACGGCGCCGTCGCACCCGGCTCCGGTGAAAAGGCTCGGACCTGACGCGCGATGGCCTCGGCCGGAGACGCCCATTCGATCAGACGCTCGGCAGGCGTTGGACGGCGGGCGACCGTCACACCGTCCCGATCCTGCGGGTGTTCCTCGATCTTCCCCTCGGCCACCCGGTCAAGGGTCTCCACGAGCAACTCGCCTCCCGCGACCGCCAGGCGCGCGCCGAGCGCGCCCGCATCCTCGTCGACGCCGATGCGGACACGCCGCTCAAGCAGGACCGGGCCCTCATCCAGGCCTGCCGTCATCCGCATGGTCGCCACGCCCGTCTCCGCGTCCCCGGCCAGGATGGCCCGCTGAACCGGCGCCGCGCCCCGCCACCGCGGCAACAGCGAGAAGTGGACGTTGACGGGAAGGAGCGTCGGCAGGTGCAGGACCGCCCGGGGCAGGATCTCGCCGTACGCCACCCCGACCAGGACGTCGGGAGCGGCGGCGCCCAGCCGATCGAACCCCTCGCCCCGTGCCGCAGTCGGCGTCTCCAGGAGCGGGAGGCCGAGCCTGGCCGCTTCCTCGGCGACCGGCGTTCGGCGCAGCCGGTGGCCACGACCGGCTGGCCGCGGATCACGCGTCAGCACCAGTTCGATCGTGTGCGCGCTGCGGTGAAGAGCCTCGAGTGGCGGCACGGACCAGTCCGCGTTCCCGAGGTAGGCGACCCTCAGCGGGCGGCCCGGCGCCGGCCGGCCCACGGGCGTCAGGGGTGCGGCGGCACCCTCGGCCGCGCGGTCGCGAGGTCGCGGTCACGGATGTCGGCCATGGCCCGCTTCCGTTCCCGGCGCGCGAGGCGGTCCAGATAGAGAAGGCCGTTCGTGTGGTCGGTCTCGTGCTGGAAGATCCGGGCGAGCAGCCCTTCGGCCTGGACAGACACCGGCTCGCCGTGGACGTCCTGCCCCTCGAGGCGGACGCCCATCGCGCGCGCCGTCGGGTAGTAGAGGCCGGGGACGGAGAGGCAACCCTCGTCCGTCTCCTCCTCCCCTTCGTGGTGCGACACCACCGGGTTCGCGACCGCGCCCCGGTCACCCTGACCGGAGTCGTAGACGAAGAACCGCATCGACAGGCCCACCTGCGGAGCGGCGAGCCCGACGCCCGGCGCGGCGTACATCGTCTCGAACATGTCGTCCGCGAGGTGCGCCAAGGCGTCGTCGAAGACCTCGACGTCGCTCGCCTTGATGACGAGCACCGGGTCGCCGAAGGTCCTGATCGGCATCACGGTCACGATCTCCTCGACGCTCCTTCGGTGGCCCCGCCGGACGGCGTCCCGGCGATTCGATGTTCGTCCCATCCCTCGGGCTTCGACCCTGCGGTCGTGCCACAATCCCTAGACGGACGGCTCCGCTTCGACCCGCGTGACCACGCCGCTCGCGACGAGGTCCAGGACGCCCCCACGGAAGGCCTCGAGCCCTTCCGGCGGAAGGGCGACCAAGCATACCGTCCCCGTCGGTGCCGCCGTCTCCAGCACGGTCGCGGCCCCGCACCCGCGCAGGTGCTCGCCCAGCGAGACGGCGGGCGGGCCCTCGATGCGGAACGTGGGATCCCCGGGCCGAAAGCCCGCACGGGCGCGTTCCTCCCCGATCGCCGTCAGCGCCGCCAGCGGCTCCCATCGCACGAGCGCCTGGATCAGCGCCGAGGCGGGTTCGCGCGTCTGCGCCAGGACACGTCCCACCCCCGTCTTTGGTCCTGCCCACGCGGAGGCTTCCATCCACACGGCGAGGGCCTGCTCGGCGGCATGGAGGTCCGCACGGGCCAGCGCCCGGTCCGGATCCAGGAGCCCGACCAGGTCCAGCCGAAGTGGCCCGACGTCCTCGACCATGGCGGCCGTTCCGACGACCACGTGGCCCGGGCCCGGCGTGACGCCCCGGGGGTCGGGCGCGCCGGGCTCGACCGGGACGTGTGCGATACCGCGGGCCCACTGAACGATCCGTTCGGTGCCTCCGCGTTGGACGCCGAAGACCACGCCGCCGCAGCGCACGCACCGGGCCGGCGCGCCACAGGCCCGGCACACGGCCGCGCCGCGCTCGAGGACGACGACGCCGCGACACAGGGAGCACGCCGCGGGGGTCCCGCAGGCCCGGCACACGCGCGCCACGCCGTAGCCCGTGCGCGTGCTGATGAGCGCGCCCGACGACGCAGACCTGACGAGGCCGCCCAGGCGGTGCGACCGGTCCTCCGTCTCCGGCTTCGCCGTCTCGATCAGCGGCGCCGCGGCGCGTTCCGCCGGCCTGGGCGCTCGACGAACGCCGACGGCGCCGGTTCGAACGCCCCAGGCCGTCTCGACCGACGGGGAGTACGAGGCCAGCACGCACGCCGCGCCCTCGATCCGGGCCCGGGCCGCGGCGATCTCCCGCACGTGATACGAGGGCGACCGTTCCTCGCGATGGCCGGGGTGGACCTCTCTGGACACCCAGATCAGCCCCAGGTCCACGAGCGGCGCGAACACGCCCGGGCGCGTGGCGACGACGACGCGAGCCCCGCCCGAGGCCATCCGAAGCCAGGTTCGATAGCGCGCCCTAGGGTCACCTCCCGCGAAGGACACCGCATCCTGCCCGCACGTCTCCAGCACGGCTCGCGCGGTGAAGGGCAGCCGTTCGGCTTCCGGGACGAGGACGATGGCCCGCCGGCCGGCTTCCACACAGGCCGTGACGGCGTCGACACACCACGACGCCTCCTCGCCGGGGAGGGGCCGCGCCCACGCCACCTTCCCCTCGGCGTACGGTTCGAACGACGGCGGACCTGGCCGGTGCGACTCGGTCGACACCGGCGGTGGAGCGGATCCCACGGGCCGCCAGCCGGCACCCTCCTCGTCCGCGACCCGAGGAGGGTGCGACCGTTCGATCACGACGGACAGCGGCGCGATGTACCGCTCGGACACCCAGCGGAGCAGCCGCAGCATGGCGTCGTCGAAGAACCGGACCGGGGAGCGGACCTTGCGGATCGGCAACAGCTTGCCGGAGGGCACATCGCCCGCCGGGCCGATGATCCAGCCCCGCACCGTCCGGCCGTGGAACGGCACGGACACCAGGCTTCCCACGCCCGCGCCGGTGCCGGGTGCGAGCAGGTAGGTGAAGGGGCGGTCGAGCGACAGTTTGGGAACCGCCACACAGACGTCGACGGGCCCCTCCAGCTCGACCCCGCTCACCGAAGACGACGCGACCGCCCGCATGTGGCCGGTCGGCGTTCCGACGCTATTCGAAGGCGCGGCGGAGGATGTCGGCGCGGTCGGTCTCCTCCCACGGGTAGCCCTTGCGGCCGAAGTGCCCGTAGGCGGCGGTGTCGCGGTAGATCGGCCGGCGCAGGTCCAGATCCTGGATGATCGCCGCCGGCCGGAAGTCGAAGGCCTCGGAGACCGCACGGTGGAGCCGGTCCGGGTCGACGCGCTCGGTACCGAAGGTGTCGAGCATGAGCGAGACGGGCCGGGCGGCACCGATCGCGTACGCGACCTGAAGCTGGACGCGGTCGGCCAGACCCGCCGCGACGACGTTCTTGGCCACGTATCGCCCCATGTACGCGGCCGAGCGGTCGACCTTCGTCGGGTCCTTCCCGGAGAAGCATCCGCCCCCGTGCGGCGCCATGGCGCCGTAGGAGTCGACCATGATCTTGCGGCCGGTGAGCCCGGTGTCCGCCTTCGGCCCGCCGATCTCGAACCGCCCGGTTGGGTTGACCAGGCGCCGGTAGCCGTCGTAGTCCAGCCCGAGATCCGCGAGTTCTGGTTCGATGACGGCCTCCGCGACGTCGTGGGCAAGTTGCTCCATGGACACGTGGTCGTCGTGTTGGGCGGACACCACGACGGTGTCGACCCGGATGGGCGTCGTGCCCTCGTATTCGATGGTCACCTGGGTCTTGCCGTCCGGGCGCAGGTACGGCAGCACTCCCGCCTTCCGAACCGCCGCGAGCCGCTTGGCCAGGCGGTGGGCCGCCGCGATGGGGAGGGGCATCAGCTCCTCGGTGTCGCGGCAGGCGAACCCGATCATCATGCCCTGATCGCCCGCCCCGACCTCGTCGAACGGGTCCACGACACCGACCCTGGCCTCGAGCGCCTTGTCCACGCCCATGGCGATGTCGGGGCTCTGTTCCTGGATGGACGCGACCACGCCGCACGTGTCCGCGTCGATGCCGAACGTGGCATCCGTGTAGCCGATCGAACGGATCGTGTCGCGCACCACGCGTGGGATGTCCACGTAGGTCTCGGTGCTGATCTCGCCGGCGACGATCGCCAAGCCGGTGGTGACGAGCGTCTCGCACGCGACCCGCCCCATGGGATCCCGTTCCAGGATCGAATCCAGGACGGCGTCGGAGATCTGATCCGCGAGCTTGTCGGGGTGTCCCTCGGTGACCGACTCCGAGGTGAACAGGTGGCGGTGACTCATCGAAGCCGCATGATACACGCGGCCTCCGACGACCGGGCCGTCCGTCATGGCTTCGCCGGACGCCCGGCGAGCCGAGCCGCCAGGCGGTCGCAGATGGCTCGTGCCAGGTCCTGCTTCGTCCAGTCCTCCAGCGGGGTGTCCGGCCCGGCGGTGTCGAGGATCGCGGCGCGATCCGTGGTGGAGCCGAAGCCCGTCCCGGGCCGGCCGACCTCGTTGACCACCAACAGGTCGGCGCCCTTGGCCTCGAGCTTCCGGCGCCCCTCCGCCTCCAACCCGCCGGCCACGTCCGCAGTCTCCGCCGCGAAGCCGACCAGGACCTGGCGCGAGCGTTCTTTCGAGAGCGTGGCCAGGATGTCGGTCGTTCGGACCAGAGGAATGTCCGGGACCCCGTGCTCCTTCTTGATCTTTCCTGTTGGCGCGTCCTGCGGGCGGAAGTCGGCCACGGCCGCCGCCATCACCAGTGCGTCCGCGCGTTCGAAGCGCCTCTGCAGCGCATCGAGCATCTGGGCGGCCGTCTCCACCCGAACGACCTCGATGCCGGCCGGATCCTCCAGCGACACGGGCCCGCTGACGAGCGTGACCGATGCGCCCCGCCCGGCCGCCTCGCGGGCGATCGCGAACCCCATGGCGCCGCTCGAGCGGTTGCCGATGAACCGCACGGCGTCGATGGGCTCGTGTGTGGGGCCGGCCGACACGAGGATTCGCGACCCCGACAGGTCCCCCGCCGGGGAGCCGGCGACGGCAAGCGCGTCCATCACGGCCGATTCGATCTGCTCGGGAGCCGCCATCCGGCCGACGCCTTCGTCGCCCGCGGCCAGCGGGCCGGTCTCGGGTCCCACGAACACGGCGCCTCGCTCGACCAGTGTGGCCAGGTTCGCGCGGGTCGCCGCGTGGTTCCACATGCCCGAGTGCATGGCCGGCGCGAGGATTAGCGGGCACGTCGCCTCGAGAAGGGTCGCCGAGACGAGGTCGTCGGCCAGCCCGAGCGCCAGCTTCGCCAGCACGTTGGCGGTCGCCGGCGCCACCACGGCAGCGTCCGCGGCATGCGCCAGCCGGACGTGGAGCACCGTCTCCGGCCGTTCGAAGATGCCGTGGTGGACGGGATTGCGCGTCAGCGCCGCGAACGTGTCGGGGCCGACGAACCGCGTGGCGGATTCGGTCATGAGGACCGTCACGTCCGCGCCGCGCTGGACCAGCAGGCGCGCCACAAGCGCCGCCTTGTAGGCCGCGATGCCTCCGGTGACGCAGAGCAGGACCCGCGGGCCCTCGCCGCGGGGGCCGTCGGTGGCCGCACCGGGATCGGTCGCAGCCATGGCCGGCCTATTCGTCGTCGTCGATGGGGTCGGTGCGCTCGTAGACGACCTTGCCGTCCGCGATCTCCTCGAGCGCGATCGCGAGGGGCTTCGAGTCGATCCCGCCCTCGACGAGCGGCGGGACGAACTCGCCCCGGCCCTCTCCGAGCTGGCTGTAGTAGGAGTTGATCTCCCGCGCCCGCCTGGCGGCGAGGATCACGAGCGTGTAGCGGGAATCGACGTGGTCGAGCAGTGCGTCGATCTTGGGTTCGATCATTGGCGTGCCGGTCTCCTCGAACGAAGGAGCGATCGGCCGGTGTGCGCTGGGCAGCCGACCAGAACCGCTGGTCAGTGGGACTGATCGATGATACCAGCGCGCCCGGCCCTCACTCTCCGGGGCACGCCCGACACGGGATCGGGCGCTACTGCGCTGCGAACTCTTCGAGCAGCGCGTCGCGCTGCTTGGTGCCGAGGCCGCGGACGCGACGGCTCGTGGAGATCTCCAGGCGTTCCATGATCTTGCGAGCGCGCACCTTGCCGACGCCGGGCAGCGCCTCGAGGACGGCGGACACCTTCATCTTGCCGACGATGTCGTCGTCGGACTTGGCCAGGACGTCCTTCAGCTTCATGGTGCCCTTCTTGAGCTCGTCCTTCAGCTCGGCGCGGGCCCGCCGGGCCTCTGCCGCCTTCTCGAGGGCAGCCTTCCGCTGTTCTTCGGTCAGGGTTGGTAGGGGCATGGTCCGCTCCTTCGGCTCGTATGGCGTGCCGGACGGGGAAGGTCCGGGGATTATAGGCATGACCTGCGGTCGGGCGCAATCGAACGCGAAGCGCCCGGTGTCAACCTCCGGTTGACGGTGAAGCAGTGCGCTTCGGTCCGCGCCGAGCCTGCGCGACCGACCCACATGGCCGGCGCGGCCCTCACCACCGGTCGGCGGCGACGGCGGCCAACTCCCGTGGCGCCTGCACGAGATCCCGAAGCTCCGCCGGGGAGGCGAGCCCACGATCGCGCAGGAACTCGAGGACACCGTCGGCGATGGTCGCGGTGGCCGAGGGGTCGAAGAAGTTCGCCGTCCCGACCTGCACCGCCCACGCGCCCGCCATCATCAGCTCGACGGCATCGCGCGGCCGCGTGACGCCGCCGATGCCGAGGATCGGGACGCCCGGCAGGGCCCTGGACACCTGCCAGATGCAGCGGACGGCGATCGGACGGATCGCCGGCCCCGACAGGCCGCCCGTGACCGCCCCCAGCTTCGGCCGCGCCGAGTCCACGTCGATCGCCATTCCGAGCACGGTGTTGATCAGCGAGAGGCCGTGAGCGCCCGCGCGCACGCAGGCCTCGGCCACCTCGACGATGCTGGTCGTGTCCGCGGTCAGCTTCGCGAACACCGGGATCGCGGTCAGCCGGCTGACGGCGCCGATGACCTCGGCGGCGAGGTCCGGATAGCAGGCGAACACCAGGTTGCGGCGTTCGACGTTCGGGCACGAGATGTTCGCCTCGATCGCGACCACGTTCGGCAGATTCCGAACGAGCGTCGCGACCTGGAGGTACTCGTCGATGCTCCGACCCGCGACGGAGACGACCACCGGCACCGGGGCCCGCGCGATGAAGCCGCCGTCCTTCGCCAGGAACTCCTCGACTCCGGGGTTCTGCAGTCCGATCGCGTTGAGCATGCCCGAATCGGTCTCGGCCATGCGGGGCGTCGGCAGGCCCTTGGTCGGCGCCAGCGTGACGCTCTTGGTGACGATGCCGCCCAGCCTGGAGAGGTCCACCAGCTCGGCCATCTCCCGGCCAGAGTTGAAGCAGCCGGAGGCCGCGATCACCGGGGTCGGGAACCGCACGCCGTTCAGGTCGACGCCGAGCGTCGGCTCGACAGGTTCGACTGGTTCGACGGGCTCCTCGGTCCGGGCACCCTCCCGCCGGTCCGGGTCCGCGTCCCGTTCCGCGCCCTCAGCGCCGGCCGATTCGGGGCCGTCCGCGCGGGTCGCGCCGTTGCCGCCCGGTGCCGGGCCCAGCACGTCGTCGTCGAACGGGTCGAATCCGGAGGTCCGCATCAGCGGCTCGCCTCCGCCACGTCGCGGCGCGGCGCGGACTGCCTGGGCGCCTCCGGCTCGCCGCCTTCCGCGCTGGTCCGCTCGGCCCCTCCAGGTGCGTCGGGTCCGGCCTCACCCGCATCGGTGTCCTCTGCGTCCACCGGCACCGGCTCGACGGGCTTCGGCCCGAGCCACTGCTCCCACCAGACCCGCGCGCCGTTGAAAACGGGGCCCTCGACACAGGCGCGAACGTTCCACCACGACCCGCCGTCGGCCGACAGCAGCGGCACCGCGCACGTCCAGCACACGCCGAGCCCGCAGGCCATCATCTCCTCGACGGCCACCTGGCATGGGATCTTGAACCCGGCGCAGAGCTCGGCGACGGCCCGGAGCATGGGGTTCGGCCCGCACGCGTAGACGACCTCGGCGTGGTTGCGGGCGATCATCTGCGGGAGCACGTCGGTGACCCGGCCGCGCTCGCCGAGCGAGCCGTCCTCCGTGGTGATGGCGAGCGACGTGGCCAGCCGCTTGCTCTCGATAGGCTTGAACACGCGCTCGTGGGACCGCGCGCCGATGATCATGGAGACGTCCTTGTCGTGGGCTCGGAGCTCCTCGGCAAGGAAGTGCAACGGCGCGGCGCCGTAGCCGCCGCCCACCAGGAGGCACGACCGAAGGCCCTTGGGGTACTGGAACGACCGTCCCAGCGGCCCGATCACGTCCAACTGCTGGTGCTGTTCGACCTCGGCGAGCCACTCGGTCCCCGGCCCGACCACGTCGAACACCACCTCGAGGGTCCCCGCGAACCCGCCCCGACGCGACGCCTGATGGATCGAGAACGGCCGGTTGAGCATGAACGTTCGGCCGCCGGGCATGGCCACCTCGACGAACTGCCCCGGCCTGGCGCGGTCGGCGATGTCCGGCGCCACCAGCGTCAGCGAGTGGTAGACGCCGGTCCGCTTGACCGACAGGACCTCGCATCTGGAACGGATCACGTGCTCCCCTTGCCCCCCTCGCCTCCGGGCGAGGCTATCAGCGCCGGGTCGAGAACGCCCGATCCGATCGTGACGTCTGCGTCCGAGCCGGCCACCCCGCGTGGGCCGCGCGCGGAACCCCTTCCGCCCGCCGCCGCCTCCGCCGTGCGCAACTGACGGAACTGCAGCGAACGGGGCTCGCCGGACCCACGGGCGAGCGCCTCGATCCCCTGGACGGCTGCCACCAGTCCGGGGATCGTCGTGATGCACGGCACGCCGGCGCGCGCCGCCGCCGTCCTGATGAAGTAGCCGTCGGTCCGCGGCCCGCGTCCGAACGGCGTGTTGATCACGAGTTGCACGTCGCCCGCCTCGATCAGGTCCGCAGCGTTCGGGGACCCTTCGGACCGCTTCGCCACCGGCTCGGCGGGCACGCCCGCCCGGGCCAGCACCGACGCCGTTCCGCGGGTCGCCAGCACGCGGAACCCCATCTGGGCGAGCCGTCCGACCGGCAGGACGATCGAGCGCTTGTCGCGGTTGGCCACGGATACGAACACGGCGCCGCCGGCGGGAAGCGTGACCCCGGCCCCCTCCTGCGCCTTCGCCAGCGCGGTACCGAGGTCCTCGCCGATCCCCATGACCTCGCCGGTCGAACGCATCTCCGGCCCGAGCACGGTGTCCGCGCCGGGGAACCGGCCGAACGGGAGGACCGCGGCCTTGACGGCGACGTGCGGGAGGCTCCGGTATCCGGTTCCGTTCGCCGGCGCCAGGCCGCGGTCGCGAAGCTCTGCGAGCGAACGGCCCGCCAGGACCAGCGCGGCGATCTTCGCCAGCGGAACGCCCGTGGCCTTGGACACGAACGGGATCGTCCGCGAGGCGCGGGGGTTCGCCTCGATCACGTAGGCGACGTCGTCGCGGATCGCCAGCTGGACGTTCAGCAGTCCGCGTACCGCGAGCGCGCGGGCGATCGTGAGGACGGTCGACTCGATGACGTCGAGTTCGTCGTCTGACAGCGTCGGCGGCGGGATCACGCAGGACGAATCGCCCGAGTGCACACCGGCCTCCTCGATGTGCTCCATGACGGCGCCGATCAGAACGTCGTCGCCGTCGCACACGGCGTCGACGTCGACCTCGATCGCCCCCTCCAGGAACCGGTCCAGGAAGACCGGATGGTCGGGGTTCGCCGCGGCGGCCTCCCGCACGAACACGTCCAGGTCCTCGGGACCGTAGACGATGTCCATGGCACGGCCGCCGAGCACGTAGGAGGGCCGAACGATCACGGGATAGCCGATCCGCTCGGCGACGGTCTCCGCCTCCTCGACCGACGTCGCCGTCCCGTGCGCGGGCGTCGGGATGCGGAGGTCGGCAAGGAGCGACCCGAACTTCCGCCGGTCCTCCGCCACGTCGATGCTCGCCACCTGCGTCCCCAGGATCGGCACGCCGGCGCGGGCCAGTTCGGCCGCCATGGCGAGCGGCGTCTGTCCGCCGAGCTGGACGATCACGCCGGCGGGCCGTTCCGCTGCGCACACGGCCAGGACGTCCTCGGCGGTGAGCGGTTCGAAGTAGAGCCGGTCGCTGGTGTCGTAGTCCGTGGACACCGTCTCCGGGTTCGAGTTCACCATCACCGTCTCGAACCCGGCCTCGCGGAGCGCGAACGCCGCGTGGACGCACGCGTAGTCGAACTCGATCCCCTGCCCGATCCGGTTCGGGCCGGCGCCGAGGATCACGATCCGAGGCCGCGTTGCCGGCCGCACCTCGGTGGACTCCTCGTACGTGGAGTAGTGGTACGGCGTCCGGGCCTCGAACTCGCCCGCACAGGTGTCCACCGTCTTGTGGACCGGTTCGATCCTCCAGTGCCGGCGGGCGGCGCGAACGTCGCGCTCCCGCGACCCGGTCAGCAGCGCGATCCGGCGGTCGGAGAGCCCGGCCCGCTTCGCGGCGCGGAGGCGGCCCGGCGACAGGGTCGCCAGCGCCCGGCCGCGCACCGAGGCGGCTGCCTCCGCCATGCTGCCGACCTGGTCGACGAACCACGGATCGATGCGGCTCGCCGCCGCGACCTCCTCAACCGAGTGCCCGTCGGCGAGGGCACGCTCGACCATCAGCAGCCGGTGCTCGCCGGCGACGGCCAGCCCCGCCAGCGGGTCGGCCACCTCGTCGAGCGTCCGCTGCGCGGGAAGGCCGTCGGCGCCGAACGTGAATTCCGGGCGCTCCAGGGACCGGTAGGCCTTCCCGAGGGCCTCCGCGAACGTCCGGCCGATCGCCATGACCTCGCCGACGCTGCGCATGGTGGTGGACAGGCGCGCCTCGGCGCCCGGGAACTTCTCGAACGCCCAACGCGGGATCTTCACGGCGACGTAGTCGAGGGCCGGCTCGAACGCGGCGAGCGTCTCGCCGGTGATGTCGTTCGGGATCTCGTCCAACGTGAACCCGACCGCGAGCTTCGCCGCGATCTTCGCGATCGGGAACCCCGTGGCCTTCGAGGCGAGCGCGCTGCTCCGCGACACGCGCGGATTCATCTCGATCAGGACCATGCGGCCGTCGTCGGGGCTCACGGCGAACTGCACGTTCGAACCGCCGGTCTCCACGCCCACGGCCCGGATGCAGGCGAGGGCGGCGTCGCGCATGGCCTGGTATTCGCGATCCGTCAGCGTCATGGCCGGCGCGACCGTCACGCTGTCGCCGGTGTGCACGCCCATGGGATCGACGTTCTCGATCGAGCAGATCACCACGGCGTTGTCCCGGCCGTCACGCATGACCTCGAGCTCGAACTCCTTCCAGCCGGCCACCGACTCCTCAACGAGCACCTCGGTGATCGGGCTGGCCGCCAGCCCTTCGCCGGCGATGCGAGCCAGGCTTTCAGGGTCGGCCGCCAGGCCGCTCCCCCGGCCGCCCAGCGTGAAGGACGGCCGGACGATCACCGGATAGCCGAGCGTGTCGGCGACCGCCAGCGCCTCGTCGGTCGTGTGCGCGAACCCGCTGCGCGGCAGCGGCAGCCCAGCTTCGTCCATCGCCTTGACGAACAGCCTGCGATCCTCCGCGCGCCGGATCCCGTCGAGGCCGGCACCGACGAGCCTGACGCCGAGCCGATCCAGAACACCGGATTCGGCGAGCGCGACCGCCACGTTCAGCGCGGTCTGGCCGCCCAGCGTGGGCAGCAGCGCGTCGGGCCGTTCGCGCTCGATCACCTGGAGCACCGACGCCGCGGTGATCGGCTCGACGTAGGTGGCGTCCGCGAACTCCGGGTCGGTCATGATCGTGGCCGGATTGCTGTTGACCAGCACGACCCGGTAGCCCTCCTGGCGAAGGACCTTGCACGCCTGCGTGCCCGAGTAGTCGAACTCGCACGCCTGTCCGATCACGATCGGGCCGGACCCGATCACCAGGATCGAACCGATGTCGTCGCGCCTAGGCATTCGCCATCAGGTCCCGGAAGGAGTCGAAGAGGTGCCGAGCGTCGTGGGGGCCGGGAGCGGCTTCGGGGTGGTACTGGACCGAGAACGCCTTTGCGCGTTCGCACCGGAGGCCTTCCAGGGTGCCGTCGTTCAGGTTCCAGCGGTTGAGGACGACGGTTCCGCTACCCGGCGACTCGACCGCCGTTGCGCGGACGGGGTCGCCCTGCGCCGGCGGCCCTTCGCTCCGGGCGTCCTCGATCGCCTCGCGGTCGGTCCACGCTTCCGGGTCCACGGCGAAGCCGTGGTTGTGGCTGGTGATCTCGATCCTGCCCGTGTGCGTGTCGATGACCGGCTGGTTCACGCCTCGGTGGCCGAAGCGCATCTTGTACGTCGCGCCGCCCAGAGCGTGCGCCAACAGCTGATGCCCGAGGCAGATGCCGAACACCGGGATGCCTGCGTCCACCAGTTCTCCGGCCGCTTCGATGCCGTAGGTCGTTGCCGCGGGGTCGCCGGGACCGTTCGACAGGAAGACGCCGTCGAAGCCGCCGGCAAGGACGTCCGACGCGGGAGTTCGGGCCGGGAACACGACTGTGTCGCAGGCGTTTTCGTGCAGCAGGCGCAGGATGTTCCGCTTGATGCCGAAGTCGAAGGCGGCGACGCGAAACACCGGCGCCATGCGCGAATCGTCAGGTGGCTTTACCGTTCCCACGACGGCGGACGCCTCGTACGGCTCCGAGCAGGATGCATCGGCGGCCAGGTCCATGCCGAGCATCCCGGGCCCGGCGCGGACCCGGTCTGCCAGCGACGAGGGGTCGAGATCCACGGTCGAGACGGCGGCGCGCATGGCGCCGGCCTCCCGCAGGCGAAGCGTCAGGCGGCGCGTGTCGATGCCCTCGATGCCCACGACGGCCGCTTCCCGGAGGCGGTCCCGAAGCGTCGCGGTCGCGCGCCACGACGACGCTCGGCGGCTGGCCTCCCGAACGGCGAAGCCGGCCACCTGCACGCGATCCGATTCGCCGTCCTCGTCGTTCATGCCGTAGTTGCCGACGTGCGGCGCAGTCATGGACACGATCTGGCGCCGATACGACGGGTCGGTCAGGACCTCCTGATAGCCGGCCATGCCGGTGTTGAAGACGGCCTCGCCGAACGCCTCCCCTTCGGCGCCGAACCCCGCGCCCCGAAACGCCGTGCCGTCCTCCAGGACGAGCAGCGCGTCGGGGCCGGTGGGATGGGTCACCGCGTGGGTTCGCCCTCCCGCACGGTGAACCGACCCCGAAGGAGTGTGTGCACGACCCGGCCCTGAAGCGTGCGGCCCGTGAAGGCGGAGTTCGCCGCCATCGAATGTCGCGGCGACTGCCCCACCACCCATTCGGCGCCTGGATCGAACACCACCAGGTTCGCCGGAAGTCCCGGCGCCACCGGGCCGCCGTGCTCGTCGGCCCGGAGGATCCCGGCCGGTTGGGTGGACAGCAGCCGGATCGCGTCGCTGAGCGACAGGCTCCCCGGCGCCACGAGGTCCGTGAGCACCACGGCCAGCGCGGTCTCCAGGCCGGTGGAGCCCGGCGGTGCCTGGTCGAACTCCTGCTCCTTGTCCTCGATCGCGTGCGGGGCGTGGTCCGTGGCGATCGCATCGATCGTCCCGCCGCCCAGAGCCGAACGGAGGGCGTCGCGGTGCTCCTTCGTCCGAAGGGGCGGGTTGACCTTGAGGTTCGTGTCGTAGCCGACGAGTGCCTCGTCGAGGAGCGCGAGGTGGTGCGGCGTGACATCGGCGGTGACGCGCACCCCCCTGTCCTTCGCCCGAGCGATCAGATCGGCCGATCCGGCGGAGGACACGTGCGTCACGTGCAGCCTGCCCCCGGTGAGCCCCGCGAGCGCGAGGTCCCGCTGGACGATGATCTCCTCGGCCTCGGCAGGGTACCCGGCCAGCCCCAGGAGCACCGAATACGTCCCCTCGTGCATCTGCCAGCCCTGCGTCAGCTCCTCGTCCTGCGCGTGCTGGGAGATCACCACGTCGAAGGCGCTCGCGTACTCGAGCGCCAGACGCATCATCCGGGCCGAGCCCACGCTGCGGCCGTCGTCGGTGAAGAGGCGGACGCCCGCTTCGGCCATCTCCCCGATGTCCGTGAGCGACTCGCCCTCGAGGCCGCGGGTGATCGCGCCGGCGGGGAACACATCGCACAGTGCCGCCTTGTCGGCCAGTGCCCGCACCTCGGCCACGATCGCCACGTTGTCCGTGACCGGGTCGGTGTTCGGCATGGGACAGACGGCCGTGAACCCTCCCGCCGCCGCGGCGCGCGACCCGGTCTCGACCGTCTCCTTGTGCTCGTAGCCGGGCTCGCGGAGATGGACGTGCAGGTCCACCAGGCCCGGCGCCATCACCAGGCCGTCGCAGTCCAGGGCCTCGGCGTTGTCGCGGGCCAGCCCGACGCCGACCTCCGCGATCATCCCGTCCTCCACAAGGACGTCCGTCACCCCGTCGTGGTCGCCGGCCGGGTCCACCAGGCGGACCGCGCGGAACAGGGTTCGCTCAGGCACGAGGCATCACCGCCGTCGCCGACTCCTGATCGGACTCCGCGTCCGGCAGCGGCACGGGCAGCGCCTCCTGCACGGGTTCGATCGACGACTCCGAGCCCGCCTGCCGGCCGTCGCCGCCGAGCATCAGGTACAGCAGCGACATGCGCACCGCGATGCCGTTCGTCACCTGATCGGTGATGACCGCACGTGGCAGATCCGCGACGTCGGAGGCGATCTCCACGCCTCGGTTCATCGGACCCGGATGCATGACCACCGCCCGGCCCGGGAGCGCGCCGACGCGGCGGCCGTCAAGGCCGAACAGGCGCGAGTACTCCCTGACGCTCGGGAAGAACTGCTGCCGCTGGCGTTCCCGCTGGACGCGCAGCATGTAGCAGACGTCCAGGCCGGGAAGGACGCCGTCCAGGTCGTGCGAGACCGTGACGCCCCACTGCGCAGCCTCCGGCGGGATCAGCGTCGGCGGCCCGACCAGCGTGACGTGGCCGCCCATCTTCGTCATGGCGAGCGACAGCGAACGGGCCACACGCGAGTGACGGACGTCGCCGACGATCGCCATCCGCAGCCCGTCGAAGACCGGGAAGTGCTCGCGGATCGTGAACAGGTCCAGCAGTGCCTGGGTGGGGTGCTCGTGCGTGCCGTCGCCGGCGTTCAGGATCGACGCGGGCACCCACCGTGACAGCGTGTACGGCGCGCCGGAGGACGAGTGCCGGATGACGATCGCGTCGGCGCCCATGGCCTGAAGCGTGAGCGCCGTGTCCTTCAGGGATTCGCCCTTCGACACCGACGACCCGCTGGTCGAGAAGTTGATGACGTCGGCCGACAGTCGCTTGGCCGCCAGTTCGAACGAGATCCTGGTGCGGGTGGAGTTCTCGTAGAACAGGTTCACGACGGTTCGACCACGAAGTGCCGGCACCTTCTTGATGACGCGGGTGCCCACCTCTCTGAAGCTCTCGGCGGTGTCCAGGATCCGGGTGACGTCGTCCCGGGACAGCTGGTTGATCGAGAGCAGGTGCTTGATCATCGCGGCGCCACCCCCTTCGTCAGTTCGGCGAGCACCACCGCGTCCTGGCCGTCGACCTCCGCCAGGTGGACCGTCACGTCCTCGTGCTGCCGGGTCGGAACGTTCTTGCCGACGAAGTCCGCGCGGATGGGCAGCTCGCGGTGCCCGCGGTCGATCAGGACGGCGAGCTGGATCGCCTTCGGCCTGCCGAAGTCCACCAGCGCGTCCATGGCCGCGCGGATCGTCCGGCCCGTGAACAGCACGTCGTCGACCAGGACCACGGTCCGCCCGGTGATGTCGAACCGGATCCGCGTCTGCTGCACCTCCGGCGCCTCGGCGCGAAGCCCGATGTCGTCGCGGTAGAACGTGATGTCGAGCGCCCCGACGGGCACGTCGGCGCCCTCGATGCGCCGGATCTCCCCGGCCAGACGCTCGGCGAGCCGGTCACCACGCTTGGCGATCCCGACCAGGGCGACGCCCGATGCGCCATGGTTGCGTTCGAGGATCTCGTGGGCGATGCGGGTCACCGCGCGGCGGATGTCCGCCTCGTCCATGAGGGGTCCGCGCTCGCTCATGGGCGCCGTCCGCGACGCCGTCGGGCGCGGAACATGGAAACGCTCCGGCGCGGCGCGCACGGAGCGGGCTGGTTCGTCACTCGTTCGATCTCCCTTCCCGGCCTCTCCGGACCGGTCGTTAAAGGGGAAGGCTTCGCGTGCGAGGATAATCGCCCTTCGCCATGAGAGTCAACGAGGCCGACGCGGGCATCGACGACCGCGCGGCCGGCTCGCTCCTCGGCCTGGCACTCGGGGACGCGGTGGGGGCGCCGTTCGAGTTCAGCCGGGCGAGCGCGGTCCCCGATCCCCTCCCCCTGTTGTCGTTGCCATGGCGCGGCGGGCCGCCCGGATCCACCACCGACGACACGGCCATGGCCCTCAACCTCGCGTCAAGCCTGGTCGACCGCGGCGGCTTCGACGCGGACGACGTGCTGCGGCGGCACTTGGCCTGGCTCCGGACGGACCCGCCCGACATCGGCTCCCAGACGCGTCGTGTCCTGGGGGCCGTGGAAGACGGCCGGGTCCCGCCGCGCGACGCCGCCCGGCTCGAATGGGAGCGACGCGGACCCGAGGTGTCGGCAGGGAACGGCTCCGTCATGTACTGCGCACCCCTGGGCGTGGCCCATGCGCTCCGGCAGGCGGAGCTGTTCGAAGCGGCGCCGGCGCTCTCGGCGCTCACCCATCACGACGACCGGTGCAGAACGGCGTGCCTGGCCATCACGCTCGCCGCGGCGGCGCTGGTTCGCGGCGAACCCGCGGATGCGGCGGTGGGGGCGGCGCTCCGGTCGGCCGCCGATCTTCCCGGCGGCGAGGAACTGGAATTCCTGACCGAGCAGGTCGGCCGGTCGCGTCCGGTCGACGGGCCTGATCAGGGCTTCTGCCTCTTCGCCGCCGCGGCGGGGCTGCAGGCGGCGCTCAGTCCCGATCGGTTCGAACCGGCCGTCGTCCGCGTCGTGCGGCTCGGTGGCGACACCGACACGAACGCCGCGGTCGCGGGCGCGCTGCTGGGCGCGCGTGACGGCCGTTCGCTGCTTCCGCCGAACTGGCTCGCCCGCATCCGCCTGCCGGTGGCCCCGGCGGAGATGGAACGGCTCGCGCAGGGCCTGGGAAAGCTGGCCGCGATCGCGTAGCGCCGACGCGCCTCCCTCAGGAGGTCGCGTGGGCTCCCAGCGCTCTCGCCACGGCGCCGAGCACGCCGTTCACGAACCGTCCCGACGCTTCTGTGGACAGCACGGCCGCGGCCTCCACCGCCTCGTTGATAGCGATCGGCGCCGGCACGTCGTCGATCAGTTCGAAGACGGCGACACGCAGGATCGCGCGGTCGACGACGGACATCCGCGACACCGCCCAGCCCTCCGAGTGCGCCTCGAGGAGAGCGTCGATCCGGCCCGATTCGGTGCTCACGCCCTCGACGAGGTGCGCGGTGTACTCGGGCAGCGAGCGCCCCGCGGCCTCCCACGACCGCATCACGTCGGTGCCGCCCGCGTCCGTGATGTCCGCCTGGTACAGGATGTCGACGGCGAGCCGGCGGGCCCGGCGCCGGCCCCGATGGCCGGAGGGAGTCTGACGGACCGGGGCCGGCTCGCTCACTCCCGGCACCTATTTCTCGCGCGTGATGTATTCGCCCGAGCGCGTGTCGACCTTGACGCGGTCACCCTCTTCGACGAACAGGGGCACCTGGACCACGTACCCGGTCTCGACCGTGGCCGGCTTCAGCGCCCCCGACACGCGGTCGCCCTTCACGCCGGGGTCGGTCTGGGTGACGGAGAGCACGACGGAGGCCGGAAGCTCCACGGACAGCGGCTGGCCCTCATGCAGGGCGACGACCGCCGTCGCCCCTTCGGTGAGGTAGTTCGACATCAGGTCCACGACCGACTCGGGAACGGCGACCTGATCGTAGGTTTCGGTGTCCATGAAGACGAACGCGTCGCCGTCCCGGTAGAGGTACTGCATCTCGTGCCGTCCGACGATCGCCAGGCCCACGTTCACGCCGGCGTTGAATGTCCGGTCCACCACGCCGCCCGTCCTCAGGTTCCGGAGCTTCGTCCGAACGAAGGCGCCGCCCTTCCCGGGCTTCACGTGCTGGAACTCGATCACCTGATAGAGGACACCGTCGAGGTCCAGCGTCATACCCCGCTTGAAGTCGTTCGTCGAAACGCTCATTCCGCTCCCCGCATCCTCGCAACCACGATTCGTAAGGCTACATGACCATTCACGGGCGCCCTCACAGCACCAGCAAGTCCTTCGGCGACGCCGCCATCACGCTCGGACCGGCCGACGTCACCCGCACCATGTCCTCGATCCGGACGCCGAACTCCCCATCCAGGTAGACCCCCGGCTCCACGGTCACGACCGAGTCCACCGGCACCACGTCCGCGCCGTCCCGCCGCAGCGACGGGCCCTCGTGGATCTCCAGCCCCACGCCGTGCCCGAGCCCATGCGTGAACGCCTCGGCGAACCCGGCAGCGGCCACGGCGTCGCGCGCCACGGTGTCGACGTGCCCGCCCGTCGCCCCGCTCACCAGTGCGTCGACGCCGGCGCGCTGCGCCTCCCACACCGCCCCGTACACCTCACGGGCCCGGCCCCCCGGCTCGCCGAACGCGACGGTCCTGGTCATGTCCGAGTGGTACCCGTCCACGAGCGCGCCGAAGTCCATCTTGACGAGGTCTCCGCGCGCCAGCGGACGGTCGGTGGGCCGGTGGTGCGGCTCGGCCGCGTTGGGGCCGAACGCGACGATCGTGTCGAACCCCGGCGCGTCCGCACCGGCCCTGCGCATCGCCGCCTCGAGCTCGAACGCGACGGCGCGCTCGGTCATCCCGGCGGCCAGCGTGCCCAAGATCGCGTCGAACGCGGCGTCGGTGACGTCCTGGGCCGCCTGGATCGCGGCGATCTCCTCCGCGTCCTTCACCCAGCGGAGGCGCTCGACGATGCCTCTGGTCGGAACCAGATCGACGCCCTCGGCGGCGGCGGCCAGGTCCGCGTGGCCCTGGAAGGTCACGACGTCCGCCTCGAACCCGCCGCGGCCGGCGCCAAGTTCGCGCGCAGCCGAGGCGATCACCGGGGCCGGCGACGCATACGAGCCCGACAGGATCGAGACCTGCACCCCCGGACACTCCCGCGCCGCTTGAAGGGTGTACCGCCCGTCCGTGACGAGGTGGGCGCCGCTCCTGGACAGAGCCAGGATGCCGTTCGACCCGGTGAAGCCGCTCAGGTACCGAACGTTCGGAAGGTGCGAGACGACCAGGACGTCGATCCCGAACAGGTCGAAGGCGCGCGCGGCGGCGCGGCGGCGTGATTCGTGATCCATGCCGGGATGATACCGACGCGGGTCCGCGGACCGCCGACGCGGACGCACCGCCGCGGCTGTTCAGGCCGCGGCGGTGGCCGCTACTTCCCGCCCGCTTCGCAGAGGGTGAAGCCCGTGTCGCCGAAGACGAAGTGCGCGCACGTGTCGCTGGGGAACGAGACGAGCTTGAAGTTGTCGTCGAAGCTCTCGCCGGCGGCGACCGTGTACACCGTGCCGTCGACGTCCACCTGCGCCTTCCGGACGCCGCTCTGGGAGACGAACACGTCGTCCAGCAGGACCGAATGGCCGCCCACCACGATGCTCGAGCCGTGTCCGCCCGAGTTCGACGGCGGCGGCGTGGTCCCGCCGGACGGCGGGGGCGACGAAGCTCCGCCGGGACCGCCCGGCGAGCTCGGCGGCGGCGTGGTCGATCCGCTCGTGGATCCGCTCTGCGAGCTGCCGAACAGGTCCTGGAACGGGTCCCGCCCCGAGAAGACCAGGACGGTGGTCGGCGACGGCGACGGCGAAGGGGTCGCGCTCGGAACGACGGCCGGCTGTGTCCCGGTGGACGGCGTGCCCGAGGCCTCGGTCCCGCCGCCCCCGCCCATGACCTTCATCGCGAGGAAGGCGACCAGCAGGAGCCCAACCGCCCCGGCGATCCAGAGCTGAACCTTGCGATCTTTGAGTGAGAGCGCCATAACCCCTCCGTTAGCCAGCCTGGGTCGCGCTCGGCGACGGCGACGAACTGGGCTGCGGCGCCGGAGTCGATCCCGGGACCGCCTGGGCCGCCTGGCCCGACTGCGAGCCGGGTTCCGAACCGGGACCCGCGCTCGAGTCCGTGGTGTAGAAGTTCACGCTGAAGGTCAGCTGCAGCTGCGGGTATCCGGCCGGTCCTGTGACCAGCGCGAGCTGTGTGACCTTCGAGATCCTGGGCAGCGACTCGAGCCGGAACAGGTACTCGTCCACGGCGAAGTACGAGCCGTTGACGGTGATCGCCATCGGCAGCACCGAGATGCTCTCCGGCAGCGACGGCCCGGCGGCGGGGAGGATGGGAGCAGGCTCGCCCTCAGCGGGGCTCGGCGACGATTCCGCAGACGTGGTGCCCGTCTGCGAGGTCGTGCCCGCCGGCACCGACGACATCCCGCCGGCCACCGGAGCGGGCTGGCCCGGCGACAGCGTCATGAAGTCGACACCCGCCTGGTCCGCCACGTCGTTCAGCATCCGGATGAGGTCGGACAGGTGCGAGTCATCCGGCACCGCGGCGTCCAGCATCGACATCTGCGTCCGGATGGCCTTGGCGTTGTTGGCCGTGGCCTGCAGCGACGTCAGCTGCGTCTGGAGTGACTGCTGCTGCTCCTGCGCGGCCGCGAGCTGGGTGTTCGTGTCCCTGGTCTTCGAGATCTTCGGCATGACCATGGTCACGATGAGCACGATCACGAGGATCGCCCCGCCCACGGCGGCCAGGAGAGGCCCGCGTTGCCGCTTCATGGCATCGTCCCGTTCTGTGCGGCGGCCGGCGTCAGGTCGACGCTGCCGGTGAACTGAACTCCTGACGTCCCGCCGGTCGAGCCGGTCGAGCCGGTCGAGCCTGTCGCCCCCGTTGAGCCGGTCGAGCCGGTCGAACTTGAGGACGACTGAGCAAGGGCGGCCGACGACACCCAGGCGTTCGCCCAGCCGTCGACGTTCACCATGCGGTCCAGCCACAGAGCCATGTTCGGGAAGTTCAGGCTCACGCCCTGGAACTGCAGGTTCCCGATCAGGCCGGTGGCGCCCGGCGCCGTCTCCCAGCCACCCGAGCCGAGCGTGATCTGGCCCGTGAAGTTGGTGAGGAACACGTCGCTCGGCATGACCATCGAGAGGTCGTGCAGCACGCCGGACCATTGGACCTCGTCTGCCTGGAGGCTCGTGACGAGCTGCTGCTTCGTGTTCAGCTCCGTCTGGAGGTCCGCGAACCGCTGCAGGGTGTTGATCTGGCTCTGCAGGGCGGCGTTCGCCGCGTTCTGCGCGGCCAGGTCCTCCTGCGCCTTCGACAGCTTCGAGGACTCGAAGACGAAGAGCACGGCGACCAGCACGACCGCGGCAACCACGCCCATGACGATCTGGCGGGTCAGCGCCCGCGAACGGTGCCGCTGCCGGAATTCCGGTGGGAGAAGGTTGACCTCGGTCATGCCGCACTCCCCGGGATCGCGAGGCCGACCGCCACCGAGAGCAGCGGTTCGGCCGTCTGCCTGGCTTCAGGGACGAGGTCCGGCGGCGGGGCGACCCACTTGAAGGGGTTCCCCGCGACGACCTCGCACGTCATCTGGGCCGCCATGTGGTCCAGCAGCCCCGACAGGGTCGATCCGCCGCCCGTGAGGACGACCCGGACGATCCGGGAGCCTGGCGCCTGCGCGGAGTAGAAGTCCAGCGACGAGCGCACCTCGTCGACGAAGGCGCCCATCCGGGTCTTCACGATCGCGTCGGCCTGGGAGCGAACGTCCTCCCTGCCCGATGACTCGCCCCGCTTGAGCGACTCGGCCTCGTCGGCGCTGACCGGCAGCGCCCGCCCGATCGCGTCACTGATCTCCTGGCCCGCCGAGGACAGCACCCGGACGAACCGGGGGTTGCCCCGCGTGTGGACCACGATGCTCGTGACGTCGGACCCGATGTTGACGACGGCCTCTTCGCCGCCGTTCTCCTCCAGGCCGAGGCCGTCCACGTCACCGACCGCCCGCACGACCGCGAACGGGACGACGTCGACGCCCACCGGCACCAGCTTGGCGAGCTCGACGGCCTCGACGAGGCTGAGGATCATGGCCTTCGAGGCGGCGACCAGGAGCAGGCGGACCATGCGGCGCCCTTCCTGCTCCACCTCCTCGAGGAGGTGGTAGTCGAGCACGGCCTCGTTGACCGGGATCGGAACGTACTCCTGCACCTGGAAGGGCAGGGAGGCGCGAAGCTCGGATTCCGGCAGCCATGGCAGGGTGACCTCGCGGACCACCACGCGCTGGTTGCCGATCCCGAGGTGGACCTGGCGCCCCTTGAACCCACCGAGCTGCCAGAGCTCGGTGAGCGCGGATCCGACGGCATGCGGGTCACGGACCTCGCCGTTCTCGACCGCGCCGTCCGGAAGCCGAACCTGGGCCACGCGCAGGACCCTCGGCGGGTTCATGCGGAGCTCGGCCGCCCGAACGGCGGTGGCTCCCACGTCGACGCCGATGCGCCCGCGTGCCCGTATCGGGGAAAGGGAGAGTCGCACGGTTTCCTCATCCGTCCTTTTGGCCGTCCATCCGGACCGGCCGGTTGTCCTGCACGGTGGTCGTGCACTCGCTGATCCGGCGTCGATCGGGCCGGCAACCGCGAGCCGGGCTCGTCGCCCGTCCGCCCTGCCGCTCCGCCGTCATGACCGAACTACGCATCGTCTGGAACCTCCACCGGGGTCAGCAGGCGATGTATCGAACGGTCTGCAGGCAACCTTGAACGAAATCGCACTGATACGGCCGAAGGTCGTACGCCGTTCGGCGGTCGACTGATGCGACCTGCGTCGACGTTCTCGAACAACCCGCCGCGGCCGTGGGCTTGGGAGGGTGGTTGGCGGACGGACGTTTCTCACTCGAGACGCACAAACGACGCGTCGAAAGTGGACGCGATACCACGCGACGAGCCGGAGGTATGCCGCGCGGCCTTCGTCCTGTTAGTGGGCGAACCCCAGGTACCAGCCGGCCAGGGGTGCGCCGGCGATCGCGGCGACGGCCGCTCCCGAGGCCAGGAACGGCCCGAACGGGATCGTCCCCTTTCGGCCCCTGCCTGCCAGCAGAGCGATCAACGCCGCAGCTCCGCCGAGCAGCACGGCCACCGCAGCCGCCACCGCGACGTATCGGAGGCCGATCGCGCCCAGGACGAGCCCGATGAGCGCGGCGAGCTTCACGTCCCCCATGCCCATCCCGCCGGGCGAGACGATCGCCACCAGGAGGAGACCGCCGCCGAAGCACAGGAAGCCCACGGCCGCGCCGACGATGCTGAGCGGCTGCCCCGCGAGGCTCAGGGCCACGATGGCCAGAGCGGCCAGGACGAAAGCCGGGTACGTCAGGCGGTTCGGAATGATGCGATGGCGGGCGTCGATCAGCGCGGCCGCCACCATGGCGCCGAGGAACAGGGCGATCACGGCCGCAACCCCCACCGGACGGAAGGCGACGGCTGCCGCGACGAAGAGCGCCGCGGTGATCGCCTCGGTCAGGGGATATTCCGCGGATATGTGCGTCGAGCACCCTCGGCACCGGCCACGCAGCATCAGGTAGGAGATCACGGGGACGTTGTCCCTGGATCGGACCTGCGTCCCGCACCGCGGGCATGAGGACCTGGGCGCCACCACGGACTCGCCCCGCGGGAGACGGTGGACGACGACCGTCAGGAACGAGCCCATGAGCAGCCCGAACACCGCGAACGTCGCGAGGCGCATCGCCTCCATGGCCCCACCGTACCCCGCGCCTCCGACAGACCCGGGGATCGCGGCCACCGGGACGCCGAGCGCGATCACGGATTGACGATCTCGCGGATGTAGGAGACCGACGGGTCCCACCCGACAACCTGTTCCCCGGGGAACAGGATGGGGCTGAACGTGAATGTCATCTGGTTGGTGATGTTCACGTGCCCGGCGAAGATCTGGCCGTATTCCACATTCTGGTTGGCGATGTTGGCCGTACACGGCGTATAGACGCCGACCACGATGTTCGTCCAGTTCGTGTTGTTCGAGAACGTGATGTCGTGGATCCCGCCCGCGCAGTTGAGGCTTCCCGTCCACGGCGAGATGAAGAACACATGCTTCTTCGCGCCGAGACCGGTCCAGTTGACCTGGTTCTGGAACGTGACCGATCCGTTCGTGACGATCGCCAGATTGCCGTTCACGTTCACGGAGGCATTGTTGCCGTAGTTGAGGTCGCACGCCGCCGTGATTCGCACCACGATCCCGGTCAGGCCGGGCGGTGGCGTCGGAGCGCCGTTGATGTAGTTCTGGGCGCTGGTGCAGTCCGAGAAGGAATGGGAGATGTCGTATCCGGCGGCCTGCCAGTCCGACGGCACCCATGCGTAATGCGGGAACGGCAGGTGCGGCGGCGCCGATTCGGGCGAATTCGTGATCTTGTTCCCGTTGATGGTCCCCGAGCCGGTGATGGTGCCGGCGGCCCGAGCGTCGCCGTAGACGTGCGCGGGGTTGGCGACCGCGATGTTCCCGGCGGAGGACTTCACCGAGCCGAAGATCGAGGTGTTGTTGCTGATGGAGACGTCGGAGTTCGCCCACACGTCCTGCTGGATGGTCGCCGGCGCGGAGATCGTGATCTTTCCCTGCGCGTAGATGCTTCCGTAGATCGTCTGGTTGTTGTTGATCGTCATGTCGCCGTTCGTGTAGATGTCCGAGTCGTTCCCCGAGCTGCCGTTGTCGACGAGCTTGTTCACCAGGGCGAGCCCGTTCTCCGAGAAGATCGCCGCGTCGAAGCCTCCGTACGACGGCTCGATCTTGACGAGCGATTCGAACGTGCGCTTCGCCTGGGCCACGCCGCCGGCGATCGCCGTTCCGGTGGACACCACCAAACCGGCCTGCGGCTGCTTGTCGGGCGGGCACGCCGTGATCAACGACGAGTCCTGCGGCGGCCAGGTGCTGTAGAGCTTGATCGAGACGTCATAGTGCGACGTCGGCGTCGTCGGAAGGTCCGTCGACAGCGGCGTGCAGATGGTCGACGGGTTCTGCTCCTGCGGGAGCGAGGCAAGCCAGTCGTCGATGCCGGCCTCTGCCGCGGCGACCGCCTGGAGGCGCTTGCGGTCGGTCGCGCTGGAGTCGGCGTTGTGCGCGGAGAGCATGACGACGGCGACGCAGATGATCACGACCACCAGCATGCTGAGGACCGCCACAACCATGGCGATCCCCTTCTCCTCACGGCTCAGCCGGCGCGCAATCCTCCACATCATCGGGATTCGTCCTCTCATCTAATTCGGCGGGTATGGCGGGATGGCGCTGCAGACTGAGGCCGGATAGCCGTATTCGGTGTCACGACCGGTCACCGACTGCGTGACCTGGACGGGCGTGTTGGACCCGGCTTCGGTGCTGTTTCGCGAGAGGATCGTGATGTTCACCGTTCGATTGCCCTTGGAGGCGTCGGTGTCCAACTGAAAGGCCGGAACCGTCGGACTGACCGTGCTGTTCACGATGCCGGTCGCGACCGTTCGCCAGCCCTCGACGACGCCGCCGTTCTGCCAGTCCGCCGCCCAGGCGCGGCGCTGGAGAACGCTCTTGTAGATCCGCCACTGCACGCATCGCGTGCCGGGGATCCGCGAATCGGCGTTCGTCTGTGTGTAGACCCGCATCGACATGTACGGGAAGATGAAATGCACCGGGTCGTTCTCGTTCTTCGGGTCGTACAGCAGGTTGCCCGAACGGATCTCCTTGTCCATCTCCTCAACGGCGAGGCGGGCCTGATCGTTGCTCTGGCTGCGCTCCTGCTCGCGGTTGAAGGCCTGCTGCACGACGGGCAGCACCATGAACAGGGCACCCAGCGCGATCGAGAGGATCATGATCGAGATGCTGAGCTCGACCAGCGTCATCCCCGCTTCCTCGCCGCCACGCTGACGGGCGGCCCGGATCCTCGCGATCGCCCGGATCATGAGGTCGGAGCCGCCTTGTACGTGGTGTTCACCAGCAACATTCCGAGGTCCACGGTCATCGTGAGGTTGCACATCGACACGCCGCCGACGGTGACCGCGTAGGTGATGGTCCCGAGCAGCGGGGAGCCGGAGCTCGCCGTAACCTGATTGCGCGTGCAGGTGCCGCCGCAGGGCGGGGTGGCCGTCACCGAGGTCCCGCCCGCCGTGATGGCGGCCGACATCGTCACGGTCACGGCGGTTCCGTTCACGGTCACATTTCGGGTCAGGGTCGACACCGGGTAGTTCGAACCGCTCGTCGGACAGCCCGACCCGTACACGGTGCAGGTCGTGTAGCCGGTCCCGTTCCAGAAGGAGACCGTCCCCGTCCCCGAGACGGGCGCAACCACGCCTCCGGCCGACGAGCCGATGCCCGACTCCGCGGTGACCGTGTCGTTGAAGTTCGAGAGCTGGATCAGGTAGCCCTGCCACGCGGCGGGCCCAGGAACGTTGGCCGGCAGGCCGCCGAGACGGGTCTGGCCGAGCATGCGGCTCGCGTCGCCGTGCACGCAGCCGTCGGTTGTGGTCGCGGGGCACATCGTGCCGCTCGGCGTGAGGAAGCGGTAGGTGACGGCTCGGTTCGGACACTGCCCCGAGCACGTGGGCGGATTCGTCTGCGCCAGGAACGCAGACCCGAGATCGGTCCCGTCCTTGCTGACCGCGAGCTGGATGGCTCCCTGGCCGCCGAGCTGAGCGGTGGAACCCCCACAGGGAAGGTTTGTCACCAGATTCGAGAGGCCCGAGATGTTCGGGCAGGGATTCACGGGGTTGGTGCTCGCCGAGACCGTGCTGGTTGTCGTGCCTGACCCGGCGCCGAACTTCGTCGCGGTCAGCGTCGCGCCGCCGTCGGACAGCTGGAGCGTCGCGGTTCCGGACGCCGGAAGCGAGGCCGTCTGGTAAGGCGGCTTCTGCTGCGTGGGGTCGTTGTCCGAACCCGACGACACCGATCCCCCCAGACCCGTCGATTCCGAGTCGCCGTCGAACTGCGCCGCGACGCCCGCGCCTACGGCGTTCCCCTGGACGGCGGAAACCTGTTCGATCTGCATGGCGGACAGGTACGTGGGGAGGAACAGCGACAGATGATCCACGGTCTTGCCGCCCAATTGCCCGGCCACGTTGATGTGCCCGCCGCCGTTGGAGGAGGCCGAGTACAGGAACGGCTGGCACGGCGCGGCGAACGGATGCGTGCGGGTGGAGAGGCAGCCCGGCGGTTCCGCGACCAGGCTCTGGATGTCCACCTGATGGCTCGTGCCTGCGCGCTCCGTTC
>JBEDUK010000046.1:0-69711 GCA_040414485.1 Actinomycetota bacterium
GCATCGAGATGCGACGACCGTTCGCGAACTGGCACCCGGAGACGTTCATCTGCTCGCTGGAGGGCCACATGACGCCGGCGGACTCGGTGGCGCGCCTTCGTCCCGAGGACGCCGGGCTGGGGGTCGACCTGCCCGACGGCCGGCGACTGGTTCGGTGCATGCGCTGCGATGTCTGGCTGGCGGCCCATCCGCCCGTCGTCCCGGCCGACGAGACCCTGCCGTCGCTGGAGGACCTCGAGGTGCCGAAGCGGGGTCGCCCGCTCCGGGATTCGATCATCCTGAAGCTCATCGCGATCGACCGCGGGGTGCACGCCGTGGTCTTCGCGCTCTTCGCGGCGCTGCTGATCTACATCGAACTGCACCTCGGCGGCCTCCAGCAGGGCGCGAACACTCTGCTGGACGCCGTGCGGCGCGCGCTGGCCGACACCGGCCAGGCGGCGAGCCGCGACTTCATCACCAGGGGGCTGTCGAGCATCCTGCGGTTGAACAAGAACACGATCGCGATCCTGGCGGGCACGGCCATCGTCTACGCCGTCGTGGAGGGCATCGAGGCCGTGGGCCTGTGGCTGGAGCAGCGGTGGGCCGAATACCTCACGGCGATCGCCACGGCGGGCTTCCTGCCGTTCGAGATCAAGGCGATCATCGACCGGGTGACGGTCTTGCGCGTGGTCGCGCTGGTCATCAACCTGGCCATCCTGATCTGGCTGCTGTGGCGCAAGAAGCTGTTCGGGCTGAACGGCGGCTTCCGGCCCCACGATGCGGACATCGACCGCCACGAGCTCTACGGACCGCCCGCGTCGGTGTTCCAGCCGGAGAAGGGCGCGGCGGTGGAACCGGTGGCGCCCTAGGGTGCCTCGCGCGTCACGGCACGCATGCCGCCCGCAGGCTCCGAAGATTCGCCTGCGCAGTCGCCGCGATCGATGCGCCCTCGGTGATCTGCCGGTACAGGTCTCGGACGTGCGCGTGGTCATTGTGCCCGGGGCCGAGCAGCCCTTCGTAGCCCGCGATCATCTCGTCCGCCGCCTCGGCCAGCCGCCGGGCCTGCGTGTCGAACGGTGGATGGAACGTCCGGTTCGCCATCGCGGTCTTCTGCGCCTGCAGAGTCTGGATCGCCGGCGACACCCCCCCGTTCTTCGGCGTCGCCTCCTGTGTGGGAACCACCTGGACGATGGCACCCGCCAGGCGGATCAGGAACGTGGCCTCGGCCACGCAGCGGATCTGCCCCTGTGTGAGGCGGGTCGTCGTTGTGGGCGACGGCGTGGAGGGCGGCGTGCTGGGCGGGGGCTGCGCCGAGTCGTGACATGCCGGCGCCGCCAGAACGGACACGGCCATCAGCGCGAGGGCCGCAGCTCGCCGGCCCATCCCCTTAGAAGCCGGCCTTCGGCCGTTCCGGAAGATCCGCTGCCGCCTCCTTCAGTGCGCGCCAGATCTCCCGGAAGACATCGCCCGCGTAGGTGGGCGGCTGGCTCCCCTGTCCGCCCATCGCTCCGCGCAACGCCGACGCCGTCAGCTCCACCGCCTTGTCGAACAGGGCACGATCGATCTCCACGCTCACCGCTCCCCCTTCCATCGTCCGCTCCATTCGATCGGTGCAGCAGGCTACCGGCTCCGCGCTACCGCTCCTCCGGGCTGCGGTTCGCGCCTCGAAGCTTCGGCGGCGGCGTCACATGCCAGTGCCACGGGTGGATGAGTCGGACGGCCTCGCGCGGACCCCACGAGCCTGGCTCGTAGAAGTCCACGGTCGGCGGGTCGCTCAGCACCGGCTCCAGGACCTCCCACGCGCGTTCGACCTCGTCCTCTCGCAGGAACAGCGTGTGATCGCCCTCCATGGCCTCGAGCAGCAGGGTCTCGTACGCGTCGAGGAGGGGGCTGCCCATCTCGTCGTAGTCGAAGTCCAGCTCAGCACGTTGGAGCTCCATGCCCGAGCCCGGGCGCTTGATGTTCAGATGGATCGAGATCCCCTCGTCCGGCTGCACGCGGAACGTGAGCGCGTCCTTTCCGGGCGGCTCGGCCGTCGTCTCGATCAGGTTGTACGGCACGGGCCTGAACGCCAGCGAGATCTCCGTCATCTTCCGCTCGAGCCGCTTTCCGGTTCGGACGAAGAACGGCACGCCGGCCCACCGCCAGTTGTCGATCTCGATCCGGAGCGCCGAATACGTCGGCGTCTGCGAGGTCGGCGACACGCCCTCCTCGTTCCGGTAACCGACGTACTGCCCGAGGACCACGTGGTCAGGAGCGACCGGCTTCATCGAGCGCAGCACCCGGACCTTTTCGTCCCGCAGCCGGTCGGGGTCGAGCGACACCGGCGGCTCCATCGCGACGAACGTCAAGGTCTGGAACAGGTGCGTCTGGATCATGTCCCGGAGCGATCCCGTCTCCTCGTAGAACGCCCCCCGGCCCTCGATGCCGATGTCCTCGGCCACCGTGATCTGCACGTTGTCGATGTACCGGCGGTTCCAGACCGGTTCGAACATGCCGTTGGTGAACCGGAACGCCAGGATGTTCTGGACCGTCTCCTTGCCGAGGTAGTGGTCGATGCGGAAGATCTGCGACTCGTCGAACGCCTGGTGCAGCGCCGCGTTCAACTGCATCGCCGACCGCAGGTCCCACCCGAAGGGCTTCTCGATGACCACTTTCGCGCCCTTGTTCAGCCCGCCGTTGAGCAGGCCCTGGACGATGCTCGGGTGTGCGGTGGGCGGCGTCGCCAGGTAGAACAGGGACCGCCCTTCGACGCCGAAGTCCCGGTCGACCTCCTGCAGGCGAAGCCCGAGCCCGGACAGGGCCGGATCGGTCGCGGTGTCCGCGCACGCGTAGTGCAGACGGCGGGCGAACTCCTCCCACGCACCGGTGTCGAACGGGGCGTGACCGAACTGTTCCACGGCCGCGCGGGCGTGCTCGCGGAACGCGTCGTCGGAGAGCTCCGACCTTGCGGCGCCGACGATCGCGAAGCGATCGGGCAGCCGGCGCTCACGGAACAGATGGTGGAAGGCCGGCAGGAGCTTGCGCCTGGCAAGGTCGCCGGTGGCGCCGAAGATCACGACGGCCTGCGGGTCGAGCGACCGGTCGCCGCCTCCCGTCGCGACAGGTTCGCCGCTCATCATGCCGCTCCGATCGTGGACGCCAGCGCACGCAGATCCACGCCCGCGTCGAGGGAGCGCAGCAGCTCGCGCTCGTCCACCGGCGAGGCCGCGTGGACCAGGGCCATGGAACGGCGAACGTCACGGCCCCGATTCACGCCGAGCACCCCGCGCACGATGCCCTGATGGATGTAGAAGCCCAGGAAGTCGCGATCCTCGACACTCCCCCACACGACGAACCGGTCCCACTCCAAGGCGTGACCCGCATACTGCATCTCGACGTCGTACTGGTCCGACCAGAACCAGTGCACCTCGTCGTACCCCGCCCCATCGCCCAGCATGTTCCTGGCCGCGACGCCGCCGCTCTTGATCGCGTTGTCCCAGTGCTCGACCCGAAGGTGCCGGCCGAAGATGGCGGACTCGGTGTTCGCGACGTCCCCGGCGGCGAACACGTTCGGGACGTTGGTACGGAGGAACAGGTCGGTGACGATGCCGTTGTCCGTCCGGATGTCGGTGCCGGCGACGATCTCGGTCACAGGCTCGACGCCGACGCCGACCACGGCCAGGTCGCATTCGATCCTCCGGCCGTCGGTCGTGATGACTGCCTGAAGGCCCGACGCGGCCGAGCCCTCGAACCGTTCCGCGGTCGCGCGATGATGGAACCGGACACCGTGCTCGAGGTGCAGCCGTTCGACCATCGATCCCGCTTCCTCGCCCAGCACGCGCTGGAGCGCGACGTTGCCGCGATCCAGGATGTCGATCTCGACGCCGAGGTGCCGAAGGGACGCCGCCACCTCGCATCCGATGAAGCCGGCCCCGACGACGACGGCCCGCGTGCCGAGGCGGGCGCGTTCCCGGATCCGGTCGGCGTCCTCGCGCGTCCGCAGCTGGAACACGCCGTCCAGGTCGCGGCCGGGGAGGTCGAACGCCCGGTTGCGCGCGCCCGTCGCGATCAGCGCCCGGTCGTAGTGAACCGTCGACCCGTCGTCCAATTCGACGGTCGCCGCGTCGGTGTCGAGCCGGGTGGCTCGAACGCCGAACCGCGCATCGACGTCGTTGTCCCGGTACCACTCCTGCGGATGCAGGATCGCGTCCTCGAATGCGCGTTCGCCCCGCAGGTAGGCCTTCGACAGCGGGGGCCGTTCGTACGGCGGGTGCTCTTCTGCGCCGATCAGGACGATCCGGCCGTCGAACCCGCGCTCGCGCAAGCCCGTCACGGCGGCGCCCCCCGCGAGGTTCGCCCCGATCACGGCGAACGTGCTCCGCGCGCCGGTGCTCACGCCCTCGTCCTCGGCACGGCGAGCGCGTCGGTCAGGCCGAACGGTCGGGATCGTGGTTCGGTTGACACGAATCGCAGCATACGGCCCGCCCACGGAACCCAAGGGTCAGGAGCGCGACGCTCTAGGATGCCGTTCGAGGTGAAGGCGACGACCCCGATGGTGCGGCTGGCCGGGACGGCGGTCATGTTCGCGTTGGCGCTCGGGCTCTTCGTGGTGGCGAGCGTGACGCACGTGGCATGGCCGCTGTTCGTCGCCTGGGCGCCGCTCATCGCCGTGCCGTGGCTGCTCACCAGGCCGGAGGCGGGTCACAAGGCGGTCGGACCCATGGTCGAAGAGTCGGCCGAGGAGCCCGACGCGGGGCACGGCGAGGCGGATGCGGGGAGCGATCACGCGCAGGAGCCCGCCGATGCCGAAAGCGCACCGGAGGGCGCCGATACCGTCGGGCCGAGCGACCCCGAGGCCGGCTGAGCCTTCGCGCCGTCGGCCGGCCGGTCAGGCCTTCGAATCCGACCCGGGCTCCGCGCTGCTTCCCGACTCCGGGCTGGCTGCCGCATCGGCGCTCGCCGAGACGGGGCGCGCCTTCGGCGTCGCCGGCTTCGACTGACGGGGCTTCTTCGCGCCCGTCGGCCGCTTCTTCGGCGTCGTCGTCCGCTTCTTCGGCGTCGTCGTCGCGGTTCGGCGCGCCGCCGGCTTCTTCGCGACGGAACTGGGAGCGGCCGCGACGTCGATGCGCTGCGCGCGCCCGGGGCCCTTCCGCCCCGTCGCCCCACTTGAGCCACCATCCCCCTCGGCCGCAGAGGCCTCCAGCAGGGAACGTCCGGCGCGGGCGGCCACGCCCGCCACGACGGCCGCCATCTTGCCGGCGGTCCGCATCGCGGCCTCCGGCAGCGACCTGGCCAGTTCGGGCATCTGCTTCGCCAGGTCCGGCGCGGATTTCGCCATGTCCGGGATCGAACGGGCCACGCCCGGCATCGAGCGCGCGGCGGCGGGAACCGACTTCGCCGCGGCGCTGACGGCCTTCGTCCCGGCTCGCGCAGCGCTCGCCGCGGCCGCCGGGGTCCTGCGGGCCGCGTCGGCCGCGGCCTTCGGCAGTTTCGCGGCGACCTGGCCCGCGACGGCCGGCGCCTTCTTCGCCGCGGCAGGAGCCTTTCGCGCGGCCGACGCAGCCGCCGCCGTGGCGGCCGCAGCCGCGTCGCTCACCTTCGATCGGGTTCCCATTGCGCCTCCTGTCGCCGGACTGGGCCTCGCGGCCCGGCGGGCCTGCGAGGCGACAGCGTAGTCCCATCGAGCCCCGGGACCGACCCATTAGGCTCTTCCCGATGCGACAGCGGCCGCGGCAGGCGCAGCGGGCGGGCGATCGCGCGCCCAGGAGCCGAGAGGGCGCTGCGCGCGAACCGGATCCGAAGATCCGCGAGCTCCCGGGTCCCCGCAAGCAGAAGGGCATCATCGCCCCCCTGTTCAGGGTGATCTTCGCCTGGCCGTATCGGGTCGTCCTGGCGGGGCTCTACCGATCCGGTGTGCGGCCCTGGCACCTCACGGTGCTCAGCCTCGCCGTGAACACCGTGTGCGGCTGGCTGATCGTGGTCGGGCACGTGTTCCTGGGCGGAATCCTCCTGCTCCCCGCGGGCCTCCTCGACATCTTCGACGGGGCGCTCGCCCGCCAGCGCCACGAGGAGAGTCGCGCGGGAGCGTTCCTGGATTCGGTCGTCGACCGGGCCTCGGACGCGATCGTGTTCGGGGCGATCTTCTGGATGCTCGCCGGTCAGGGCAAGGAGAATCAGGCGGCGCTCGCGCTGGCCAGCCTGTTCGTGTCGCTGATGGTCAGCTACCTGCGCGCGCAGGCGGAGGCGCTCGGCCTGACGCTCAGCGAGGGCCTGATGCAGCGGCTCGAACGCTACGTGCTGCTGGTCATCGGGCTGACCGTGCCGGGCGCGCTGCTCCCGGTCCTGATCGTGCTCACGGCGCTGGGAACGGTGACCGTGCTCCAGCGGCTGGTGACCGCGTGGGGGCGGCTGCCGAAAGCCTGAGGGGTTCGCTAGTTCGGAACCCAGGCCTCGATCGAGACGATCTCGTAGGTGAACGTGCCGCCCGGCGCCTCGTACGCGACCCGGTCGCCGACGTGCTTTCCGAACAGCGCGGCGCCGAGGGGTGAGGTCACCGTGATGGTCCTGACGCCCTCCGCCCGCTCGTGGCTGGAGTGCGCGACCAGGTAGGTCTCGAGATCCTCGTCCTCGTCCATCGGCTTGAGCGAGACCAGGGTCCCGCCGTCGACGGCGTCGCCGGATGCGGTCTCGAGGATCTCGGGATCGCTCAGCGTGTGCTTGAGGTCGCGGATCCGCGCCTCCATCAGGCCCTGGTCGTTCTTCGCCGCGTCGTAGTCCGCGTTCTCGCGGATGTCGCCGTGCTCACGCGCGCGAAGGAGGCGTTCCGCGACCTCGTCACGGCCTCGGGTCTCGAGGTCCTCGAGCTCCTTGCGCATGCGCACGTAGGCCTCCAGCGTGAGCTTGGCCGTGGGCTCCTGCCCGGGCCGGCGCGGAGGCCGATTCGGCGGAAGGTATCTCTCGTCGTCGGTGTCCATGAAGCCTCGAACTCTATCAAGGCCCACCGACGCGACCTTCCGGGCGTCGGCGGCCGCGACGACGGCGAGCCGCCGCGCAGGGCGGCTGGATCAGGCGCCGACGTAGGCCGCGAGGTGCTCGCCGGTGAGGGTGGAGCGCGCGGCGACCAGGTCCGAGGGGGTGCCCTCGAAGATGACCCGGCCGCCGTCGTGGCCGGCGCCCGGGCCGAGATCGATGATCCAGTCGGCACGGGCCATGACCGCCTGATGGTGCTCGATGACGATCACCGACTTGCCGGAGTCGACGAGCCGGTCGAGCAGGCCGAGGAGGTGCTCGACGTCGGCCAGGTGCAGGCCGATGGTCGGTTCGTCCAGCACGTAGACACCGCCCTTCTCGCCCATGTGCGTGGCCAGCTTGAGCCGCTGCCGCTCGCCGCCGGAGAGCGTCGTGAGCGGCTGACCGATCGTGAGGTAGCCGAGCCCGACGTCGCTCATGCGTTGCAGGATCACGTGCGCGGCAGGCGTTCGCGCCTCGCCTTCGCCGAAGAACGCCTCGGCGTCGTCCACCGGCATCGCGAGCACCTCGCTGATGTCCCTGCCGCCGAGGCGGTACTCCAGCACCGCCGCCTGGAACCGCCTGCCCTCGCATTCCTCGCAGGTGGTGGCGACGCCCGCCATCATCGCCAGGTCTGTGTAGACGACGCCTGCGCCGTTGCACGTCGGGCAGGCGCCTTCGGAGTTCGCGCTGAACAGCGCCGGCTTCACGCCGTTCGCCTTGGCGAACGCCTTGCGGATCGGATCGAGCAGGCCCGTGTAGGTCGCCGGATAGCTGCGCCGGGAACCGTGGATCGCGCCCTGGTCGATCGACACCACGCCGTCCCGGCCGGACACGGAGCCGTGGATCAGCGAGCTCTTGCCCGAGCCGGCCACGCCCGTGACGACGACGAGCACCCCCAGCGGAACGTCCACGTCGACGTCCCTCAGGTTGTGCAGGTTCGCGCCGCGGACCTCCAGCGCGCCCGACGGCGTCCGGATCGAGCGCTTCAGCGAAGTCCGGTCGTCGAGGTGCTTCCCGGTCAGCGTTCCACCCGCTCGCAGACCTTCGACGGTGCCCTCGAACACAACCTCGCCGCCGGCCGCGCCGGCGCCGGGGCCGAGATCGACCACGTGGTCCGCGATCTCGATCGTCTCCGGCTCGTGCTCCACCACCAGCACGGTGTTGCCCTTGTCGCGCAGCTGCAGCAACAGGTCGTTCATCCGCTGGACGTCGTGGGGGTGCATCCCGATCGTCGGTTCGTCGAAGACGTAGGTGACGTCGGTCAGCGAGGAACCGAGGTGGCGGATCATCTTCGTGCGCTGCGCCTCGCCGCCGGAGAGCGTCCCCGACGACCGGTCGAGCGAGAGGTATCCGAGCCCGATCGCGACGAACGAGTCGAGCGCCTCGCCCAGCGCCGCCAGCAGCGGACCGACGGAGGGCTCGTCCAGCGCCCGCGCCCATTCGGCGAGGTCGCTGATCTGCATGGCGCAGGCGTCGGCGATGCTGATCCCCCTGATCTTCGACGACCGCGCGGCCTCGCTGAGCCGGGTGCCCCCACAGTCCGGACATGTGGTGAACGTGACGGCACGTTCGACGAACGCGCGGACGTGCGGCTGCAGCGCGTCGAGGTCCTTCGAGAGCGTCGACCTCTGAAGCCGCGGGATCAGACCCTCGTAGGTCACGTTGATCCCCTCGACCTTGATCTTGGTCGCCCTCTTGTAGAGGAAGTCGTTCAGTTCCTTCTTCGTGTAGTCCCGGATCGGCTTGTCCGGGTCGAAGAACCCGCAGCCGCGGAAGATCCGGCCGTACCAGCCGTCCATGCTGTAACCCGGGATCGTGATCGCGCCCTCGTTCAGCGACTTGCTGTCGTCGTACAGCGCGGTCAGGTCGAAGTCGTTGACCGAGCCCATGCCCTCGCAGCGCGGGCACATGCCGCCGGTGATGCTGAAGCTGCGGCGCTCCTTCGTGACGGTGCCGCCGCGCTCGTAGGTGACCGCGCCCGCGCCACTGATGGACGCGACGTTGAAGGAGAACGCCTGCGCCGAGCCGATGTGCGGCTGCCCGAGCCGGCTGAACAGGATCCGGAGCATGGCGTTCGCATCCGTGACGGTGCCGACCGTCGAGCGGGGGTTCGAGCCCATTCGCTCCTGGTCGACGATGATCGCCGTGGTCAGCCCGTCGAGGACGTCCACCTCCGGCCGGCTGAGCGTGGGCATGAAGCCCTGCACGAACGCGCTGTAGGTCTCGTTGATCAGCCGCTGGGACTCCGCCGCGATCGTCCCGAACACCAGCGACGACTTGCCGGAGCCCGAAACGCCGGTGAACACGGTCAACCGGCGCTTCGGGATCTCGACGCTGATGTCCTTCAGATTGTTCACCCGCGCGCCGTGCACGCGGATCAGACCGTGGCTGTCTGCGGCGAGCGGCGCGGGTGGCTGCGTGTTCGTTCCGGTGGCTTTGCTCATCCCGTCTCCACCTCGTCGGCGGTGTGTTCGAGGATCGCGTGCGCGATCGTGGCCCGATCGGCCGGATCGATGCCGTGCCCGGCTCCATCGAGCGTGAGCAGTCTCGCTCCCGGGATCTCGTCAGCGAGCGCCCGTCCGTGCTCGAGCGGGAACATCGGATCGGCGGATCCGTGGATCACGAGCGTCCGCACCTCGATGGACGAGATCGGCGCGGTGGGGACGTCGCCCTCCGCGATCATGCCGTGATTCTGGGAGGCCGCGATCTCGCGCGAGCGTTCGACGTCGCGGCGGACGAGTTCGCGCCACGCCGCCTCGTCGAAGGGGCGATCGTCTCCGGCTAGCATCCGCTGGTACGCGAGCAGGTACTCGATCACCGACCCCCCGTCCGACCAGTCCACGTCCGCCGAGGCCACGAAGTCGTCGAAGCGAGCCGTCGGCGGAGGAAGGTCGCGGCTCCCCCCGGTCGCGGGAGACGTGCTGATGAGCACGAGCGACCGCACGCGCCCGGGGAAGCCGAGCGCGAGGAGCTGCGCGAACGCGCCACCCGCCGAGACCCCGACGATGTGTGCCGCGGCGAGGCCGTAGGCGTCGAGGACTCCGGCCGCGTCGGCCAGGAGGTCGGCCCCCGTGTACCGCGGACGCCCCGGCGGATAGGTGACCGAACGGCCCGTGTCACGGTGGTCGTAACGAATGACGAACCGTCCGCCGTCGGCGAGCATCCGGCAGAAGACCTCGTCCCACCAGAGCATCGACCCGCCGATCCCCATCAGCAGCAGGATCGGCGGGTCGCTCGAGTCGCCGAACGGCTCGGTGCAGAGCCCGACGCCGTTCGCCTCGATCATCCGCTCGGTCAGCTCGCCGCCTTCTTCACGAGCGCGGCGATCTTCTTCTCCTCTGCGGGGGTCAGCTTCAGCACCGCGTAGGCGGTCGCCCACATGTCGCCGTCGTCGAGATTCGCGGCGTCCTCGAAGCCGAGCTGCGCGTACCTCATCTTGAACTTCTCGGCGGGCTTGTAGAAGCAGACGACCTTGCCGTCCCTGGTGTAGGCGGGCATCCCGTACCAGGTCTTCGCCCAGAGGCTCGGCGCGGCCGCTTCGACGATCGCGTGGATCTTCGTCGCCAGCCCCCGATCCGGTTCGCTCATGGCGCCGATCGCCGCGAGCAGCTCCTGTTCGCCTGCCGCCCGGTTCTTGTTCGCGCGCTCTTCGTCCTTCAGCTCCTTGGCGCGAGCCCTCATCGCGGCCCGCTCGTCCTCGGTGAACCCCTTCGTCGCGGTCTTCTTCTCAGCCATCGCGTAGCACCTCCCTGCTGCGAATCCTGCGGTGAGTCCGGCGGTGATCGGCCGGACGGATCAGCGCCGCTCCTGGATGCGGACGAGGTTGCCGGCGGGGTCGCGGAACGCGCAGTCCCGCACGCCGTACGGCTGGTCGGTCGGCTCCTGCACGACCTCGGCGTCGCGAGCCTGCACCCGTTCGAACGTCCCGTCGACGTCCTTCGTGGCAAGGAGCAGGCTGCCGAACGTGCCCTTCGCCATCATCTCGGCGATCGTGCGGCGCTCGTCGTCGGTCAGGCCCGGTGTGGCCGCCGGCGGGTACAGCACGATCGAGGTGTCGGGCTGGTCCACGGGACCGATGGTGATCCAGTGCAGCCCGCCGTACTCGACGTCGAGGCGGACCTCGAAGCCGAGCGTGTCGCGGTAGAACGCCAGCGAGGCTTCCGGATCCTCATGCGGGAGGAAGCTCGCCTGGATGGTGACGTCGTTGGTGTCCATGCCGATCACCCTAGCGACGCCTCCGCCACCGGCGCTTCTCGATTCCTGATCGGTCTTGTGACCTGCTTCGCCACGCAGGGCGGCATGCCGAACATGGCGCCGGTCGCGGTCCGACGGTAGGTGCTCGGCGGCATGCCCACCAGTTCGGTGAAGCGGGTGCTGAACGTGCCGAGCGAGGAGCAGCCGACCGCGAAGCAGACCTCGGTGACGGTCAGTTCCCCGCCGCGGAGAAGCGCCATCGCGCGCTCGATCCGCCTGGTCATCAGGTAGGAATAGGGCGACTCGCCGAATGCAAGACGGAACTGACGGCTGAGATGCCCGGCCGACATGTGCGCGCCTCGGGCGAGCGCCTCCACGTCGAGTGGCTGCGCGTACTCCCGGTCGATCCGATCGCGGACGCGGCGCAGGATGGCGAGGTCGCGCAGGTGCTCCGTCTCGGTGGGCTTGGCGGTCACCCTGAAATCCTTGCACGCCGAGCGCCGAGCCTTCCCGTTGTCCCGGGAGCCGGCCACGGGTAGGGTTCGAGACATGTCCGAGACGCCGCGTCTTGCCAGCCGAATGTCCCGTCTGGGCACCGAATCCGCGTTCGAAGTGCTCGCCCGAGCGCGCGCGCTGGAGGCCCAGGGGCGCAAGATCATCCACCTCGAGATCGGCGAGCCCGACTTCGACACGCCCGATCACATCCGCCAGGCCGCGATCGACGCGATCCACGGCGGGTACACCCATTACTCGCCGGCAGCGGGCTTGCCCGAGACGCGCGAGGCCATCGCGGAGTTCTTCGCCCGCTCGGGCCGGCCGTCCTACGACGCGAGCCGGTGCGTCGTCACCCCGGGCGCGAAGACCATCATGTACATCACGATCTCGCTGCTCTGTCAGGAGGGCGACGAGGTCCTCTATCCGAACCCGTCGTACCCGATGTACGAGTCGATCTCCGCGTACTGCGGCGCCACGCCGGTCGCGGTCCCGCTGCGCGAGGAGAACGGGTTCAGGATGGACCCGGACGAAGTCGCGTCGCTCGTCACGGACCGCACGAAGCTGCTGATCCTCAATTCGCCGCACAACCCGTGCGGGTCCTCATTGAGCCGCGAGCAGGTCGAGGCGCTGGCCGCGATCGCCGTCGAGCACGACCTCTACGTCATGACCGACGAGGTCTATTGGGCGATCTCCTACGGCGTCCCGCACATCAGCATCTCGACCATGCCGGGGATGGAGGAGCGCACGATCCTCCTGGACGGCTGCTCGAAGACCTTCGCCATGACCGGCTGGCGCCTCGGCTTCGCCGCGCTCCCGACCGCACTGGTCGAACCGTTCAGCCGCATGATCATCAACACGGTCTCGTGCACGGCCGCGTTCAGCCAGCGGGCCATGCTCGCGGCGCTGGGCGGCCCGTGGGAGCCCATCGAGCAGATGGTCGAGGAGTTCGGCCGCCGCCGGAGCGTGATCGTCGACGGCCTGAACGCGATCGACGGGATCACGTGCACCGAGCCGGGCGGCGCTTTCTACGTCTTCCCGAACGTCTCCGCGTTGGGCGTCCCCAGCGCGCGTGTGGCCGAGCACTTCCTCAATGAGGCCGGCGTGGCGTGTCTGTCCGGCGCGGCGTTCGGCCGGCACGGCGAGGGCTACCTCCGGTTCTCCTACGCGAACTCGGTCGAGGCGATCCGGGACGCGCTGGAGTCGATCGAGGCCTCGCTGCCGGCGCTGCGGGCCGAGGCCGCGTCGGCGTGAGTCAGGCCGAAGCCGAACGCTGGCCGGTCCTGGTCACGCGTCGCCTGCCCGACGTGGCCATGGACGCTATCGCCGAACGCTGTGACGTCACGCTGCACGACGGCCCGTTCGCCATGCCGCGCGACGACCTGCTGGAGTCCATCGGCGGCAAGCGCGGCGCGGTGACGCTCCTCACCGACAGGGTGGACGACGAGTTCCTCGACGCAGCCGGTTCGGATCTGGCGATCGTGGCGAACTACGCCGTCGGGTTCGACAACATCGACCTCGACGCGTGCACGCGACACGGCGTCATGGCGTCGAACACCCCCGGCGTGCTCACCGAGACCACCGCCGACACGGCGTGGGCGCTGCTGATGGCCGCGGCGCGAAGGGTCCCGGAGGGCGACCGGTTCCTCCGTTCGAAGACCCCGTGGATCTGGGGACCCCTGATGATGCTCGGGCAGGACGTCCACGGGAAGACGCTCGGGATCGTGGGGTTCGGCCGCATCGGTCAGGCGCTGGCGCGCCGCGCGAAGGGGTTCGGCATGCGGATCGTGTTCCACGACGCCTACCCGCCGCCCCAGGAGATCGTGGACGAACTGGGCGCCGAACGGGCGGCGGACCTCGACACGCTGCTGGCGGTCGCGGACTTCGTCTCCCTGCACGTGAACCTCACGGACGAGACGCGGCATCTGATCGACGGGGACGCACTGTCGAAGATGAAGCCGACCGCGGTGATCGTGAACACGTCCCGCGGCCCGGTGATCGACGAGGCCGCGCTGGCTGCCGCCCTCGCGAACGGCGTGATCTTCGCGGCGGGGCTGGACGTGTTCGAACGCGAGCCGGAGGTCCACGAACGGCTGCTGGGACTGGACAACGCCGTCGTCATCCCGCACCTCGGCAGCGCCACCGTGGGCACCCGCGACGCGATGGGCCTGTTGGCGGCGGAGAACCTGATGGCGGGCCTGGAGGGCCGGACGCCTCCGACCCTGCTGAACCCCGAGGTCCTGGACGAGCGCCGGGCATGAAGCCCATCGTCATCGTTCGCAACGAGGATCCCGATCCGGGCGGGACGGTCGTCGAGGAACTTGGCGCCCTGGCGCTGCCGGTCACGATCGTCGACGCGCATCACGGCGGGACGCTTCCCGACACGGCGGAGGTCTCCGGCGTGGTCATCTTCGGCGGATCGCAGCACGCGGACGACTACGACGGCCACCCGTACCTGAAGGACGAGCGAGACCTGGCGCACGAGGCCACCGAGCGCGGCGTGCCGGTGCTCGGCATCTGCCTGGGCGGTCAGATCCTGGCGATCGCGAAAGGGGCGACGCTTCGACCCTCGCCCGTCAAGGAGTTCGGCTTCACCGAGGTCACGCCCACGGCAGCCGGGCGCGCCGACCCGGTGCTCGGCGTGTGGGAGCCGGGCGATCGCGTCTTCCACTGGCACGAGGACACGTTCGACCTCCCCGACGGGGCGACCCTCCTGATGGAGGGCGACCACGTCACGAACCAGGCGTTCCGGTACGGCGACAGCGCGTGGGGCCTGCAGTTCCACCCGGAGGTGACCAGGGACGTCATCGAAGGCTGGCTCGGCGTGGCCGGCGACACCGAGACGAACTGGGGCAAGACGCACGATCGGATCCGTGAGGAGATCGCCGCGCACCTGGCGGCTGAGGAGCGGCACGCCCGGGAGATGATCCGCAGGTTCGCCGACGTGGTCCGAGGCAGGGTCACAAGCACACCATCAATCTGATCCCCACCGCGCCCTCCCCCGGCTGAGCACCTACGGCTCGGGCTCGTTCGTGCCGACAACAACAGCGGCACACCGCCATCTGCAAACGCGCGGGCGGAAGGAGGCGCGGGTCGGTGAAGCGGACACTGCTCACGATCGCGCTCGTCGTGGTGGGCGTCGGCGGCGCCTGGGCTCCTGCAGGGGCGATCGCGCGCACCCAGCCCGCATCCGGTCCCGGGACCGCGGCGCCGGCGGGCACCGACGGGTACCGACAGTTCCTGTCCCAGGCACGGAACCGCGTCAATCGGAACGAGGCGACGCTCGGAACCCGGAACGTTGCGACGCTCACGCCGGCATGGACCGTCTCGACCGGGACCGCGAATCCGTTCGCGGCCCCCGTCGTCGATGGCCACCTCCTGATCGAAGGCGAGTACCAGTGCTGCCCCTCACCCTCGAGGATCGAGGGACTGGATCGAGCGACCGGCGCCATCGTGTGGTCGACACCGACGCCGGCGCCGATCGTGGCCACCGCGGCCGTCACCGGCGCCGGCGTCGTCTTCGCCGGCGACTACGACGGGACGCTGTACGCCCTGGACGGGTCCACGGGCACGATTCTGTGGACGGGGGACGGCGGCAGCCAGTTCTTCGATCCGAACGACATCGCGATCTCGCACGGCGTCGTGTACACCACGACGAGGAACGGTCCCCTCTCCGCATGGAGCGCAGCCGGATGCGGCGCGACGACGTGTCAACCGCTTTGGATGGGTGACACGGCAGGGGCCAGCAGCGGGCCCGCCGTCGGGGACGGAACCGTCTTCGTTCCGTCCCATACCGGTGACCTCGACGCGTTCCCGGCCCACGGATGCGGCAAAGCGATCTGCGAGCCGTCATGGGCCGGGATCGGCTTGACCGCTGGCGCCGATTTCGGGAGCGTCGCTGTCGCGGGGAATTTCGCGTACGCGGGCAATCAGTACTCCCCGTACGTCTACGTCTACCGAACGGCCGGCTGCCGGGCATCGCTCTGCAACGCCCGCTGGTCGTACCCGGTGGGCGGTGGCGGGATCGGCCCCGGCGCCATCGCGATCGCCGGTGGCCGGGCGATCGTGGGAGGGAGCGATGGGATCGACTCGTTCGCGACGGGATGCCCTGCCGGACGCGTCTGCCAGGCTATCTGGAGGAACACTTCGTACCCGAACGCCAAGATCATCGTCGCGAACGGCGTCGTGTATGCGGCGGCAAGCACCTCACTGGTCGCCGCCGATGCAGCCGGCGGCAAGGCACTGTGGACGTCGACCCTCACGGCTCCGTACGGCGAGGGGCCGACGGTGGCGGACGGCATGCTCTTCGTGGCGGACACCTTCGGCCATCGGCTCGAGGCGTTCGGCCTGCCCGTCGGCTGACCCTTTCGAGACCCACGGTCGCGCCGTCCGTTGAGCATAGTAATGTCACTTTACGAATTCGACTCTGGATCGTCCGGTCCAACCAGCCGGTCCATCGCCTCCGACGCCGCCTGAAGCGTCTGCGGATGGCCGGTCACGGCCTCGAGGAACGGTCCCCGCCCAAGCGCCAGCGCCGTGAGGGCGGAGCTCGCCGTGACGCCGGCCTGCCGTGGGACGTCGCGCAGCAGCGCGATCTCGCCGAAGTGGTCACCGGGCCCCAGTTCGTTCACGACGACGCCGTCTTTGATCACGGTCGCGGTCCCCTCCACGATGGCGTAGAAGCGGTCCCCGGCGGCGCCCTGCCGGACGATCTGCGTCCCGGCGGGGACCGTCACATGCATGACGTCCTTGGCCAGCCGCTCGATCTCCGGAGGCGGAAGGTACGCGAAGAGCGTGACCGCACGAAGCAGGGCGATCGTGCGCGCCGGAACGGCCGCGGACCGGTCGACCGCCCGGAGGCGCCGGAGTGAGACGGCGGCCAGGACCGGCATCGTCGCACCCGCCACGACCACCGCCCAGCGGGCGCCGAGCCATGCGACGAGAGCGCTGGCGACGATCGCCCCGATCGCGAACGACGCCATCTCCATCCCCTCGAGCACGCCGAACAGCCGGGCCAGCACGTCCTCGCGCGAGACGCGCTGAAGGAGCGTTCTCCCCGCGACGTCCGCGACGCTCCAGCCCGCGCCGCTGACGGCCAGGAGCGCCATGGCCGGCACGACCGACGCGAACCCCACGAGCGAGAGGGCTCCGCCGAACACCACGATGCCCGAAACGAGCGGCGGCGACAGTCGCGGGCGGCCGACCAGCAGGATGGTCGCGGCCCCGCCGATGACACCACCGAGCCCGGAGAGCGAGGACAGCGCACCTGGGCCGCCCTCCCCCATGTGCAACAGCGCGAAGGCGATGACCACGAACAGGATGTCGAGCGTCCCGAGCAGGACACTCATCGCTCCGCCGAGGCCGACCAGAACCCGGACGGACGGGTCCGTCGCCGCGATACGCAACCCTTCCAACGAACCTCGCACAAGGTCCTGCGACCCGGACGCGGCCGCGGCGACGCGGGCGCCCCGGATGCCGGCCGCCGCCGCCGCGCCTGCCGCCGTGAGCACCGCGCCCGCCGCGTACACCAGTGACGGGCCGCCGACGGTGAGCAGCACGCCGCCGAGCGCGGGCCCGGCGAAGAACCCCAGGCTCGCGATCCATCCGGTCAGGACGTTCGCGGCCGTCAGCTCGTCGGGCGTCCGGACGACGTCGGGGAGCATGGCCGCGACCGTGGGCCGGGTCACCGCCAGTGCGGCCGTGGCCGTGGCCGCCACCGGATAGACGATCGCGCCCGGCGCTTGCAGCCGCATCACGAGCGCGGTGGCCGCCATGGTGACGGCCTGGGCGATGAAGCCCGCGATGAGCACGGACCTGCGGGGGTGACGGTCGCCGAACTGCGCCAGGAGCGGCGCCAGGATCGCGGCCGGGACCACCAGCACCACGGTCGCCAGGCCTGCTTCCGTCGCGCCGCCGCGGCGGTACGCGAACACGAGCACGGCGATCCACGTCGCCATCTCCGCGAGGTTGAACAGGACCACGCCGGATTCGACCCTTCGAAGGTCGGCGTTGCCGGCGACCGTCGCGATGACCGTCTTCAGCCGCCAGACATACCCGCGCGATTCCTGTCCCGTCTCCATCGCTCGTCCGAGTTCGGCCCGCTAGATCCAGGCAGGTGTGGCCCACGAGAGGCACGTTCCGGTGCCGGATGCGTCGGCGTGCCTCCAGGCGCGGTGCGCGAGCACGTCCTCCTGGGAGAGGAACAGGAACGACGCGTCCGGGGGCCCATCCATGGCGCCGGTAAGGTAGCGCGGTCGTGGACCGGCCGAAACCGACGCGCGTGTCGCTGTTCGTGACCTGTCTGGTCGACCTGCTCTACCCGGAGGTCGGCGAGGCGAGCGTGGCGCTGCTCGAACGTGAGGGCGGGGTGGGCGTTGACGTGCCCATGACCCAGACGTGCTGCGGGCAGCCGCCGTTCAACAGCGGGTTCCACGACGACGCACGCCGGCTGGCTCGCACGACGCTGGATGCCTTCGAGGACGCCGAGGCGGTGGTGTCGCCGTCGGGCTCGTGCACGGCGATGGTTCGCTCCTACTACCCGCACCTGTTCCACGGCGATCGCGACGAGGCCAGAGCGGAGGCCCTGGCGGCGAAGACGTTCGAGCTGACGGAGTTCCTGGTCGACGTCGCCGGCGTCGACCAGGTGGACGGCGCCGCATGGCGCGGTCGCGTGACCTATCACGACTCCTGCCACGGCCTGCGCGAACTGGGCCTGCGCGGCCAGGGCCGCCGCCTCGTCGGCGGCGTCGACGGCGTGGACCTGGTCGAGATGGCACGGCCCGACATGTGCTGCGGATTCGGCGGGACGTTCTCCGTGCGCCTGCCCGAGGTCGCCACCGCGATGGCGGACGACAAGATCGCGCAGACCGAAGCGACCGACGCCACCGTCGTCGTCATGGGCGACTCCGGATGCCTCATGCACCTTGCCGGCCGCATGTCCCGAACCGGTTCGAAGGTGCGCCCGATGCACGTCGCGACGTTCCTTGCTGCCGCGGCCGACCTCGCACCGGGAGCGGACACTCCCCGTTCACCACGCTGACCGCGAGCGTTCGTCGCGGGATTCGCTCCTCCTAACCCATCCGCCACGTGACGGTTTCCTGATCTCGATTGGGTTGATCGCGGCCGGCACCTTCCAGATCCCGGCCGGTTTCGGCCGGAGAACAGAAGAGGAGGAATCCGCATGAGAGGAAGACGCATGGCGTTCGTGGCCGTCGCGGTCGGAGCGACGGTCATGATCACCGCCGGCGCCGCCGTGGCCGGCTTCACGTTCGGCCAGTATCGGGACAAGCAGCTGTCGGCGATGTCGAACAACCTGTTCGGCGTCGGCAAGCCGCTCGCGCAGTCATCGACCGAGCAACTCACGCAGGAGCAGGCGCAGGCCGACCCGACGAAGCTCGTGACGCTGGCCAAGGGCCTGCACGTGCACGTGGTCACCACGCAGGGCCCGACCGTCGACGACCAGATCTCGCTCTGGCCGAACGACACGCATCCGACCTACCTGATCGAGTGCAACGAGTCCGGCACGTCGGACCCGGGGCTCATCCGCATCGAGCTCGCGACCGGAACGGTCAGCACGATCGTCACGGGCACGACCAGCTGTGACCCGACGCGGCGCACGCCGTGGGGCACGATCCTCTTCGGTGAGGAAGCCGGCGGGGGTGCCAACGGTGGGCGGCTGTACGAGCTGATCGACCCGCTCAACACCACCGGCGTCACGCTCGACCGGACCACCGGGCAGTTCTCCGGCGGCGTGGGCGCGCAGAACCTGGTCACCCGCACGGCACTCGGCCGCGCGGCGTTCGAGGGTCTGGGGATCCTGCACGACGGCACCACGTACCTGGACTGGGACGACTCGGGCTTCGGGCCGAAGAACGGCGGGCCCGGCGACGCCTACGACAAGTTCATCCCCGACAACCCGTACACGGGCAACGACCCGATCACCGACCTCTCGCAGTCGCCGTACGTCTCGGGCACGCTCTACGGCCTGCGGGTCGGGCTGAGCAACAACTACGGGCAGGGTCGCGAGTTCGGCTTCGGCCAGTGGATCCAGCTGCCGGGCGGCAACGACCCCGACCTCGAGGGTCAGGGGCTCGCGGCCGGCCTAACCGGCTATTACCGGCCGGATGACGCTGACCTGGACCCGATCGCCCTGAAGAACGGCAACGTGCGCGTGTGCAGCACCGACACGGGCGACGAGACGAACCATCTGTACGGCCAGGCCATCTGCATCACGGACGGCACCATCGAGGAGGCCGAAGCGAACACCGCCACGCCCGAGGTGCAGCCGTTCGTGTTCGGCGGAACCAGCCAGGGCTTCAACATGCCGGACAACGTCGCGTTCCAGCCCGGCACCGGAAACCTGGTGATCCACGAGGATGCGGAGACCGACTTCGAGGGTGCCCACAACAACGACCTGTGGGACTGCCTGCCCGACGGTCCGGATCAGGACCTGCTGAGCGACGGATGCATCCGGATCGCGACGCTGAACGACCTGACGGCCGAGTGGACGGGCGGGATCTTCGACGGGACCGGCACCCGGTTCTTCGTGAGCGTCCAGCACAACATCAGCGGCGAGGCCACGATCCTGGAGATCACCGGCTGGAAGTGACCCGAACGACAACGCCGCGAAGGAAGCGCTCCCGGGGAAGGGCGCGCCACGCCGACGAGGGGCCGGCCGCTACGCCGGCCTCTCGTCCCGCGCCACGCCGTCTTCCGCGGGCGCGTTCGCGCCGTGCAGCATCGCCCGGACCGTGTCGATGCCGTCCGCATCCTCCGGAGCCTTGTCCGGCCGGTAGCCCTTCACGCGGGCGAACCGCAAGGCCACACCACCCGGATACCTGGTCGAGGCCTGCACCCCGTCCAGGGCGATCTCGACGACCAGCTCGGGCCGAACGAACACGGCGATGCCCTGCCGACGGGTCTCCCGAGCTAGGAGCGCCTGGGTCTGCCAGGTCAGGAGCTCGTCGGTCAGGCCCTTGAAGGTCTTGCCGACCATGACGGGTGCGCCGCCGTTCGGGTCGCGGGCGCCGAGGTGGAGGTTCGACAGCCATCCCTGACGGCGGCCGTGGCCCCATTCGGCGCCGATGACGATCAGGTCGAGCGTCTTGACCGGCTTCACCTTGCGCCAGGCGCTGCCGCGACGGCCGGCCTCGTAGCGCGAGTCGAGTGCCTTGACCACCACGCCCTCGTGCCCGCGGGTCAGCGCGTCCTGAAGGAACGCCTCGGCCTCCTCCGCGGAAGTCGTCTCCACGGCCGGGATCCGCGTCGCGCCCGCCACGCGCGCAAGCGCCGCGGATCGCTCCCGGAGCGGCTCGTCGATCAGGTCCTGCCCGTCCAGGTGCAGGATGTCGAACCAGAACGCGGTCAGCGGCGCCGCGGGCACGGCGGGCGCGGCTGAGGGTGCCGGATCGCCCGCGCCGTCGGAGCCCGCCGCGGCGTTCTCCAGTTCGGTCCCGAACGTGCTCATGGTCTCCTGGAACGGCCGCGGCCGGCCGCCCTCGGCGAGCCAGATGGCCTCGCCGTCCAGGATCGCGTCGCGCACCGGGAGCGCGCGCACCGCGTCCGCGATGAACGGAAGCCTGCCGGTCACGTCGTTGAGGTTCCGGGTGAAGATCCGCACCTCGCCGCCGAGACGGTGCGCCTGGATCCGGGCGCCGTCGAGCTTCCACTCGACCGAGGCCCCGCCGGTCCCGGCCAGCGCATCCGACACGTTCGGTGACGTCGCGGCCAGCATCGGCAGCACGGGCCGGAGCACGGTCAGGCCGATGGCCCCCAGCCCGTCGACGCCGTCGGTCAGCGCGACGCGGGCGGTGCGGCCCAGATCGCCGGACAGCATCGCCGCGCGCCGGACCGCTGCCACCGGCACGCCGGAGGCGCTGGCGATCGCGTCGGTCATCACGCCGGCCAGCGCGCCCTGCCGGAGTTCGCCGACGAACAGCCGCCGAAGGAAGTCCGCCTCGCGCGGCGTGGCCCGCGAGAACAGGTCGGCCAGGATCGTGCGCCGCCCGGTCGTGGAACCCGCTCCGGTGGTCGCTTGCACCTCCGAGACCGCCTCGTCGATGTCGCGGACGGTGAGCGTCGGTGCTTCCGAGTGGGAAGCGGCGAGGCTCGCCATGGTCGCCCACCCGATCCCGACGCGGCCCTGCCGCGGCTCGCCGGTCAGGAAGCCCACGGCGGGTTCGACCTCGTCCGGCTCCAGGGACTGCAGGAACGAGGCCAGCGCGTCGATCTTCTTCAGGCGGGCGCGCGTCGAGGCCACGGCGTCGGACGTGGCGACCAGGTCGGCGAAGCGCACCCGCACAGTTTGGCGCGTGAGACCGACGCCGGAGCGCAAGCGGACCCGTTCACGAACTATTCACGCGCCGTCCGGTACCCTCACCGCGGGAGGGGCGGAGACACAGGTGAAGCGAGGTCTGGGGTTCGGGCTGGCGGCCCTGCTCGCCATCGGCGTCGGCATCGCGATCTTCGCGTCCATCGCCGGCGGAAAGGGCAGTTCGAACGGCAACGGGCGGCCGTCGTCGCCGGGCGACTCGCCCTCGGTCACGACGGTCGTCCGCGGCGTGATCGGTTCGGAGAAGAAGCCGTTCTTCCAGGACCGGCGGGTACAGGCGGTGTTTCGCGCGCACGGGCTCGACGTCCAGGTGGACACGGCCGGGTCGCGCCAGATCGCCACCAGCGTGGATCTCTCCCAGTACGGATTCGCGTTCCCGGCAGGCGTGCCCGCCGCCGCGAAGATCATCGCGGACAAGCACGTGAACGGATCGTTCACCGCGTTCTACACGCCGATGGCGATCGCGTCGTGGAAGCCGATCGCGTCCCTGCTGGTCGCCGCGGGCGTGGCGCACGACCAGGGCGGCTACTACACGTTCGACGTCGCGAAGTTCCTGGACCTGGTCAAGCGGAACACGCGCTGGACCGACCTGCCGAACAACACGTCGTATCCGGCGAGCAAGAGCATCCTGATCACCTCGACCGACGTTCGGACGTCGAACTCCGCCGCCATGTACCTGTCGATCGCGTCCTACGTGGCGAACGGCAACAACGTCGTGCAGAACAACGCGCAAGGCGACGCGGTGCTCCCGACCGTCACGCCGCTGTTCCTCCGGCAGGGGTTCGTCGAATCGTCCTCGGAGGAGCCTTTCGACGATTATTTGACGATCGGGATCGGCAAGGACCCGATGGTGATGATCTACGAGTCGCAGTTCCTCTCCCACGCCTTCGCGAAGGACGGTGAGCTGACCTCCGACATGGTCCTGATGTACCCGTCGCCCGACGTCCTGTCGAAGCACACGTTCATCCCGCTCGACGCCGCCGGCGGGCGCGTGGGCCAGTTGATCCAGAACGACCCCACGCTGCTGCGGCTGGCCGGGCAGTACGGGTTCCGGACCGGGAATGCGACGTATTTCGACTCCCAGGTCGCGCAGTCGGGCCTGACCATCCCGCAGAATCTGGTCGACGTCATCGAACCGCCGACCTACGACGCGCTCGAGCACATGATCTCGGGCATCGAAGCCGCGTACAACGCGAACAACGCGAACAAGGAAGGGGGAAGCTCGCCATGAGCACGCAGGACCCGGGTGCACCGCAGGACGCCACGGACGGCCAGGGCGCCGACGGCCAGAACGGGCAGTCCGCGGTGCTCATGACGAAGACGGAGACGGAGACGGCGCCCGCGCAGACCACGCCCCTCCAGGCGCCGGCGGCGACCACCTCCGAGACCGCGCTGGCGGTCCCGGAATCGGTGCAGGCCGTCGCCCCCGCGCAGGCCGACGTCATGGTGCCGCTCGATCAGGGCACGAAGGACAAGATCGACCAGACGGTCAGCGGGTTCGTGTCGTCGCTCGCCCAGACGGACGTCCACTCGCAGGCCTTCACCGACAAGATGGATTCGATCCACAGCATGGGCGACCAGGAGATCCGCCAGTCGGCCGAGGTCTCCAACCGGATGCTCCAGCGCCCGGTGCGCGCCATGGGCTCGGGGCTGTTCGACAAGAACGCCCCGATCGCGCAATCGCTGGTCGACCTGCGCCGCACGGTCGAGGACCTCGACCCGTCGAAGCAGGGCCCGCTGTCGAAGAAGCACCTGTTCGGGATCATCCCGTTCGGCAACCACATCCGCGACTACTTCGCGAAGTACGAATCCGCGCAGTCGCACATCAACGCGATCCTGCAGTCGCTCTACGGCGGGCAGGACGAGCTGCGCCAGGACAACGGCGCCATCGATCAGGAGAAGCAGAACCTCTGGGACACCATGCAGCGGCTCAAGCAGTTCGCGTACATGGCGGGCCGGCTGGACGACATGCTCTCCGCGCAGATCGCCGCCATCCAGGTGAGCGACCCGGAGAAGGCGAAGCGTCTGCAGGAGGACGCGCTGTTCTACGTCCGGCAGAAGCACCAAGACCTGTTGACCCAACTCGCGGTCAGCGCCCAGGGCTACCTGGCGCTCGACCTGGTCCGCCAGAACAACGTCGAGCTGATCAAGGGCGTGGACCGCGCCACGACCACCACCGTCTCGGCGCTGCGGACCGCGGTGATCGTGTCGCAGGCGCTGGCGAACCAGCGGCTGGTGCTGGACCAGATCACGGCCCTGAACACCACGACCGAGAACATGATCGAACAGACCTCCGAACTGCTGCGGGACCAGTCCGGCAAGATCGAGCAACAGGCGGCCAGCTCGACCATCAGCGTGGAGAAGCTCCAGGCCGCGTTCCAGAACGTCTACTCCGCGATGGACTCGATCGACACCTACAAGGTCCAGGCGCTGGAGTCCATGAAGCAGACGGTCGACGCGCTGTCGCAGGAGATCAACAAGGCACAGGCGTACCTGGACCGCGTGCACGGCGGTGACCAGGCCGGCCAGGGCGGCGCCGGCGACGCTCAGCCCGGCGGCGACGCGCCGCAGTCGCCTGCCGGTCCCCCGGCGGACCTGTCACTGCCGGGCTCGGGTTAGAACCGGCGACGCCGATGGCACATGCAGCGCCCCGGCGGACGCGGTCGCAGGCCGCCCTCATCGGGAGCGTCTGTGCGGGCCTGTGCGTCCTCCTGCTCGCCGCGTGCACCGGCGTCAGCGCCACGCAGCCAACGACGACGCCGCCGTCGGGGCCGAACACCCTCAACATCCTGGCGGGCTCGGAACTGCAGGACGTGCTGCCGATCCTGCCCCGGATCGAACGCGACACCGGGCTCGACATCCGATTCACGTACACGGGGTCGCTCAACGGCGCCGACGAGATCGCGAAGGGCTCGGACGCCGACCTCGCGTGGTTCGCCAGCAGCAACTACCTGACGCTGGCGGGGGCGTCCACGAAGGTGCTGGCGAAGGAGTCCGTCGCGCTCTCCCCCGTCGTCATCGGGGTCAAGACGAGCCTCGCGCAGCGCTTCGGCTGGGTGACCAACCCCGACGTCACATGGAAGGACATCGCGCAGCAGGCGTCCTCGGGCCAGCTGAAGTACGCCATGACGAACCCCGCCGCGTCGAACAGCGGCTTCTCCGCCCTGGTCGGCGTGGCGTCGGCGTACGCGGGCACGGGGAACGCGCTGACCGCGGACGACATCGACGTGCCCGGCCTGACGCAGTTCTTCAAGGGCCAGGCGCTGACCGCGGGGAGCTCGGGCTTCCTCGCCGACGCCTATGTCCGCAGCCAGGATTCGCTGGGCGGCCTGATCAACTACGAGTCGATCCTGCTGTCGCTGAACGCGAGCGGCCGTCTGCACGAGCCGCTCACCCTGATCTACCCGAAGGACGGGATAATCACCGCCGACTACCCGTTGATGCTGCTCGACGAGTCGAAGCGCGCCCAGTACCAGAAGCTGCTGAACGAACTGCGTTCGCCGGTCGTCCAGCGGTGGCTGATGACGAAGACGAACCGGCGGCCGGTCATCCCGCAGGTGCAGCTCGATTCGCGCTTCCCCTCGCAGGTGCTCATCGAGCTGTCGTTCCCCTCCTCGCTCGACGTGGTCAACGCGCTGCTGAACACGTTCCTGAACGAGATCGTTCGGCCATCGCACACCATCTTCGTGCTTGACGTGAGCGGCTCCATGGACGGTCAGCGGATTGCCGACCTGAAGGAGGCGATGAACGGGCTCGCGGGGCTGGACAACAGCCTGACCGGCACGTTCGCGCAGTTCCGGAACCGCGAGGACGTCACCATCATCCCGTTCAGCAGCAGCGTCGAGGACGTGGAGAACTTCACGATCGAGGGCACGGATCCGAATTCCCCGGACCGTCTGGTCCTTCGGGCCTACGTGGACAGCCTGAGCGCCGACGGGAACACGGCCATCTACTCGGCGCTGGCGCGCGCATACCGCGAGGCCATCTCGGCGCTTTCCAGGGACCCGAACCGCATCACATCGGTCGTGCTGATGACCGACGGCGAGAACAACTCGGGCATGAAGCCGGGCGAGTTCCTGACGTTCCTCCGGTCACTGCCTCCCGCTGCGCGCAACGTTCGGACGTTCCCGGTACTGTTCGGCGAGGCAGACCCGATCGCGTTGCATCAGATCGCGGACGCGACCGGGGGCAAGGTGTTCGACAGCCGCTCGTCCTCGCTGATCGAGGTGTTCAAGGAGATCCGTGGCTACCAATAGGCCTCCCCGGCCCCCGCGCGTTCCGGCGCCCCCGCAGGTGCCGGCGCTGGCAACGCCCCCTTCCGGCTTTCCAGGTGGCGGGATCGCGCAGCCGCCGCCCCCTCCGCCGGCCGGGAATCCGAAGCAGCAGGGACGCGTCACCCGGTACCTGACCAGCAAGAAGAACATCGCAGGCTCGGTGGGCGCCCTGGCCGGACTCGGGCTGTTCTTCGCCGGGATCGTCGCGCCGCCGCTGTGGCCGGTGGTGGTCGGCGGCCTGTATGGGATGGGCGCGCTGCTCGCGCCGAAGGAGCGGCCGGCCAACCTTCGCGCGGACATGGACGTGAAGGACCTCGACAAGTCCCTGAACGGACTGCTGAAGCGCATCCACGGGCAGCTGCCGCAGCCGCTCGAGGCGAAGGTCCAGGGGATCGCATCGACCATCCTCGGCATCCTCCCGCGCACCGGCGAGCTTGCCCCGGGGAGTCAGGAGCTGTTCATCCTCCAGCGCACCGTGACGGACTACCTCCCCACGTCGCTCCAGGCGTACATGGACCTCCCCAGGACCTACGCCATGCTCAAGCCACTGCGTGGGACGAAGACGGCCCAGCAGGTGCTCGGCGACCAGCTCGACCTCCTCCAGCAGCAGATGAACGAGGTCGCCGACGCGGTCGCGCAGAACGACGCGGACAAGCTGCTCGCCCAGGGGCGGTTCCTCGAGGAGAAGTTCGGGCGTTCGGACCTGTCGATCGACCAGGGCCAGACGCCGGCGGTCGGGCTCGATCCGAACCCGAACCAGCTGCCCGCGGAGGGTCCGAGCGGCCGCCGCTACGGCGGCGTTCCCTGAAACGCTGCCGCGCGAGCGGCGCCGTAGACTCGCCGGGTCATGAGTGCGCCGCTGATCGGGATCCTCGGGTACCGACTGGCCGCGGGCCGGGTCAGCCTCTGGCCGTGGGGCGGCTTCGCCGTCCCCGAGGGGTATGTCCAGGCGGTGCTCCGCGCAGGCGGTGTTCCCGCGATCCTGCCCCCCACCGCGCTCGAGAACGTCACCGCAGCGGACCTCGTCGCCCGCTTCGACGGGATCGTCCTGGCAGGAGGCGGCGACGTGGAGCCGCACCGCTACGGCCAGGAGCCGGGCGGTTCGCTCTACGGCATGGATGCGGTCAGGGACGGCTTCGAGCTCGAGGTTGCGCGCGCGGCGGCGGCGAACGACGTGCCGACGCTCGCGATCTGCCGGGGCTTCCAGGTCACGAACGTCGCGTTCGGCGGCACGCTCCACCAGCACCTTCCGGACGTCCCGGGCACCGGCCCGCACGGCACGCCACCGGCCGACGAAGGGGTGCTCCACGAGATCGCCGTCAGGCCCGGCAGCCGGCTCGCCATGGTGACGGGTGGGCTCTCCGTCAAGGGCCAGTCGCATCACCATCAGGGGCTCGACCGCCTCGGGGACGGTCTGGTCGCGGTGGGCGCCACCGACGACGGCCTGGTCGAGGCCATCGAACGCCCGGGCTGGCGCATGACCGGGGTGCAATGGCATCCGGAGGAGTCGGCGGCCGAGGATCCGCAGCAGCAGGCGCTGTTCGACGCCCTGGTCGCCGACGCGCGCGGCTGAAGGGCTGCTACCGCGCCATCCGGCCCTTCAGACCGGCGAGCCACTCTTTGAGCGCCGTCTCGGTGTTGTAGTACGAATGCCGGTACAGGTCGTCCCAGGCCGCCCTCGGCGTGTCCGGGAACGCATCGGGCGCCGGTGCGCCGAGAGGCCGGCTCGCCAGCAACGGCGCCTCGGCCGGATCGGGCACGGCCTGCTCGATCGCGGGATCGCCGAACACCGTCGTGCCGATGTAGTCGGTCAGCCGGTAGAAGATCCGCCAGGTCGACGCCGGGGTGCCGTGGTCGTCGAACAGCCTGCCGCGAAGCCGGTCGAAGTCCTCTCGAGGAAAGTAGGCCGGGAACGCCATCTGATACAGCTGGCGCAGCGGCGCTCCGTACGTGAGGAACGACACCTGGCCGACGACGTCGTCCGGCACCTGGACGAGCGCGGCGTATCCCAGGATCGTTCCCTGGCTGTGGCACGACAGGATCACGCGCCGCCGGTCCTCGTTCACCAGCGTGAGCAGGCGCGCTTCGATCTCCGGCACGGCCCGTTCGGCATACGGCCGCACGCCGAATGGATGGAAGCGCCGCGGCCAGAACGTCAGCACGTCCCACAGGACCCCGATGGTCCGGCGCTCGTTCGGCTTCCTGGCGTTTCGGATGAGGAAGACGAGGAGCGCGGCGGTGCCGGCCGCGGCGATGATCTCGCCGATGTGGACGCTCCACGCGAGCCAGTGGATCTCGCCGAACCGGAACTGCACCAGCGCGGAGACCAGGAACGCGAACGCCGAGGCGGTGAGCGCCACGGTCGCCGTCGCGCCGGCCTGCGAGAGCGCGCGCGCGGCGGCGATCCGGGCGTACATCGCCTTCGTCGCGCCCCGGCGTTCGTCGCCGTCCCACTCGCGGTCATCGGCCGGGACGCCGAACGGCGGCGGTCCCGTGTGTGCCAGCCGCAGTTCCGTACGCCTGCGGACGACGAACCAGATGAGGAGCCCGGCGCCGGCCGCGAGCAGGGCCAGCGTCCCGATGCCGAACGAGATCGCCATGACGGCCACGCGCCCCCGGCTCCCGGCGCCGAACAGCAACGGCAGGGCGTACAGGAACATCGTCCCGTAGGCGACACCTGAGGTCGCCGCCGCGGCGGGGCCGAGCCACCGGAACCGAAGCGTTCCTCGCTTCGGCCTGCGCCACCCGATCAACTGGACGAGCGCGAGGGCGACGATCGCCCACAGCGCCACCTCGGTGGTGTAGGTGGCGAGCACCGAGATGCGGAGCGGACGCATCGCGGAATGGCCGTGGACCACGTGGTCGACCGAGGACGAGCGGACCCACGACCACGCGGTCACGGCGGCGATGGACAGGAGGCCGACCGCGACATGGGCCGCGAGGAGGCTCTTGGCGTACGCGAACCTGTTCCAGAACCGGCCGTCGGCGAGCGTGATCTCCTGCCCGGGCTCCCCGGACGCCTGGACCACGGGCTCGGGTGGCCGCTGGCCTTCGAACTTCCTCTGGCGCGAATGGGCGAGCGCGTAGACCACGCCGATGAGCAGCGCGACCAGGGCGCCGCCCAGCGCGATGCGCGTGCGCGGCCCCCAGGCGAAGTGGAACCACGTCTGCCCGTTGTAGAGCCGGTTGATGATCAGGTTCGAGAGCCAGACGAAGTAACTGGCGGTGAAGACCGCGCCGATGAAGAGCACCAGCGCGCGGAACATCTTGAGCGGGCCGCGTCCGCGCGTGCGCAGTTCGTCCACCGGCGGGTGCATCCATCCCGAGACGTTGATCAGCGTGAACGGCAGGAGGAAGAGCCAGAACGGCTGGAGGAAGGGCTTCTCGGTGAGCGCGCCCCAGACGTAGCCCTGCACGGACCGGTCGGCGCGCCGTGAGATGAACTCGGTCTCGCCGCCGCCCAGGTCGTCGGCGCCGCCGGCTTCGCGGAGGCAGTCGGCGGGGCTCGCCACGCCGAGCAGGGCGTCGGGCGGCGATCCGCCGACGCCGTGGACGCGAAGTTCGACGACCTCTGGCACGGGTGCACCAAACCCTGCGACGGGCCTCGCGTCAAGGCTGGCCGGGAGGTTTCATCGGAAGGTTTCGCCGGGAGGTTTCGCCGCTAGGCTCGACGATCCCTCATGACCGCGATGGACACAGCAGGTTCCGACACAGCCGCGCCGGGGGCACGGTTCGAGGATCGGGCGCGCTCGCAGCTCGCGAAGAAGCATCTGCCGCTCGTGATCGGGCGCGCGACCGACACGCGCGAGGGACGGCGGCGCGCCGCCTTCTCCTCTCTGGACGGACCGGGTCTGCGGCGCGCCGCCGAGGCGGTGCGGGCCTACACGATCGTCAACCTACCTGACTACCTCTCACGGTTCGCGGACGCGGCCGAGGCGAAGGGAACAAAGGTCTTCTTCGCCGACGACGCGGAGGACGCGGTCGGCTACGTGCGGCAGGTTGTTTCCGCGCATGGAGCCAGGCTGATCGCCAAGGGCAAGTCGATGGCGTCGGAGGAGATCGGGCTGTCGCATGCCCTGGAGGCCGACGGGCTGCGCGTGGTCGAGACGGACCTGGGCGAGTACATCGTGCAACTGGCCGGCGACCCGCCCTCGCACATCACGGCACCCGCGGTTCACATGTCGCGGGGCGACGTGGCCCGGCTGTTCACGTCGGCCCACGGGCTGGCCGAGCCGCTGCCGGACGACCCGGCCGGCCTGACGGCGTTCGCGCGGGCACACCTGCGCGAGGTCTTCCTCGGCGCCGACGTCGGCATCTGCGGCGTGAACTTCGCCGTCGCCGATTCCGGTTCGCTGTCGCTGGTGACGAACGAGGGCAACGGCCGGCTGGTCACGTCCATGCCGAAGGTCCTCATCGCGATCATGGGGATGGAGCGGATCGTGCCGTCGTTCAAAGAGCTTGGACTGCTGCTGCCGATGCTCGTCGCGAGCGCGAGCGGCCGCGCCGTGACCACGTATTTCTCCTTCGTCAACGGGCCGCGTCTGCCCTCGGAGGTGGACGGCCCGGATGAGGTTCACGTCGTGGTGCTCGACAACGGCCGGAGCCAGATCCTCTCGACGGAATTCCGCTCGATCCTGCACTGCATCCGCTGCGGCGCCTGTCAGAACGTGTGCCCGGTCTACCGGCACGTCGGCGGGCACGGATACGGCTCGGTGTACGGCGGCCCGATCGGCGCCGTGCTCACGCCGCTGCTGGTCGGATTCGAGCGCGCCGGCGACCTTCCGCACGCGTCGTCGCTGTGCGGTGCGTGCTCGGAAGTGTGCCCGGTGGGCATCCCGCTGCACGAGCATCTTCTCGGCCTGCGCCGGGAGGTCGCGGCGGCGGGGGCGCCCGTATCCGAACGGGCGGTCTTCGGGCTGTGGTCGCGCGTGTGGGAGCGTGCGCGGGTGTATCGATGGTTCGCCTCGATGTCGCGGGTGGCTCAGGCGCCGTTCGCCCGCGGCCGGAGGATCCGGCACGCGCCGTGGCCGCTCGGGCGGTGGACCCGCGAGCGGGACCTGCCGGCCGTCGCGCGGCGAACGTTCCGCGAACGCTGGAGCGAGCGCTGATGGACCGGACCGCGTTCCTCGGGCGCGCCCGGCGCCGCCTTCAGGGCGTCGGCGGGCCGGGCCTGGTGACGTCGTTCCCGGCGACGCCGGCCTCTGGGACGGACGCCTCGCCCGAACGGTTTCTGGCCGCGCTTCGCGCGGTGAACGGCGAGGGCCTGCTCGTTGCTCGCGTTGCGTTGCGCGACGCGATCGCGACGGCACTGATCGCCGACGACGGTGGTCAGGCACAAGACATGAAAAGGTCTGCGGTCGTCACCCCTGATGTGTCCGATTTCGCCGCTGAAATCGACGCGGCGCTGAGCGATGCCGGATTCGAAGTGGTTCGACCTGCCACCGGGCAGGAGTGGCGCGAGCATGCATCGATGGCAGCGGTGGGCATCACCTCGGCGCTGCTGGGGGTCGCCTCGACCGGCTCTGTCCTGATCGGCAGCGACGCGAACTCGCCGCGGGCCGCGAGCATCCTGCCCGAAACGCACCTGGTCATCCTTCCGGTGAACAGGCTCGTCCCCGGTCTGGAGGAGGCGCTCGAGACGGTCGCTGCGCTCGCAACGACGCATTCGGCACCGTTCCTGGTCACCGGCCCGTCCCGGACTTCCGACATCGAAATGGAGATGGTCCTCGGCGCCCACGGCCCACGCCGGCTCTACGTCTGCCTGGTCGAATGAACGGCACTTCCTTCAGACATTCATCAGTTGCTCCGGCGCTCGGCCATCGTCGAGATGTCGTCGCTCATTCGCAGGCGATTCCGTCGTGCTCGGAGTCCAGCCGGAACACATCCGCGCCGATGACGCGGATGAAAGCGCCCGGTGGCGTGAAGTTCGGTCCGTCGCCGCCGCCGCCGTAGCAGTCGTAGTCGCCGATGCCGGCCTTCAGGCATGGGCCACCCGACACCTTGTAATTCGGATCAAGTCGCCACCACCGCCGCCGCCACCCCCTTCATTGCCCCCGTCGGACTCGTAGCGGGGAGGGACGACGGGGAGCGAATGAACGACGCGTCCGGTGTCGAGGTACCTGATCGCCCAGATCGGGTGGATCTCGTTCCAGCCGTGGTCGGAGTCGTAGACCCAGGTACCGAACAGCGCGATGCGTTCACCGATGTACGGCATCGGGAACCGCTGGCCGGGCATGATCTCGGTCACGAGTTGACCGTGCTGCTCCGAGTAGTTGTCACTGTCCAGGAACCGAGCGAAGCCCTTGGCCGGCGCGACGTCCACGTGGTGGTCGCCATCCTGCTCGGCGATGATCCGGGCAACCGTTCCGATGTACCAACGGCAGGACGCGAGCACATGCAAGTGGGCTGCTGCGGGTTCGTCGATCGGGTCACAGGAGGACCTGCTGTCTCTGTCGGCGACGAGCCCCCAACAGGAAGCGTCAGGGATGCCACTGTCAGCGCGATAGCGCATCGCCGTTGAGCCACCAGGCCCCCATGGGTTGGGACGGCCAAAGCCTATCCCGGCCGTGCGGCGACGGGTGACACAATGCCGCGGTGCGAAACGTCCGCAGATGGATCGGAGCCCTCGTCGTCGTGTACGGACTGTTTCTGGTGCTCGTCGGCGTCTCGACGACGCCCGGCAATGTGGGCCTGACGATCATCGTCATCCTCATCGGCATGGCCATCGCGGCAGCCGGCGCGCTCGTCGCATGGAGGGCGGTCCGACCCAGACACCCGTCGCCGTGAGACTGGAGGTGCTCACGGCGACCGCATAGGCTCCCCGGATGGACGTCACCGTGCACCGGACGCCGGACGAGCGCTTCGCGGATCTCCCGGACTATCCGTTCGAGCCGCGCTACACCGAGATCGACGACTTGAGGATGCACTTCGTCGACGAGGGCATCGGCCGACCGATCCTGCTGCTCCACGGCGAGCCGACCTGGTCCTACCTGTACCGGACGATGATCCCGGTGCTCACCGACGGCGGGCACCGCGCCGTCGCGCCCGACCTGTTCGGCTTCGGGCGTTCCGACAAGCCGACCGATGCGGGCTTCTACACGTACGACCGGCACGTTGCCACCGTCGCCGAATTCGTCAAGCGGCTTGACCTTTCGAACGCCACGCTCGTCGTCCACGATTGGGGCGGCCCCATCGGCCTGCGCGTGGCGGTCGAGGATGCCGAACGCTTCGCCCGATTGGTGATCCTGAACACGGGCCTGTTCTCGCCCAGCGAACGTTGGCCCACCCCGGGATTCGCGCAGTGGCGCGACTTCGCCGAGCGCGTGGGCCTCGACCTGCCGGTCGGCCGCATCGTCCGCTCAGGCTGCCTCCACGAACCGCCGGCGGACGTGATCGCCGCTTACGACGCGCCGTTCGATTCGCGTGAGTCGAAGGCCGGCGCGGCACGGTTCCCGCTCATGGTCCCCCTCACGGCCGACGACCCCGGCGCGGCCGAGATGCTCGCCGTGCGCGGGGTGCTCCAAGCGTGGAACAAGCCCGCGATGGTCCTGTTCAGCGATTCGGACCCGGTCTTTCCGCCTGAAGCCGCCGCGGCCATGGCGGACCTGATTCCCACCGTCCGAGAGCCCGAGATCCTGCGAGGTGCGTCGCATTTCCTGCCGGAAGAGCGCGGTGAGCACGTCGCCGAACGGATCCTGGACTTCGTCCGGCACACCTGAGCTACAGGTAGCCGCCCGTCCGCGGCTCCTCCGGACCGTCGACCTCGACCGCCGCCTCGCCGTCGACGTCGGGTCCCTCCACCGGAACCACCCAGAACGGCACCTGGGCGAGCCGCTCATCGTTCGCGTGCACCTCGAACACGTAGGTCCCGAAGTCCGGCACGGGAAAGCCGTAGAACCGGAACGCCATCACGGTGCCGGTCGTCCTGGTGGGGTCGATCGGGTGGCGTTCGAACCGCACCTCGGCCTGCTGCGCGAACGCCAGCGGGTGCCCGTCGGCGTCGACGATGCGGAACTGCACGGGCAGCGGACGATCCAGCTCTTCCGCCTCGCCGGCCAGCCGGACCACGAACGACAGCGCCCCGACGTTCAGCGGCTTCGGAAACGTGCTGGGGATGCCGTAGATCTCCGCTCCGCCGCGCGTGACGTAGAAGAGACCGCCCTGCGCGTCGGCGGCTTCCGCGACGAAGGCGTATTCGACCCGCACACCGGCCACTCTACGCGTCGCCTCCGTCGCCCAACGCGACGGGCTCCTGGTCCCGGACACGGCGGGACGTTCGCCGCACCGGCGCTCCGGAGACCGTCGGTACGGTGGGTCCATCACGAAAGGCGCTGTTCTCATGGCCCGTGCATGGTCGATCGTCGCGTCCATTGCGGTGCTCGTTGCGCTGCAGAGTCCGGCCGTACAGGCGGCGCCGACCGCGAAAACGAGGGCATGCGGACCGGCGTGGAGCACGGTCGCCACGGTCGACGTGGGGGGCGGCGACAACCAATTTCTTGCGTTGGGCGCCATGGGACCGGACGACGTCTGGGCAGGCGGCGTGTGGAACGGCGACGACTACGGGCCGCTCCTGGAGCACTGGAACGGAAGCGCGTGGACCGCATCGACCGCCGCGGGCGCGAACGGGTTCATCACGGGCATCGCCGCGGTCGGGCCGAACGACGTCTGGGCCGTCGGCGACTCGACCGTCCCGATGCAGCACTGGGACGGCGTCGCGTGGTCGCCGGTCGCGATCCCCCTGCCCGCCGGAGGGCGATCGGCCGCCCTCTCGGCGATCTCGGCACTGTCGCCCGCCGACGTGTGGGCGGTCGGCAGGTACGTCAAGGGGAGCACCCACACGCTGATCGAGCACTGGAACGGCTCGGCCTGGACGCGGGTCCCGAGCCCGGATGATCCGTCCGGCGGTTCGACGTATCTCAGGGCGGTGGCCGGGCGGGCGCCGAACGACGTCTGGGCGGTCGGATACGCCTTCGGACCCTCGGGCGAGCAGCCGATCATCGAGCATTGGAACGGAGGCGCCTGGTCGGTCGTCCCCAGTCCGGCGTTTCCGTCGGGCGAAAACGACCTCTTCGGCGTGGCCGCACCGGCACAGGATGACGCGTGGGCGGTCGGCATGATCGGGCCGCCGGGATCGTGGACCGGGGTGATCGAGCGCTGGAACGGCTCCACGTGGTCGGTCTGGGAGAAGCTCGCCGTGGCGCCGAGCGGGTTGTTCGGCGTCCACGCCGTCTCCCCGGACGACGTGTGGGTCGTCGGCCACGGATCCGACCGCCCGCTCGTGGTGCACTGGGACGGCGCCGCTTGGAACGCTGCCGTCACGCCGCAGGTGCAGCCGGGTGGCCAGGGGCTGGACGCGGTTGACGGGCTGTCGAACGGCGACCTGTGGGCCGTCGGCGATGGGTCGGTCAACGGCACGTGGCGAACGCTCGCCGAACGCGTCTGCCCCGTCAAGGTCACCGGCGGGGGCTTCGCTCCGCGAACCGCCCCGGTACCGCTGGGGCTCACCGGCACCTGGGAGATCCCATCGGGCGAAGCCGGATCGCATTCGATCAGCGACGCCGGAGCGATGAAGCTGTTCGATTCGGGAACCCGCCCGCCCGGCGGCTCCTTCGCGTTCGACTTCACGGCGGCGGGCACGTACAGGGTCGTGGACGCCTCGACCGGCCAGCACGGCGCCGTCGAAGTCGCGCCGTCGGCGCCGAAGCGGGCGAACGCCGGCGAAGCGTTCACCGTGACATGGGCGACGGCGCCGGCCCGCCAGGGCTTCGTCTTCGATGTACAGATGAAGCCCCCGGGCTCGAAGCAATGGACCGTCTGGACGAAGGGGACGACCGACATGAGCCGCGCGTTCCAGTCCGCAGACGCCGGGAGCTACGCGTTCCGCGCTCGGCTTCGCGCCGCGGGCATCGGGGCGAACGGATACTCACCGCCCGCGAAGGTCCTTGTCGGCTGACTCAGCCGCCGATCATTGACATCGACCACGCCGGGCGTTCGAAGTCCGCGTGGTTGATCTTGTGCCCCTGCCACTTGCCCCAGACGGCCGTCCGGATCAGGGATTCGATCTCGGCGTCCGTGGCGCCGTCGCGCAGCGGCGTCCGCAGATCCGTCTCGCCGAGTGCGAACAGGCACACCCGAAGGTGCCCGTCCGCGGTCAGTCGCAGGCGGTTGCACGTGTCGCAGAACGGTTCGGTGACCGAGCCGATCACGCCGACGCCGCCCGCCGCGCCGTCGGCGAACCGGTACGACGTGGCCGGCTCGCTCCCGTGGCGGACGGCCACCAGCGGGAAGGCCGCGTCGATGCGCCGGAGGATCTCTCCCGACGGCATGACCTTGGCCCGCTCCCACGACTGTTCGGCATCGAGGGGCATGTATTCGATGAACCGAACCTCGAAGCCGGTCTCGCGCGAGTAGCGGGCGAAGTCGACCACCTCGTCGTCGTTCGTTCCGGCGATCACGACGCAGTTGAGCTTCAAGGGCGTGAGGCCGGACTCGTTCGCCGCGGCGATGCCGGCGAAGACCTTGTCCAGGGCGTCGCGCCGGGTCATCTCCTGGAAACGGTGCCGAAGGAGCGAGTCGCACGAGACGGTCGCGCGATCCAGGCCGGCCTCCTTCAGCGGCGCAGCCATCCGGTCGAGCAGGTACCCGTTCGTGGTCATCGAGATCTCGAGCCCCTCGCCGCCCGCCTCGCGGAGCATCCGGACGAGCCCGACGAAGTCGTGCCGGACCGTCGGTTCGCCGCCGGTGAGCTTGATGCCGTTCACGCCGAGGCCGGTGAAGATCCGCAGCAGCGTGGCGATCTCCTCGAACGTGAGGATCTCGGGCTTGGGCAGCCACGGAAGCCCCTCCGCCGGCATGCAGTAGGTGCACCGGAAGTTGCAGCGGTCGGTGACGGAGATGCGGAGGTCGTTCGCGATCCGGCCGAACGTGTCGGTGAGGGGGCCGGTCGCCGGCGCGGGACCGTCGGTCAGCGGCTCGCCGTGAAGGACGCCGCCGGAAGCGCTGGACGGCGCGGTCGCGGGCGTCGGCGCGATCGGTTCGAGCGGGATGTCTCGAAGGCTCACGGCTTCTCCGGATTCGGCCTGCAGGTCACAGGATCTCCTGAACAGAATAGGCCGACGAATCCATCCCGGACCCCGTCAGCGTCCCGGCGTGGATGGGCGTACACTCCGGCGCCGTCACGAGGAAGGGAGCGGCGCATGGACAGTCGCAGCTTCGATGGCGTCATCGTCACACCCAGCGGTACCCCACTCGGCGGATGGGTGCACCTCGACGTCGACGAATCGGGTGGCTATCACGTCAAGTTCCACATGCACAGCAGCAGCGTGCTCGGCGACTTCGACTTCCAGATCCGCGCGTATCTGCAGGCGCCCGACTGCCCGGTGATCTTCTTCTATCACGAGGGTCACGTCTCGGGCGTCGACGACTCGGACTACGAGGAGTCGGGGTCCAACCCGCTCATCGCCATGTACTGGTCGAAGTTCGTGGCCGCGCCGTCCTTCTCGGTGGCCAAGGACTACGAATGGGGCGGCGTGGTCGGCGCCGTGGAGGGTCTGGTCAAGGACCTGCTCGACATCACCGGCGCGGTGGCCGGCGGCGTGCTCGGCACCGTCATCGGGGTGACCCGCGAGGCCATCGGCTGGCTCGGTGCGACGCTCGGCCCGGGCGGAACGATCGGCGTGATCGCCGGTGTGGTCGTCTTCACCGTCGCCGTGGCGGCCGGCGCGCCCATCGGCGCGGCATTCATCCTGGGCGTCGTGACCGGCGTGGTGGCGGGCGCCGTCACGAACGCGATGATCAAGTACCGGCCCATGAACGACGCGGAGATCGCGCTGGCCCGGCGCGTGTTCGGCGACACGCTCCCATACGGCGACGTCATCCTCACGAACCTGGCCGGACTGGGCGGCCGGGCGTTCACCGCCCCGGGCGTCGACGGCAAGACGTACTGCAACCTGGGCGACGGCTACGACGACACGCTGGGCTCCGGAAGGAACGCCTACCCGTTCCCCGGGCAGCTCTTGATCCACGAGTTGACGCACGCCTGGCAGATCGCGCATACGTCGTTCCTGCCCGGACTCATGTGCAGCGGGATGGTCAACCAGGCGAACTACGTCATGGGCGACAACGTCTACCAGTACGGGGCCGCGGGGCCGAACTGGACCGACTTCAACGCCGAACAGCAGGGCGCCATCGTCGATCAATGGTTCGGCGGGAACCACAACAGCCAGGGCTACCGGACCATGGATCAGCGCAGCCCGTACTACCGGTACATCTGGAACGACGTCCTCGGCCGGCGGCCGTCGCCGAGCGCGCCGGGGAACCTTCCCTCGTCGCCTGCGTTCGCGGTGGGTCGAACGCCCGAGCATCTCGACGTTTTCTGGGTCGGACCGGACTGGGGGGTCGGGTCGAACTGGTGGGATCAGAACGCGAACAACGGCGCATGGAACCAGCCCTTCGGCGTGGCGCCTCCCAACTCGGCGCAGACCGGAAGCGTGGCCGCCGTCTGGCGGATGCCAACGCATCTGGACGCATTCTGGGTCGCGCTGGACGGTTCGGTCTGGTCGAACTGGTGGGATCAGAACGCGAACAACGGCGCATGGAACCAGCCGTTCGCGATCGCTCCGCCGAGAAGCGCGCAGGCAGGCGCGATCGCCGCATGCAGCCGGACCCCCGAGCACGTGGACGTGTTCTGGATCGGCCCCGACGGGGGCGTCGGGACGACGTGGTGGGATTCCGGAGCGAACAACGGCGCATGGAACCAGCCGTTCGGCATCGCCCCGCCGGGGAGCGCACAGCCCGGAGCGCTCGCCGCGGTGGCCCGGACCGCGAACCACGTGGACGCGTTCTGGGTGGGTCCTGACGGTGGGATCGGGACGGCGTGGTGGGACTCGGGCGCCAACAACGGCGCGTGGAACCAGCCCTTCGGCATCGCCCCGCCGGGAGCCGCGCAACCGGGCGCGATCGCGTCCTGCTGCCGGACGCCGGAGCACGTGGACGTGTTCTGGGTCGGCCCGGACGGCGGGATCGGGACGGCGTGGTGGGATTCAGGAGCGAACAACGGCGCATGGAACCAGCCGTTCGGGATCGCCCCACCCGGAGCCTCGCAGCCCGGCGCGATCGCGGCATGCAGCCGCACACCCGAGCATGTCGACGTGTTCTGGATCGGGCCCGATGGAGGGGTCGGGACGACGTGGTGGGACTCCGGAGCGAACAACGCTGCCTGGAACCAGCCCTTCGGCATCGCCCCGCCCGGAGCCTCGCAGCCCGGTGCGATCGCGGGTTGCTGCCGGACGCCGGAGCACGTGGACGTCTTCTGGATCGGGCCCGACGGCGGTGTCGGTTCGAACTGGTGGGACTCGGGCGCGAACAACGGCGCGTGGAACCAGCCGTTCGGGCTCGCTCCGCCCGGGAGCGCCCAACCGGGATGGCAGCCGCCCGGACGCGTGAGCTCGCCGCTCGCGACGGCTCGCGTGTCGAACCACCTCGACGCGTTCTGGGTCGGTCCGGACGGCGGGATCGGGTCGAACTGGTGGGACGTGCTGGCGAACCACGGGCTCTGGAATCAGCCGTTCGGCCTCGCGCCCGCCGGGAGCGCTGCGCACGGCGGCGCGGTCGCGGCCGTGGCCCGGTCCGACCACCACCTCGACGTGTTCTGGGTGGGACCGGACGGAGGCATCGGTTCGAACTGGTGGGACGCCTTCGCGAACAACGGCGCGTGGAACCAGCCGTTCGCCGTGGCGCCGCCGGGCAGCGCCCCCGCCGGCTCGGACGTCGCGGGCGTGGGCCGGATGGCGCACCACCTGGATGTCTTCTGGGTGGCACCCGACGGGTCCGTGCGTTCGAACTGGTGGGACGCCTTCGCCAACAACGGAACGTGGAACCAGCCGTTCGAGGTCGCGCCGGCGGGGAGCGCCGCGCACCGCTCGGGCATCGCGGCCGCCGCCAGGGTCGCGCATCATCTGGACGTGTTCTGGGTGGCGCCCGACGGGTCCGTGCGGTCGAACTGGTGGGACGCGTTCGCCAACCACGGCGCCTGGAACCAGCCATTCGAGATCGCGCCGCCGGACAGCGCCGCGCATGCGTCGGGCGTCGCGGCCGTGGGCCGCACGGCGTATCACCTGGACGCCTTCTGGGTGGCGCCCGACGGATCGGTTCGCTCCAACTGGTGGGACCTGTTCGCGAATCACGGCGCCTGGAACCAGCCGTTCGAGGTCGCGCCGGCCGGCAGCGCACGCCCCGGGAGCCCGCTCTCGGTGACCGCGCGGGTGGCACACCACCTGGACGTCTTCTGGATCGCTCCCGACGGGTCCGTGCGGTCGAACTGGTGGGACGCGTTCGCCAACCACGGCGCGTGGAACCAGCCGTTCGACGTCGCGCCGGCCGGCAGCGCGCGAGCCGGGTCGCCGATCGGGTCGGCGGGTCGCACCGCCTACCACCTGGACGCGTTCTGGGTCGGCCCCGACGGGTCGGTCCGGTCGAACTGGTGGGACCTTTTCGCCAACAACGGCGTCTGGAACCAGCCGTTCGACGTCGCGCCCGCCGGCGCCGCCTGAAAGCCCCGTCGCACCGTCGCGGCCTGAAGGAGGCACTAGCATCGGTCACGCCATGTCGGATTCCATCCGGACGGATCGACGAACGGCCGCGGTGATCACCGTGAGTGACGGCGTCTCTGCCGGCGTCCGGGACGACACCTCCGGGCGAGCCCTGGTCGAGACATTGCGCGAGGCGGGCTTCGACGTCATCCGGCACGAGGTGGTGCCCGACGAGCGCGATCGGATCGCGGGAATGCTCGTCGATGCGGGCGGCGATGCGGCCCTCGTCGTGACCACGGGCGGCACCGGCCTGGGACCGCGGGACGTCACGCCCGAGGCGACCCGGACGGTGGTGGAACGGGAGGCGCCCGGGCTGGCCGAGGCCATGCGAGCTGCCGGCCGGGCGTCGACGCCCTTCGCCGCCCTCTCACGGGAAATGGTCGGGTCGCGGGGTTCGACGTTGATCGTCAACCTCCCCGGGAGCGCCAAGGGAGCGGCCGAGAGCCTGGCGGCGATCATGCCCGTCCTGCCCCACGCGCTCGACCTGCTCGGCGGAGATACGGCCCATGGGCCGTCGGACACCGCGTCGACGCACGCGCACGGGCATGCGGATGCGCCGGCGGTCGCTCCCGGCACCGAGCCCTCGCCACCGGCGGCGGGGTCCCGCACCCTGGACGACGAGCTCGCCGCGCGCCGCGCGGCCGGCGAATCCGTCGTGCTCGCCACCGCCGTCAAGGCCCACCGCAACCCGCCCTGCCGGGTGGGCCAGCGCATCCTGGTCGGCCCAGATGGGCCGATCGCCGGCACGCTCGGATGCTCCGAATTCGACACCGCGGCGCTCGCAGGCGCACGAGCGGTTCTGACGTCCGGCCGGCCCGAGACGCAGACGTTCGACCACGACCTCGGGTCGATCGAGGTGTACCTCGAGCCGCACCTTCGCCGCCCGGCGCTGTTGATCTACAGCGCCACACCGGTGGCGGCCACGCTCGCGCGGTGGGCGCCCGAGGTCGGATTCGCGCCGACCGTGGTCGACCCCCGAACCGAACGGCACGCGCTTGCGCCGCCCGGCACGGACGTGCGCGCCAGCGCCGACAGGCTGCTCGACGCGGAGGCCGGCGTGGAGCACGAGACCTACGCCGTCCATACCGACCACGACGCGCCGGGACTGGTGGACGCCCTCGCCGCGCTGCTTCGAACCGACGCGCGGTTCATTGGCGTGATGGGCACGAAACGGCACGTCGGACACCACGTGGAGGCCCTGAAAGCGATGGGGTTCTCCGACGAGGACGTGGCCCGGGTCCGCTCGCCGCTCGGCCTGGAGATCGGCGGGCGGACGCCCGAGGAGATCGCGCTGTCCATCCTGGCCGGTGTGGTGGCCGCCCGGCACGGCCGCGAGGGCGGCTGGCTCGACCGGTAGACTGCGGAACCCATGGCCGAACGCGGCTCCGTGATGGGCCCGGACGCGCCCGACCTTCCCGACGGCGCCTCAGCGGGGCCACTGCCCCGTCAGCGCGAGGCGGCGTTCTTCGACCTGGACAAGACGCTCCTGCCCGGCGCGGCGCTCTGGCCGCTGGCCCGGGAGATGTACCGGCAGCGCGTCTTCACGCTCGCCGACATCGCGCGAATGCTGCGGGATCAGGCCGCGTTTCGCCTCACCGGCGCCGAGAACATGGAGAGCGCCGAACGCGCGCGGGACGCCTCGCTCCAGGCGGTGGCCGGCCGCGAGCAGTCGGAGATCATCGAGATGGGCCGCAACGTGGCCCATGAGGAGCTGCTCCCCCGCCTGTACCCGCAGGCCGTCGAGCTGATCAACCGCCACAAGCGCGCCGGGCGGGAGGTCTACATCTGTTCGGCGTCGCCGGAGGACTACCTGCAGGTGCTGGCGACCGAACTGGACATGGACGGCGTGGTCGGGACGCGGGCCGAGGTCGTCGGCGGGCTGTACACGGGACGCATCCTGGGCGAGCTCTGCCACGGAGAGGAGAAGGCCAGGCGCGTGACCGAGCTGGCCGCGACACGGGACATCGATCTCCATCGGTCGTTCGCCTATTCGGACAGCATGAACGACCTGCCGCTCCTGCGGCTCGTGGGCTTTCCGGTGGCGATGAACCCGGACCATGGACTGCGCCAGGTGGCGCGGCGCGAGGGCTGGCAGCGACTCGACTTCAGGACGGCCCGGCGGCGAACGCTGGTCGCCTCATGGGCGGGCGGCGTGGCCGCGGCGGCCGGTGCGACCGGCTACGTGGTGGGGTACCTGGTGGGGAGGTCGAGGGAGCCCGAACCCGCAGGCTGAGCCCGCGATACGGTCAGCGGCGCCGGCGGGAGCGGGGCGGACCGGGGCGGCGCGCCGGACGCTTCCGGCGCTTCACGTTCGACGGCGCCTGGGTGGGGTCCGGCAGGCCCACCTTGCCCTCCTCCACGGCCGCGACGACCTCCTTGGCGACCTCGTCGGCGCCGGGGCCCGCGCCAAGGAGCAACTGGAAGAGCACGCGCTGTTCGAGCTGCTGGACGGTCTCGACCGTGGCCCGGCGCTCGTTGCCCCGGATGGACCACGACGACGCGATCCTGCCGCTGGGCAGCATGTCCACGCGCAACGGAACGTCGCCGATCCGGCCCTGCCAGACGGTCTTTCCTACCTGTTCGTCCACGCACGCTCCCTCATGGGTCCGGCTCGAAAGATACGAAGGCGGCACGGAACCCCACGCTCGGGCGGGAAGGCCGCGGGAGGCGGGGACCGGACGGTCGCTCCGGCCGTTCAGGGTAGCATGCCCCGGAGATGGACCTCCCGTTCGATCCGCCGATCGCGCCCATGGAGGCGAAGACCATCGACGATGTTCCGACGGGCGACGGATGGCTCTACGAGCCGAAATGGGACGGCTTCCGCGCGATCTGCTTCCGTGCAGGCGAAGACGTCTTCATCTCCTCGCGCAAGGAGCTGCCGTTCGTCCGGTACTTCCCGGACGTGGCCGCCGCGATCCTGACCGTCGACGCGCAGCGCGTGGTCCTGGACGGCGAGATCGTCATCTTCACGCCGGACGGGCGTTCGATCCTGTTCGACACGCTGCAGATGCGGCTGCATCCGGCGGAGTCGCGCGTGCGGAAGCTGGCGGCGGAGACGCCGGCGTCGTTCGTGGCGTTCGACCTTTTGGCGCTCGACGATCGGGACCTGCGCCAGACGCCGTTCGGCAAACGCCGTCCGCTGCTGGAGGAGGTCATGTCGCGCGCCAAGCCGCCGCTGCACCTCTCGCCCGCGACGAACGACCCGGAGGTGGCGCGATCGTGGCTCGACAGCTTCGCCGTGGCGGGCCTGGACGGCGTCGTGGCCAAGCGGCTCGATTCCGTCTACCGGTCCGGCGAGCGCGAGATGCGCAAGATCAAACGGCTCCGCACGGCCGACTGCGTGGTGATCGGCTGGCGGTGGGCGAAGGGCGAGCACGGGAATGCCGTCGGGTCGCTGCTGCTGGGCCTGTACTCGCCGACCGGCGACCTGCCGCAGGTGGGGTTCGTCTCCGGCTTCGACGCCGCGACGCGGCGGGCGATGGTGCCGATGCTGGAGGAGCATCGGAGCGGACCGAGCGTCGAGGTCCCGAACACGCCCGAGTTTCGAAGCCGCTGGAACGCAGACAAGGACCTGTCGTTCGAACCGCTGAAGCCCGAGTTGGTCGTGGAGGTGGCCTTCGATCAGGTGACCGGCGACCGCATCCGGCACGGCTCGAGGTTCGTGCGGTGGCGGCCGGACAAGCCGGCCACCGCCTGCACGTTCGAGCAGCTCCACGAGGCCGGGGAGTTCGACGTGACGGACCTGCTCGCGGGAACGGCTCGGCAAGCCGGCGGCTGATCGTAATGTAGCTTTACCAATCTGGCCGGAGTGCTGCGAGGTAAGATGAGGCGCCCGGCGGGATCGCCGCCGGACGGGGGAACGCATCGCCGAACACCGGCGGCCGCACGCAGCCGAGGAGGCACACAATGACCGAGCGGACCCAGTTCCTGCTCTCGCCCGAGGACATCCCGAACGCCTGGTACAACATCATGCCGGACATCGTGGGCGCGGGCATGCAACCCCTCCCGCCGCTGCATCCCGGAACCGGCCAGCCCATCGGCCCCGACGACCTGGCGCCGCTGTTCCCGATGTCGCTGATCGCCCAGGCCGTCTCCACCGACCAGTGGATCGACATCCCCGGACCGGTGATGGACGTCTACGACCTGTGGCGGCCGACGCCGCTGTACCGCGCGAGGCGCCTGGAGAAGGCGCTCCAGACGCCGGCCCACATCTATTTCAAGTACGAGGGCACGTCACCGGCCGGCTCGCACAAGCCGAACACCGCGATCGCCCAGGCCCACTACAACAAGGAGGCCGGCATCCGGCGGCTGTCCACGGAGACGGGCGCGGGGCAGTGGGGGTCGGCGCTGTCGTGGGCGTGCAAGTTCTTCGACCTGGAATGTCTCGTGTTCATGGTCAAGGCCTCGTACGAGCAGAAGCCCTACCGCCGAATCTTCATGGAGACGTTCGGTGCGACCGTGTACCCCTCGCCGTCGGTCGAGACGAACGCCGGCCGGACCATCCTCTCGAAGAGCCCCGATTCGACCGGATCGCTCGGCATCGCGATCAGCGAGGCGGTCGAGGTCGCGGCGACGAACGACGACACGAACTACTCGCTCGGCAGCGTCTTCGACTTCGTGCTCCTGCACCAGACCGTGATCGGCCTCGAGACCCAGAAGCAGATGGAGATGGCCGGCGAATCGCCGGACTTCGTCATCGGATGCGTCGGCGGCGGTTCGAACTACGCGGGGTTCGCCTACCCGTTCATGGGCCAGAAGCTCCGCGGCGAGCTCGATGCCACCTTCGTCGCGACGGAGCCCGCTGCGTGCCCGACGCTCACGAAGGGGACGTTCGCCTACGACTTCGGCGACACCGGCGAGATGACGCCGCTCGTGCCCATGTACACGCTCGGGCACACGTTCGTCCCGGCACCGGTACACGCCGGCGGTCTGCGCTACCACGGGGACGCGCCGTCGATCTCGCTGCTGGTCAGGGAGGGCCACATGGAGGCGCGGGCCTACTCGCAGAACCAGGTGTTCGACGCCGCGACGCAGTTCGCGCACGCGCAAGGGTTCGTGCCGGCGCCCGAGTCGGCGCACGCGATCCGCGCCGCGATCGACGAGGCCGTCAAGGCCCGCGAGGCGAACGAGTCGAAGGTGATCCTGTTCAACCTCTCAGGGCACGGCATCTTCGATCTGCAGGCGTACGACGACTACATGAACCAGCGGCTGCCGGAGGTGGAGTTCTCCGAGGATGCCATGGCGGACGGGCTCCAGAGCCTGCCGCCGGTCGCGATCCCCGGCTGATCCGCACGGGAGCCGGTCAGGAGTCCAGGCCCGACTTCGCCACGGCTTCGGCGAGCCTCCGCTCCAGGTACGCGCGCTCGACCGGGTTCGTCACCAGATCCAGCGCGCTCCGGTAGGCGGCGATCGACTCCGCGTGGCGGTCCAGGCGGCGGAGCAGATCGGCGCGGGCCGAATGGAGCAGGTGGTACCCGTCCAGGTCGCCGGTCTCGGCCAGCCGGTCGATCCGCGCCAGGCCGACCGCCGGTCCGTCGGCCATGGCGATCGCCACCGACCGGTTCAACTCGACCACCGGAGACGGCTGGACACGCGCCAGCACCCCGTACAGCGCGGCGATCTGCGGCCAGTCGGTCTGATCGGCCGCTTCGGCCTCGGAGTGCACGGCCGCGATCGCCGCCTGCAACGCGTAGGGCCCCGGATCCGGAGCGGAGATGCGGAGCGCCCGCCGAACCAGACCGACACCCTCGTGGATCGAACGCCGGTCCCATCGGGTCCGGTCCTGCTCCTCCAGCAGCACCATCCGGCCGTCCCCCCCGACACGCGCCTCGCGGCGCGCGTGATGCAGCAGCATCAGCGCCAGCAGCCCGAGCGCCTCGGATTCGTCCGGCATCAGCAGCACGAGGACCCGCGTGAGCCGGATCGCCTCATCGCACAGTTCGGGCCGGATGAGGCCGGGGGCGTCGGTGGCCACATAGCCCTCGTTGAACACCAGGTACAGGACGGCCAGCACGCCCGACAGTCGCTCCGGCAGCAGGTCGGCCGGCGGCACCCGATACGGGATGCCGGCGTCGCGGATCTTCCGCTTCGCGCGAACCAGCCGCTGCGCCACCGTCGGTTCGGGCACCAGGAACGCCCGGGCGATCTCCCGGGTGGTCAGGCCGCCGAGCGTGCGGAGCGTGAGCGCGACGCGCGCGTCGGGGGCGAGCGCGGGATGGCAGCACGTGAACATCAGACGCAGCCGGTCGTCGGGAATGCCCGAGTCGCCGGCATCGCCTTCGTCAGCGTCCGTCGCCGCCTCCCGCTCGCCCGTCTCCAGCGCGGCCAGTTGCCGCAGCGCCTCGGTCTTCGTCTCGAGGTTCTTCTGCCTGCGAAGGCGGTCGATGGCGCGGTTCCGGGCGGTCGTGGTGATCCAGGCGGCCGGGTTGTTCGGCACGCCACGCGACGGCCATGTGGCGAGCGCCACGGCGAACGCCTCCTGCACAGCCTCCTCGGCCAGGTCGAAGTCGCGCAGGGCGCGGATCAGCGTGGCGACCGCCCGCCCCGATTCCTCGCGGAACAGGCGTTCGACGACGCCGCGAGCGTCCTGGGTGGGGTCGATGCGAAGCATGGTGCCACGCCCGGCCGACACAGGTGCCGGCGCGGGCAGTGCCCGAATGCTCGATCAGCCCGCGCTCTCGCCGGCCCCGGGCGCGTCGGGGAAGTCCAGGACCGGCCTGACCTCGATGGATCCGATCCGGGACGACGGGATCTTCGCGGCCCATTTGATCGCCTCGTCCAGGTCCGGAACGTCGATCAGGTAGTAGCCGCCCAGCTGTTCCTTCGTCTCGGCGAACGGCCCGTCGGTGGCGAGCGTCTGGCCGTCCCGGACCCGGACCGTGGTCGCCGACGACGTCGGCTGGAGCGCGTCGCCCGCCTTGGCCACGCCGGCGCCGAAGACCTCTTCGGAGTAGCCGAAGTAGTCACCCATGATGGCCTGCGACTCCTCCTGGCTCATGTTCGCCCAGGTCTGTTCGTTGTCGTAGATCAGCAGCAGGTAGCGCATGCTCGCCTCCTCCTCGGCTCCGCGGCCGGCCCATCCGCCGCCCGTACCTTACCGACGAACGACGCCGCCGGTTTTCGACCGACCTCGCGTGACGCGCCGCCCCGCCGTACGATGCGCTCATCGCTCCATCGGGGGAGGTGTCCGCGCCATGAAGGGCCTCATGCAGCACGATCCACTGACCGTCAATCGCATCTTCGAACGCGGCGTGACCCTCTTCCCGCGCCAGCAGATCGTGACGAAGACCCCGGGCGGGCTGCACCGGGAGACCTACGAGGAGTTCGGCGAGCGCGTCGCGCGCCTGGCGAACGCGCTCGCCGCGCTGAGCGTGAAGCCCGGCGATCGCGTCGGGTCGTTCGGCTTCAACACGTGGCGGCACCAGGAGCTGTACTACGCGGTGCCGTGCATGGGGTCGGTGCTGCACACGCTGAACATCCGTCTGCATCCGGACCAGGTGGCTTGGATCGCGAACCACGCCGAGGACCGCGTGATCCTCGTCGACGCGGCGCTGGTTCCCGTCTTCGCGAAGGTCGCGCCGGCGCTCACCACGGCGGAGCGGATCGTGGTGATGGGCGACGCCGATGCCTCCTCGCTTCCCGGTGACCCGCTCTCCTACGAAAGCCTGCTGGCGGATTCCGCACCGTCGTTCGACTGGCCCGAGCCCGACGAGGACGACGCCGCGGCCATGTGCTACACGAGCGGCACCACCGGCAACCCGAAGGGCGTCGTGTATTCGCACCGCTCCACGTACCTGCACGCGATGATGATCAACCAGGCTGACTGCATCGGCCTGACCGCTTGGGACGCGGTGCTGCCCGTGGTGCCGATGTTCCACGCGAACGCATGGGGCCTTCCCTATGCGGGCGTGATGGCCGGCTCGAAGCTGGTGTTCGCCGGGCAGTACACCGCCGACCCGGCGTCGCTCGCGGACCTGATCGAGGGCGAACGGGTGACGGTCGCGGCGGGGGTGCCGACCGTGTGGGCCGGACTTCTGCAGTATCTCGAAGCGAACCCCCGCGACCTCTCCTCGGTCCGCTCCGTCACAGCGGGCGGCTCGGCCGTTCCCGTGTCGATGATCGAACGGTTCAAGCGCCTCGCAGGCGTCGACGTCCTGCAGGGCTGGGGCATGACGGAGACGGGCCCCGTGGCGTCTCTGTCCAGGCTGACGTCCGACCACGAGGGGCTGCCGGAGGCCGAAGGGTTCCGGGCCCGCGCCCGCCAGGGCCGCGTGGTGCCCGGCATCCGGTTTCGCGTGATCGACGACGACGGCAACGAGGTTCCCTGGGACAACAAGTCCATGGGCGAACTGCAGGTCAAGGGCAACTGGGTCGCCGCCTCCTACTACGACGATCCCACCGGCGCGGAACGCTTCGACGACGGCTGGCTCCGCACCGGCGACGTGGCAGTGGTCGACGAGCACGGTTCGCTCCAACTCGTCGACCGCACCAAGGACCTGGTCAAGTCGGGCGGCGAATGGATCAGCAGCGTGGAGCTGGAGAACGCCCTGATGGGCCACCCGGCCGTCCTGGAGTCCGCCGTGATCGGCGTGCCCAGCGAGCGCTGGTCCGAACGCCCGCTCGCCTGCGTCGTGCCGAAGCCGGACGTCACCGTGACGAAGGACGAGCTGATCGCGTTCCTGGAGCCCCACTTCGCGAAGTGGTGGCTGCCCGACGACATCGTGTTCATCGACGAGGTGCCGAAGACGAGCGTCGGGAAATTCGACAAGAAAATGCTTCGCGAGGACTTCAAGGACCACGAACCGTCCGGATGGCCCTCCGAGTAGCCGGCGCCCGCTCGGCTCGGCGCTACAGGTACGAACGCAGGTCCCAGAGTTCGGGATAGAACCGCTTCCCCAGCGTCGTCCGCAGGTACGAGGCTCCCGTCGAGCCCCCCGTGCCGGTCTTCGAGCCGATCTGACGCTCGACCATCAGCACGTGGCGCGACCGCCACATGGCGAACAGCTCGTCGTGCGTGACGAGGTCGTCGGTCAGGTCCCAGAGCGTCTTGTCGTCGGACCACGCCATGGCGACGAGGCTCTTCCGGCGCGCCTCCGCGTCCTCCGGGCCGTCGCCGGCCGGCATCGGGTAGCCGTTCGCCTCCATCGCCGCGCGGAACGCGTCCCAGACGGTGGGCTCGGCGAGCCGCTTCTCGAGCCTCGCCAGTTCGGCCGGCAGCGCGCCGAGGTGCGACGTGAGCCCGGGCTCCTTCAGGCCGGAGACGGTTTCGACCTCCCGGAACTGCACCGACTGGAACCCGCTGGCGGGCGCGAGGTTGTGCCGGAACTCCAGGAACTCCTGCGGCGACATCGTCTCGATGACGTTGACCTGCTCGATCAGCACGCGTTCGATCGCGTGCACGCGGGCCAGGTAGTGGCGGGCAGGCCGCACCTCGCCGGCGAACAGCGTGTCCCGCACGGATTCCAGCTCGAACAGGACCTGCCGGAACCACAGCTCGTAGGCCTGGTGGATCACGATGAACAGGAGCTCGTCGTGCGCCGGCGGGTCGGACAGCAGCGTCTGGAGCTCGAGTAGCTCCGGCACACGCAGGTACGTGCCGTAGGAGAGCTCGCCGCCCTCCTGGCCGAACCGCGCGGGCGTCACATCCGTCATCGGCCTTCTCACCGCTCCGCATGGTACCCCCAAGGCCGCAGGAGCCATCTTCTTCCGGCTGCGATGCGGGCGCTGAGCGGCGCGAATGGCTCTGACGCGCGGGCTACGGTGTCGTCTGGCTCAGGCCGTCGGAGAACCTCACGCGAATGTGGGAGCCGTCGCAGAAGGGCTTGTTCCGCGACGATCCGCAGCGGCACAGCGTCATGCGGTTTCGCACCTCGTAGGCCTCGCCGGTCGCCGAGTGGATCGTGACGCCGCCTCTGACCCACACCGGGCCGCTCACGCCGTTCTGCGGGTCCTGGACCAGCGCGACCGAGGTGTCCAGAACCGGTTCGAGCGGCGAACCTCCGCCGCGGTGTGCGGGGTCCCCTGCTTGGTCATCGACCTCGGCGGCGGACCCGACGGTGTCGACAGAGCCGACGGAGCCGACGGAGCCGACGGAGCCGTGCGGCCAGACCACCAGCCGGCCCGACGGGCATCTCGACACAGCCCGTTCCACGAGCCGCGCAGGCACGGGACCGTCCGATCCGATGAGCCTCCAGACCGAGCCCTGCGCATCGCAGAACCGGGCCGTGGAGCACAGCCTCGGCGCATCCGTGAGGTCGCGCGCGGGTCCGGGGAACGTGCGCGCCATCTCCGCGTACGGCCGCTGCTCGCGTTCGGTCCCGTCGAAGCCGTTGGTCTGGCACGAGTCGTCGCAGAAGGGCTGCTCGGCCGATCCACCGCATCGACAGAGTCGGTAGTGCGGCGGCGCGTCCACTTGTTCGACCAGTCGCCAGTCCCACGACTCGCCGAGCCCGTTCACCTCGATCGCCTCGATCGTCAGCGGGACGTCGCCCTCGACCACGTACGGGCCGTCCTTGGACACGGTGATTCGCGGCGCGCCGGCGTCCTGTTCGTGCTCATCCCCCACCCTGTCGACCCCCTCGAGCAGAACGTTCGTGGACGCAGCCTACGAAACCGGGGCTCGATCTGGCCGGGTCCGCCGTCGCCGCCTCCGGTCGGGGCGGCGACGTTAGAGTGAGCGGGTCATGAGCGCTCGCCGATCTGGCAACGGCCCGGCCCCGCCGCGAGCGGACGATTTCCTCGACCTGGATGCGCTCCTGTCGGACGAGGAACGCATGATCCGCGACACGGTTCGGCAGTGGGTGACGGACAACGTGATGCCCGGGATCGAGGGCTGGTTCGAACGCGGCGAGTTTCCCCGCGAGGTCTTTCCCGAACTCGGCTCGCTCGGCCTCCTGGGCATGCACCTCCACGGGTACGGCTGCGCCGGGACGAACGCCGTCTCCTACGGCCTGGCGTGTATGGAGATGGAGGCAGGAGACTCGGGATTCCGAAGCGCCATCAGCGTCCAGGGCTCGCTGTCGATGTTCCCCATCTGGCGCTTCGGCAGCGAGGAGCAGAAGGCCGAATGGCTGCCGCAGATGGCGCGCGGCGAGGCGGTCGGGTGTTTCGGCCTCACCGAGCCGGACGCGGGATCGAACCCGGCCTCGATGCGGACGTACGCGAAGCAGGACGCGGGCGGCGACTGGGTCCTGAACGGCTCGAAGATGTGGATCACGAACGGCGGCATCGCGGACGTCGCCATCGTGTGGGCCCGCACCGACGACGGCATCCGCGGGTTCGTCGTGCCCACCGATGTGCCCGGCTTCTCGGCGAAGGACATCCACCGCAAGCTCTCGCTTCGCGCCAGCGTCACTTCCGAGCTCGTCCTGGACGACGTCCGGCTTCCCGGTGAGGCCGTCCTTCCCGGCGTCCGCGGGCTCCGTGGGCCGCTGACCACGCTCTCCGAGGCGCGCTTCGGCATCTGCTGGGGCGTGATGGGGGCGGCGCGTTCGTGCTTCCTCTCGGCGCTGGAGTACTCGACGACGCGCGAGCAGTTCGGCCGAGCCATCGGCGGCTTCCAGCTGACCCAGCGGAAGCTCGCCGACATGCTGGTCGAACTCAACATGGGCACGCTGCTGGCCCTGCACCTGGGCCGCATGAAGGACGAGGGCCGCCTGCACGCCGAACAGGTCAGCCTGGGCAAGCTGAACAACGTCCGCGAGGCGCTGGCGATCGCGCGCGAGGCCAGGACCATCCTGGGGGCGAACGGCATCACGCTCGAGTACCCCGTGATCCGGCACGCGAACAACCTCGAGTCGGTGCTGACGTACGAGGGGACGACCGAGGTCCATCAGCTGGTCCTGGGCAAGGCGCTCACCGGACTGGACGCATTCGAGTGAGTCCCTTCCGGTCGTCAGCCACCTTTACCAACGACTGGAAGCACTTCGAACTGGAGCTGGACGAGGGCGTCGCGACCGTCACCTTCTCCCGGCCGGAGAGGCTCAACGCGCTCACGTTCGACGTCTACGCCGACCTCCGGGATCTGTTGACGGAACTCCCCCACCGGGACGACGTACGGGTCGTGGTGATCACCGGCACCGGGCGCGGGTTCTGCAGCGGCGGGGACGTCCACGAGATCATCGGCGAGCTGCTGAAGGCCGATCCCGCCGGGCTGCTGGAGTTCACCCGGATGACCGGTGCGGTCGTGCAGCGCATGCGGGAGCTGCCCAAGCCCGTGATCGCCGCCGTGAACGGTGTCGCCGCCGGCGCCGGCGCCGTGATCGCGCTGGCGGCCGACCTGCGGATCCTGGCCTCCAGCGCGACGTTCGCCTTCCTGTTCACCCGCGTCGGGCTGGCCGGCGCGGACATGGGCAGCGCCTATCTGCTTCCGCGCGTGGTCGGCCTGGGCCGCGCGAGCGAGCTGCTCCTCCTCGGCGACCGGGTCGACGCCGACCGCGCCCTGGAGATCGGCTTGGCGACGCGCGTGGTCGACGACGACGTGTTCAGGGCGAACGTGGCCGAACTGGCGCGCGAGCTGGCCGACGGCCCCGCGCTCGCCTACGGAAGCACGAAGGCCCTGCTGACCCGCGAGCAGGACATGGACCTGGGAAGCGCGATCGAACTCGAGGCGCAGACGCAGGCGCTGCTGATGAAGACCGACGACCATGCGGAGTTCTATCGGGCGTTCACCGAGGGTCGGAAGCCCGAATGGAAGGGCCGCTGAAGCCGTGGCGGACGACGGCCGGTCCACGCCGAAGACGCCCCACCGGATCGTCAATCCACCTGACCTTGCGCCGCCGTCCGGGTACGCCCACGCCGTCGTCACGGGACCCGGCCGCATGGTGTTCCTGGGCGGTCAGACGGCCCACGCGGCCGACGGCTCGCTGCCGGGGCCGGGGATCGTCGAGCAGTTCGACGCCTGCTGCGCGAACGTGCTCACGGCGCTTCGGGCCGCGGGCGCCGAACCGGAGCACATCGCGTGGACACAGGTGTTCACCAGCGATGCCGAGGCGTATCTGGGCCAACTGAAGGAGCTCGGCCGGGCCTGGCGGCGGCACTTCGGGTCGCACTACCCCGCCATGGCCTGGTTCGAGGTGAAGAGCCTGTTCGACCCGGCGGCGACCGTGGAGATCATGGCCATCGCGGTCGTGCCCTGAGGCGGCGGCAGCCCTCGAGGGGACCTGCCGAACGACGTCACTCCTTCGGGAGCGGTTCGCGGAGCCGCCGCGGAAGGTAGACGGCACCAGGGCCGTTGCGTGCGGCGCTGTCCTGCGGGTTTGCCAGCCGGCACGTCCGCAGTGACAGGCACCCGCACCCGATGCAGGAGTCCAGGCCGTTCCGCAAGGCCACCAGTGCCTCGATCTCGGTGTCCAGGCGGGCGCGCCATCCCCTCGACAGCCGTGTCCAATCCTGGCGTGTCGGGGTCCGCGACGCCGGCAGGGTGGCCAGGGCCGAACGGATCTCGTCCAGAGTCAACCCGACATGGCGGGCGGCACGGATGAACGCAAGCCGTCGCAACTGGCTCCGTGGAAAACGACGCTGCCCGCCGCCGGTTCGCTCCGCTCGTATGAGCCCTTCGCGCTCGTAGAACCTGACGGCCGACGGTGCGAAGCCGCTCCGGGACGCGATCTCCCCGATCGTGAGCATTTCCTCGCCCATGGCGATTCAGCATATCGGGTTGACTTGAAGTTGACTTTAACTTCTATTCTGAGCCGCATGGACACTACCGCGGAACTCACCCCTGTTGCGCTGGTCACCGGGGGATCGAAAGGTCTCGGCCGGGCGTTGGTCAGCGAGCTTGCCGCTCGCGGTTGGAGCGTCGTGTTCGACGCCCGCGGCGGCGCCGCCCTCCGACGCGTGTCAGCCGAGTTGGGCGAGCATGGCACGGCGATCGAAGGCGACGTCGCCGATCCCGACCACAGGGCGCAGCTCATCCGCGCGGTGACGCGGATCGGTCGGCTGGATCTGCTGGTGAACAACGCGAGCGAACTCGGCCCGAGTCCTCTGGCGACGCTCGATCGTTTCCCGCAAGCGGAGTTGGAGCACGTCCTGCGCGTGAACGTGCTCGCTCCGTTCGCGCTCCTCCAACTGGCGCTTCCCCACCTGGTGAGCGCGAAGGGGATCGTGGTCAACGTGACCTCCGACGCGGCCGTGGAGCCGTACGCCGGGTGGGGCGGGTACGGTGGGTCGAAGGCCGCGCTCGACCAGCTCTCGGCCGTTCTCGGAGCCGAACAGCCGGGCATCGGCGTCTATGCGTTCGACCCCGGCGACATGCGCACGGAGATGCATCAGGCAGCTTTCCCGGGCGAGGACATCTCCGACCGGCCCCCGGCGGAGACGGTGGTCCCGGCGCTCATGGCGCTCCTCGACGAGCGTCCACCGAGCGGCCGCTACCGGGCGACCGACCTGCTCGCGCGGACGGTTGGCGCGTCATGACGCCGGTCAGCCTCGCATCCACGGCTGCCCGCGACCCGACGTCGTTCACGCTGCCCGCCGAGCTGTCAGCCACCGAGCCGCCGGAGGCGCGGGCGCTGGAGCGCGACGAGGTTCGTCTCCTGGTCGCCGAACCCACCGGTCTGCACCACGTCCTGTTCAGGGACATGAGTCGATTCCTCCATCCGGGCGACCTGCTCGTCGTCAACACGTCGGCGACGGTGGGAGCGGCCCTCGACGGCGTCCGTGGGGACGGCCGCGAAGTGCTCGTCCATGTGGCGAGCCGCGGAGAGCGGGGAGCCTGGCTGGTGGAACTCCGGTCCCCCGACAACTCCGGTCCGGTGCGAGATGCATCCTCCGGCGAAGGCGTCCGGTTGGATGGAGGCGGCGAGCTCACGCTGAACCGCCCGCAAGCCGGAACGATGGGACGGCTGTGGCGTGCCAACGTCCGCATCGACGGCTCGCCGGAGGCGTTCGTGGCGACGTGGGCGCGACCGATCACGTACGGGTATCTGCGCGGGCGCTGGCCGCTCGCCACGTATCAGACGGTCTTCGCGCGCGAGCCCGGCAGCGCCGAGATGCCGAGCGCCGCCCGTCCGTTCACGCACCGGCTCGTCACAGAGCTCGTCGGTGCGGGCGTGCTCTTCGCTCCCGTGCTCCTGCACACCGGCGTTTCCTCGCTCGATGCGGGAGAGAGGCCGCCACCGGAACGATTCCGCGTACCGGAGGCGACCGCCCTGCTCGTGAACCACGTCCGGGCGTCCGGCGGGCGCGTCGTCGCCGTCGGGACGACGCCGGCACGAGCACTCGAAACCGTCGCCCGCTGCGACGGCACGGTGGCGCCGGGCGAGGGATGGACCGAGCTCGTCCTCGGCCCCGATCGGCCCGCGCGCGTGGTCGAAGGGCTGGTGACGGGTTGGCACGCGCCCGGCGCGTCCCACCTCGAACTGCTCAAGGCGGTCGCCGGAGAGGAACTGGTTCACGACGCGTACTCGACGGCGCTCCGAGCCCGGTATCTGTGGCACGAGTTCGGTGACAGCTGCATCTTCCTGCCGGCCCGATCCAGTAACCGACGCCACGCGTCCTTGCACCCCCGCCACGCTTGAACCACACTGCCGCCGCGGGACCCGATCGGCGAGGGTCCGCGGGGGACAGACGGACAGTGGCTCGGTATCGGGCGGCGCACCGCAAGACCGGCGGGCGGTTCCGCGCGGCATGGGTCGGCGCCGCCGTCGTGGCGCTCTGCGTGCCGGCGGCGCTCGTCGCGGCGTCGCGCCACGGTCCGGCGGCCGCGCTTCCCGACGGGCCGCAGAGAACCACCGCCGCACCCGCCGGCAGCAACGCCGCTCCCCGTCCGCGGACGTTCGACATCGTCGCCGCCGGCGACGTCCTTCCGCATCCATCCATCTCGCGGACCGCGCTCGAGTACGGCCACGGCGCGCGGTACGACTTCCGGCCGATGTTCGCCGCGCTGCGACCGCTCATCAGCCGCGCGGCGCTGGCGATCTGCCACGTGGAGATCCCCCTCACCGACGCACCGCCCACCATGGATCCGACCTTCAGCGCGCCGACCGAGGTGGCCGGCGCGATCGCCTGGACGGGCTTCGACGTGTGCAGCACGGCGTCGAACCACACGCTGGACCAGCATCAGGCCGGCGTGGATTCGACCATCGCCGCCCTGGACCGTGCCGGCGTCGCGCACGCCGGGTCGTACGCCTCGGCCGGGGACGCCCTGCACATCCCGATCCTGGGCGCAGACGGCGTCCGGGTGGCGTTCCTGGCCTACACGTACGGAACGAACGGCATCCCGCCGCCGGATCCGTGGACCGTGAACCTCATCTCGTACGGCCGGATCGCCGCCGACGCAGCCCGCGCACGACGGAGCGGCGCCGATCTGGTGATCGTGAACCTCCACTGGGGAACGCAGTACGACCACACTCCGAACGACATGCAGCGCTCGCTCGCGACGGAGTTGCTGTCCCATCACGTCGTGGACGCCATCGTCGGCGAGCATGCGCATGTGGTGCAGCCGATCCAACGCATCGCCGGGCGCTTCGTCGCCTACGGGGAGGGCAACCTGCTCGCGTCGCAATATCCGTACGGATATCCCATCGACACGCTCGACGGCCTGGTGACCGTCATCCACGTCTGGGCGGTCGGCCGGCACGCCATCATCACGGGGATGGACTACGTGCCGACGTTCATCGAACGGCCGGCGTTCCGCGTGGTGCCGATCGGCGCCGAACTCGGGCGGCTGATCGCGGCCGGCCAAGGCGCGAGCCGCCTCGCGGAGGACCTGAGGGCCGCGTACCGGCGCATCGTGGCTGCCGTCGGCCGGGGTCCGACGGCAGCGCCGATCCCACCGCGCCTGCCCTGACGGCGCGTCAGGTGCCGGGGATCGACGCCGGCCCCGGGGGCGGGAACAGCGGAAGCACCTCGGGCGGTCTCGGCGCCTGGTTGAAGTCGAACTCCGACAGCAGGTTCCCGAGGATGGCCGCCTCCTCGCGCACGTTCGGCCGTGGGTCCGGCCGCCCGTCCGTCTTCGGGTCCAGACGCTGGCCGTTCAGGAACAGATCCTCGATGAGCTTCAGATAGGCATCGAATGACAGTGTCTGATGGTCGACGAAGCCCTTCTTCGCGTACGGGCTGATCATCATGGCGGGCACGCGGAGCCCGTAGCCCCAGTCGTCCACCGATGGCGGGCGCACGTGGTCGTAGAAACCGCCCCAGTCGTCCCACGCCAGGAAGATCGCCGTGCTGTCCCAGTCCGGCGACCGCATCGCGGCATCGATCACGCTGGTCACCCACGCCTGTCCGGTTCGTAGCGACGCGGAGGGATGATCACTGTGATCCCAATCGGGGGTGATCCACGAGACGGCCGGCAGCGTGCCGTCCTTGGCTGCCTGGAAGTATCTGCCGACCTTCTGCACCCAGGGCACCTGATTGTCCTCGTGGACGTCGGCGAAGCGCGGCAGCGGATTCCAGATCCACGGCGTGCCGGGGGCGCCGAGCGACGGCTTGCACGTCGGATCGGGGTTCGTGTCGCAGTCCGGCGCCTCTCCCGGCACGATGTAATACCGCCAGCTGACGTTCGCTCCGTGGAGGAGCCACGTCACGTCGGTCCAGGCGTACGGCGGGTCGTCCGGGAACTTGCCGACGAACCGCGAGGGGTTCACCACGTCGGGCACGCATGTGGTGACATTCCTCGGGTCGGAGCAGGCCGCCGACCAGGCGGAGACCATGGACACGTGCACCGGGACGCTCGATCCGAGATTCGGCGCGAACATGTGGTCCTGCAGGACGAAGTCCTCGGCGTAGCGCCAGTAGTTGGGGATCTCCCGCGCGTCGTGCCAACCCATCACATCCGGCCTGTGCACCGCGGTCGCGCATTGACGGTGGCGGTTCTTGCTGTCCGGGAAGCACCCGAGCCGGTTCATGAGGTTCGTGACGTACCCGTTCATCGCCCCATGAGCAATGTCCGCGCGCGCCGCCCAGACGTCGTGGCCGCCGCCCAGGTTGAGCACGCTCGGATCGTGGAACGGCTTGACGCACACGCCGGTCAGCGGGTTCGGACTGCAGACCGTGGGAACCCCGTCCTTCATGGGAATGCCGTCCGCGCCGGGGAACGTGCCGAAGAAGTGATCGAACGACCGGTTCTCCTGCATGATCACGATCACGTGCTTGATCTTCTGGCGGGCGAGCAGGAGGGTCTCGTTCACCGTCGGGGACGCTCCCGGCGAATGTGGGTCCGATCCACCTTGCCCGGTCGCCGATCCGTTGGGGCCGCGCGTGGAGGACTGGCCGGTGCACGCGGAGGCGACCATCACCAGTGCTCCCGCGACCGCCAGCGCCGCGCGCGCGCTCGCCGAGATGCGCCGCCGGCGGGCGGTACCGGCCCGGCGCGCCGAGGCCGGCGTCACCGGTACAGTTCCCTGGCCACGATCTCCCGCTGGATCTCGCTCGTTCCCTCGTAGATCCGCGGCGCGCGCACCTCGCGGTACAGGTGCTCCAGGGGATGGCCGCGCTCCAGACCCGAAGCGCCGTGGATCTGGACCGCCGAATCCACCACGAACTGGGCCGCCTCGGTCGCGAAGAGCTTCGCCATGGCGGAGGCCTTCGTGACGCCCGGGTCCTCCGGGTCCGCGTCGTAGCGCGCCGCCGCCGCTCTGACCATCAGTCGCGCGGCCTCCGTCCGCGTGGCCATCTCACCGAGCAGCTGTGACACGGCCTGGTGCTTCCGGAGCGGCTGTCCGAACGAAACTCGCGTGCCCGCGTGCGCGACCGCCGCGTCGAGCGCCGCCTGCGCCATCCCCACGGCGAACGCGCCGACGCTCGGGCGGAACAGGTCGAGCGTGCGCATCGCGACCCGGAAGCCGGTGTTCACCTCCCCCAGGACGTGGCCGCTGGGAACGTGGACGCCATCGAGCCGGAGCCGGCCGATCGGGTGCGGGGAGAGCAGGTCGGTCCGCTCGCCCGAGAGGCCGGCGGCGTCCCCGGGAACGACGAACGCGGTGACGCCCTTCGCTCCCTTCGATGCCGCGTTCTCGCCGCCCGTCCGCGCGAAGAGCACGTAGACGTCGGCATCGGGGGCGTTCGATATCCACGCCTTCTCGCCGGTCAGTCGGTAGCCGGATCCGGCCGGCTCGGCGCGCGTCTCGATGGCGGCCGCGTCGGTCCCATGCTCGGGCTCGGTCAGCGCGAACGCCGCGACGGCCTCGCCCCGCGCGATCCGCGGAACCCATTTGCGCGCCACGTCGCGGCGGGCGGCGGCGAGGATCGCGTGGCCGCCGAGCCCCTGCATGGCGAGCGCGGTCTCGGCCTCCGTGGAGCCCTGCGCCAGGCCTTCGCGGAGCAGGCAGAGGTCGAACGCCGAGACATGCCCGGCCGGACGGCCGTCGGCGGCTCCGGGAAAGAGACGCTCGAGCGACCCGTTGGCCGCCAGCGCCTTCACCAGCGCACGGTCGACCCGGCCCGGTTCGCCCTGTCGCGCGATCGGCGCGTACACGTCGCACGCGAGCGTTCGGCTCTCTTCGAGCAGGGTACGCTGCCGTTCCGTCAGTGCGAAGGCCGAGCCGCGCCACCCGTTCGGCGATGGGCTCTCCACGAATGGGTAGCCTACGCGACAGGAACGTTGCTCCATCGAGCCACGAAGGGGTGAGCCGATGACGTCACCGCTGCAGCAGTTGCCGAACGCGCTCGAGCACGACGAGCGACTCGATCCCCTCGCCACGCAGGTCGGCGGCCTCGTGGACAAGTACGTCACGCCTGGTCCGGTGAAGGATCTCCTGGCGGGGACGTGGTACGGCCATCCCATCCACCCGCCGCTGACCGCGGCGACCATCGGCTTGTGGATGGGATCGGTCGTGCTCGACGTGTTCGGAGGCAGACGCAGCGCGAAGGCCGCGGACCGGCTGATCTTCTTCGGCATCCTCTCGGCCGGACCGACGGTCCTCACCGGCCTGAACGAGTTCGCGGACACCGACGGCCGCCCGAAGCGCCTGGCGTTCTGGCACGGGACCGGCAACGCCGCCGTGTTGTCGCTGTTCACGCTGTCATGGCTCTCGCGGAAGGCGGGCATGCGCGGCCTGGGCCGGTTGCTCTCGTTCGCCGGGATCGGGCTGGGCTCGGTCACGGCGCACCTCGGCGGCCACCTGTCGTTCATCCGCGGCATCGGCGTGAACCAGACGGCGTTCGAACGGCCGAAGGTCCGGTGGACCCCGGTGCTGGACGAATCGGCGCTCCCCGAGCGCAAGCTCACGCGCGCCTCGCTGGATGGCGTGGACGTGGTGCTCTACCGCGTGGAGGACCGGATCTGGGCGCTGTCGAACCGCTGCTCCCACCGCGGCGGGCTGCTGTTCCGGGGCAAGGTCGTGGGCTCGGACGAAGATCCGTCCGTGCAGTGCCCGTGGCACCACAGCATCTTCCGGTTCTCCGACGGTTCGATCGAACGCGGTCCGGCGACGGCCGAGCAGCCGGTGCTCGAGGCGCGGATCAACGAGGGCAAGGTCGAACTCCGCGCCGCCGGGGCGGGCGCGTAGACACGGACCCCTCCGGAGACCCCAGCAACCGCTCTTCGGAGACTCAGGTCGCTCCCAGGTGCGGGCGACAGCATTCGCGCCTCAGGTCACCGATCAGAAGGACCAGAGCGGGATGTCGAAGCGCGGACGGATCACGATCGTCGCGGTCGTCGCCGCGGTCCTGGTCGCGGGCGGCGCGTACGCGGCGTTCGCGCTGTTCGCCGGCGGAGATTCACCGGCGCCGGTTTCGATCTCGCCGGGCGCGTCGACCGGATCTGGCAGCAGCGACGCGTCGCTCACCCGGGCGCAGTTCCAGGGAACGTGGAAGGCCGACCAGGACGGCTCGTTCGTCGGCTACCGCGTCCGCGAGCAGTTGGGGTTCCTTCCGGCGCCGTCGGATGCCGTCGGACGGACATCGGCGGTCACGGGCAACCTCACCGTGAACGGGCTGTCGATCACGGCGGTCAAGGTCACCGCCGACCTCACCCAACTCCAGAGCGACCGCTCCATGCGCGATGAGCGGATGCGCACGATCGGCCTGGAGACCGACCAGTTCCCGCAGGCGACGTTCGAGCTCACCTCGCCGATCATGCTGTCAAAGGTGCCGGCCGCCGGCGAGGTCGTGACGGTCACGGCCCTCGGCAGGCTGACGCTTCACGGCACGACGAGGGACGTCACGATGAAGATGAAGGGCACGCTGGCGAACGGCCGCATCGAGGTGGTCGGCAGCCTGCCGGTCGCGTTCGCCGACTACGGGATCCAGCCGCCGAACGTCGGGGGGTTCGTGACCGTGCAGGATCACGGCACGATGGAGTTCAAGCTGTTCTTCTCGAAGGCCTGAGCGCGGCTACGGTTCGAACCCGTCCCAGAGCGACTTCAACTCGGCCCACTCCTCGTCGCCGGACTTCGAACCGTCGCCCATGGGGAAAAAGCGCGCACCCGGATGCGCCGCGGCGGGCGGTGTGAACGTCCCTCGCTCGATCAGCCGCCGGATGTTGTCGCGGTAGACCTCGTCGACGTCCGCGTGCCGGAGCGGGTCCTGTTCGAGCCACAGGTTCTTGGGATGGATCGGCTCGTCGTACATCCGCCGGAACACCTCGGTGCGGAGGTCCTTCATCCAGTTCGAATTCAGGTTCATGACGCGAAATTGCCGCAATTGTTCGATGTCGATCATGCCGGTGACGAACGTATTGTAGCCGGAGGTCGAATAACTGACGACATTTCCCATGTAATCGACGATGTGCGACTGACCGCCGCCGATGTCGAACGGGTGCTTCATGCCCGGGTGCAGGAAGACCGGGCCGACGTTCGGCGCAAGCACGTAGACGCTGTTGAAATGGGCGTGGGCGCGGTTCTGGAGCATCCATGTGCCACCGCCCGGATAGCCGACGTTCGTCATGGGGACGGCCTCCGACGGCCGGTAGACGACCTCGGCGCCGTTGAACGCCAGCGCGCGCACCGCCTCGGGGTATTCGCCGTCGCTGCAGCAGATCGTCCCGACATTGCCGATGGCGCCGCCCATCTCCTCCGTCGTGCGCAGCACCGGATAGAAGGCGTCGATGCCGTCGCCGAACAGCTCTACCCACCGGTCGTAGACGTCGTGCGGGGTGCAGGAGCGCTCGCGGCACCACAGGTGGTTCTTCGCGGCGCGGTGGACGACCTCCCCGCGCGGCGAGATAACAAACAGCGTGTTGAAGAACCGGTCCGGCATGACCTCCGGCCAGCGCGCCTTGCACTGGACGACCAGGTAGGTGTCGTACGCCTTCGCCAGGCCGGCGAGCTGCTCGGTTTCCTCGCCCGGGATGTCGATGAACAGTTCGCGGGCGGCGGTCACATGCGGGATGTCGAACGCCTCGTCGGTGAAGCCGGTCAGCGCGCCCTCCGCCAGCGCGACGACCCGGATCGGCATGTTGATGTTGATGACGCCCATGGCGGCGTGGATGCCATCCTCGATCGTCTGGAGGTTGCGGCGGATGTGCTTTCGTTCGCCGACGCCGTAGACGACGGTCGAGAGGCCGACCGCGAGGTACGGCGCGACCGGCACCGACGCCGCCGCCGGCTCCTTGGCTCCCCTGTTGCTCTTCGAGTCCTTCTTCGGCGCGACGTCCCGATTCGGCATTTCGCACGCCCCCCGACTTCGTGTGTGGACAGGGCGAGCCTACGTCATGCCTTCATCCCAGGAACTCCCCGCGATTCTCCGGGCAGCTATACCCGTTTCGGGGTGAAGCGCGTCCTGGTGTCGCCGATCCCGAGCTGGCCGTTGTCGTTCCATCCCCAGCACCACAAGGTGTGGCCGGTGCGGGTCCCGCAGGTATGAACCACGCCCGTGCTGATGGTGGCCCAGTTCGTGTCGGCGCCGACCTGGGTGGGGGTGAGGCGCCCCCAGATATGGCCCACCCCGAGCTCCCCGTAGTAGTTCCATCCCCAGCACCACAGCGTGTGGTCGGTACGGGTCCCGCAGGTGTGATATCCGCCGGCGCTGACGGTGGCCCAGTCCGTGTCGGTGCCGACCTGGGTCGGGGTGTGCCGGTCGGTGGTGTCGCCGACCCCGAGCTCGCCCTCTTGGTTGAATCCCCAGCACCACAGGGTGTGATCGGTGCGGGACCCGCAGGTGTGATATCCGCCGGCGCTGACGGTGGCCCAATCGGTGTCGGTGCCGACCTGGGTGGGATTGACCCGTTTGCCGGTGTCGCCTGTCCCGAGCTCGCCCTGGGCGTTCCATCCCCAGCACCACAGGGTGTCGTCGACGCGGGTCCCACAGGTATGCAACGCGCCGGCGCTGACTGTAGCCCAGTCGGTGTCGGTGCCGACCCGGGTCGGGCTGACCCGGTTGTCCTGGTCGCCGACCCCCAGCTCGCCCTCGAGGTTGTGTCCCCAGCACCACAGGGTGTGGTCGGCGCGGATCCCGCAGGTGTGCGCATCGCCGGTGCTGACGGTGGCCCATTCGGAGTTGGTGCCGACCCGCGTGGGGGTGTCCCAGACTCCACCGTACCGACCGATCCCGAGCTCGCCCTCGCCGTTGTATCCCCAGCACCACAAAGTTTGGTCGCCCCGGATCCCGCAGGTGTGATATCCGCCGGCCTTGATGGTGGTCCAGTCGGTATCGGTGCCGACCTCGGTCGGGGTGTGCCGGTCGGTGGTGTCGCCGAGCCCGAGCTGACCGTCGTCGTTCCATCCCCAGCACCACAGGGTGTGGTCGCTCCGGATCCCGCAGGTGTGCTGGCGGCCGGCGCTGATGCGGGCCCAGACGTGTCCTGTCGACCCGCCGGCCTGCCGGCCGGAGGTGGTCGCGCTGGACACCGGTGCCACCGCGAGCGTGAAACCGGTCACCACCGTCAGAGAAGCACTGGCCGCGATGACGAAACGTCGGAGACGACTCATCTCCCCTCCAGGCCTCCAGTGCGTCCGCAGGTGTGCTGGGCGCCGGCGCTGACGGTGGCCCAGTCGGTGTCGGCGCCGACCTGGTTCGGAGTGTCCCGGATGGTGGTATCACCGACCCCGAGCTGGCCGACCGCGTTGTCTCCCCAGCACCACAGGGTGTGGTCGGTGCGGGTTCCGCAGGTGTGAGCCTCGCCGGTGGTGATGCTGATCCAGTCGGTGTCCGTGCCGACCTGGGTGGGGGTGTGCCGGTCGGTGGTGTCGCCGAGCCCGAGTTCGCCCACCTCGTTGAGTCCCCAGCACCACAGGGTGTGGTCGCGCCGGATCCCGCACGTGTGATATCCGCCGGCGCTGACTGTGCCCCAGTCGGTGTCCGTGCCGACCTGGGTCGGCGTGTCCCGGTCGGTGGTGTCGCCGAGCCCGAGTTGACCGTTGAAGTTGGCACCCCAGCACCACAGGGTGTGGTCGCGCCGGATCCCGCACGTGTGATATTCGCCGGCGCCGATGCGGGACCAGACGTGTCCCGTCGACCCGGCGGCCCGCGGGCCGAGCGCGGCCGCGCCGGCCGCCGACGCCACCGCGACCGTGAAACCCGACACCGCCATCAGACATGCGCTCACCGGGATGACGAAACATCGGAAACGACTCATTTCCCCTCCACGCCCCCTCCTCGGCGAGGATCTACCGCCGTCCCGTGGCGGACAAGCCCAGCAACGATGCGCGCCCTCGCCGCCACGCCTGTCAATCGCCACATCGTGCTCCGATTGACACCCGTCATGTGTTCCAGTGGACATGGAGCGCCTCGGGCGCCCGGAACTCCCAGCCGCTGATCTCGACCGGGTGGTCGTCGTCCAATCGAAGTCCGGCAAGCCGTTCGAACAGCGCTGTGATCGCGATCCGCGCCTGCAGGCGGCCCAGCCACGCGCCGAGGCAGAAGTGATCCCCGGTCGAGAACGCCAGGTGTGCGCCTTCGTTACGGTGGATGTCGAATCGCGCCGGGTCGGTGAACCGGCGCTCGTCCCGGTTCGCGCTCGAGAGGACGGCAGCGACCAGTTCGCCCTCTGCGATGTCCACGCCGGCCAGGGTCGTGGCGCCGGTCGTCTGCCGGGTCGAGGTGCCGACCGGCGCGTAGCAGCGAAGCGTCTCTTCGATCGCGGGCTTCAGCAATGCGGCGGGGTCGGCAAGAACCTCGTCCTTCTGGTCCTGATGTGACAGCAGCGCCCACACGATCAGCGCGACCACGTCGCGCGGCTCTTGGAGGCCGCCCGAGAGCATCAGCAACGTGTTGGCCACGATCTCGTCGCGGGTCAGCCGCCCACCGGGGGGCTCTGCGAGGAGCAACGTCGACAGCACCGATCCATCGGGAACACGCCCCAACCGGTCAAGGATCGGTTCGATCGCCGCCCGGGCCTCCGCGGCGGCGCCCTGACCGATCCGGTCCTTCTCCGGATCACCTTCGAAGTTCGCGAGGCCGACCATGATCCCGGCGTTCCAGCGCGCCAGGTCCCCGACCGGAATGTCGTCCAGCCCGAGCATGAATCGGAGCGTCAACACGCTGAACGGCTCGCAGAACTCGCGCAGCAGATCGCTCGAACCACGCGCGACGAACCCGTCCAGCAATTCGTCAGCCATCTTTACGAATCGGCCGCCGGCGCGCGCTTCGACCTCACGCGGGCGGAACGGTGCCTCCACGACCTGGCGAACGCGATCGTGCGCCGCCCCCTCGGAGCCGAGCATGTTGATGCCCATCGTCCGGTTCAGCGTCGACGGTTCGGTGGCGCCGGTGAACAGTTCCGGATGATGGTCGACGAAGTACACGGCGTCCCAGCGCGTCACCAGCCACAGCCCGACCGCGGGGACGAACGAGACTGGCTCCTCGGCGCGCAGTCGCTCGTAGATCGGATACGGGTCGCGCTCCAGGTCTTCGAGCGTGACCGATTCGCCGATCGTCACCCGGTGTAGTCCTCCAGGACCTCGCCGACGCCGAACGTGAAGCCGACGCTCTGGTAGTAGCCCTTGAGGAACTCCTTCGGCGCGAGCAGATCAAACTCCTCCACCGGGCTCTCGTGAAGCCGGACGTCGGGCTCGCCGACCCACAGGTCGCCGGTTTCGACGTCGTACGAGCGCATCGTCACCAGTTCGTTCACCGACGGGGGCTGGGTGAAGTCGAGCGACGGGAACAGCCGCGTGTGGTGCATCGGGTAGGCGTTGACCGACCCGCCGGTTTGCGCGACGCCCTCGAGCGTGAGCGTGGCGTCGACCAGGCGCCGGTCGTTCGCCGCGATCGTCGCCGCGAGCGTCTCCCCCGAGGCCAGCCGCGGGCCTGCCTTCCCCACGGTGATCGGGCGGGACATCCAGATCGAGCCGAGCTTCTTCGGGTAGCCCTGGATCCAGCCGCGGAGCAGCGGCATGTCGCGGTCGACCCAGATGTAGACGCAGCGCGAGGCCGGCCGACCCCGGTACCGGCAGCCGACGACGAAGAACGCCTCCTTGTACTGGAGCCTCACCGGATCGAGCAGTTCCTGGCGATCGTCGCGGCAGGTCTGCCAGTCGGCGAAGACGAGCGCCACGGCGCCGGGATCCTCGGCCGGCTCCAACGGTTCCGGCAGCAGTTCGATCACCCGGTCGGGGTTCGTTCGGTACTCGAGCGTCATCATCTCGCCGGAGTAGTGCCACGGCGGCGTGGGCACCAGCGAGGCGCGACCGGTTGCCGACAGCGGCGGCGTGAACCCCTTCAGTTCGGCCATGGCGCTCCGTAGCCTATCCGCCGCCCGTCACGCGGGTTCGAACAGCTCGATCGCGTTTCCGGACGGGTCCTCGACCAGGATCTGGCGGCCGCCGGGCCCGGTCACCACGTCGTTGCGGAACCTCGCGCCCGCAGCGCGGAGCCGTTCGATCAGGCCGTCCAGATCGTCCGTTTCGACCACGAAGCGGTTCCAGCCGCCGGGCTCTGGGCGACGTCCGTCGGGCATGGGCCGGGCCGCGGAGCTCGACGGTCCCCCCAGCCAGAGCCGCAGGTCGGCGCGACCGAGGATCGCCATCGCGGGGCCGTACTGCTGGATCGGTTCGAAGCCGAGCGCGCCGACGTAGAACTCGACCGCCGCGCCGACGTCCTTCACGATGTATCGAACCGCGGCCATCTTCGCGTCCTCCTTCAGTCCCGTTTCGGCGGCCGGATGCCGCGGAACTCCCAGTCTCCGCCGAACGCCGTGGAGACGACCTCCTCCGATTCGGTCGGCTGTGCGCCGACATCCTCACGAACCGGCAGGGCGCCTTCGACGATGTGGTTCCGAAGCACGCCGAGGCCTTCGACCTCAACCTCGACCACGTCGCCCGGCTGCACGGGCCGAGAGTTCGCAGGCGTGCCCGACAGGATCACGTCGCCGGGCATGAGCGTGATCGTCCGCGCCAGGTCGGCGACCAGGTAGTGCATGTCCCAGATCATCTCGTCGGTGTTGCCGTCCTGCACCACCGAGCCGTTCACCATTGTTCGGATCCGCTTCGAACGGAAGTCCCAGGCCGCGGCGTCCACCATCCCCGGCCCGAGCGGACAGAGCGTGTCGGACCCCTTCACCCTGAGCATCGAGCCGGCGTCGGTGTCGCGGAAGTCGTGGAGGCCGAAGTCGTTCGCGATGGTGTAACCGCCGATGTACGCGCCCACGTCGTCCGGCGGGACGCCCCGACACACCGCCCCGATCACGATGGCGATCTCGCCTTCGTAATTCAGGTACTTGAAGCCGGGCGGACGCACGACCGCGCCGCCGTGGGCGTTCAGCGACGACACCGGCTTGTGGAAGTACGTCGGCGCCGAGCCGAGCTTCGCGATGAACTCGGCCCTGCGGCTCTCGTAGTTCAGGTGGACGCAGATGATCTTCGTCGGCTCCACCGGCGGCAGGTGCACGACGGAAGGGTCGCCCGCCCGCACCCGCCGCCCGTCGCCGGCGACCAGGTCGTCGCCGTCCCGCACGACGGGCGCGACGACGCCGTCCAGCACGATCCGCCGGCGCTCCACGTCCCTTCTAGAACTCGGGGTGGACCTGTTCGGTCGCCGTCATGTGCGCATCCAGCGCCCCCGCCCCCTGCGCCGACCGGCGGAACCGGCCGGTGCCCATCAGGACCAGCAGGATCACCACGCCGATCGCCGCCCAGCCCAGGAAGTAGTAGAAGGCCGAATTGAACGGCGAGGGCACCTTGTACACGGCGCTGAAGATCGCGAGCCCGGTGACGACCAGCGACACCACGACGGCGACCACCAGCGCCGTTCTGTTCGATTGGCTCCAGAGCCCGAACAGACCGGCGATGCTCACCACCGCGTACATGACCGCGAGGGACAGCGAGCCGTACTGGGCCATCCAGAGGAAGAAGACGAAGTACTCGGGCTGCCCGCCGAGCGTGAAGACGCCGTGCGACAGGCGCACCCAGGCGATCTCGACCACCGCCAGGAGCACGATCGTCACGATCGCGACGGTCGGCGTGCCGAATCTGGGTGACACCCTCGCGAAGACGCCCGGCACGCGCCGGTCACGGCCGAGCGAGAAGAGCAGTCGGGAGGCCGCCGTCGCGGCGCCGATGCCGACCGCCGCGACGTCGAGGATCAGGATCACGTTCATCAGGTCGAACACGAACTGCGACCCGTACCCGCCGGCGGGCTTGGGCAGCGCGAGCACCAGCACGGGCGCGCCGCTCGTCCTCCAGGCCTTGACGTCCAGGTGGAACCCGACGGCTTGGGCGTAGGAAACCAGGACGAAGTACACGGCGACAAGTCCGACCGACCAGAGCACAGCCCTGGGGATGTTGCGCTTGGGGTTGTTCGTCTCCTCCGCGAGGTTCGCAGCGGACTCGAAGCCCACGAACAGCAGGATCGCGTACAGGACGCCGTAGAACAGGTTGTTGACGCCGCCGGCCTTCGACGGATTGAAGGGCGTGGCGCTCGCGCTGCCCGACTTGAAGATCACGTAGATCATGAAGATCGTCACGACCGTCGCGGAGACGAACACCAGCGCCAGCTGCACGCGGGTGGAGATCTTCACGCCGAAGAACAGGACCGCAAAGAG
>JBEDUK010000047.1:0-20204 GCA_040414485.1 Actinomycetota bacterium
CCGGAGCTTCTCCTCGAACCGGACGCGCACCCGGCCGCGGGACCCTTCAAGGAGGCGCTCGTTCAGGACGGGATCCCCTTCACGTCGTTCGCCGTGGGCGACGTTCAGAGCGAGTACGAACGCCTGCAGGGGCTCGGCGTGCGGTTCACCCAGGAGCCGGCGCAGATGGGACCGGTGACGACGGCGGTCCTGGACGACACCTGCGGGAACCTCATCCAGATCGCCTCACGGGGATGAGTACGAGTGGAGGGCTCCCCTGTCGGGAGCCCTCCACTGGAGATTTCGGCACCGCCGACGGGACGATCAGGGCTGGACGGGGCAGTGGAAGTCGGCCGCACCGTCGCGGGTGACGGTGACGTCCCCGGCCGACTGCGCCGCGAAGACCGCGTCGTCCGAGGTCAGCAGGTACGGATCGACGCCCTGGTTGAACGTCACGTCGAAGACCTCCCACTTGCCACCGTGATAGGGGCCGTCGCCCGGGGCCACCCCGGCGATGCCCAACTGGCCGTCGACGCCGTTGGCGACCTCGTAGAGGGGGTCGACCCCCTTGTACGGGAACGCGTGGGGGGTGACGACGGTTCGAAGCGTGGCCCCGTCGTGGAACAGGAACCCCTTGCTCGTTGTCGCGAACGCCGGTGAGGCGACGCTGACTGCGAGCGCGAGGACCGGGACGAGCAACGCCACGGGTAGGGCTCTGCGGATCATGCCGATGCCTCCCTTCCGGGCCTGGACAGGCCCTCGGAGTCGACGCTAGGAGGCAGGGCTCACGCGACCCTCAACGAACCATTACGAACCGCGAACATCCGAGCGCAGGCGCTACTCCTCGACGCGGTTCGGCTCACATAGACTCCGCGCGTGGACGGCCCGTCGACCCCGATCCGGTTCACCCGCGCGGGGAGGCTGGCCATCGCCTATCAGGTGCTCGGGCAGGGTCCGGACCTCCTGTTCCAGCTCGGATGGCCGAGCAACCTGGCGATGCTGTGGGAGCACCCGGGCGTCGCGCGATTCCTCACCCGCCTCGCGTCGTTCTCGCGGCTGATCCTGTTCGATCCACGAGGGACGGGCCTGTCCGACCGCGGCAACATCCAGATCGGGCTCGAACAGGGGTTGGACGATGTGACGGCCGTGCTCGACGCCGTCTCATCGGTCCGGTGCGCGCATTTCGCATGCCACCTTGGTGGCCGGCTCGCGTTGATGTACGCCGCGACGTATCCCGAGCGGACGTCATCGGTGGTGACCTTCGGCGCCCATCCGGCCGCCATGCGCGACGAGCCCGACTACCCGTGGGGCGCGACGCCGGAGGAGCTTGAGAAGGTGATCCGGGCGCAGGGCAATCCGAGCGAGGAACGCCTTCGCGCCATGTTCACCCAGGTCGCGCCCAGCCTCGCCACGGACCAGCCGTCGGGACGGTGGTGGGCGCGCCACTACCTCGCGGCGCGCAGCCCGCGCGAATACGTCACCTACCTTCGGTCGCTGCCCCCGCTCGACATCCGCCGCGTGCTGGGATCGGTCCGCTGCCCCGTGCTCGTCATGCACTCGCTCGGTGACCGCGGAAGCGCCGTCGAGGCCAGGCGGTACATGGCCGATCGGATCCCGAACGCCACACTGTTCGAACTGCCGGGCAGCGACAACCTTCCGTTCTTCGAAGCGGCCGACGCGACGCTGGCCGAGACGCAGCGGTTCCTGACCGGCGCCCATCCGGTGGCAGAGGAGGATCGCGTGCTCGCCACGATCCTGTTCACCGACATCGTGGGCTCGACCGAACGCGCGGCCGCGACGGGCGACGCACGATGGAGGGGGCTGCTCGACCAGCACGACGCGGCCGCGCGTTCGCAGGTCGAGTCGCACCGCGGCCGGTTGGTGAAGACGACCGGCGACGGCATCCTCGCCATCTTCGACGGCCCCGCGCGAGCGCTGCGATGCGCGGTCGCGCTGCGAGATGAGATGGCGGGCCTCGGCATCGAGATCCGCGCCGGGCTGCACACGGGCGAGGTCGAACTTCGCGGAGACGACATCGGCGGGATCGCCGTGCACATCGCCTCGCGGGTGTCGTCGAGCGCCGCGCCCGGGGAGATCCTGGTCTCCCGAACGGTCACCGACCTGGTCACCGGCTCGGGCCTCGAGTTCGCCGACCGGGGCGGCCATCAGCTCAAGGGCGTGCCCGGGGAGTGGCACCTGCTCGCGGCCCGCTGACCGGCTCGACGCCGGCCGCCGGGATCCGACGCTCACCGTTCGCGGGTCAGGAGTGGATCGCGTCCAACGTGATGCGCCGGGCATGGATACGGCAGATGACCCGCGTCTCACGCGAACGCTGAGCGAGCGGGTACACGTGGCCGTAGTAGGCGGAATGGCGCGTGTACCTGCGCGTGAGCGTGTCGATGTGCTCCAGCGCGCCTTCGGTGACGAGTTCTGCATCGCCGCGGATCTGGATGTAGCGCGCGGTGTTCTCCGGGTCGACCACCAGCAGGCTCACCTTCGGGTCGGCGAGCATGTTGCGGCCCTTCTGCCGCTCCAGCGTGGTGTTGACCAGGGCGAAGCCGTCGACGAGATCGATCCAGACCACGCTCGACTGGGGCACGCCGTCACGGTCCATCGTGGTCAGCACACCGTGGACCGCTCGGGTGAAGAGGTCGCGGTGCGACGTCGGGACCGGGGCGGTAGCGGCGGCACGGCGCGCGTTCATCCGGCTGATTCCTTGGGTCTGGCATCGACCGCCACGACGTGTGTCGGCCTGATCCGGCAGAGGATCGGGACCTCGGTCCGGGCGAAGCGGGCCGGGATGGCGTCGCCGAAGTACCGGATCGTCCGGCCCGCGTACGCGGAGGCGAGGTGGTCGAGGTGCTCGGAGGCGCCCGCCTCCGCCATCTCGGTGACCCTGCCCCGGATCTCGAGGTATCGCAGCGGTTCGCGCGGGTCGAAGCACAGGAGCGTCACCCTCGGGTTCCGGCGCATGTTGCGCTCCTTCGCGAAGCCACGCATGGTGTTGACCCGGACGCATTCACCATCGAAGTCGCACCACACGACCGACGTCTGGGGGTAGCCGTCCGGCGTGACGGTGGTCAGCGCGGCGACCGGCGGGCACGTGACCAGGTCGAGATGGGAGGCGGGAATCTCATCGGACCTGTGGTCGCCGAGCACGCCGATCGTTCGCATCCGCTCCTCGCCTTCGACGCCCAGTTCATCTCAACGCGGCCACGCGGAGCAGGGTCGATCGGACCGCTTCTGAGCGGCGTTCGGCCCTGCCGCCGCCGGTCGCCTCGTCGCACGATGAGCACGCGGGACCCCCGGTCGTGCCGCCCGAACCGGCGTCCCGCCGGTGGCACGGAGGAGAGGAGGACGTCATGGCCGCAACCAGCACCGACCAGGAATTCACCGCTCCCCTGGGCGCGGTCGACGCGGGTCGCCTCGTGTTCGCGCGTGGCGCGGCGCATCTCACGATCCGCGTCGACGGCTCCATGGGAGATCTCTTTCAAGCCCGGTTCGAGGGGAAGGTCCCCGATGTCCGAGCCGAGGGGGGCACGGTGAGCGTCAGGTACCGTCCCGCCCTGCATCCGAAGCCCGGCGAGATCACGCTCTCGGGGCGGATCCCCTGGTTCATCCACGCCAGGTTCGGGATGTCGGACATCGTCGCCGACCTCGAGGAGATCGAGCTCAGGGGTTGGGAGATCTCGGCGGGAGCCTCGAAGATCCTGGCGAGGTTGCCCCGACCCACGGGCACCGTCCGGATCCGGATCGGCGCCGGGGCCAGCCACGTCGAACTGATCCGTCCAGCGGACGTGCCCGTCCGGGTCCACATCGGCGGCGGCGCCTCCAGGCTGGCCGTCGATGACTTCCGCGGCAGCGGGAAGATCCAGTGGCGAAGCCCCGACTACGACCTCGCGGAGAACCGCTACGAGATCGAGATCGGTGCGGGCGCGAGCGACGTGACGATCCGCGCCTGACCTCCATCATCAGGGGCGCGGATCAGGCACGAGAGGCCCGGGATCGCGTGTGGCGCGTGCAGCACCAGGACGCCGCCGAGCACGCCTCACCTGTCCGCTTCGTACCAGCGCAGGACGGTCAACGCCCGGAGCGTATTCCACCGGCTGGGTCGGCCATCGCCGTCCTCGAGAGCGAAATGGATCGCGCCGCGGTACGTGTTCTCCAGCAGCCACGTTCCATCCGGCTGGCGCTTGGACCGCAGCACGCCGATCGCCTCTCCGACCCGCGCGTCCGGTGGGTCGCCCGCATCGCGGAAGTACATCAATCCGCGCAGCACGTCGTAGTGCCACCGGGTCGGGAAGGAGAATTCCAGCCAGTCGGGCTTGACGATCTCGCCGGTGCTCTTCCGCCGAAACAGGCTTCGTTTCAGGAGGTACTCATCACCACGGCGCCGGGCCGCGACCGATTCCGGCGAGCCGCCCGTCGCCCGCTCGTGCAAGAGCAGTCCCTCGAGGACGTTGATCGTCGTGTCGAACGACGACCGGACCGAGCCGTTCTCCGCCTCGCAGTTCCAGCCGCCGTCCTCGAGCTGCTCCTGAACGAGCCGCGCGGCGATCCCATCGACGTCCGCGCCGAAGTATGCGCCGAGGGCGAGGGTCCGGCCGTTGATGCACGGTTCGACCTCTCCTTCGAAGAACGGCTGACCGGCGTGCTCCCAGCGGCCGTTCTCCCTGACCAGGTCCACGGTCCGACGCACGCGCTCGTCGGCCGGATCCACGCCGAGCACCCGAAGCAGCGTGAGCGTGGGCTCGGTCGCCGTCCAGGGCTGGCCCTCGGTCCGGTCCCACCCGGCTGCGGGAAAGAGTGCGCCTCCTTCCCACAGCCCGTCGTCGCCCTCCAGGGCCAGCAGCCGTGCGCCCCACCCCTCGGTGGCCACACGTGCCCGCTCGGCGGCCACGACGTCGTCGGAAGCGTCGGCAAGGTCGCGCAGCGCCTGCCACCGGATGGCAGGATCGGAATCGAGCAGCCAATCCACCCGCCGAGCCTAGATGAAGGCTGTCTCAGCGAAGCGCCGCCAGGCGCTCCGCCACCGCTTGGACGTTCGGGAGGGTCGCCTCCATGCCTTCACGCATGAGCTGCGACACGGCCGCGGAGAGCGCGGACCGAAGGACCGGCGGCTCGAGCGCGGTCGCTCGGGCACCGTCCAACCGCGCCAGCGTCTCCGCCGACAGATCGTCGTAGCCGCGAGCCTGGACGGCCGGCACACCTTCACGGAGACAGGCGAGCGACAGCGCGTGATCGCGGACGGCGCCGACGTAGTGCTCGGCCTGCCAGAGCCGTCCCCGTTCGATGCACGCGCGGGCGTGCAGCGCGTAGATGACGCCCCAGCCGAACAGGTCGGCGGTGTCCGGCGGCGCGGGGAACGAGGGATCGCCGGGGGCCGTCTGGCCGAACAGCAGCCGGAACCGCGGACCCGCGGGCCGGAAGACCGCCGCCGGTGTCATCGAGAGGTCGCACTGCAGCGCGCCCGGGAGGAGCAACACCCGGTAGGTGGTCGGCCCGCGCCGAAGATCGGTCAGCGGCAGCGCGCCGGTCTCGGCGGCAAGCGTGCGGGTCCAGTCGTCGAGCACCTCGGTGATGGGCGTGCCGTCGGCGATGCCGAAGGTGAGGTCGAGATCGGAGTGGCGGTCGCCGCCGCCCTCCACGGCGAAGGAGCCCACCACGGCGCCGGCGACGACCCGGTCGTCCTCGTCCGCAAGCCTGAGGAGCCTCGCTCGGAGGGCATCCCGCTGCTCGATCGTGAACACGAACCTGGACCCTAACGCCGCGGGGCGAGCGCCGGCAGACTCGGCCACGCGCCCTCTCCGATGAAGGCAATCACCGCACTGTTAGGGTTACGCGCATGTGGTTTCCAGGTGCAATAGCGATCGGGGTCGTGCTCATCGTCGTCGTGGTCGCCTGGTTCTCCAGGGGGAGGGTCAAGCGCCGCTGACGTGATCCGTTCGCGTCGCGGCGAACCCAAGGCGGTGGAATCGCCCATCACGCAACGAGGGCCGGCGTTCGCGTGCCCGCAGCGCGCGCGGCCAGATATGCGGTGATCGTTCCGCCTGCCATCGCGGCCGCCGACGCGGTGAGGAACAGCAACGTTCGCGCCGACCCGAAGTCCACCGAACCCGTGTACCGAAGGACGGCGATCAGCCCCAGCAGCCCGAACGCCGCATAGGCGAGCCCCGCGCTGCGGGCGCGGATCACATCGCCCTCGAGCACGATCCACGCCGCGGCGGCCGCATACGCGACGAACCAGCTCCCGATGGCCTGCGCGGACAGCGTCGCCAGCGGCCACGGCCAGAAATGGCGTGCCGTGGACGGCGCGACCAGCAGGGCGATGCCCACGCCGAACAGCCCCAGCGCCAGGACCGCCATCAGCACCTTGATCGGCCCCGGGATCGGCGCCCTCGACACGGGACCGCGGGCCGTTCGGACCTGCAGCGCGATCAGGATCGGCGTCACCAGCGGGAGCGTCGCGTAGACGATCAGCCACACCACGCCGTAGGGCGTGCCCATGTGGAACTTCGAAAGGTGGATCAGCGTGACCACCAGCAGCAGCGGCGTGACCGCCATGATCCCGACGACCATCGGCTGGGCGGACGACCATCTCCCGGTTCGAACCGACAGCAGCGCCATCAGCGACGCCGACCAGTACGTCGCGCCGAGGAACGCCGCCGTCACGGGCGGCGAGATGGTCCACGCGAAGAACCGATCGGTGTGATCGGTCAGCACGAACAGTTCGATCCCCGCCAGCAGCGCGAGGACCACCACCGTCCAGAGCAGCCACCGCATGGCGGGATGGATTCGATCGCCCCGGTCTCCGTCCCCCAATACCGACCTCCACGGCCCGCACCGGCTCGGATCGTAGCCGCGCTCGCCCCGGCACGCTACGTTGACGCGCATGGGCTACGCGAAGGACCCGCGCGTCGACGCCTACATCGACTCGCTCCCGGGGTGGCAGCAGGTCATCTGCAGGAAGGTGCGCGACCTGGCGCACGCCGCCGACCCCGAGGTCGTCGAGACGATCAAGCGCACGCGGTATCCGTACTTCGTGCTGCAGGGCAACGTCTGCGCGCTGCTCGCCGCGAAGGATCACGTGAACGTGTTCGTGTACGACCCGCTCGTCCCCGACCCGCACGGCATCATCACCGCGGGCCACGACAACGCCACGGCGCGAACGGTCGGTGTCCGAGAGGGCGAGCCGATCAACGAACCGGCCCTCACGGCCATGTTCAGAGCGGTGATCGCGAACAACCGGGCCGGCGGCTGGCGCAAGGTCTCCCGCGGAGCCTGACCAGGCCACCTTCCGGCCTCAGTGCGTCCGCAGGAACTGGAGCACGTGCTCCTTCAGCGCTGAAGCAGCCTGCGCGTCGTACGACGGCAGGCCGGGCTCGGCGAAGTAGTGCTGATCCCCCGGATAGAGGAACAGTTCGGCATCGTCAGCCTGGCTGACGATTTCGCGCGCCGCATCGATGTCCCCCTCGCCGACGAAGTACGGGTCGGCATCCATGCCGTGGATCTGCGCGGGCACGCCCGCCGGCCATGCCCCGAAGAACTCCAACGGCACGCAGGAATAGAACAGCAGCGCTCCCCTCGCGCCCGGGCGGGTCTGCGCCAATCTCTGCGCGGGCAGGACGCCCAGCGAGAAGCCGGCGTACACGAGATCGGCCGGCAGGCCCTCAGCCGCGCGCTCGCCGCGGGCGAGAATCTCGTCGGGGAACCCCAGCTCCTCGGCGTACGCCATGCCCTCCTCGATGCTGCCGAACGTGCGTCCGTCGAGGATGTCCGGCGTGTGCACCGTATGGCCGGCCGCTCGCACCTCATCCGCGAACGCCGTGAATCCGGGCGTCTGACCCATCGCGTGATGGAACAACAGCACCTCAGCCATGTGTGCGCCTCCTCGAGTCGTCGGAACCTGCGGCCTGCCCGGCAGGGCCGGACCGGGATCACCCCTCCGTGAGGCCCATCCGTTCGTGCCATTCGACCATCGACTCGTCGGTGTTGTCATCGAACCGCGGGTCGTCGGCCGCCCCGATGTCCGGCACCCAGGGCTGCCGGTCCTCCCAGCGGACGTGAATGCGGTGCGGCGGCACCGGCAGCGGCGTGTCGATGGCGGCGGCGAACGGATAGACCCAGTCCGGCCAGATGGCCATGTCCAGGAACAGCGGGCTTCCGCACCGCGGACAGAACGAGGTGACGGGCCCCTCGGCCGTCTCGTACCGCGTCGGCTCCAGTTCGCCCTCCACCTTGAGGGTCGACGCGTCCGCGATCACGTTCACGGCCGCGCCGAGCGCCCCTGCCAGCTTGCGGCACCGGCGGCAGTAACAGATCCGGTACGGGTACGGCGTGGACGACGACACCGAGAACCTGACCGCCCCGCACTCGCACGAGCCCTCGAGGATCATGTGGCCTCCCGCCCCTCGACCAGCCGATCGACCGAGTCTCGCAGGCCCAGCCGCTCCGCGAGCGCGATGGCCTCCTCCAGCGGCATCGCCCACCCGTCGTCCCACGCCCGCGCCGCCGCATCGGCGTCCAGGTGCGCGCGGGCCTCGTCGGCCGGATCGCCCTCGAGGATCCCGCCGAAGCCGCCCGGCGGTCCGCCGGACTGCTCCTTCGTCCGCGCGGCCACGGCGGCCAGCCGGATCGCCTCCTCGACGTGGCCGTCCCAGGCCGACAGGAACGCCAGATTGCTGAGCGCGATCCCGACGCCCGTCCCGTTGTCGCCGGACCGGAACAGCCGGAGCGACTCGAGGCCGGCCGCCCACGCGGCATCCATGCGCCGCAGGCGCCCGTTCGCGAAGCTCAGCCAGATCAGATCGAAGGATAGATGGAGGCGGTCGCCGATCCGGCGCCATATCGCGACGGCCTCCTCCAGGCTGGCCACGGAGTCGGACCATCTCCCCGCCTCGTTGTCACGGATGACGAGCATGGTGAGCGCCTGCGCGATGCCCCGTTCGTCGCCCGCCTCACGGAACAGAGCGAGCGACTCGTCGAGCATGCGCGCGGCGGCCTCGATGTCCTCGCCGGCGATCACGAACGCCAGGTTGTACAGCGCCTCGCCGATGCCGGCCGGACGGCCGAGGTGGCGCTCGATCTCCAGGGCGTCGGTGTAGAAGCGGCGCGACGATTCGCGGTCGCGCTGCCACCACGCGATGCCACCGGCCCCGATCAGGGCCTTCGACCGGGCTGCCGTGGGCACCTGCCCCTCGGGCAGGGCCAGGATCTCGGCGAACCACCGGCCCGCCTCTTCCAGGTGCCCTCGCTGATGCCAGAAGCGCCATAGCGCGCCGGCGGCCTCCAGCGCGCGTTCGGCCCGGCGGGTCTGGATCGCCCACCGGAGCGCCTCGCGGACGTTGCCGTGTTCGAGGTCGCATCGGTCGAGCCATTCGATCTGGTCGTCCGCGGTCAGATGGGACTCGGCCTCCACGGCCAGATCCAGATACTCCGTGCCGTGGCGCTCCAGGGTGACGTCCAGGTCGCTCCATCCCTCCAGTTCCTGCTGGCCGAACTCCCGGATCGTCTCGAGCATGCCGAACCGGACGTCGCCTCCGCGCTGCTCCCGGAGGACGAGCGACCGGTCGACCAGGGACGACAGCGCGTCGAGGACGTCCAAGCCGATGCCGGCGGGGTCGCAGACGGCCTCGGCCGATTCGAGCGTCCAACCGCCGCTGAAGATGGAGAGCCGCGCGAAGAACCGCCGCTCCGGCTCGTTCAGCAGGTCGTAGCTCCACGCGATCGTGTCCCGGAGGGTGCGCTGGCGCTCGGGGAGCGAACGCGCCGTGGACGAGAGCAGCGCGAACCGATCCGACAGCCGGTCGAGCACCTGCTGCGGCGACAGCACCTTCAGTCGCGTCGCGGCGAGCTCGATCGCGAGCGGCAGGCCGTCGAGGCGCGCGGTGATGGCCGCCACCGCGGCCGCGTTCCCCTCGTCCACCCGGAAACCCGGGACGACGGCGCCTGCCCGGTCCTCGAACAGCCGCATCGCCTCGCTGTCGCGGAGCGCCGGCAGGTCCGGAAGCGACCGCGGGTCGGGCGGGGCCAGCGGCGGGACGGCGAACTCCTGCTCGCCCCGGACCGTCAGGACGACGCGCGAGGTGACGATGATCCTCATTCGCGGCGCCGCCTCGAGCAGCTCCTCCAGCATCCAGGCGGCGTCCAGCACCCGTTCGAAGTTGTCGAACACGATCAGGACCTCGCGATCCCGCACCTGGCTCTTCATCGCATCGAGCACCGGACGCCCACCGTCCTCGACCACGCCGAGCACCTTCGCCGCGGTGGAGGCGACCACGGCCGGATCGACGACGCTCGACAGGTCGACGAAGTACACGCCGTCGGCGAAGGAACCACGCAGGCGGGACGCCACGCGGATGGCCAGCCGCGTCTTGCCACTGCCGCCGGCGCCCGTCAACGTCACGAGCCGGGAGCGTTCGACCAGCCGTTCGACCTCGGCGATCTCGGCCTCGCGTCCCACGAACGATGTGAGCTCCGCCGGCAGGTTGCTCGGGCGCGATTCGATCGAACGGGGTGGCGGGAAGTCGGTCGGCAGCCCGTCGATCTCGATCTGGTGGAGCCGTTCCGGCTCAGCCAGGTCCTTCAGCCTGTGCGCCCCGAGCGTGCGCATTCGGACCCCGGATGGCAGCGCCGCCCCCACCGCGCGTGCGGTCTGATCGGACACCAGCACCTGGCCCCCGTGGGCCGCGTCGGCGATCCTGGCGGCGCGGTGGACGTCGATCCCGACGTAACCCTCGCGCCCGAGCTCGCCCCATCCCGTGTGCAGGCCCATCCGGACACGAACGGGCGCGCCGTGCGACCACGCGTGAGCCGCCAATCCGCGCTGCGCGTCGACCGCTGCCCGAACGCCGTCGGCCGGCTCGCGGAACACGGCGAAGAACGAGTCGCCCGCCGTGCCCACCTCGACCCCTCCCGCTTCGGTGATGGCGGTCCGAACCACGTCGGCGTGCTCCTCCAGGACATCGGCGTATGCGGCGCCGATCCGCTGCAGCAGGCGCGTGGATCCCTCGATGTCCGTGAACAGGAAGGTCACGGTCCCGGTTGGAAACTCAGTGCTCACGCGCTGCAATGTAGCGGCGCGACGGGTAGAAGGATCACGGGAGCGCAAACGAGCATGAGCGTGAGGATCCGGCGCGTCTACGAATCACGGACCCGCGAACGCGGGGACGGGCTGCGCGTGCTGGTCGACCGGCTCTGGCCGCGGGGAGTCTCGAAGGCCTCGTTCGAGCTCGATCGATGGGCCAAGGAGATCGCCCCGAGTCCGGCGCTTCGGACGTGGTTCGGCCACGAGCCGGAACGGTTTGAGAAGTTCGCGCAGCGCTACCGCACGGAGCTCGAACAGCCGGAGGCGGCCGCGGCGCTGGACGCGCTTCGAGCCGAATCCCGCCGTGGCGGCGTCACGCTGCTGACCGCCACGAAGGACGTTGAGCACTCCGCCGCAGCCGTGCTGGCGGCGCTGCTCCAGACCGGGTGACGCGCTTCGGCGCGAAGTCGCTCTACTGGAACGCGCCGATGCCCTTCGGCGTGCCCATGCCGCTCGCCGCGTCGTACCCGGGCCCCGCCTGGCAGAAGATCGTCGGGTTGCAACTTCCGTCCGCGCCCGTGGTCACGTCGTAGAACGCCTTCGGGTGCGTGTACAGCGACTGGCTGGCGTTCAGGTGCGACGCGTCGCCGCCGAGCGCGTAGATGCCGGCGACGAACGGCGACGAGGCGCTCGTCCCGCCCTCGACGGCCCAGTGACCGGACACGTAGACGGCCACGCCGGTGTTCGGATCGCCGTCCGTGGCCAGGTCGACCATGAGGCGGCCCGAACAGCCGACCTTCGGCATCCATTTCGCAGTCCTGTTGTCAACCGAGCACCAGGAGGTCGAACCGCCCCACACGGTCTCGGACCAGCCGCGCTTGTTCTGGGCCTTGGTCAACGACGTGCTGCCGACCATCACGAGCAACCTCGAGTCGGGCTGCGCGGACCCGTAGCCGATGTCGCCCGAGGCGAACAGGATCTCCGTGCCCGGGTGATAGAAGTACTTGCGATACTGCTTGTCGCCCCACGCCTGCGAGTCGTACGAGCCCCAGCTGTTCGTGACGATCGTGGCCCCGAGGCTCACCGCGGTGTTGATCGTCGTCAGCAGGCCGGCGATGTCCTCGTTCGTGTTGGCCTCGACATAGAGGATCTTGCAGAGCGGACAGGCCGCCGACACCATGTCCATGTCCAGCGCGCTCTCGCCCCACCAGCCGTGGTTGTCGGGCGGCAGCGGGCTCGGATTGCCTTCCTCGTTGACGATGGTCAGGCAGCCCGTCTTGATCTTGCACGCCGGCAGGCCGTACATCGCACGGTAGGCGGCGAGGTCGCTCTCAGCGGCCGAGTAGCCGCCCAGGCCGGTGATGGCCACGGTGGTGCCGGCGCCCAGATCGGTCGGGAGTTTGTACGCGGACTCCAGGTCGGCGGGCCCGAAGCCGTTCGGGAGGCCGGCGGCGTTCAGGCCGCTGACATCGGTCCTGACGAACGAGCGGCACGAAACCTTGCCGGGTCTCACCGGACAGACCGGCCGATAGTTCGGCGTCGGCGCGGTCCCATCCGGGCGGACGGTCGCGGACGCGCCCGCGGTCCCTGAAGCAAACAGCATGCCGGCGCTCACCAGGACCATGCTCACGATGACAGCCACGGAACGTCTCACGGCGGTTCCTTTCGTTCTTGGCGTGCCATCGGCACGGGTTCGGTATCAGCGGGCGTGACCCTACTCGACCGTCCGCTTCGCGACATTCGGGCGTTGCGTCCGTTGGGCGGCGGGCGGCGCGGGAACAGTGCAAGAGTTGATGGGACGCAAAAGGGGTGTCGCGAGCCCCTCTTGAAGACGAAAGGACGGTGAGATGAGCAGGCTGATCGTGAGCACGTTCCTCACCCTCGACGGGGTCATGCAAGCACCGGGCGGCCCGGGCGAGGACGACAGCGGCGGTTTCGAATACGGCGGCTGGTCGGTCACCTACTGGGACGACCTGATGGGCCAGGTCATGGCCGAGGCGACGAGCAAGCCGTTCGCCATGGTCCTGGGGCGGACCACGTACGACATCATGGCCGCGTTCTGGCCGACCGCGCCCGAGGAGGCCGGCGGGAAGGTGTTCAACGAGGCAACGAAGTACGTCGCGTCGCACCGGCCGCTGACGCTGGAATGGGAGAACACGGTCCTGATCGAGGGCGATGCGGCCGAAGGGTTCGCGGCGCTGAAGGAGCAGGACGGCCCCGAACTCCAGGTGCACGGCAGCGGCAACCTCATCCAGACCCTGATGCGAAACGGCCTCGTCGACGAGTACCGGCTCTGGGTATTCCCGGTGGTGCTCGGCACCGGCAAGCGCCTGTTCGCCGACGGTGCGATCCCATCCGCGCTCAGGTTGGTGGACAGCAAGGTGTCCTCGACCGGCGTGGTGATCGGGACCTACGAACCGGCCGGCGAACTGGTCACGGGCACCTTCGCGCCCGAGTAACGTTCGCGCCACTCGGCGTAGCATGGCGATCGGGTTTGGTCCCGGTCCGGCGCTCCGGCGTCGGGAGAGGAGCGACCGGTGTTCTGCCCACGATGCGGGTACGGCCAGTCGAGTGACCACTCGTATTGCGTCGCGTGCGGCGCGGCGTTGCCTGTGTGGCAGCCGGCGAGCGGTCCAAAGGAGAGCCGTTGGTACGTCGCCGTCCCGGTCGTGCCGCAGGATCCGCCCGGTGCCGCCGTTCGAGTGAGCAGATATACGCAGGAATTCGACTGGGAGACGGACGACGGTGCCGTACGGGTCCCCGCCGATCACGTGCGGATCTCGGTGTGGGTCGACGATGAGGTCCGGGCTGCGGTGTCGCTCTCGGAGACGGACGCCCACGACCTTGCCTTGTTCCTCTTGGGGATCGAACAGCCGGCAAGCCCGACCGCAGAAGGTCCGGCAGAAGGCGCGTCGAACCGCGAACGGCAGCAGCGGCCAGCGTGATCCTCTAACAGCTGACCACGAACGCGCCGGTGGTCGCGTCGATCACCGTCCCGTACGTCGTGGGGTCGGATGATAATTGGCGAGCATGCGACGCCTGTTTGTCCTGACATTGGTTGTCACCGGCATCCTGCCCGCTCAAGCGGCGTGGGCAGGATCGGGCTGGGTTCTTCAGGGGAGCCGCAACCCGTCGAGGCTCGGTGCGAACCTGTTGTTCGGCGTCGCCGCAGTATCCGCATCCGACGTGTAGGCGGTAGGCAACTGGAACGGTCCGGGTGACCAGCATTCCCAGGTCCTCACCGAGCACTGGGACGGTATGCGATGGACCACCGTGCACAGCCCGAACCCGGACCGCACCAATTACGTCAACGCTGTCTCGGCGACGGCGACGAACGACGTGTGGCTGGTTGGATCCACGAACGGCTCAGGCGGTTGCCGGACCCTCGTCGATCGATGGAACGGCACTTCCTGGGAGGTCATCCCCAGCGCGAATCCGTCGGGAAACTGTCCGATCCTGCTGAGCGTCGCAGCGTTCGCCCCGGACGACGTGTGGGCGGTGGGGCAGTACCTCGACCCGCGGTCCGGCTATCGATGTTTCGCCGAACACTGGGATGGCGCATCGTGGAGCCTGAGGGACGCAGGACTTCCTAAGGACGTGATCAGACTGACCAGCGTCTCGGTGGATCCGCAGGGCCACGTCTGGGCCGTCGGCGACCTGTACGTGGCTCGTTGGTACCGAGGCTCGTGGCACGATGTGAGTCCGGTCCCGGAGCCCGGCGTCGAGGAGTACCGCGCCATCGCCGCGATCTCGTCCCAGGACGTCTGGGCCGTCGGTCGCCAGTACATCGGCCCGCCGATCGGGACGTTCACGATGCACTGGGACCGCAGCGAGTGGACCCACATCCCAAGCCCGAGTGCGCTGTGTCCATGACGTCCTGACCTCGGTGACGGCGACCGGGGCGAACGACGCGTGGGCCGCCGGCTTCGACGAGTCGAGGACGGGAATCCTGCGAAGCCTGATCCTCCACTGGAACGGATTCCACTGGTCGATCCAGGCCAGCCCCGATCCCCGGGCAGCGCGCCAATTACCTGACCGGACTGAGCGGTATCGGGGGCCAAGCGAATATCTGGGCGGTCGGGTTCGCGTCGGACGATTCGAGCGGTCACGCGTTCACCGTCGTCGCGCACCACGCAGGCTAGGGCGAGATCCGATGCCTTCGGCTACGCCCGGAGTGCGCACCATGAGTCTCGGTAGGGCGAGGGGCCTCGTTGTATGTCTTCCCATAGCGGTGGCCCTGGCCTTGGGCGTCGGCTGCGGCGCCAGCGCGGCGCGGGGTCAGGCCACCGGGTCATCCGGCGCCGGCGATCCGCCACCGGTCAGCGTGATCACGCTGGCCTCGCCCAACGGGTACCTGGAGGTGCCGCCCCCCGACGCTCAGCCGATGGTGTCGGCCGGAGATGCCGTGGACATGGCATGGCAGTACGCGGGCCCTGCCGAGAGCGCGACGGACTCCACCGAGGAACTGGCACTGTTCGACGACGGCGGCACCTTGGCGCCTCCGGGAGGACGGCTCGTCTGGTCCTTCACCTACGAGGGCGCGTGTGTCCGCGGCGGCGGCGCTCCGCTCTTGCCGGGCGAGTCGCCGCCTCCGACGCCCGCCTGCCCCCGCGGGACGACCTACCACGTCATCATCGATGCGGACACCGGCGAGTTCGTCGAGAGTCACAACTGATTGCCCTCGCGGTCGGGCGACCACTACTACGGCGGACTCGGGACGGTTCCCGTGATCCTTCCCCAGAGGCGATTGATGGACGCCGGTCGGTAGCAGGGTCCGTAGGTGATCGTCCGGCCGTCAGCAAGGGTCACGATCATGTTCCCTCCAGACATGCAACCATGCTGATCCAGCGGGCCGGGGAGGGGATCTGGGATGAAGGGCAACAAGGGCGTCAGCGGGAGTGCATTTCCAGTCGGGCTCCGTTCGTAGGGTCTCGGGATAGGTCCCTCCGGAATTGGGCGCGTTTCCACACGTGTGACGTCGGCACGTCGAGCGTCGAGGACTGTCTGGGCCTGACCTGGGTGTGGAGCGGTGCACGCCACCCCGAGCGCCGCCACCAGCCCGAGGGCGCCGGCAACCGGGCTCCATCGGAGCCGTGTCGTGCGCGTTGCGGCCACCTGATGGCCGTTCGGCATGCCACGAGGCGATGCGACTACTTCCACGCGAGGCCGGTGGAGTCGCAGGTCGTTGATCCGCCGCGGCGCCAGGTAGATGGACTGACATATTCGTAGTCGAAGGTGGCAACGACCGCGCCCTTCCGCCACACGGCAACCTCGCGGCGGGGGTGCGCCCGTGGGTAGCCCCCGACCTGAACGCGGTCACCGGGCTCCAAGCCCTCGGCATCGCGACGCAACGCCTGGGGCAACGACTCGCCCGCCCGAAGCGTCGTCATCTTGCCGCTGTATCCAAGGCCCGCCAGCGGACAGCGGATCGTCGTCCGCACGTAGTAGCCGTTCGGGTCGATCACGGTGAACGAAACCGGCTCACCCCAGGACCCGCCCGGACCGGTCGGATCCGGCGAGTAGGGGCCAAGGGTCGGGGCGCCACATGCGTAGGTGTTGTTGCCGGGCTCGAAATTCTCCACGTGGAACGACGTCCCGCGCGGAGCGTCTTCGTGGAGGAACCCGATCGGTTCGGAAAGGTGATTGGAGACCCGGACGTGGACGCCGTCGGGGAGCGCTTGCACGAAGGGGTTCTCGAGATGGGAGCCATCCTTGTCGCACACGAGCCGTAGCTGCGTCGGCGCTCGGCTCGCCTCGCGCGGTGCAGGTGCGGAGGTACATCCAGCGCCGACGAAGGCCAGCGCCAGAACCAAGCACCGACGCACCTCGAGCATCGTGATCATTCATCCTGCCGAGAGATACGGTCTGAGCGCACGCGCTGGTTGAGGCTCGCCGGACCGGTTCTCCATGTCACCCACGCGGCGGATCAAGCCGTAAGAACGGTGCCGAGCGTGCTCAGATCGCGCGGCTCATCGCCGGCGCTCAGGCCGCGCTGTTGGAAGCTTTCTGCGTCGATGATGAGCCGGAGGAAGGACCCTGATCGCTTCCTGGTTGACGCGGGACCAAACCGCGGATAGAACGTGCCTCGAAGGCTCACCAGAAAGACCGGGTCGTCGAGGCCGGCCTTACTGCCGGGATACGGCACATACCCAAGGGCGAGCTGCAGCGCGAGGCGCTCCGTGGTCCGGACATATTCGACACCGGGGAGCGCTTCGCCTCGGGGGGAAGCGAAGCGGACGATCGCCTCGAGAGCTGAGTCCGGAAGACGCTCTTTGACGTCGTCGCTCACGAGGAAAGTGTGGCACGCCCCTCGCTGCCGCGAGCGAGGCCATGGAGCGATACCAGCATGCCGGAGCGTACCCAGACCTGGTGAGTCAGTGACGAGACCCAGCAATGAGGAGCCGCTTCCCGCCATTAGGGAGGCCGAACGCATACATGTACTTGGGGTAGGTCGCGATGTACACGCGGCCACCGCCGACGACAGGTGCCGTCAGGATCGCGTTGCCCGCGTCGAACGTGAACAGCTGCTTTCCCGTTCGAGAGTTGAACGCGTAGAGGCCGAACCCGGCACCGACGTACACCACGCCGTTCGCAACCGCGGGCGGGGTCATGCCCGAACCGCCCCCTGGGCCGGACGTCCAAAGTGTCGCGCCGGTGGACGCGTCGAGCGCGTACAGATATGCATTGCCGGACGGCACGTACACAACCCCATTCGCTACAGCCGGGCATTGGAACTCGTTACCGTCACTGCGCCGGCTCCATAACTTGACTCCGGTCGAAGCGTCGAGCGCGACGAGGCCGTAGGGCGAGGGGGTGTACACCACGCCGTTCGCCACGGTCGGGTCGGAGAGATAGACAAAGCCATAGCCGCGCGGAAGTCGGTACGTCCATCGCTTGACTCCGGTCGAGCCGTCGAGCGCGAAGAACTTCCCGTCTACCGACCCCACGTACACCGTCCCGTCCGCGACAGCAGGCGACGCCCGTACCCAACCTCCCGTGGCAAAGGTCCATAGGGATGCGCCGGTCGCTGCGTCCAACGCGTAAACGTTCCCGTCGTCGGACCCGATATAGAGCTTGCCGTTCGACACCGCTGGAGAGGAGTCGATGACCCCGCTCGTTCGGAACGTCCACAGCATCGCCCCGCCCGCGGCATCGAGTGCGTACACACGGCCGTCAGCATCCGCAACGTACACAATGCCGTCGACCACAGCCGGCGATGACCACACGCTGCCGTGGGTATGGAAGCGCCACCGCAATGCGCCCGTCGCGGCATCGAGCGCGACGACGTAGTGATTGAACGTACCGAAGTACACGACCCCACCCCAGATCGCTGGTGACGAATTCGCGGACGACGGCTGCAGACTGTGCTTCCACACGATCCTCAGCGCACCGACGTTCGAGCGCGTGAGCACATGCTCGGAGGAGTTGAACCCGGTGTGCGCCGGGTCGAAATGGAACTGCGGCCACACCCCGTTGCCGAGCACATCGTTCGTGGTTCCACGCGAGTCAGCGGGTGCACCCGCACGCGGTCCAGCGGCCGAGCTAATCGTCGGCATGCCGATGAACAGCACGATCGTCGTCGTCAAGGCGGCGAGAGAGCGTGGACCGATGCGGGACAACGGTGATCTCCCCCTCTCCTGCGAACCGACCCGACGCCGAACGATGCCGCATGGTACTCCGACGCCTCGGGCGCGGGACAGTGTTCCTTGGACAGGGTGTGGCAATGTCATCTGAAGGAGCGCGGGAGTCACCTGGTCCGGAGACGTGTTCCCTTAGCGAGCCAACGGTTGCCACGCGACGGGGATCCCGGACAGTGAGCCGGTCAATCGCCGCACGTGGGATCCGTTCGCGTCCATGACCTCCACCCGTTCGGTGAAGAAGTACCCCCTGGTGCCGGGATAGGACCGCGAACAGGATCTGCTTGCCCTCCGGGACCACACCGGAAACTCGGCACCCAGGCAGTAATCCACTGCATTGGAACAGGACGCGCCGGCCGGTCCCGTCGGCATTGACCACGTTGATCGCGCCGCCGTTGGCGAACGCGATCCGACTGCCGTCCGGGGACCACGAGATGGTTCCCACCTGCCCGGGGTCATCGGTCAAACGTCGTCGATTGGCGCCGGTCGGATCGGCGATGAAGAGGTCAGCCCCACCGCTGCCCGTGCCGCGGTCGCCCTCCCAGGCGACACGGGTGCCGTCGGGTGACCAGGCGGCGAAGAACGGGACCCATCGGCGGATGTCGAGCTTGAGGTCGGACCCGTCCAGCTTCGACGTTCACAGGCCCTGGAGGGCGTCCTGGCGCGCGTTGCGGTAGAAGCGGAGCCCCGAGCCATCCGGCAGCCATGAGGGGAACTCCCAGGTATCGGCGCGGGCGGCGTCGCTCGTCTGAGTCGGCGTCACCTGGTGGTGGCTGCTCCCGTCGGCGTTCATGACGGCAATGTTCCGGGCTCCCTCGCCTTGATCGGTGGCGAACACCAGTCGGTGGCCATCCGGGGAGAACTGCGCATCGACGGTGGCATCCCCCGACGCAAGGATGCGGCGCTCCGAGGTGCCGTCGGGCTTGACGACGTACAGATCCCCCGTTTCCGACAATGGCCGGAATACGAGAACGGCGACCAATCCGTTGCGACGGCCAGCCGGTGCGCTCCCGCCGTTCGTCGATGGACGCGGGAGCAGGATCGCGAGGCCGGCAGTCGTCGGATGCTGCCATGGTGGGCCAGGCGAGTGTGCCGGCTGTGTCATCTGGGAGTGTCGCGCTGGAGCGCGGGGTGACACGAACTTCCGCTCGAGCCAAACGTTTCGGACCGGTCCAGACTTCTACTACCAGTGGACATGGCCGGGACCGAAAGCATCGTGCGCACGGGCGCTCCCACCTTCGAGGGATTCTTCGAAGCCGAGTACCTGCGACTGTCCAAGGCCATGTTCCTTCTGACCCAAGATCACGCCGAGGCGGAGGACCTGGCGCAAGAGGCGATGGCGCGCGTGTTCGAGCGGTGGCCGCGCGTGCAGGTCATGGCCTCCCCCCGAGCCTATGCGGCGACCATCGCCCTGAACCTATGGCGACGCCGCGGGCATCGGCGGATCGAATCCGGCGCAGCGGAACCTGCCCTCGACGACCTGGCCCCCGGAGTAGCCGAGCGGCTTGATCTCACGGGGGTCCTGCGGAGCCTGACTTCGGATCAACTCGAAGCGTTGGTCC
>JBEDUK010000048.1:0-8906 GCA_040414485.1 Actinomycetota bacterium
AGGCGATCGTGGGGATGTGCAGGCGCTCGTAGATCTCCGCCCGCTTCGGGTCGTAGATCCGCGCGATCACCTTGGGCACGTGATAGTGCTCGCGCGCGATCCGGGCGGAGACGATGTTCGAGTTGTCCCCGCTGGAGACCGCGATGAAGGCGTCGGCCTGTTTGACGCCGGCCTCCTCCAGGACCTCGCGGTCGAACCCGACCCCGACGATCGTCCGAGCGGTGAAGCCGGGCGGCAGCAGGTTGAAGGCCTCGGCCCGCTTGTCGATGATCGCCACCGAATGCCCCCGCTGCGTGAGCGCCAGGCTCGTGGCGATCCCCACCCGGCCGCTGCCCATGATCACGACGTGCACGCGCGGAGCCTACCGCCGCGGCCCACCCGTCCCAACACTCCCGAGGCTCCGCCGCGCGACCTGACCTGGGCCGTCACTGCCGACTCGTCTCGCGGGACCGCGACCTATAGCATCCGGCCAATGGCCATGGCGACGCCCGCTCCGGGGAACCGTGGATACGGGATCCTGAAGCGGCTCTTCGTCGGCCGCAGCATGACCAGCGGCCGGATGGAGCACACGCTCATCCCGAAGAGTCTGGCCATCCCGGTGCTGTCCGCCGACTGCCTCTCCTCCGTGGCGTACACGGTCGAAGCCACGCTGCTCGTGCTGGTGGGCGCGTCGATCGCCGCCCGGCACCTGCTGATGCCGATCACGGTGGCGGTCGCGATCCTCATGTCGGTCGTGGTGACCTCCTACATGCAGACCGTCCGCGCGTACCGGACGAGCGGCGGCGCGTATGTGGTTGCGAAGGAGAACCTCGGCGCGACGTACGGGCTCGTCGCCGCCGGCTCGCTGATGGTCGGCTACGTGCTGACGGTCGCCGTCTCGGTCGTCGCGGGCGTGATCGCGATCACCTCCGCCGTCCCGTCGCTGCTCCCGTACAAGGTCCCGCTGTCGCTGTTCTTCGTGGCCTTCATCACGTTCGCAAACCTGCGGGGCGTGCGCGAGTCGGGGCTGCTGTTCGCCATCCCGACCTACGGGTTCATCGTGGCCATCTTCGCGATGGTCGGATTCGGCCTGTGGAAGTGCGTGGGCGGCTGTCCCCAGGCGGTCGTCCCGAACCCGATCACGTCGGGCGAGGAGGCGGAGATCGGCCTGCTGGTGATCCTGGAGGCCTTCGCCGTCGGCTCCTCGGCATTGACCGGAGTCGAAGCCATCTCGAACGCCGTCACGGTGTTCCGGCGGCCGCAGGGCCGCAACGCGTCCCAGACGCTGTTCATCCTGGGCTCGATCGCGGTCACGCTGATCCTGGCCATGGCGTTCCTGGCCAGTCGGATGCAGGTCATCCCGAGCCACACCGTCTCGGTCGTGTCGATGGTGGCGAAGACCACGTTCCCGGGGAATCAGCCGGACAGCGGCGGCGTCATGTTCGTGGTGGTCCAGCTGTTCACGTTCGCCATCCTGGTCCTGGCGGCGAACACGTCGTTCCAGGGATTCCCGCGGCTCGCCGCGCTGATGGCGCGCGACGGCTATCTGCCGCGGCAGTTCGAGAACGTGGGCGACCGCCTCGTGTACTCGAACGGCATGATCGTGCTGGCGGTCATGTCCGGCGCCCTCATCTGGGCGTTCGACGCGAACGTGGAACGCCTGATCCCGCTGTACGCGGTCGGTGTGTTCACGGCGTTCACGCTGTCCCAGTCGGGCATGGTGGTCCACTGGCGCCGGATGGCGCGCCGTGGGGGCGAGGAGGCGAAAGGCTCGCGCCGCTCGACCATCATCAACGGCGCCGGCGCGGTGATCACCGCCGGGGTGGTGTTGATCATCACGGTGACCCGGTTCCACGAGGGCGTCTGGGTGGTTCTGATCGCGATGCCCTTCCTCGTCATGGGGTTCCGCGCGATCGGACGTCACTATAAGGAGGTCAGCCGGGCCTTGAACGAGGGCGCGGTCGAGGTGATCGCGCCGCCCGAGCCCGACGCGCGGCACCATTCGGGCATCGTGGTCGGCGGCCTCCCGGCCCTCGTGCCCGAAGCGGCGCGTCGGCGGGCCGTCGAACGCAACACGGTCGTGCTGCTCGTGGACGCGCTGGACGCCGCTGCCGCGCAGGCCGTCGGCTACGTGCGGTCCTTCGCCGGAGGCGACTTCCATGGCATCCATCTGCCGGGGACGGGCCGTGACGACGCCGCCACGGCCAGGGACATGGCCGAGCACTGGCAGTCGTTCAGCAGGAGCGCCCGGGCCCTCGAGGTTCTGAACGGCCGGCACGGCGCCGACGGCGTCCTGGACTACATCCGAAGGCTCCCGAAGCCGGACGGAGCGTTCGTGAGCGTCGTGATCCCGGAGCTGTTCGAGGAGCCTTCCCTGGTCGCGGCCGTCCGCAAGCGCACGACGTTCTCCCTCAAGGTGCGACTGCTGGCGGAGCGCCAAGTCGTGATCACCGACGTGCCGGTGGTGGCCTCCGGCGGCGCCACCGACGACTCGGCGGTGCCCGCGTCCCGGCGGGCGCTGATCCCCCGGGCGAACGAGGCGCTCGTGTTCGTCAGCAACGCGAACGACGCGACGATCCAGGCGATCAACTACGCGCTGTCGATCAACGCCCAGGAGGTCCGGGCGGTGTACGTGGCGCTGGACGCGGACGGCGCCACCAGGCTCCAGCGGGCATGGGGTGAGCGCCGGGTCCCGGTGCAGTTGGACATCGTCGAGGCGCCGTTCCGCGACCTCGCCCCGCCGATCCTCGAGGAGGTCCGCGCGGTGACCGGCAAGCCCGGCTCCGTGGCGACCGTCGTCATTCCCGAGTTCGTGGTCCGTAGTTGGTGGCAGCACGCCCTTCACAACCAGCGCGCGCTGTTCATCAAGCGGCTGCTGCTGTTCGAACCGCACGTGGTGCTCTCGAGCGTCCCGTTCCAGATCCGCTGAGTCCCGGCCGACCCCCGGGGGCCGGCCACCGCACGATTAGGATTGCCGCCGTGGCCGTGGGTCGTCGCACCGAACGCGAAGAGGCCGCCCCCGGCCTGCTCAAACGCATCTTCGTCGGGCGCGGGATGGCGAGCGGCCGCATGGAGCACACGCTCCTGCCGAAGGTGCTGGCGCTGCCGATCTTCACCTCCGACGCGCTGTCCTCGGTGGCCTATTCGGTCGAGGCGAGCCTGCTCATCCTGCTCACCGCGTCGGCGAACGTTCGCCATCTGATCATCCCGATCAACCTGGCGGTCGCCGCGGTCATGGCGATCGTGATCGCGTCGTACAAGCAGGTGGTCCGCGCGTACCCGACGTCGGCGGGCTCCTACGTGGTGAGCAAGGACAACCTCGCCACGATCTTCGGGCTGATCGCCGCCGCCGCCTTGCTCGCCGACTACGTCCTCACCGTGGCCGTTTCGGTCTCCTCCGGGATCCTCGCGCTGGTCTCCGCGGTGCCGGGCCTGCACCCGTATCTGCTCGAGATGTGCATCGCCACCGTGGCGATCCTCACCCTGCTAAACCTGCGCGGCGTTCGCGAGGCGGGCGTGGCGTTCGCCGTTCCCACCTACGGGTTCATCTTCTCGATGTTCGCCCTGATCCTCGTGGGGTTCGTGAAGTGCCTCGGCTCCTGCCCGCAGGTGAACGTCGGGGCCCTGCCGGATCCGTACCCGATCGGCGCCGCGGCCGGGGCGGGCCTGTTCGTGGTCCTGCACTCGTTCTCGTCCGGCTCCTCGGCGCTGACCGGCACGGAGGCGATCTCGAACGGGGTCAGCGCGTTCCGCCGGCCGCAGGGCCGCAACGCCTCCGAGACGCTCACGATGCTCGGCTTCCTGGCCGTGTTCATGATCGCGGGGACGGCCTACCTGGCCTACCGGACGAACCCCGTGCCCGACCACAAGGTCTCGGTGGTGTCCGAGATGGCGAAGGTGATCTTCCCGGGGAACTCGCCGAACAGCGGCGGGCTGATGTTCTACGTCATCCAGTTCTTCACGCTGCTCATCCTGGTGCTCGCGGCGAACACCTCGTTCCAGGGGTTCCCCCGACTGTCGGCGCTGCTCGCCCGCGACGGCTACATCCCACGCCAGTTCGAGAACCTGGGCGACCGCCTGGTCTATTCGAACGGCATGATCCTGCTGGCTGGGCTCGCGGTCGTCCTGATCGTGGTGTACCAGGCGAACGTCGACAAGCTCCTGCAGCTCTACGTGGTCGGCGTGTTCACCGCGTTCACGCTGTCCCAGACCGGGATGGTCCGCTACTGGCTGCGCATGGCGCGCGAGGGGGACGAACGCGCGCAGGGCTGGCGATGGCGGATGGCGATCAACGCCGTCGGGGCGGTCTGCACCGGGCTGGTGCTGGTGATCGTCGTCATCACGAAGTTCACCGAGGGCGCCTGGATCGTGATCACCGCCGTCCCCTTGATGATCCTGCTCTTCTACGCCGTGCACCGGCATTACGCCGCCGCGAAGGAGCAGCTGCGTCTGGCCGGTGTGGCGACCGCGGAGGAGGCGCCGAAGAACCACGTCGTGGTGGTCGTGGAGGGCATCGACGTCGCGCTCGGGGAGGCCATCGGCTACGTGCGCTCGTTCGCCGGAGAGGACTTCCAAGCCGTCCACGTCCGTTCCGAGGACGACCCGCCGGACCTGATGGAACGCTGGGATACCATCAGCCGCTCGGAGATCCCGCTCCGGCTGCTCGAGCCCCGGCACGGCGACGAGGTGCGTGCCATCGTCAACTTCGTCCGGACGATCCCCCGCGAGGCGAACGACTTCATCACTGTGGTCGTTCCAGAGCAGCTTCGCAGCCGCTCGCTGATCGCGGCGGTGCGCCGCGGCCAGGCATTCCGCCTCAAGCTGCGGCTCCTGGGCGAGCCGCAGGTCGTGGTCAGCGACGTGCCGGTGGTCGTCGAGCAGCAGGAGCGCGAGGGCGAGTCCGGGGTGGTGCGGCCGATGATCCCCAGGCGGACCGAGACCCTGGTGTTCGTCTCGTCCGTGAACAAGGCGTCCCTGCGCGCGATCACCTACGCGCGATCGCTGAGGACCACGGTGGCCCGGGCGATCTACTTCGCGGTCGATCCCGACGAGGCCACGCAGATCCAGGAGGAGTGGCAGCGGTTCGCCGTACGCATGCAGTTGGACATCGTGGAGGCGCCGTTCCGCGAGCTGGACGCGCCGATCCTGGAGGAGATCCATTCGGTGACCGGCAGCCCCGACGCACTCGCGGTGGTCGTGGTGGCCGAGTTCCGCGTGAAGAAGTGGCGGCACCAGTTGCTGCACAACCAGCGCGCGCTGTTCATCAAGCGGCTGCTGCTGTTCGAGCCGCGGGTGATCCTCACCAGCGTGCCGTACCAGCTCGACTAGAGAGAGCTGCGCGCGGGGTGCGCGCGGAGGCGAAGGAGACCGTTTCGAATGGACATCACCGAGGCCCGCCGGTTCGCCCGCGAGAAGGTCGAGAAGGACATCACCTACCGGCATCTGGTGAGCGTCGAAGGCGTGATGCGGCGCCTCGCCCGCCATTTCGACGAGGACCAGGAGCGCTGGGCGCTGGTCGGGCTGTTCCACGACCTCGATCAGGACCAGACCGGCGAGGACCTCTCGCGCCACGCCTACCTGGCGGCGGACTGGCTTCGCGAGGCCGGCGTGGACGAGGACGTCGTGAACGGCGTCCTGGCGCATGCCCATCCCGAGTATCAGCGCGACCGGATGACGCGGGCCATCGTCGCCGCCGATGCGCTGGCGGGCCTGCTCGTCGCGGCGGCCCTGGTCCGGCCCGAACGCAGCGCCGGGATGAAGGTGTCGAGCGTCAAGAAGAAACTGAAGGAGCGCGCGTTCGCTCCCGGGGTCAACCGTGACGAGATCGCGCTCGCCGGTCCGAACCTGGGCCTGGAGGCGGAGGAGTTCATCGGGCTCGGTATCGAGGGGCTGCAGGAGGTCGCGCCGGAGATCGGCCTGTAGCGCGGCATCGCGTTCGGCCGCTTCAGCGGGCCCGGAGAACGGCCGAAGTGTGTCTTTGCGGGGTGCGTGTCGGCGCGTGCGCCCTGCCCGTGCGCCGGCCGGGCGGCCGGATGCCGACGGACATGCCGCATGACGGGAGTCCCACATGAACTCGAGGACGCCGCCCCCAGGTCCTGATCCGAGCGACTCGGCCTGGTTCGATCCGCCCGACGACATCGCGGGCGACTTCGGTCCCGGTCCCGGCACCGGGTACAGCCCCGGCTACGGCCCGGGCCCCGTCGGCCCAGGCGCGGGCGGCGGAAAGACGCGCGTATCGACCGCGGCCGTGCCCAAGACCCTGCCGGACGAAGCGTTCGTGTTCGGCAAGCCTCACACGGGACGGGGCGGCCGCGCGCTCGTCGCCGTCGGCGTCGTGGTGGCGCTCCTCGCCGGCGTCCTGTTCTTCTGGTTCTCCCGCAGCAGCGGCGGTGGCGTCGCCCTGGCGCTCGACATGTCGAAGGGCCAGTCGACGGGCTACGCGATGTCGATGGAGATGAAGGGCGCGCTCCTGATCGGTGGGAAGAGCCGGCAGTTCGACGCCAGGGTTGACGGTCATGTGGGCTGGACGGTCGCCTCCGTCGACGCGGACGGAACCGCGACCGTGGAGATGCACCTCGCCAAGCTCAGGACGAGGAGCGGATCGACGACGTACCGGCCGCATGCCACCACGATCACCGTGAAGGTCTCGCGCGACGGGCGGCTGCTGTCCGGAACGGATCTGGCCGTGTTCGGGCGCTCGCAGTCCGGCCTGCCGGGGGCGTCGCAGTTCATGCCGATCCTTCCCGACCACACGGTGAAGCCGGGCGATTCGTGGTCCGAGGGCTACCAGCAGACGAGCGACCTCGGGTACGCGCCGATCAACATCCAGGCCACGGGCACGCTCGTCCGGTTCGAAACGGACGGAGGCCATCGCGTGGCCGTGGTCCAGACCACGGAGAACATCCCGGTGCACATGACCGTCAAGCTTGCCGACGTCGCCAAGGCGATGAACCTGCCACCCTCCCCTCCGGGCGCCGAGATCGCCTACTCGGGCAACGTGAACGTCCAGTCCTACGCATGGCTCGACACCGCCACCAGCCAACTGCGCAGGTCGAGCACCGATGCGACGTTCGACATGACGATGGTGCTCGACGGGTTCGCACCAGCCTTCGATGGGGCGAGCATCCGCTTCAACGGGACGCTCTCGATGTCGATGACGGCGACGAAGCCGGCATCCGCCGCATGACGCCGGCGAGCACATCCCGGCCTCGGCGACGCGCGATCACCGGCTGAGGGTCCGGCCGAGCCGCCGCGGGGTGGCGGCGCCGCTCGGCTCAGGCCTCGGCGGGCTCCTGCTCCTGCTCGTGGTCCGGCGACGGGCCGTTCGCCAATGTCTCCGGCGCAGCCTCCCGCGCGACGCTCCGGTTGCGCCGGCGGACGAACCACCAGACGAGGAGCGCCGCGAGAACGACGGCGGCCGCGATCGCGATGGCCCGCAGGTACCGGAGGACGCTGTCGCCGAACGCGTACCCGAGCAGCGCCATGCCCGCCGCGAACGGCAGCGTTCCCAGCACCACGAACAGGCCGAACCGGAACGGCTGCATCTCGGCGACCCCCGCGGGGAACGAGATGTAGGACCTGGCCAGCGGGACCATCTTGCAGACGAACACGGCCGGCTCGCCGTGCTTGTCGAACCACCGTTCCGCCCGTTCGACCTCGTGCTCCCGCCGGAAGATCCGGACCCCCCACCGCCGGACCAGCGGGCGTCCGCCGATCCGCCCGATCGCGTAGGCGATGAAGGAGCCGCACAGGTCGCCCAGCAAGCCGGCCACGATGACCCAAAGGAGCGAGAGCGCCTGTTCGCCAGGCCCCAGCACGGAGGAGACGAACGTCGAGCTCGCCGCGGCCCCGCCGAGCGCCATGGTGACCTCGCTCGGGATGGGGATGCCCATGCCCTGGAGCATCATCAGGATGAACACGGCGGCGTAGCCGTAGTCGACGAGCGTGCGGACGATGAAATGGTCCATGACGAGGCGCCGAGCGTATCAGCGGGTTCGCCGGCGGCCGTGACGGGAAGATTCGGATGTTGCAACGTGTTGAGCGGCCGGTGGGCGAGGCGATGCGGAGCGAAGACGGCGCGTTCGTTGAGGTTGCGTCTGAAGCGTGACGTATCGTGAGGTCCTTGACATCCCCCTCCCTTGGTCTGTAGTAACCCGAACTCCTCCCCGATAGAAGAGACGAATCGAACTCATGGCGAAACAACTCGTGATCGTCGAATCGCCCACGAAGGCGAAGACGTTGGAGCGGTACCTGGGCTCCGACTACACCGTCGCGGCCAGCCGCGGCCACGTGCGCGACCTCCCCGAGGACCGCATGGGCGTGGCCACGCAGAGCGACTTCGAACCCGAATACGTCATCCCCGAGGACAAGGCCGCCACCGTCGAGCAGTTGAAGCGGGCCTTCAAGGGCTCCGGCGGCCTGTGGCTCGCCACGGACTTCGACCGTGAGGGCGAGGCCATCGCGTGGCACGTCGCCGAGTCCATCGGCGCGGACCCCCGCACGGCGAACCGCGTGACGTTCACCGAGATCACCCGGCAGGCGGTGCAGGACGCGTTCCAGCAGCCCCGCACGATCGACTTCGACCTTGTGGACGCCCAGCAGGCGCGCCGGGTGCTCGACCGTCTGGTCGGGTTCGAGCTCTCCCCGCTGCTGCAGAAGGGCCTCAAGCGGTGGACGCTCTCCGCCGGGCGCGTGCAGTCCGTGGCGCTCCGGCTGATCGTGGACCGCGAGCGCGAGATCGAGGCGTTCGTCGCGCAGGAGTACTGGAGCGTCGACGCCCGGCTCTCGCCGAACGGCGACGATCGCGCGTTCCTCGCGCGCCTGATCCAGGTCGGCGAGGAGAAACTCGCCGCATCGCCCGACAAGCGCGGCCTGGTCCTGTCCACCCAGCAGGAGGCCGACGCGCACGTCCAGGCGCTGCGGGATGC
>JBEDUK010000049.1:0-8559 GCA_040414485.1 Actinomycetota bacterium
CGACGACCTGCGACCAGTCGGTGTCGCGGAACTCCCGGGCGGAGGTGTGCACCGCGTTGATCGCGGCGAGGATCTGGTAGCGACCGGGAGCCACCCCGGAGGCCGCAGCCACCAGGCGCTCGCGCACAAGATGATGACCTTCGGCGATCAATGCCGCGTCCCACGCCCCACGGGCCTGCTCGTCCAGGGGCACCAGTTCGCCGTTCGCCGAAACCCGAGCGGGGCGGCGGGCCTCGGTGAGGAGCATCAGCGCGAGCAGCCCGGCCACCTCACCGTCCTCGGGCATGAGGGCGCGGAGCAGGCGGGTGAGCCGGATCGCCTCGGCGGTCAGGTCCTGCCGAACGGGCTCGGTGTCGGCGCCCGTGGCCAGGTAGCCCTCGTTGAAGACGAGGAAGAGGACGGCCAGGACGCCTGAGATCCGCGCCGGGAGATCGTCCGCGGACGGCACGCGATACGGGATGCGAGCCGCCTTGATCTTGGCCTTCGCGCGCGTGATCCGCCGCTCCATGGTGGTCTCCTGCACCAGGAAGGCACGGGCGATCTCGGGCACGGTGAGACCGCCGACCATGCGCAGCGTCAGGGCGACCCGCGTCTCCATGGCGAGCGCCGGGTGACAACACGTGAAGATCAGCCGGAGGCGCTCGTCGCCGATGGCGCCGAGAGGCTCGGGCGGATCGTCGTCATGCAACATCTGAGCCCGTTTCTGCTTGTCGTCGCGCTTGGACTCGCGCCGGATCCGGTCGATCGCCTTGCGGTTAGCGGTGGTGGTCAGCCAGCCGCCGGGGTTCGCGGGGACCCCCTCGGACTGCCACCGCTCGACGGCGGTCGCGAACGCCTCGGCTGCCGCTTCTTCGGCGATGTCGAGGTCGCCGAAACGCCTGGTCAGGGAGGCGACCACCCGCGCCCACTCTTCGTGGTGGATTTGGGTGATCGCCTCGCGGACGCCGGGCACGCTCACAGGAACGGCCGCACCTCGATCTTTCGATTGCACGCCTTCGACCCCTCGGTGGCGAGTCTGAGCGCCACGTCGAGGTCGGGCGCCTCGATGATCCAGAAGCCCGCGGTGAACTCCTTCGACTCGACGAACGGTCCATCCGTGAACACCGGCTCGCCGTCTCGGTTGTCGATGACGGTTGCGGTGCTGGGCGATCCGAGGCCGCCGGCGAAGACCCAGTAGCCGTCGGCTTGCATTCGCTCGTTGAACTCGTCGATGGCTGCCATCTCATCCGAGGTGGCCGAGCCGGTCTGGAGCTCGGCGTCCGATCGGCGGGTCTTGTCGTCGATCACGGAGAGCAGGTACTGCATCGTTCGATCACCTCCCGTGGTGGGGCGCTCCTCATGGGCGCCGCTCACCCCTACAACGAACGCCCTCGGAACGATCCGACACGCCTTCCCGACCGTCGGTCCGATTACTTCCCTCAATCCTCCGGGTCGGCTGCGCCGTACTACGGGCTTCAACCCGTTCGCGAAGAACAACGAAAAAGGGGGAGATCCACCATGCGGAACGCTCCAGTTCGTGCCCTGATGGCGTGGGCAATCGTGATCGCGGTGGGGACCGTGATCGGGTCGGGCTCGACCCCGGCGCTCGCCATCACCCCGCCGGCGGCGGTCTGCCCGCCCGTCTGGTCCATCGTGCCCGGCGCGGGGGACACCGCGAACGACCCGGCGCTGGACGCGTTGGCCACACTCAGCGTCCGGGACATCTGGGCGGTCGGAGCAACGGGCATCGACTCGTTCGCCACACTGAGCGAGCACTGGGACGGCTCATCGTGGACCGCCGTGGCGACGCCCAACACCTCGCGCCTCAACAACGCCCTGATCGACGTGGCAGCCGTGGCGACGGACGACATCTGGGCGGTTGGGTCGTCCTCGACATCCATAGGGCCGGATGCGAGGCAGTTCACGCTGGTCGAGCACTGGGATGGATCGGCGTGGTCCATCGTCCGCAGCCCGAACCCGCAGCCGAACTTCGGCGCAGGAAACCCGGTGAACAACGTGCTGACCGGCGTCGCCGCCTTCGGCCCGGACGATGTGTGGGCGGTGGGCGAGTCCTCCGACGTCAACTCGATCGGGTCGCGCCCGCTCGTGGAGCATTGGAACGGCTCGAGGTGGACCTCCGTGCCGGTGCCGCACCCCGGTCGGTTCGGCAGGCTGCGAAGCATCTCAGGCGTTGCCGGCACCGACATCTGGGCGGTCGGCGACCGCGAGTCGAACGGCATGCAGGTGAGCCTCGTGGAGCACTTCGACGGAAGAACGTGGTCGAAGGTCGCGAGCCCGAACGTCGGGCCGTTCGTGAACACGTTCACGCGGGTGTCGGCGACCTCTTCGACCGACGTGTGGGCGGTCGGATTCCACCTCGCCGTGTTCGGTACCAAGGAGGTGAATCAGACCTCCGTGCTTCACTGGGACGGCACGAAATGGAGCGTGGTCCAAAGCCCGAGCGTGAACCAGCAGAACAACTTCCTGGATGGTGTGATCGGGACGTCCGCGACCGATGCCTGGGCGGTGGGGTTCTTCGACACGGGTACGGCGTTCCAGACGCTCATCGAGCACTGGGACGGGTCGGCGTGGACCATCGTGAGCAGTCCGAACACGGGCGGACCGATCGACGAGCTTCTGGACGTCGGTGTGACCGGCCGCGGAGCGCTGTGGACCGTCGGCCAGTCGTCGGATTCCTTCGACCTCGCTGCCCTGATCGAGCGGGCCCACGACAGCTGTGGCTGAGGAGACCTATATGGTCCCGGCATGACATCAGGCAATGCCGAGGGGACCTCGGAGGTGCGCTCGCCGCTGGAGGCGGCCTCGCAGCTCGGTGTGTCGCTGGACGCGCTCGCCGCGGTCGCGGCTCACCTCCGGATCGAAGCGGAGGCCATCGATGTCGACCCCGCCATCCGTGACCTTCTATCGACGGTCGCGTCCGACGTGCTCGGCACGTCGGAACCCATCGGGCCGGAGGAGCGGCAGGCGATCATCGGCATGGTCCGCGCGTTCGTCTATCAGGCCGAGGATCTGATCAGCCATCCCGCTCGAGCTGCCGGTTGGCACGATACGAGCGAAACGCTGTTGCAGAGCCTTGGGCAGGCGTCCGCCGGCATCGTTCGGGCCCTTGCGGTCGTGGGTGCACGGTATCCGTCGCTCGGCGAAGCGCTTCGTCGCCCCGGCGCGGCCTTCATCGATGTCGGCACCGGGACGGGCTGGCTCGCGATCGCGGTCGCACGAACGTTCCCCGAGCTGCGCGTTGTTGGCGTCGACATCCTTCCCGAGGCGCTGGAGCTCGCGCGTCGCAACGTCGACAACGCTGGCCTCACCGACCGGGTGGAACTCCGCCATGTCGATGCCGCGGACCTGGAACCGGAAAGCGCGGATGTCGTATGGCTTCCGATGCCCTTCCTTCCGCACGAGGTGATCGATGACGTGCTGCGAGGCGCATGCGGCGCCCTGCGACCCCGGGGTTGGCTGTTGCCCGGCACGTTTCCCGGACCGGGCCCCTCGCTCGCCGAGCGGCTGATGACCATCCGCACGCTGCGCGCGGGCGGTCATCCGTGGACAGCCGACGAGCTCTGCGCACGACTCCACGATCTCGGGCTCGACAACGTCACGGAAGTCGAACGTGCGTGGCCCATGCCCGTTCGCCTGTACGCAGCCACGAAGCCTGACCGCGGATGAGCCGGGCGCAACTCGGCCTTCGCCTGCTCACGGCCTGAACCGATGGCGAAGACACACGGGCGCCGGGAAGGCAGGACCGTTGCGGGCGCAGCATCCAGCAAGTGGATCCGTGCACGGCGTGCCACGGCTGACGGTTGCTAACGTCGCGTGAATGACCATCGAATGGCAACTCACCATCGACTGCGCGGATCCGGAGCGACTCGTCCGGTTCTGGACCGTTGCGCTGGGGTACGTCCCCGCGCCACCGCCGCCCGGGCACGCCACCTGGCGGGACTACTACCTGAGCATCGGCGTGCCGGAGGATGAGCTGGGCGACGGGGATGCGCTGGACCGGCTCGTCGATCCGTCCGGCCGCGGGCCGCTGATCTGGTTCCAGCAGGTGCCGGAGCGCAAGACGCTCAAGAACCGGTTGCACATCGATCTCACGGTGGGGGGCGGCCGGTCCGTCCCGCTCACCGAGCGGCGGTCCCGGGTCGACGCCCTCGTCGCCGAGCTCTCGGCTGCGGGCGCGACCGCGATCCGGGTGAACGATCTGCCCGACGAGGACCACTACGCCGTGAGCATGAGCGATCCGGAGGGGAACGAGTTCGACGTCGTCTGAGGCGGCCGCATCGAACGACCGCGAGCGGGCGACGCGTCGGACGACCGATCGATCGCCACTGGTCACGCCGTTCCCGTCTCCGGGTCTAGGGTCTGCCCACGGGTGGCAGCTTCGGCGGTTGGAGATCTGAAGCAGGCCCCTGACCGCTGATGCCCTCGACCATGGCCGCGGCGGCCGCGAGGCCCGCCTCGAGAAGGTCGTCGCCGGGCTGCCCCAACACGACCCCGGTGATCGCCGTCCGCTTGCCGTCGATCCAGCGGACAGCCCGGAAGGCGAAGCAGCCACCGGCTGCGGCGGTCGAACCGGTCTTGACGCCGACGAACCCGTCGCGCCCGAGCAACGTGTTGGTGTTGTCCACGACGCCGGCGACCGGCAGTGCCGCGCTCCGCGTGGCGACGATGCTGGCGAACACCGGCAGGCGCATCGCCCGATCGACGACGCGCACCTGGTCGGCGGCGGTCGACACGGTTGCATCGTCGTAGCCGCTCGGGTCCGTGTAGCGCGTGTGGGTCAAGCCCAGCGAATGCGCGGTGCCGTTCATCCTCGCGACGAAGCGATCCATCGAGCCGGCGTCCCACCGCGCCAGAACCGCGGCGACGTTGTTCGCCGACGGAAGCAACAGTGCCTGCAGTGCCTGCAGTTCGGTCATGTGCTCTCCGACGGCGACAGACACGACCGATTCGTTCTGACCGCGCCGCCGGTCGGTGTCTGCGACATCGGCATCGGTGAGCGTGATCGTCGGGCCGCCCTCGCCGGGTCGAAGCGGGTGATCACGGAGCACGACGTAGGCCGTCATCATCTTGGCGATGCTGGCGATGGGCGCCGCGTGCTGGTTGGGGCTGCCCCGGACCTGCGACCGTCCCAACTGGACTGCGGCTTGGCCATATGCCGGCCACACCCCGCCGGGTGAGGATTCGCGAAGCACACCGTGGCGCCCATCACGAGGGGCATCGGTAGCGGGTGCGGCGGTCGAGGACGGGGACGTCAGCAGCTGGTGGCCGAGGACTGCGGCGATCGCCGCGATGACGACCAACAGGACGGCGACACGGATGCCGGGAATCCGGCGGGTCGTTGTTCGTACCGGTTCGCGGTAGGTCATGCCGCGATTCAAGACAGCGCGGTGTTGCCAGGACGTATGCGGTTTTCGATACGCCGGCGATACACGCCCGCTCTAGCATCGAACCATGCGCGTGTTGATCGTCGAGGACGAGCCCTACATGGCCGAAGCCATCCGCGATGGCCTCCGCCTGGAGGCGATCGCGGCGGATATCGCATGTGACGGCGACACTGCCCTGGAGTTGCTGAGCGTCACCGCCTACGACATCGCCGTCCTCGACCGGGACATTCCCAGACCTACCGGCGACGAGATCGCCGAAGGCATCGTTGCTTCCGGCAGCGGGATGCCGATCCTCATGCTCACCGCTGCCGACCGCCTCGACGACAAGGCCTCCGGGTTCGAGCTCGGCGCCGACGACTACCTCACGAAGCCGTTCGAGCTCCGGGAGCTCGTGCTCCGTCTCAGAGCGCTCGATCGAAGGCGCGCCACCATCAGACCACCCGTGCGAGAGATCGCAGGTCTACGGGTGGATCCGTTCCGCCGCGAGGTCTACCGCGACGGCCGGTACGTCGCGCTGACGCGGAAGCAGTTCGCGGTGCTCGAGGTCCTTGTCGGCGCCGACGGCGGCGTCGTCAGCGCAGAAGAGCTCCTCGAACGAGCGTGGGACGAGAACGCGGACCCGTTCACCAATGCCGTGCGCATCACCGTCTCGGCACTGCGCAAACGCCTCGGCGAACCCTGGATCATCACCACTGTTGCCGGCGTCGGCTACCGCATCGACGCGCAACCAGACCTCGGGCCCGACGGAGACACGCGTGGATAGAGCGCCTGGTCTGAGCGTTCGCCTCAAGCTCACCCTCAGCTACGCGGGGTTCCTCATGCTCGCGGGTGCAGTGCTGCTCGTGGCCGGGTACTTCTCCCTCTCACGGGGTGTGCACCCTGGTGTGATCTTCTCGGTGCGCAGTCACGCCGACCTGCTGCGCGACTTCGCTCCGATCGCCGCCATCGTGATGGCGTTTCTCCTGGTGTTCGGCCTGCTGGGAGGTTGGCTTCTCGCCGGCCGGATGCTCGCCCCGTTGACTCGCATCACGGACGCCACGCGCATCGCCGCGGACGGGTCGCTCTCCCACCGGATCGAGCTGGACGGCCGTCAAGACGAGTTCCGCGAGCTCGCCGACGCCTTCGACACCATGCTCGCTCGGCTCGAAGCCCTCGTCGCCGAAGAGCAGAGATTCGCGGCCAACGCCTCCCACGAGCTGCGCACCCCGCTGGCGATCACGCAGACCCTTCTCGACGCGGCCCGCAACGATCCCAACCGCGACTACGGACAGCTCGACGAACGCCTCCGCGCCGTCAACACGCGAGCGATCGACCTCACCGAAGCGCTGCTCCTGCTCAGCCGCGCCGACCAGCGGTCCTTCACCCGAGAAGACGTCGATCTGTCCCTCATAGCGGAAGAAGCCGCCGAAACGCTCCTCCCCCTCGCAGAGGAACGCGGCCTCACGATCGAAACCGCCGGCGACACGACCCCGACTATCGGCTCATATGCGCTTCTGCTGCAGATGATCACGAACCTCGTGCACAACGCGATCGTCCACAACCTGCCCGAACAGGGCAGTGTGTGGATCACGACCAGGGCTGACCCCACGAGCGTGGTGCTCACCGTCGAGAACACCGGCGAGGAGCTCACCCCAAAGCTCGTTGCCACACTGGCCGAGCCGTTTCAGCGCGGCAGCAAACGTGTGCGCACCGACCACGCAGGCGTCGGCCTCGGCCTCGCGATCGTCAAGAGCATCACCCGTGCGCACGACGGAATCCTCACCCTCGCGCCCAGCGTCACCGGGGGGCTCCGGGTGACGGTGCGACTCCCCGCCGCGCCGCCGCACACCGGCACATGACGTGTGGACTGCCTCACTAGAGTCTGGGCGTGGATCCGGGAACGGACGGTGTGCGGATCGGGGCCGACGGCCGCCCGATGTGCTGGTGGGGGGTAGGGGAACCGCTGAACGAGGCCCACCACGACCTGGAGTGGGGCCGGCCGGTCGCCGACGACCGTGGCATCTTCGAGACGCTCTGCCTGGAGGGCTTTCAGTCCGGCCTGAGCTGGCTGACCATCCTGCGCAAGCGGGAGAACTTCAGGCGGGCCTTCGCCTCCTTCGACATGGAGGCGCTGTCCCGGTTCAACGCTCGGGACGTCGATCGGCTCCTGCGCGACCCCGGCATCGTCCGCCACCGCGGGAAGATCGAGGCCACCATCAACAACGCCGGACGATGCCTGGAGTTGATTGAGGAGACGGGCAGCCTCGCCGCTCACGTGTGGTCGTTCGAGCCGAAGTCCGAAACCCGCTCCGGGCCATTGGACTGGGCGGCGTTGACGGAGCTCGGCGTTATCCCGGAGGCCAAGGCGTTGAGCCGGGACCTCAAGCGGCGGGGGTGGTCATTCGTGGGGCCGACCACGGTCCAGTCGACCATGGAATCGATCGGAATCGTCGATCATCACGTCGAGGCGTGTGCCATCCGGAAGGAGATCGAAGCCGAGAGAGCGGCCTTCGTCCGTCCGCGTCCCCGGACCGAGCGGTGAGCCCTCGGCAGAGGACGGCGTTCAGGTCCCTCGCTACCTAATGGGGGAGCGCGCGGTCGGGGTCGTCGAGGCGCAGCCAGCGGAAGAGCGCAACCAGCCACACCACCACGAGGATCAACACGAGCGCCGACACCATCAGCCAGGAAACAGGACGCCACCATCCGACGAGCAGCGCCGCCGCGGCGGCCGTCACGAGCGCTACTGACAAGGGGTCGTACACGGAGGCCCACCTCTTGCGGTCGGCGAGCGAGTTGATGATCACGATGAGGGCGAGGAGCCCCGCGGCGACCGATCCCGACAGCAACCAGGCGGTCGGCCCCGGGACGCGGTCCAGGGCGGCGTGTTCGATGAGGCTCACCATCGCCGCGCCCGACGCCGTGATCGCCATCGCGACCGGCAGGTGACCAGCGAGCCATCCTGCGCGGCCTGGGCCGTCGTTCCGGAACGGCCGGCGTCCCACGAAGTCGAAGTACGTCCACCAGAACCCGAACCCGATCATCAGGCCGAGGAGCCCGGTCGCGATCGAGGTCGCGTCGTGCGGAGCGTTCGAGAGCCCGGTCACGACGCCCACGACGACCTCGCCGAGCACGATGATCACGAAGAGGTCGAACCGCTCGATCAACGACGACTGCGCGATGAAGCCCGACAACCGGG
>JBEDUK010000050.1:0-30972 GCA_040414485.1 Actinomycetota bacterium
CCCTCGAGGTATCGGTGGATCGCGTCGAGCGCCATGTCCCCGATAGGGACAACCCGGTCCTTGCCGCCCTTTCCGTGTCGCACGGCGAGACGCTGCCGGTCACGGTCGACGTCGCGGATCTGGAGCGCACAGAGTTCGGACACGCGAAGCCCGGACCCGTACAGGACCTCCAACACCGCACGGTCGCGGGCGCCGATCGCGTCGCTCGGCGGCGCCTCGACGAGCGCTTCCACCTCGCCGCGCCTGAGCACGGTGGGCAGGCGGTTGGCCGGCGAAGGCGCGACGAGCAGCTCCGAGGGGTCGGATGCGACCAGCGCGCGGCGATGTGCCCATGCGTAAAAGGCACGCGCAGCAGCCGCCTTGCGCGAGATGGTCGCGCGGGAATAGCCGCGCGTGGTCAGATGGGCGAGCCACCGTCGAAGCACCGGATACCCGGCGGACGTGAGATCACCCCCGCCGCGTGCGACGAACGTTGCGAGCCCGGTCACATCGCTGCGGTAGGCGACGACGGTATGCGCGGAGAGGCGGCGTCCGTCGGCGAGGTGGGACGCGAACCGCTCGATGAGTTCGGCGTCGCTCGCGCGGACCGGTGGTGCGTCGTCGACGACTCTGTGGTCGACGGTCGCGGAATCGACGGCCGTGGTGTCAACGGCCGGGCGGCCCTCTCGCGGCCTCGGGTCCGGCTCTGAGCGACCCCTCGATGGCTCCAACCGTGCGTCCGTGGTGCCCACCCTCCCTGGGGCGCGCGCGGCGCGATGCCGGATGGAATCCCCGCGCGGCCCGATCTCCGTCCGATCCTTCTAGCACACCGAGCGCCAAGGTCAATATCGGCACGCGCAGTCTCCGCCTCACTGCTGGAGTCGGCCTTCCGAACAAATTCGCTCGTACCGGCCGCCAACTTCGCGCACGAACCCGGTGAGTTCGAGCCGCATCAGCAGCGCCAGGACCTGGTGCACGGGCAGGCCGGTGCGGGTCGAGATCACGTCCGGAGCCGTCGGTCCGCGGACCTCCTCGAGGACGATGGGCGCCAGCGCTGGGAGGTCGGCCAGGGCCGCGGCCTGCGGAGCGGTGCCGGCTTCGTTCCCAGGCGCCCGGATGGCGGCCGAGCTCCCGGGCCGGAGATCCAGTTCCTGGAGGAGGTCCTCCGGCCCGCGGATGAGGCCGGCGCCGTCCCGGATCAGCTGGTGTGGCGCCGCCGACAATTCGCTGGATACGGGCCCGGGCACGGCGAACACCTGACGGCCCAGTTCCATGGCATGTTCCGCGGTGATCAGGGAGCCGCTTCCGGCAGCGCCCTCGACGACCACGACGGCCACGCACAGCGCGGCCACGATCCGGTTCCGCGCCGGGAATCGAAACGGCTCCGGCGGCGTTCCGGGCGCGTACTCGCTGAGGACGGTGCCTTCCACTCCCAGGCGCTCGAACAGGTCGCGGTTCGTCTTGGGATACACGACGTCGATGCCGCACCCGAGAACGGCGACCGTCGAACCGCCCGCGGCGAGGCAAGCCTGGTGGGAAGCAGCGTCGATCCCGAGCGCGCCGCCGCTCACCACCGTGCAACCCGCCGCGACGAGTTCCCGCGCCAGCCACCCGGCCATCTCCTCGCCGGCCAGGCTCGGCGTGCGGCTTCCGACCAGGGCGACCGAGGGCGCAGGCTTCAGTTGCAGGCCCCGGGCGAACAGCGCCATCGGCGGATCCGCGAGGTCGGTCAGCTCGGGCGGGTACGCGTCGTCGCCCACGACGACGATGCGCCCGAACGCTGTTCGGACCCGATCCGCGACCTCGACGGGATCGGCGGCTCGCGCGCACGCGACGTCGGCGGAACTCCCCGCCTCCCCCCGGAGCACGGCGGCGAGGCACGCCTCCGCCGTCCCATGGCGGGCGGCGAGTCCCAACAGCGCCCGAGCCGTGAGCGACGGGAGCGACGCCAGGACGAGCACCGCCTGCCGGTCGTCGGGCCGGGCGGCGAACCCGGCCGGCCATGTGAGTGGCAACTGCTCGTGGTCGAGATCGGCGTCGGGACCGGACCCCATCTGGCCTGGCCGGCGGGGCGCGGATCCGCGCATCTCCCTGGCAAGGTCGCGCGGCCGCCGCAGGACTGCCGGGCGCGCGTCGTCGTCGGCCAGCCAACCCGTGCGCCCGCGCTCACCCGGCATTGGCAACCGGTTCGTCCAGGTCGGAGGCTCGAAACGCGAGCGCCTCGGACATGTCCTCGGCCTCCACGTGCGGGCGCCGATTGAGATCGGCGATCGTGCGTCCCACGCGGAGCGCGCGGTCGTACGCGCGCCCGGACAGCGACCACCGCTCGACCGCCCTGGCGAGCACCGACGCCGCCGCGTCGGTCACGGCGAAGGTCCGACGGGCGAGCGAGCCGGGGACCTGCGCGTTGCACGTCCAGGGGGTCCCGGCCAACCGGGCCCCCTGGCGGCCTCGGGCGTCTTCGACCCGTTCCCGGACCGCGGCGGACGGCTCGCCGGCTGTGGTGCCGACGAGTTCGGCGCGCGTGAGACGTGGAACCGAGAGCCGGATGTCCAGCCGATCGAGGAGCGGCCCGGAGAGCCGCTGGCGGTACTGGTCGCGGCGGTGGGTCAGGCAGCGGCACCGCCGACGGGAGTCGCCGAAGAACCCGCAGGGGCATGGGTTGGACGCGGCCATCAGGGTGAACGCCGCCGGGAACTCCACGGCCCCGGCGGCGCGCGAGACGACGATTCGGCCGTCTTCCAGCGGCTGCCTCAGCCCCTCCAGGGCATCGCGGCGAAATTCGGTGAGCTCGTCCATGAACAGCACGCCGTTGTGCGCAAGGCTCACTTCGCCCGGCCGGACCGCCCCCGAGCCGCCACCGAGGAGTCCCGCCGCCGACACCGTGTGGTGGGGGGCCCGGAACGGCCGGGTCTCGACCAGGCCACCGCCCCTCAACAGTCCGGCCACCGAATGCAGGCGGGTGACCTCGAGCGCCTCCTGACGAGTCATCTGCGGAAGGATCGATGGAAGGCGCCGGGCGAGCATGGTCTTGCCGGCGCCGGGTGGACCGACGAGGAGCAGGTTGTGGCCGCCGGCCGCCGCGATCTCGAGCGCGCGCCTGGCGTGGCCCTGTCCGCGAACCTCCGCCAGGTCCACGGCGGCGCCCGCCGCCGAGGCGGCCGGGGCCGAGGCCTCAGGCGGACCCGGACCCGCGCCCGCGCGGTCCGGCCGCCAGGAGCCGCGCAGGAACCCGACCACTGCTGCCAGCGAGGGCGCCCCCACGATCTCCAACCCTTCGACCAGCGCGGCCTCCGCGCCGTTCGACTCGGGGACGACGACGCCCTGCAGACCCGCCGCTGCCGCCGCCATGGCGACCGCGAGCACGCCCGGCGTGGGGACGAGTTCGCCCTGGAGCGACAGTTCGCCGGTGAACGCGTACGAGCTCAGGCGCTTGGCCGGCACCTGGGCGGATGCCGCGAGCACCCCCAGCGCGATGGGAAGGTCGAAGCCGGGACCCTCCTTGCGCGCGTTCGCGGGCGACATGTTGACCACCACGCGCCGGAGCGGCCAGGAGAAGCCGGCGCTCTCGACCGCGGGGCGCACCCGTTCGCGCGCGTCCTGCACGCCGGTGCCCGGAAGGCCCGTCAGCACCAGCGATGGGAGGCCCCGGCCGACGTGGGCCTCGACCGCGATGAGGCGGCCTTCGATGCCGACGATCGCCACACCGAGCACGCGTCCGTACACCTGCCGAAGGTAGGTCGAACCACCGACACGCCGGGCCGGCATGGCCGATGAAAAGGGAAGATGCGTTCAGAAGGCGTCTTCGAACAGTTCGACCCGAAGCCCGGCGGGCCCGCCCGGCATGACGCTCGCCACGTCGAAGCGGACGCCGCTGCGCTCCAAGCCTCGGCCGTTCGGCCCGCTCAGGAACGCGGTAGCCAGCGCGCGCAGCCGGCGCTGCTTCGACGCCGTCACCGCGTCGAACGGGCCGCCGAAGGCCGAGCCGCGTCGCGTCTTCACCTCGCAGAACACGAGAACGCCGTCGCGGGCGACGACCAGGTCGATCTCGCCCAGGGGGCAGCGCCAGTTCGTGGCGACCGCGCGATATCCGCGCTGGAGATACGCGTGGAGCGCGGCCCGCTCCCCCATTCCGCCCAGGTCGCGCAGACCCGGACGTGCCATGTCCGGATCCGTCGGCGCGCTCACCCGCGCAGCATCGCACCGGGCGCCGACACGACGAACGGCGGCGCCTACGACACCAGGTCGTCGGGATCGCGCGGCGCGAGCGCGTCGGACGCCGCGAACTCCTTGTGCGCGAGCTCCTCGACGTTGACGTCCAGCCGCGACACGATCCGAACGCTGGTCAGGAAGCGGTTCGGCCGGTACATGTCCCACACCCACGCGTCGTTCAGCACGATGTCGAACCACGGATAGGTCGAATCGTCTTGCTTCGTCACCGAGACGTGGTTCGCGAGGTAGAAGCGGCGCTCCGTCTCGACCGCGTAGGCGAACATCGACGAGACCGCGCGGTACTCCTGCCAGAGCTGCAGCTCGAGGTCGTCGCTGAACCGTTCGATGTCCTCGTCGCTCACGTCCGCGCTCTCCTTCGGACCGCGTAGCGCTCCAGGAGGTCGTCTCGGGCGTACAGCCGCACGTAGGTCTCGCGGTCGGTCTCGTACAGGTCCATGCCCTTGAAGGAGCGTCGATGCAGGGGCGTCGGTCCGAACCGGGCGATCGCGGCGCGGTGCGACGCCGTGCCGTACCCGCGATGGCGGTCGAAGCCGTACCTCGGGAAGCGGCGATGGTACCGGTCCATCATGGCGTCGCGCGCGACCTTCGCCACGATCGAGGCTGCCGCCACGGAGGCGCACGTGGCATCCCCCTTGCGGACGGAGAGCCTGGGCAGACCGAGGCCGCGCAGCGCGAACCCATCGGTGAGGACGAACTCGGGTTCAATGGGAAGCGCATGCACCGCCTGCCTGAGGAGGGCCAGGTTCGTCACGTGCAATCCGTTGCGGTCGATCCGGGCCGGGTACGCCCTGCACAGCGCCACCGCGACCGCCCGGCGGCGGATCCGCACGTCCCAATCCCCGCGCTGCTCGGGCGTGAGCTCCTTCGAGTCCTTCAGCCCGTCACAGTCGAAGTCGTCGGGCAGGATGACGGCCGCGGTGACGAGTGGACCGGCGAGCGCGCCGCGCCCCACCTCGTCGACGCCGGCGATGAGCCGGAACCCCTGCGCCCGAAGCTGCCGCTCGAAGCGGTCGATCGCTACGGGTAGTGGATCCCGGAGAGCCATCGGATCCGCGATGGGGGCCAGATGATGACGAAGGCCCGGCCGACGACCTTGCTCTCGGGGATGAAGCCGAGCCCGTAGCGGGAGTCGTTCGAGTTCGTTCGATTGTCACCCATGACGAACAGCGAGTCGGCGGGCACGACGTGCGGCGGATACGGCCGCGTCTCCTTCACCGGGCTCAGATAGGGCTCCTGTAATGGATGGCCGTTGACGTAGACGATGCCGACGCCGTTGATCACCCGCACCTCGACCGTGTCGCCGGGCAATCCGATCACCCGCTTGATGAAGTCCTTGTCCGGACTGGTGGACAGGCCGAGGCCCTCGCCCAGCCAGTGGAGGAAGGCCGACACCGGGTTGCGATGGACCTGCGGGGTCGGGTTCGGGTCCTCGAACACGATGATGTCCCCGCGCCTGGGCGGGTGGAACCGGTACGTGAGCTTGTTCACCAGGACGCGGTCGCCGACCTTCAGCGTGGGGACCATCGACTCAGACGGGATGTAGAAGGCCTGAACGAGGAAGGTCTTGATCAGCAGCGCCAGGACGAATGCGATCAGCAGCAGGACCGGAAGTTCCTGCAGGAACGAGAGGCCTCCGCTGCGCTTGCGCCGCCCATCGCCTGGCTCGGGCTTCTTCTCGACTATGGTGGGCTCGGTCGGCGGCGCCGATCCGTGCCCGTCCTCCGTACCGACGCTGGTGCCGGCGGCGGCCCCCAGGACCGGCTGCGGCTCTGTGGCCGGCGCCGTCATGACGGGCGGGGCGAATCCCTCCCCGGAGCGGCTCGTGCCGACCGATGCGTCGGCTCGCGTGTCGGAAGTCTCCGAGGCTGGGTGCGGGACGACCGGTTCGCCGTCGGCCCCGTGCTCCGCCGGTGAACCGGAGGCCATCCGGTCAGGCCTGCTCGACGTCGGCGTCCGCTTCCGCTCGAGTCGCGGAGGCGCGAGCGGGCACCGGCTCCCTCCGCTCCCGGATGCGGGCACGCTTCCCGCGCCGCTCCCGGAGGTAGTAGAGCTTCGCCCGGCGCACGCGGCCCCGGGTCACGACCTCGATCTTGGAGACGGTCGGCGAGTGCAGCGGAAACGTCCGTTCCACCCCGACGCTGAAGGACACCTTGCGCACGGCGAACGTCTCGCGGAGGCCGCCGCCCTTGCGGCTGATGACCACGCCCTGGAACACCTGGATGCGTTCGCGGCCTGCTTCGGCAACGCGAACATGCACACGAACGGTGTCGCCGGGCGCGAATTCCGGCAGATCATCGCGCAGTCGTGGCTTCTCTACGAGGTCGACCCTGTTCATGGCAATGAGGTTCCTACGGAGCGAGAGGCGGTCGGGAACGAACGGTGCGACATGATAGCACCGGGGCGCGATCGGGCCGGTTCGTGAGGCTCACTCGACGTTCTCCGCGCCGGCGTCGGCCTCCGGCGGACCAGCGGCGAGCAGGTCGGGACGGTTCTTCCGCGTCTTCTCGAGGGCAGCCGAGCGCCGCCACGCCTCGATCCTGCCGTGGTCGCCGGAGAGCAGGACCTGCGGCACCCCCATGCCCCGATACTCCCTGGGCCGCGTGTAGTGCGGATGGTCGAGGAGCCCCGTCTCGAACGATTCGGTGCCCAGCGACTCCTGGTTGCCCGTCACACCCGGGACCAGCCGCGTGACGGCCTCGAGAACCACCCACGCCGCGGCCTCACCGCCGGGGAGGACGTAATCGCCGATCGAGACCTCCTCGGCCGGCAGTCCGGCGGCGACCCGTTCGTCGACGCCCTCGTACCGTCCGCAGACGAGCACGATCCACGGCTCCGAGGCGAGGTCCCGCGCCAGCGTCTGATCGAGCCGCCGTCCGGCCGGCGAGAGCAGGATCACGCGCTTCGCGCCGGGCTCGAGCGCCTCGACGGCTCGGAACACGGGCTCGGGCTTCATGACCATCCCGGGCCCGCCGCCGAAGGCGTAGTCGTCCACGATCCGGTGCGGCGGGTCGGCGTGGTCGCGGATGTCGTGGAGGCGGACCTCCACGATGCCGGCCGCGATCGCCTTCCCGAGGAGGCCTTCCCGCAGCGGCGACGTGAACCACCCCGGGAACAGCGTGAGGACGTCGATCCTCACGGCGCCGGCCGCCGTGCGCGGGCCTCGGACCGTTCGGGCACCGTCAGGCCCTCGATCTCCGCCACGGTGATCACCCCGCCGGGCATGTCCACCGACAGGACGACGTCGTTCAGCGCAGGGACGAGGGTCTCCACGCCGTCGTCCGAGCGCGCGACCCAGATGTCGTTGGCCACGTTCCGGAGGATCTCCCGCACGGTCCCGAGGTCCGAACCGGCGTCGGTGACGACCTTCAGCCCGAGCAGTTGGTAGGGCCAGAACTCACCCTCGGGCAGGTCCGGCGATGCCGAGGCGGGAACGAACAGGTACTCGCCCGCGAGCCGCTCGGCCGCGGTGCGATCGGGCACTCCCTCGAACCGCACGAGGGGACGGTGTTCCTGCCCGCGGCGCTCGGCCACGACGAGGGTCCGGTCTCCGATCGTCCCGACGAGGAGCTCCGACCCCGATTGGAACCGTTCGGCCACGTCGGTGAGCGGGAGGACGGCGACGAAGCCGTGAACGCCGTGGGCTCGGGTGATGCGACCGACCGCGATCCGCTCCGCCGGATCGGGCGCGGTCATCCCGCGATCTCGACGTTGACCGCGACGCCGGCCTTGAGGGCCGCGGCCCTCATCACGGCCCGGATGGCCCGAGCGACCCGCCCGCCGCGGCCGATGACCTTCCCGACATCATCGGGTGCCACCTCGAGCCGAAGGACCAGGAGATCGCCGTCGTGCTCCTCCTGAACGCGGACGGCCTGAGGCTCGTCGACCAGGCTGCGTGCGATGTATTCGAGCAGCTCCTTCATGGGCGGAGGTGTGCTGTGCGGAGCCCGACCGCGCCGCTAGCCGGCGGTCGCCTTGGCCGCTTGCGGGGCCGGCGCGTCCTTCGCGGGCTTGGAGCCCTTCGCACCCGAACCCTTCGAGGCCGCGGGCCGGGAGGATTCGAAGCGTTCCCAGACGCCCTGGATCTTGAGCAGGTTGCGGACCTGCTCGGTCGGCTGCGCGCCGTTGGAGAGCCAGTAGAGGGCGCGGTCGCCGTCGATCTCGATCAGCGACGGGTCCTCCATGGGGTGGTACTTGCCGATCTGTTCGATGAACCGACCGTCGCGAGGGCTGCGGGAGTCCGCCACCACCACGCGGTAGAAGGGCCGCTTGGTGGCCCCCATGCGCTTCAGCCTGATCTTGACCATCGAATCCTCTCTTCGTTTGGCGCGTCGCGGACGACCCGGCCGGCTCGGCGCTAACGCCGCTTGCCGGGGCGCGGCGCCACGCCGGCCGGCATGCCTCCGGGCATCCGAAGACGACGGCCGCCTGGTCCTCCGGCCATCGCCATCATGGTTCGCATCATCTTCCGCGCCTGCGCGAACTGCTTCAACAGATCGTTGACCTCGTGCGTTGTGGAACCGGATCCGCGCGCGATCCGCAGGCGGCGGCTGCCGTTGATGATAGCGGGGTTGCGGCGCTCCTCCGGCGTCATCGAATAGATCATGGCCTCGGTGCGGGCCAGTTCGCCGTCGTCCACTTCCAGATCCTTCAGCTGGTTCTTCGCGCCGGGGATGCCCGGGAGCATCGACAGGACGTCCTGCAGCGGCCCGAGCTTCTTGACCTCCTGCATCTGGACCAGGAAGTCCTCGAGCGTGAACTGCGCGGCGGCCATCTTCTCCGCCGCCTCGCGGGCCTTCTCCTGGTCCATCTCCTTCTGCGCCTTGTCGATCAGCGTCAGGACGTCGCCCATGCCGAGGATCCGGGAGGCCATCCGGTCCGGATAGAAGGGCTCGAGCGCCGCGAGCTTCTCGCCGGTTCCCGCGAAGTAGATCGGCCGGCCGGTTTCGTGGGTGATCGACAGCGCCGCGCCGCCACGGGAGTCGCCGTCCAGCTTCGTCAGCACGAAGCCGTTGAGGTCCACCTCGTGCATGAAGGCCCGCGCCTGGAGCACGGCGTCCTGCCCGGTCATGGCATCGCAGGCCATGAGCACGAAGTGAGGGTTCAGCACGTCGCGGACCCGGCGAGCCTCGCGCATCATGTCCGGGTCGACGTGGAGGCGCCCGGCCGTGTCCACGATGACGACGTTGCGCCCTTCGCGGTTCGCCTGCTTCACGGCGTTGCGCGCCACCTTCTCCGGCCGGTTGCCCTCCGAGGTCACGGGGACGCCGATCTCGCGGCCCAATGTGAACAGTTGCTCGATCGCCGCAGGCCGCTGAAGGTCGGCGGCGACCAGCAGGGGGTGCCGGCCCTTCTCCTTGAGGTGCAGCGCCAGCTTCGCCGAGTGCGTCGTCTTCCCGGAGCCCTGGACGCCGGCCATCATGATCACGACCGGGTTCGCGCCGGGAAGCGTGAACGGCGTGTGCTCGCCGCCCATGGTGGCCTGGAGTTCGTCGCGCACGACCTTGATCACCTGCTGGGCCGGGGTGAGCGAGCGCATCACCTCGTCCGACACCGCGCGGGTGCGCACGCGGCTGAGGAAGTCGTCGACCACGTCGAGCGAAACGTCCGCCTCGAGCAGCGCCGTTCGGATGTCCTGCAGCGCGTTGTCGACCTGCTTCGGATGCAGTTTCCCGCGCGACTTGAGCCGACGGAAGGTCCCGTTCAGCCGGTCCGTGAGCGTGTCGAACATGGAACGACAGGCTACGACACGGCGTCGGGAAGCCGCCGGAGCAGCCCCCGGATGGGTGAGTTCCGATCAGACCAGGTCAGGAACTGCCGACCCGGTGCGGGCTCAGCCGTTCGATGCGCTCGGGAGGTCCCGCCAGTCGATGTCGGTGACCGCGCGGCGCAGCTGGGTCGTGGCCGACCGAAGGGCCGCGTCGTCCTCGTCGTGCGATGCCGCGTCCTCTGCCCACTCGCTGGTCGGCGCCTGCTCCTGGCCGCCGTCGGCCGTCGCGGCCGCTTCGGCCGGAGCCGGTGCGGCGTCACCCGGCCAGTCGACCCAGCGCGACGACGTGTCGTTGGCCGGATCCGCGGAGTCGGATGCGGGCTCGGACGCGGGCTCGGACGTGGGCCCGGCCTGTTCCGTCGGGACGGCGTGCAACTGCATGGGCGCCGGCGCCTCGCCCGGCTCCTCCGCCGACGCGCTCGGCACGGGTTCCTGACCCACGACGTCGCCGAGCGTGCCGAACGACGGCGCCGCAGTCGGCGCGTGCTCTGGTTCGGCAGGGCCGGCGCCGGCGCCGTTCGCCTCGAACGGCAGTCCGCCGGGTCCCCCGGATCCTGGTCCACCCGGACCCATCGGTCCGGTCGGATTGCCGGCGCGGTCCGCCAGCGCGGCGGTGAGCCGCCCGAGCACCCCGTCCACATCGGCCAGGGCGGCCGTGACCGGCGCCAGCGCCTCAGCGACTCGCTGCGGAGCCTCCCGGACGCACGTCTGGATGACCCGTGCCTTCTCGTTCACGGCCTCGACCAGAGGCTCGACTTCGGCCCGCCATGCGGCCATCCGGTGCGCTTCCTGCTGCGCCTGCTCGCGCATCTGCCGGCTCAAGGCGGCCTCTGCCTCCGCCGCCTCTCGCGCGCGGTCGATGAGCTGGGTGGCCGAATCCTGCGCGGAGCGGAGGACGGACTCGAGGGTCTCGTCGAGGAACCGCTTGAGGTGATCGTCACCGCCACCGGCTCCCTGCCCGTTCGTGCCGGCGTGCGCCGGAACGACCATGTCGAATGCCTCGTCGCTCATCACCGCTCCTCGTCTTCCCTGTTCCAAGATCAACCCGTCCGTCAACGGGTGACATCGGCGCGTGCGAGGGCGGGCTTGAACGTCGGAAGGCGCGGATCCCGTGGGTCGCGGGTCAGGACACGAGGCCGCGCGCGAAGGTCTGCGCGTCGAAGGGAGCGATGTCCTGCATCGCTTCGCCGGTCCCGATGAGCACGACCGGCACGCCGAGCTCCTCGCGGACGGCGAGCACGATGCCGCCCCGGGCGCTCCCGTCCATCTTGGTCAGCACCACGCCGCTGACGTGCACGGCGTCCGCGAAGGCTCGGGCCTGGGCGATGCCGTTCTGACCGGTGGTGGCGTCGAGCACCAGGAGCACCTCGTCCGGCGGCCTGCCGGCAGCCTTCTCAAGGACACGCCCGACCTTCTTCAGCTCCTCCATGAGCGGTGTCTTGGTGTGGAGCCGGCCCGCGGTATCGATGATCAGGACGTCGGTGCCGCGGGCCTCGGCCGCCTTGTAGCCGTCGAACGCCACGGCGCCCGGGTCCGCGCCGCGGCCTTGGGCGACCAGGTACGCGCCGGAGCGCGTCGCCCACGTGTCGAGTTGCTCGCCGGCGGCCGCCCGGAACGTGTCGCTCGCCGCCAGCGCAACGGACCGGCCCTCCCGGCCCAGGAGCCCGGCGATCTTACCGATGCTCGTGGTCTTGCCAGTCCCGTTCACGCCCACCACCATCACCACGGCGGGAGGGTGCGGAATCGTGGGCGGCTCCCAGCCGGGATCGCTGGCGAAGATCGACGCGATCTGCGCGGCGACGACGTCCACGGGATCGGCGGGCGGCCGGTAGGCCTGGCGGACCCTCGCCACCACGTCGGCGGCGCCTTTCGGGCCGACGTCGGCCCTGATGAGCGCGTCCTCGAGCGCGCGCCAGGTGTCCTCGTCGACCCCCCCGCCGAACAGCGCCCGGATGCGGTCCCCGAGGCCCCGCCCGGCGGGCGGCGCGACCGCGGGTGGCGCCGGCTTCGACGCGGGTGCCGGCGCCGGCTTCGGCTGCGCAGAGGGTGGAGTGCTTGCGCGGCCGAACGGCAGCGTCCCACCCGGCTCCTCGCGCTTCATCGGCCGGCGGCGGACCACGACGAACGCCGAGGCGATCAACAGCGCCAGGACCACGACGGCCACGATGATCAGGACCAGCATCGAACAGGGCTCTCCTTCGGGTGGGACGGCTGGAACCGAGGGGCCAGCCTATCGCGGACCGGCGCTGGCCCCGCAGTGCCGGGCTTCGACGTCAGACCCTGGCGCGCGGTCGAGCGTCCGGCTCGATCCGCGGCGGATCCTCGCCGGCTTCGACTGCGGAGCCGTTCGGGTCGTCGTCGTTCCCGCCGGGCGAGCGTTGCAGCCGCTGCGCGATGACCTTCGACGTGCCGTCTCCGCCCATGGTCACGCCGTACAGCGCGTCGGCCATCTCCATGGTGCGCTTCTGGTGCGTGACCACCAGGACCTGCGACTCCAGGGCGAGCGCGGCGATGACATCGAGGAACCGGTGCAGGTTCACGTCGTCGAGGGCCGCTTCCACCTCGTCCAGCAGGTAGAACGGGCTCGGCCGCGCCCGGAAGATCGCCACCAGGAACGCGAGCGCCGCCAACGAGCGTTCCCCGCCGGAGAGCAGCGAGAGACGCCGGACGCGCTTGCGGCCGGGCCTGGCTTCGACCTCGACGCCCGCCGACAGTGGATCGCCGGGATCGGTGAGGACCAGGCGGCCCTCGCCGCCGGGGAACAGCATGGCGAAGAGCTGCGCGAACTCGCGTGCGACGTCGTCGAACGCCGCCACGAACATCTCACGCATCTGCCGGTCGACGTCCTGGATCACGTCCTCGAGGTCGCTTCGTGCGGCCTTGATGTCGTCGAGCTCCCGGACCAGGAAGGCATGGCGCTCACGAAGCTCCTCGAGCTCGCCGGACGCCAGGAGGTTCACCCGGCCCAGAAGGGCCAGCCGGCGTGCCACGAGGTCCGCGCGGCGCTGGAGCGCTTCGACGGAGTCCTCCGGCTCGAGCGCCCCCGTCGCGTCGGCCGGCTCCACGCCGTGGCCGTCGCGAAGGGTCCGTTCGGCGTCGGCGATCCGGCTCTCCATCTCGGCGCGGGCCCGATTGAGGGTCTCGTGCTCCGTTCGAAGGCGCTCCATGCGCTCGGCCACTTCGCGCCACGCGCGGTTCGTGTCCGCGTGCGACGCCCTGGCCTGGCGCGCCCGAATCGTCGCCGCCCGGTAGCCCTCGAGAACCGCGTCCAGCGCCGCCGACGCCTCGCGCAGGCGGTCCTCGACCGCCGCGCGGTCCGCTTCGGCCCGCCCGAGCGTCTCGCGAAGCGACTCGGGATCCTCCGATCGGATCTCCTCGATCTGCCGCCGCATCCGGGTGACGGCGGCCTCCAGGCGCCCGCGCTCCCGTCGAAGCGACTCCACCTCGACGCGAAGCGCCACGGGAGGCTCCGGCCGCGGCGGCAGGTCCGGCAGCGGATCCGACGCCTTGGCGACGCCACCCTCCAGCGCGGTGAGCCGCGCCCGGGTCGCCGTCACGCTGGCGACCGCGCCATTCAGGCGCTCGGTGACGAGCTCCTCCTGGCGCCGGAGCGCCGCGCATTCGGTGGCACTCCTCGACATCTCCTCGACCGCTGCGCCGATGCGCCGGTCCAGATCCTCGACCTCGGATCGAACCTGCCGATGCCGCGCCTCCAGATCCTCGAGGCGGACCCGTCCCTCACGGAGCCGGCGGTGCACCGACGCCAGCTCCCGCTCAACCCCGCCGATCTCCCGCCGGAGGCTCTCCACGCCGGCGCCCGTTCGCATCGGCGTGCGCACCCATCCCGGCCCGACGACCACGCCCGCCTCGGTGACGAAGTTCGCGGACGGGTGGACGCGGCGCTTCGCCTGCGCCTCGGCCAGGTTGGACACCAGGTAGTGCTCCGCGAGAAGCGAGGCGGCCAGGCCGCGAGCCCGCGGGTCGACCTTCACCAGGTGGAGCAGGCTTCGCTCGCCCCCGATGGACGGCCGCGCCTCGGGGCCGCCCGCGACGCCCGCGACAGCCAGAAGCAGGCCCGGCCCGCCGTCGGCTGCCGGGACCTCCGCCAGGACGTCGTCCATCGACTCGTACACGACCGCGTCGGCGAAGGCGCCCAGCGCGCCGCGGAGGGCGGGCTCGTAGGGCCTGGGCGACTCGATCAGTTCCGTAAGGAGCCCCATGGGGCGCCCGGCACGCCGCTTCGCGAAGGCCGACCCCGGCGATTCCGCCAACTCTGCCGCCCGCGCCTCCAGGGCCTCACGCCGGGAGGTCAGTTCGCGCTCGGTCGCTTCCAAGCCCGCCAGCTCGCGGGACAGCGCCGCCACCTCGTCGGCCAGGCCGGCCGCACCGGCCGACAAGGGCTCGGACTGCGCGTCGAGCCGTTCGACCTCCTCGCCGAGGCGCTCGCCCCGTTCTGTCTCCCGCGCAAGGCCGATGCCGATCTCTCCGAGCACGCCGCCCAGCCGGGCGCGTTCCGCCTCGGCGGTCGCCAGCGACTGCTGCAGCGTCTCCGCCTGCGCGCTGCGCGCCGCCGCCTCGGCGCCGGCCGTCCGGTGCCGCTCCTCCAGCTCGCGGCGGCCGCGCTCCTGTCCGCGGTAGTCCTCCTCCGCGGATGCGAGCGCCGACCCCCGGGAGCCGAACGCCTCGGTGGCGTCCGCGAGCGCGGCTTCGGTGAGCCGAAGCTCATCCTCCAGGCCGAACAGCCGGCCCGCGTTTCCCGTGGCGGCGCTCAGCCGCTCGCGCGCAGAGGCCTCCCACCGGATCGCGGTTCGAACCTCCGACTCCAGCGCGGACTTGGCTGCCTGCAGCGCCGCATGCTCCTCCCCCGCCAGCGCCTCGTCGGCCTCTGCCTCGGCCCGCTCCTGCTCCAGCGAGGCGATCTGAACGTCGAGCTCGGCCATACGGGACTTCGTGGTGGATTCGTCCTGCTCCGCGCGCTCCCAATCGGGTCGCCGCCGGTCCCGTTCGGCCAGCAGCTCCCGGAGTCGCGCGGCAGCGATCCGCACCGACAGCGACGCGGCCTCGGCCGTGAGCTCCTCGTGACGCGCGGCGAGTTCGGCCTGCTTCTCGAGCGGCTTGAGCTGGCGCCGCAGCTCAGCGACCAGGTCCTGAACGCGCTTGAGGTCGCCCTCCATGCCGGTGAGCCGCCGTTCGGCGCGCTCCCGGCGCCGGCGGTGCTTGGCGATTCCGGCCGCTTCCTCGATGAACTGGCGCCGCTCCTCCGGCCGGGCGCTCAGCACGTCTTCGAGCTGTCCCTGGCCGACCACGGCGTGCTGCGCGCGGCCGAGACCGGCGTCGGAGAGCATCTCCTGGATGTCGATCAATCGGCAGGGGCGGCCGCCCAGCCGGTACTCGCTCTCGCCGGATCGAAGGATCGAACGGCTGATCTCGATCTCGCTCGCCGGCACCTTGATCAGTCCCGCCGAGTTGTCGATGACCAGCGTCACCTCGGCCATGCCGAGCCCGGCGCGCGCAGGGCTGCCGGCGAAGATGACGTCGGCCATCTGCGAGCCGCGGAGCGCGCGGACGCCCTGCTCGCCGAGGACCCACGAGATGGCGTCGGCGATGTTCGACTTGCCGGACCCGTTGGGCCCGACGATCACCGAGACGCCCGGCGCGAATTCCAGCACCGTGCGATCGGCGAACGACTTGAATCCACGCAGGGTGAGAGAGCGAAGGAACACGTCGCCCCGGATGCTACCCAGGGGCGCGGACCGAATCCGGACTTTCGCCGCCGACTTCCCCAGCCCCGGGCGGCGTCACATCAATCCTGGATCACGAACTTGGCGTCGCCGGCTGGCGGTTCCTCTTCGGTCTCCATCGAGGTGACGTCCGCCCAGCTGGGCCCGCGCCGGCACCATTCGACCATGGCCTCAACCTGGTCGGCGGGCCCCTCGAACGCCGCCTCGACGCGTCCGTCGGGCAGGTTCCGGACGTACCCGCCGACGGCCCTGCGGCGGGCCTCGTCGCGGCAGGCCCAGCGGTAGCCGACGGCCTGCACCCGGCCGCCGACGACGACACGCACGCGTTTCACCACCGCAGCCAGAGTACCGGCTGCCTTCCCTTCGACCGGTCCGGTCAGCTCTGGCACTTGGGGCAGTAGTACGTGGAGCGCCCCTGGAACTTCGTGGTCTCGATCGGCGTTCGGCAGCGGCGACACGGAAGGCCCTTGCGGCCGTAGACTTTCAACTCGTTCTGGAACTCGCCCGGCTTGCCGAACAGGTCCACGTACGCCTCATCGTCGAGCGTGGTCCCCCGGAACCGGATGGCGTCCTGCAGGACCTCGCGCAGGGCGCGGTACAGCCGGCGCACCTCCTGCGAGGACAGCTCGTCCGACATGTGGTCGTAGCGCAGACCGGCGGAGAACAGCACCTCGTCCGAGTAGATGTTGCCCAGGCCCGACACGAACCCCTGGTCCATGAGCAGCGCCTTGAGCTTGGCGTGCCGCCTGGACAGCTCCTCGCGGAAGAACTGCCAGGGCATGGTGTCCTCCAGCGGGTCGATGCCGATGTGGGCGAACTCGTCCATATCGTTCAGTTCCGAGGGCTCGGCCACGAACACCTCGCCGAACGAGAGCGCGTCGGGACCGATGTGGTCGAGTTCCTTGACCGATCCGGCGTCGTCCGCGCTGGTCACGAACAGCTGCCCGAACGTTCTGGGATCCACGTACCGGAGGTCGCCGCCCTGGGTGAACTCGATGACCACGTGGGTGTGCTGGGTGGGCGCGACGCGCTTCGTGGATCGCGCGAACTGGCCCGACATGCCGAAGTGCACGACGAGCACATCGCCGCCCTCCAGGTGCATCATCAGGAACTTCCCGCGGCGATCGACCTTCGTGATCTTCTTGCCCTCCAGCCGGTCGGCGAAGTCCTTCCGCTTGGGGTGCCGCCGGATCACGCGCATGGCGTTGCGCTGGGGCCGCACGTCCACCGACTTGATGCGGCGCCCGACGACGTCCTTCTCCAGGTCGCGGCGCATGATCTCGACCTCGGGGAGCTCCATGGCTACGACGCCTCCCCCTGCGGACCGGCCGGCTGCGGCTCGCCGGCCGCGAGGTGCTCGTGCGCCTGCCGGGCGGCCTGCTGCTCGGCCTCCTTCTTCGTCTTGCCGGAACCGAATCCCAGCTCCTCGCCCTCCACGATCACCCGGGCCGTGAAGCGCGGCTGGTGTGCGGGGCCCGAGCCCTGGACGATGTACCGGGGGACGCCGCGCCCGAGCGCGGCCGTCAATTCCTGGAGCATGCCCTTGTAGTCGCGCGCGCCGCCGCCCCGGACGTAGGCCCGCATCCACGGCCAGAAGAGGCGCTCGATCAGGGTGAACGCGCCGCCGATGCCCTGGTCGAGATAGACGGCTCCCAGGATGGCCTCCATGGCGTCGGCCAGGATGTTCTCCTTGTCCTTGCCGCCGGACTGGGTCTCACCGCGGCCCAGGCGAAGGTGGTCGCCGATCCCCAGATCTCGCGCCACCGCGGCCAGCACCGCCTGATTCACGGTGGCCGAGCGGAGCCGCGCGAGCTCGCCTTCGGCCAGGTTTGGGAACGACCGATAGGCGAGGTCGGCCACCACCAGCGCGAGGACGGCATCGCCCAGGAACTCCAGGCGCTGGTTGGTCGGAGCCGGCGCGTCGGCCGCCCGCTCCTGCTCCACCGCGTACGACGTGTGGGTGAGGGCCAGCCCGAGCAGCCCGGGGTCATTGAACCGGACCTCGAGCGCGGCCTCGACGTCCGCGTCGCGCGCGCCAGCCCGGCCGGCGGCCTCATCCGCCACCGAGACGCCCTCCGCTCGCTCGCTCACCGCGTCCGCCGCAGTCCCCCGGTGCCTCGCGGTCCAGGCCTATTCGACCTCGATCACCTCGCGACCCGCGTAGTACCCGCAGTTCCCGCACACCCGGTGCGGCAGCTTGGGCTGCCGGCACTGCGGGCACTCCGAGTAGGTGGGAACCTGGGCCTTCCAGCTCGCCGCCCGCGAGCGGCTCTTCGACTTGCTGGTCTTGCGCTTCGGTGTCGCCATCTCGAATCCTTCCTCGTTCCTTGTGGAGTCTGTGATCAGCCCTGATCGCCGTTCGCGTCGCCCGGAAACTCGATCGTCGACAGGGGCGCCCATCGCCCGTCGGTCTCCGGCATGCACGTGCATTCGCCGAAGTTCCGGTTGCCGCCGCAGCGCTCGCAGATCCCGAGGCAGTCGGGCTTGCACAGCGGCGAGTACGGCATGGCCAGGAGCACGGCATCCCTGATCAGCGGCTCGAGGTCGATCTCTCCCTGCGTGAGCGGGTATTCGTCAGGGTCGTCCGGTGCCGCACCGGGCGCGAACAGTTCCTGCACGCGAAGCCGGAACGGCCGTTCCACCGGCGTGAGGCACCGCGCGCAGGTCTCGACGTACGTGCCGGCCACCTCGCCCGAAGCCAGGATCCCCTCGACGACGCTTTCGAGCAGCAGATCAGCGTCGACCGGGGTCTGGCCGGCCACCTGCGAGAGCTCGGTTCGAAGGCCGTCGATCGGCTCCTCGACGTGGACGGCCCGGGAAGAGCCCGGGTGACCGACCAGGTCGCGGACGTCGACCGCGATCGTCATCGCCCGCTCCCGACGCCGCGATCCTGGTCGTCGTAGAGCTCGCCTTCCTGGCCCGTGGCCACGCCGAACTCCTCCTCGGCGACGGTGCCGCCTCGCAGGCGCTCGCGGCCGCGCTGGACCTGCTCGATGGACCGCTCCAGCTCGAGGCGGGTCCGGTCAAGCGCGATCTCGTACTGGGCGAGCTTGGCGTCGACGTAGTCCTCGGCCTCCAGGCGCATCTGGCGCGACCGCTCCTCGGCGTCGGCCATGATCCGCTCGCCCTCCTCCCGCGCGGAGCGTGCCACCTCCGTCTCGGAGACGATCCATTGGCGTTCGGCCTGCGCCTTCTCGATGACGGCCTCAGCGTCGCGCCGGGCCTTCGTCAGCAGCTCCTCGCGGTCGCGGACGATCCAGCGGGCCTGCTTGATCTCCTCGGGCAGCTCGTTGCGCGCCGCCTCGAGGATCTCCAGCAGCTCCTCGCGGTTGACCAGGACGCTCGCCGACAGCGGGACGGACTTCGCCTCCTGGACGATGTCCTCGATCTGTTGCAGGTGGGCAAGAATGTCCATCGGTGCTCCTTCGTCCGCCTCAGGCGGTCAGCGCGTCCCGCAACCGGTCCGCCACCCCCGGCGGAACCAGGCCGGAGACGTCTCCGCCGAACCGGACGACCTCCTTGATCAGGGACGACGAGATGTAGGACCACGTTGGGTTGGTCGGGACGAACACCGTCTCCAATCCGCCGATGTGCCGGTTCATCTGCGCCATGGTCAGTTCGTAGTCGAAGTCGCTCGCGGCGCGGATGCCCTTGACGACGAGCGCCGTGTCGCGACCCTTCGCGTAGTCCACCAGCAGCCCGTCGAAGGTGGCCACCTCGATCGATGCGAGGTCGCCGACGGCCTCCTTGAGCATGCCCACGCGGTCCTCCAGCGGAAACAGGGGCGACTTGGCCGGGTTCTCCAGCACGGCAACGATCAGCGGGTCGAAGATCGCCGATGCCCGCTTGATGATGTCGAGATGTCCGTTGGTAACGGGATCGAATGTCCCGGGACACAGGGCCGCGAGCCCCATCTGCCCTCCGTTGTGATCGCGTCGCAGCGCGGCCGTTAGGTGCGAAACGCGAGAATGAGCGCGTCGCCGTACGAAAGCCGCCGGTCAGGCGCCCAGTCTACCGGAATGACAGGCGTGTAACCCTTGGCCGGGCGGGTGATGACCACCAGGGCCCCCTCGGCCGCCGCGGGGCCGATCGCGGCCAGCGTCGCATCCAGGTCATCGGGCGCGATGGCGTACGGCGGATCGAGGAAGACCAGGTCGAACGCGCCGGCGTGTGACGCAAGGCTCCGGCGGGCGTCCGATCGAACGACCGCGGCCTTCTCGGCGAGGCCCGTGCGCCGAAGATTCTCACGGATGACGGCAATCGCCCTCGGCGCGGCGTCGACGAAGGTCGCGTGCGCGGCTCCCCGCGAGAGCGCTTCGATCCCGACCGCGCCGGTGCCGGCGAAGAGGTCCAGGACGCGGGCATCGACCACTTCGGTGCCCAGGCTCGAGAAGAGCCCTTCCCGCGCGCGATCCGACAGCGGACGCGTGCCGTCGGGGACCGATGCCAGCCGGAGGCCCTTGGCCGTCCCCGCGATCACACGCACCGAGGCCCGTCTTTCAGGAGTGGAACAGCCATTCGATCGCGTCTCCCGAGAAGGTGTGCCGAAGCAGCGCCTCGAGCTCGGGATGACGGTCGAGCTGCGGGTCGGCGTCGATGACCGCGAATGCCCTGGCCCTGGCCCGTCGGACGAGGTCGGCGTCCTCGGCCAGCCGCGCCAGTCTCAGATCGGGCATCCCCGATTGCTTCACGTCGAACAGCGTCCCCTCGCCCCGAAGCCTCAGGTCGACGTCCGCCAGCGCGAACCCGTCCGTCGTCTCCTCCATGGCGGCGAGGCGTTCATGCGCTTCTTCGTTGTCCGGCCCGCTCTCGTCGAACAGCACGCAGTACGAGCGGTGCGCGCCTCGCCCGATGCGGCCCCGCAGCTGGTGCAACTGCGCCAGCCCGAACCGTTCGGCGTTCTCGACCAGCATGACCGTCGCGTTCGGGATGTCGACGCCCACCTCGATGACCGTCGTGGCGATCAGCACGTCGGCTTCGCCTGCGCGGAAGGACTCCATGGTCCGTTCCTTCTCCGCGGGCCGCATCCGTCCGTGCAGCAGTTCGATCCTGAGGTCCGGGAAGACGTCGGTTCGAAGCCGCTCCGCCTCGGCCTCGGCAGCCCGAACGGCGACCTTGTTGCCCTCGTCGATCGCCGCGCACACCACGAACGCCTGCCGGCCCTCGCCGACCTGCTCCCGAACCAGGTCGTATGCCTCGCGGCGCTGCGCGGCTGACTGCACGATCCGCGTCTCGATGGGTTGACGTCCGGCCGGCAGCTCGTCCAGCACGCTGACGTCGAGGTCGCCGTAGTACGTGAGCGCCAGCGTCCGAGGGATCGGCGTGGCGGTCATGATCAGCACGTCCGGGTGCGCGCCCTTCTCCTTCAGCGTGAGCCGCTGGTGCACGCCGAACCGATGCTGCTCATCGATCACGGCGAGCGACAGGTCGGCGAACTCGACTCCTTCCTGCACGAGGGCATGTGTTCCGATCACAAGGTCGACCGACCCGTGCGCCACCCCCGACAGAACGGCCTGTCGCTCCTTGCCCGTAACCGACGCCGCCAGGAACGCCGCGCGGATCGGCCTGGGGAGGTGCGGAGCCGGCATTCCAGCCTCCGGGCGCGGAGCGCCCGGAGGCGCCGGCGGAGCACCTCCCCCGGCCGTGTCGGTCCCGTTTGCGAACAGATCGGTTTGACCGTCGATCGCCTGTGTGCGCCTCGGCGTGGGTGCGGTCGATTCGTCAGCTACGTTGACGATTCCCAGCGGCGCGAGCAGGGCTTCGGTCGTTCGAACGTGCTGGGCGGCAAGCACTTCGGTCGGGGCCATGATCGTTGCCTGGTGGCCGGAGCCGATCGCTTGGAGGGCCGCTGCGAGCGCGACGACGGTCTTGCCGGATCCGACGTCTCCCTGGAGCAGGCGGTTCATCGGCCTCGGCGCGGCCATATCGTTCGAAACCTCGCCGATGGCCACCTGCTGTCCACCGGTGAGCGCGTATGGAAGGGCCGCGACGAACCGGGTCACGAGCTCATCCCCGTCGTGGACGACTCCCTTCGAGGTGCGTTCGAGGCGGCGCTTTCGGTAGGCGACGCCGAGTTCGAGGGTGAAGAGCTCGTCGAACTTGAGGCGCTCGCGGGCCGACGAAAGCGCGGCTTCGTCCTCGGGGAAGTGGATCCAGCGGACGGCGCGGTCCTCGTCGAGCAGGTTCTCGCCCTGGAGTGCGTCCTTGGGGAGTGGGTCCGCCAGTGGCGGCAGGCCGTCGAGCGCCCTGTAGACGAGCTCGCGGATGGTTCTGGTGGTGATGCCGTCGGCGGCGGGATGGACCGGCGTGATGCGGCCCGTGTGCACGGTATCCATGTCGTCGCTGCGAAGGATCTCGACCTCGGGCTGCGCGAGCTGGAGTTTGGAAGCGAAGAACTGCGCGACGCCGGAGACGGCCACCTCCATCCCCTGGCGGTAGCGATCCGCGATCCAGGGCTGGTTGAAGAAGGGCAGATGGAGGTAGCCGGTTCCGTCGTAGACGCGGACGGTCACCATCCACTTGTTGTGGCGGGTCTTGCGGCGGTCCACGCCGGCCACCCGCCCGATCACGGTGACCTGCTGGTTGATCTTCACGCTCCGGATCGGGACGGTCAGCGACCGGTCGATGTATCGGCGGGGATAGTGCCGGAGCAACTGCCCGACCGTGCTGACGCCCATGGCATCCAGGACGTCCTTCGCCTGCGGCTGGTCGGCCTTCTGTCTGGTCTTCCGAGCCGCCAGACGGCCGTCGATGGCGGAGATCGGCGATTCGAGCGTGAGCGTCACTCGACGCCGATCAGGTAGCGGTGATGGGGCTGCCCGCCGACGATCACATCGACGCGAAGGCCGGGCCCGGCCTCTCGGAGGGCCTCGCAGACGTTGTCCACCTCCGGCGCCGCGGCGCCTTCGCCGAGGACGACCGTGATCAGTTCCGCCTCGGCGCGGCCGATGAGCCGTTCGACCAGACGCACCGCGACGGGCGCGGGTTCGTCCCCGATCTCCACGACCGTCTCGCCGACCGCGGCGAACCAGTCTCCCGGGCGGACCGGTCCCGCGGCGGTGTCGACGGCGACCGCGGCGATGCCGACCTCGCCGGCGCGCACGGCCGCTCCCGCGGCGGACATCTCCCGGGCGTTCTGGCCGACCGTCGCGTCGGCTCGGTATGCCGCGGCGGCGGCCAGGCCGGCCGGTATCGAACGGGCGTCGACGACGACCGCGGACCGCTCCCCGGATTCCGCGGCGGCCCGGGCTGCCGGCACGACGGTCGGGTGGTTCGGCAGCAGGATCGCGCCCTCCGCTCCGGCAGCCGTCAGCGCGGACTGCAGCACGGCGACCGGTGGGTTGCGACCCGGGCCGCCGGCCACCACCACGGCGCCGAGCGATCTGAACACCCGCTCCAGCCCCGCGCCGTCTGCGACCGCCACGAGGCCGGTTCGGACCTGACCCGCAGGGACGGATCCCCCGGAAGGTTCCTCGGGCCGCGCGTCGAAGGGCCGAACGGCGCGATCCTCGACCGCTCCGGCGGCGGCGCCGGCCGCCAGCGCGCGCTCGGGGTCGTCGGTGTGCACGTGCACTGCGTAGGTGCCCCGCTCCCCGGAGATCGCCAGCGACGTGCCGCCGGCGACCAGATCGCGACGAAGGCGCTCGATCGACTCCTCGTCCGCGTGCACGATGAACTGCACCTCGAACGCGCCGTCCTCGGAAAGGCGTGAAGGTCCGTCGGCTCCAGGCCGACCGACAGGCCCGTAAGGACCGACCGGGATCGAGGGCCCATCTCCGACGACGGCCGCGCGGATGCAGTCGATGAGCAGGACGAGGCCGAGCGCGCCGGCATCGACGACGCCTGCGCGCTCCAGTTCCGGCCGCTGATGCCGCGTCTCCGCCAGCGCCTGAGCAGCGGCCGCGAGCGCCTCGCGGGAGACGGCTGCGGCATCATCGGCCGCACCGGCCGCTGCTCGGCGTGCCCCGGCGGCGGCTTCGCGAAGCACCGTCAGCGCGGTGCCCTCCTTCGGATCGACCACGGCCCGCCACGCGGCCTGAGAGGCTGCATCGAACGCCTCCGCGAGCACCCACCCGGCAAGCCGCTCGGACGGCGCCGGAAGCGAATCGCACAGGGCTCGAAGCACGGCCGCCAGGATCACCCCGGAGTTGCCGCGAGCCGCGCGGAGCGCTGCCGCCTCGACCACCTCCCGCACCGCGGCGACCTCGTCCTCTTCGGCCGGATTCAGCAGGCTGAGCGCTGCGGTGACGGCGCGCTGCGTGAACAGCAGGTTCGTCCCGGTGTCCCCGTCCGGAACGGGGAAGACGTTCAGCGAATCGAGTTCGTCGCGATGGACGCTCAGGGCTTCCTGGTACAGCGCCATCGCGACGCGAAGCAGCCGAGCGTCCGACATGATGGCGCGCCGAGCCGCTGCCTCCCCCGGCACGAGCGCCTAAAACCGCAGGTAGAGGGGCATGTTCGAAGTATACTAACCGCCGACGACGGCCCCTCGCGGTACCGATTCGGACATCGGTGGCCCAACCCAATGGCTCGGCCGCGCGTACCCTCTGCTGGTGATGGGCGACGCAACGAGACGTTCGATCTTCGGGCTCCTGACCGCCGTCGTGCTGCTGTCCGGCGCGGCGGCAGCATGCTCGTCGGGTGGAGCCGGCACTTCGGGCACCACCGTGACCCTCCCGACGAGCCCTTCGGCCCTTCCGGCGGTCACCCTTGCCCAGTTCAAGGGCCTGCTGGCGGCCGAGGCGAGCAGGGGCCGGCCCGTGCTCCTGAACGTCTGGAACTCCGTCTGCGGGCCGTGCGTGCGCGAGGCGCCGGCCATCGAGTCGCTCGCGGGGTCCTACGCAGGCAAGGTCCAGTTCGTCGGGTTGGATGTGAACGACGTCGCGCCGCTCGCAAAGGCCTTCATCGCGAAGAACCGCTGGTCGTTCCCCAGCGTCTCCGATCCCCACGCGGACGTCCGCAACGGCATGGGCTATGCGGCCCAGCCGGTCACGATCCTGTTCGACGCGCACGGCAAGCAGGTCTACTTCCAGGCCGGCGACATCACGATCTCCAAGATCCGGGCGGCATTGGAGAAGCTGTCCACCGGCGCCTGAGCGACTGCGTCCACGCAATCGGCTGGTAGCATCATTGGACTCATGGCAGCCGTCTGTGACATCTGTGGCAAGACGCCTGGGTTCGGCAAGAAGGTTTCGTTCTCGCACAAGCGGGCGAACCGGCGCTGGAACCCGAACATTCAGCGCGTCCGCGCGCTGGTCAACGGCTCGCACAGGCACGTGAACGCGTGCGCGAAGTGCATCAAGGCCGGGCGCGTCGTCCGCGCCGGCTGACCTGCTCCCACCCCTTCAGCGATTCCCCGCCGTTCCGCCTGTCATCGCTTGCCACCCCGGATTGACCGGGCCGATCCCCTTCCCGATCGCCAGGCCGTGACGGATCGCCTCGGTGACAAACGCCTTTCCATGGGTCACCGCCTCTCGAAGCGGCTCGCCGCGCGCCGCGTAGGCCGCGATGGCCGCCGACAGCGTGCACCCTGTGCCGTGCGTGTGCGGCGTATCTATGCGATCGGCCTCCAGCCATTCCGCCGCTCCCTCTGAACGGCGAACGAACAGGTCGGCAGCCCGATCGCCCTCGAGGTGCCCGCCCTTGACGAGCACGGCGCCCGCCCCGAGCGCGAGGATCACGTCCGCCGCGCGGCGCATGTCGTCGCGCGATTGAACCCGGTCCAGCGAAGCCAGCCCTGCTGCCTCGGGGAGGTTCGGCGTGACCAGGGTGGCCACCGGCAGGATCAGGGCGCGCATCGCATCGATCGCGTCCGGCCTTAGCAAAGCCGCGCCGTGCTTCGACATGAACACCGGGTCGACCACGACCGTCGGGACCGGATTCGCCGAGATGGCCGCCGCGACCTGCTCGATGATCTCAGCCGTCGAGAGCATGCCCGTCTTCGCGGCATCCGCGCCGATGTCGCCCAGCACGGCTCGGATCTGCTCGCCGACCACCTCCGCCGGAACGTCCGCGACGCCCGTCACGCCCGTCGTGGTCTGCACGGTGATCGAGGTCACGGCGCTCATGCCCCAGACGCCGAGCGCGGCGAACGTCTTCAGGTCCGCCTGGATGCCCGCCCCTCCGCCGGAATCGGACCCCGCGATCGTCAGCGCGCGAGGGACATCGGTGACATGGTCGGTCGACACGGCCGTCATGCTCTCACCGGGCGAAGTGATCCCAGCCGGCCGGCTCCAGCGGCGACTCGTCTGCCGCCCCCCGCGCCGAGGCCGCCGCAACCCCCGGCTCCGAACGGAACTCGCCGATCACGGTCAGCGCCGTCCCGAACCGCTCGGCCAGCGTCACTGTCGCGTCGTCCACATGGTCCGGTGGCAGCGCGGCCAGGAGTTCGAAGTCCTCGCCACCGCCGAGCGCCAACCGCAGCGGATCGACGCCCACCGCAGACGCCAGCGCATGCAGGCCGGGCGCCACCGGGACCGCATCGAGCCAGATCACGGCGCCGACCCCGCTCGCCGCCGTCAACCGGGGCAGATCCCGGGCCAGCCCGTCGGACACGTCCATCATCGCTGTGGCTCCGGATCTGGCCAGCGTCTGACCTTCGCCGACGCGAGCGACCGGCCGGAGAAACGCCTGGACCAGCTCGTCCCCCCACTCGTCGGCGCGCGCCGACGCGAGCATTCGTGGTCCCTCGCGGAGGAGCCGAAAGCCGCCGGCGCCCGCGCCGAGGCGGCCGGTCACGACGACGCGGTCGCCGGGCCGGGCTCCGGTCCGCAGCACGGCGCCGCCCGGCGGGGACTCGCCGGTCAGGGTGATCGAGATCACCACGCCATCCGAAGAGGACAGATCGCCTCCCACGATCGCCGTGGCATGCTCGTCCGCCGCCTCGCGCAGACCACCGAACAGCTCCACCACGAATCGCGCCTCGGTTCCGGCCGGCATTCCCAGTGCCACCAGGCCGAACCGAGGGCTCCCGCCCATCGCCGCGATGTCGCTGAGGTTCGCCGCCATCGCCCGGTATCCGATGTCGCGCGCGGAGGCGATCTCCCGGTCGAAGTCCACCCCTTCGACCAGCATGTCCGTGGTGAGCAGGACCTCGCGATCGCCGACCCGAACCACGGCGGCGTCGTCGCCGATCCCCTTCGTCACCCCCGGGGCGTCGGATGCCACCAGGCGGCGGATCGTCGCCACAAGTTCGTCCTCGTTCACGCCGTCAGCATGCCATCCGGCCACGTCCGCTCCCGTCGAAGGTCCCGAAGTCGCCGCACGGGCGTCGTCTACAATCGCCCGTCATCAGCCCTTTTCCGCCAAACGGGAGTCGACGAATGTCCGAGGCCACGATCCACTCCAATCCCTCGCCGGAGGATCTCCGCGCCTTCACCGAGGAGATGCCGACCGCGCGGATCACGGCGTTCGGGAACGTGAACGTCCAGACGAAGGTCACGTCGCGGAGCACCGCTTCGACGTTCATCGTGACCGACGACCGTTCGATCACCGACGGCAAGACCATCTCGCGCGAGGAGTACGCGCGGCTGTCGAAGATGCAGGAGGACTACATCGCCGCCCAGGAGATGGTCCGGGTGGACGGCTACATCGGCAACGTGCCCGACTTCCGCACTCGCGCCCGGCTCACGATCGAGAAGGCGAATTCGAACATCGCCGGCATGCAGCAGAAGCTCTACTACGACAGCGGCTCGTCGGAAGCCACGTCAACGGAGCCAGAGGTGCAGGTCATCTACACGCCGAACCTCCTGGTGCCCGGTTATCCCGACGAGCGCTGCATCGCCGTCGACCTGGACGCCGGCGTCACCCGCGTGATGGGGTCCGACTATTTCGGCGAATCGAAGAAGGGCGGCCTCCGGATGTGGAACAAGATCGTCTACGACCGCGGCGGGCTTGCGTTGCACGCGGGGCTGAAGGTCATCCCGGTCAACGGCGACGAGAAGGTCTTCATGATCATCGGGCTGTCCGGGACGGGCAAGACCACCACGACCTTCACCACGCAGAACGACTCGCTCCCGGTGCAGGACGACTTCGTCGCGCTGATGCCCGGGGGCAAGGCCTACGCGAGCGAGGACGGCTGCTTCGCGAAGACCTTCTCGCTGGACCCGGACTTCGAGCCGAACATCTACAACGCGGTGTGCAAGCCCGGCTCGTACCTGGAGAACGTCTACCAGGACGAGAACGGCGTCGCGAACTTCTTCGAGGAGTCCTACACGAAGAACGGCCGCGCCGTGTTCTCGCTGCACGATCTGGACCGGTTCGCGGACGCGCGCAACATCGGCAACGTCGACTACCTGCTGATCCTGAACTGGAACGAGAACATCATCCCGGCGGTCGCGCGCCTGACGCAGACGCAGGCGGCCGCGTACTTCATGCTCGGAGAGACCACCGGCACCAGCGCGGGCGGCAAGGCCGAGGAGGGCAAGTTCCTGCGGGTTCCGGGGACGAACCCGTTCTTCCCGCTCCGTCACGGCCTGCAGGGCAACCGCTTCCTGAAACTGCTGGACACGCACCCCATCGAGGTCTACCTGATGAACACGGGGCGGGTCGGCGGCAAGGCCGACGACGACCGGTCGAAGAAGGTCAAGATCCCGCACTCGTCGGCCATCGTGAAGGCCATCGCCGAGCAGACGATCAAGTGGGACGACGACGCGGACTTCGGCTACGAGGTCGCCTCCGAGGTCCCGGGGATCGACGACCCCGAGTTGCTGCAGCCTCGCGCGCTCTACGAGCGCCTCGGACGCATGGACGAGTACGCGGCGTTCGTGACCCGGTTCAAGGCCGAACGGGCGGAGACGCTCGCGAAGTACGGCGACCTGACTGACGACATCCGCGCCGCGGTCGCGTAGCGACGCGCTCGAGCCCGCGTGACGGAAGCCTCCGCTGCCGCCGCGTGTCTGGCGGGGTGGCACGAGGCCTGCACGGCATCGGTCGGCGTCCCGAGCCGGTCGCAGTCCTGGCTCTGGGCCGTCCGGAGGACCCCGCCCGTCATCTACTTCGATGCCATCACGCTGGGGGAACCTCCCGAACGGTCGGCGCTCCCCGAACGGGCTACCGAGCTGATGAGGTCGCTGGCGACGATCCCTGGACGCCTCGACGTCTGCGATTCGTGGTCAGCGTTGGATCTCGCCGCGCACGGGTTCGTCCGCGATTCGCCCCAGGAATGGATGGTTCGCCCGCCGAAGCCGCTGGATCCGGTCGTGTCAGGGGTGGAGATCGTCAGGGTGACTGACGAATCGCTCTTGGACGAATTCGAAGCGACCCACAATCTCGGATTCGAGTCGACGGGCACGCCGCCGCGGACGTTCTACGGGCCGTCGCTCCTCGACGACCAGCGGATGCATGTGCTCCTTGCGCTGGTCGGCTCCGGCAGGTCGGTCGGCACCGCGATGGCGTACGTGACCGACGACGCGGTCGGCGTCTTCAGTGTCGCGGTCATCCCGGCCATGCGCCGTCGCGGCATCGGAGCCGCGCTCACGCGCGCGGCCCTGCTGTGCGCTCCGGACCTGCCGGCCGTGCTTCAACCCAGCCCTGACGCGCGTTCCTTGTACGCGCGTCTGGGATTCGAGACGTTTGCGGAGTTCGCCGTTTGGGTCCGGTCAGCCCAGACCGCGCTTTCTCGGTACGGTTAGCGCCGCTCCGGGCACGCATGTCCGGCGCGGATCCCACATTGCTTCATGGAAGGCGGGTGGCGATGGAGATGATCCTGCCGTTGGTTCGAAGAGCCGGCGCCAGATCGAGCCACCGTGACCGCGTCGCCGGTCGCCCCGTGGGATTACGGTTTGATCGGCGTTAGGCCCGCTTCGTAGCTTCGAAGCGCTCCGTGGCTGCGTCGCCGATCGCTTCGTACTCGGCCGTGAGTCGGTTTCGCCGAATGGCGAACAGCGCCTTGCCGAGGAAGACGACGCCGCAGAGTCCCGAGATGACCGCAAGGACGGGCGCGGTAAGGACCAGCCAGAACAGCGGGACGGCCGCCAGCAGCAACCCTCCAGCGATGGTCCACAGACCGATGAATCGTCTCGGAACCGGAGCAATGTGTTCCTGCCCCGCATACGAGGGAGCGCGGTTCGTCTCCGTTGCATCACTCCACGCGAAGTACCACCCGACACCCTGTCGGTACTCAACCTTGCGGATGGCAGGCGACGTCTGCCAGATCAGCATGAACACGATGAGGCCCAGCACCACCGCCACGACGATCGTGATCCAGTCCATCCGGACAGGATGCGACTTGCTCGGGAATGATGCCAGTCCCCAAGGTCCCATCGGAGTTGGGTCGATAGTCACCGCTGGGCCATCGTCGCGGCTCAGAGCGGCAAGGGCCATGCCAACTTTCGCTGGTGTTACCCGAACTCATCACGATGGTGCGGTGTCCTTCGCAAGGCCGGGAAGCGGCGGGCGCGTCTGTGCATGAATCAGCGGCGGGACATGGATACGACACAGACTCGTTTGCGGGCTGTTGTCGGGGTGGTCATTGCGGCAGCTGTGGTGGCGGTTCTCGTCGGAGCCGCGATCTACTTCGCGATCCTGACGTTCAAAAGGGGTATCGACCCTAACCCGTACGATGGCTCACCCAGCACTCTTCAGCGGATAGCGCCTTTGCTGGTGGTGGGCGGGCCAGGGTTGGTTTTCGGTCTTTTTCTCATCATGAGCGCGGGCCGCGAGCCGTGACGCATCCTGTTCGATCATGGCCCGCTGGACTCGTCCAGACGACATGTATGTCGCCCGAGAACGGCCTCAGGCAGGCGTGCCGGACTCGACCCAGCGCTTGAAGAGGTCCACCTGGGTGTCGGGCCACGCACCGTCACACGGCATGTCGCCGTCCGAGAGGCGCTCGAGGATGAGCTGGGCGTTGTCCTTCACGTCCTCGTAGCTCCACAGGTCGAACGCGAACTCCATGCGCTTGCGGTCGCTTTCGCGGAACAACGGCTTGATGTCGCCCTCGTACCCCAGGGTCTCGGTGTCGCCCACGGCTCCTCCTCTCCTCAGACGCTCCCGTTCAAGATGTTTCCTATCACGCGTGCGGCCGAGAGTCCGCTCTCGATCGCGCCGTCGATGAACCCCGACCAGCCGTCCGCGATGTCGGCTCCGGCGAGGACCACCCTCCCCTCCGGCCGCTGCAGCTCGGCCAGGTAGCGGCTGATCTGGCCGGGGCGGTGCGCGGCCCACGTCCCCCGCGAGAACTCGTCGCGCGTCCAGTCGTGGCCCGCCACCTCGACGATCTCCAGGTCGGGGATCAGCTCGCGGATGGCGGCG
>JBEDUK010000051.1:0-16566 GCA_040414485.1 Actinomycetota bacterium
AAGAGCGCCGCGACGATGAGCGCGAACGCCGCCGGTACCTTTCGAAGCGAAAGAACCGCGAGGAGCACCATCGGCAACAGATTCAGGGGCGTGATGTGATAGATGTGCCCGAGCGATGCCAGCTCGATGGTGTGGGGGACCGGAGGCTCCACGGTCGGTCCTCTGGCGAAGCCCACAATGAAGAAGATCACCAGCGCGATCGCGAAGGCGGGGAACGAGGTCCAGATCTGGCGCTTGATGTGCTCGTGGACGTTCACCCCGACCATCTGCGAGGTCAGGATCGTCGTCTCCGACAGTGGGGACGCCTTGTCCCCGAGGTAGGCGCCGGAGATCACGGCGCCGGCGGTGATCGCGGGTGAGACGCCGAGCATCGTCGCGACCCCCACCAGCCCGACGCCGATCGTCCCGGCGGTGGTCCACGAACTGCCGATGCTCAGCGCGACCGCGCCACAGATGATCGCGGTGGCCGCGTAGTACCAGCTGGGCGACAGGATCTTGATCCCGTAGTACACGAGCGTCGGGATGGTGCCCGACAGGTTCCACACCCCGATCAGGGCTCCGACGGCGAGCAGAATGAAGATCGCGCTCGTGATCGACGTCAGGGCACTCTGCCCGGCGCGTTCGATCTCCTCCCAGGTGTGCCCGTTCTTGACCGCGACGAGCCCGGCGACCACGACGCTCATCAGCAATGCCACCTGGATCGGGCCGTCGAGCGCATCGAGGCCGAACAGGGCCAACGATCCGCCGATGAGCAGCGCGAGCGCGATGAGCGGAATGAGCGCGTCGAGAAGGGACGGTTCGCGGACGGCTCGCCCGGTCGGTGTGTCGGGCGTTGGCCCGCTGAGGCCACCACTGGAGGACTGGTTGCCTCCCACGCGAGCGATCCTGCATCACGGCCGGCCCGCGGGCAAGTCGCGCCTCGACATTCGCGAAGCGCCGGGAGGAATGCCGACCGGCGAGAGGACTCCACCGTTTCGACCTAGCCGACGCACTCGCGCGATCTCGACGATCGCGGCCTATCCCCTGGGAACGTTCACTCCAGATGGCGCTCGTCGCGCCGGATGCCTACGGGCTGCCAATGGCGCGCTATCGGCCGCAGAGGCCGTCCGGGGGCAGGTCCAGGAGGAACGTGTTCTGCCAGGTGGCGAAGTCGATCGTCCATTGCTTCTGGTTCGCATCGTCCCACCATTTCCAGTTCCTCACGGAGCAGTCGCCGTTCGGCAGGTGGTAAACGTTGCCCACGAACGCCTCGTTGACGACCTTGCCGCCCGCGTTGACCGTACCGTTGATGTTTCCGAAGTTGCCGTGGTCGGCCACGGTACCCATCGTGATGTCGTTGAAGGACACCGTGTTGTTCGTTGCATCGTCGAACGAGCCACAGTTGGAGCTGCCCGGCTGGCTCTTGCTCCCGTAGATCCGGATGCCCCCACCCTCGCCATCGACCGGAACCCGGACGGTATTCCCCGTGATCAGATTGTCGTGGGAGTTGTCGATGTCGAACGCAATACCCAAGTTGTCCAGGACAAGGTTCGTGTCGATCTTGTTCCTGCACGCATTGAAGAGCCTGATGCCTCCTCCCTGATTCTGGATCACACGGTTGCTCTGGAGCAAGACCCTCTCTGTCGCCTGGTCGCTGTTGCGCTTCTGCAGCTCGATCCCGACGCCGATGTTGTCGTGGACGTAGTTATCAACGATAAGACCCCCAAGCGCGCCATACAGTCCCAATCCGGTTCCGTGCTGGAAATGGAGCTGGTTGTTGTATGAGAAGTCGTCGTTGGTGATCTGCGGGTCGTCTCCATGGTCACAGTATCCGTGATATCCGTTGTGGTCGAACGTACTGTTCTGGACGGTTGACGGGTCCTGGACCGTGCTGCCGAGGAGGGAGATCCCGCACGCGTGAATGTGGTGACCGTGGACGTCGTTGACGAACCAGCCTGCTCCGCCCTGGATCGCTCCACCCACCGTGGCGAACTCGTCGTAGGAGAAGTGCTCGGCGGTCACGTCGTTGAACCGAAAGCCCACCAGGAATTGCGTGACCGTCGTGTATTCATACAGGTGTGTCCGCGGTGTGGAGCCGATGTAGATCTCCCGCTGTTTGTAGTCGACGCAGAACTGGTCGGACCGCAGCGATGTGCACGGCGAGAGAACCCGCTGAAGCCAGTCGCCGTCCCGGAAGAGCCAGTCCTGATAGTCACACGCGCGGCCGATCTGGCATGGGTCGGTCATGACGCCGACCTTCCGCGCATCGCCGCGGTGGACCCACATACCGTTCGTGCGCCGCCAGCTGGTGATGACCTTGCCGCCCGTGAATCGGGTCCCGTCGGGCCCGCTGCCCGCGCCTTCCAGCACATCTCCTTCCCTCGGGATGATCTTCTCCTGCATCCGATACACGCCGCGGCTGAACGTGAACGTGCTGCCCGGTGAGCAGTGACCGATCTGGTAAGGAATGGTCGGGGCGTCGGCCGGGACGAACGTGAGGTTGCAGACCGTGAGCGGTGGGCCGGCGGACGACGCGAGCGCTGACGGCGAAGGCCCGAAGACGGCGAGCACGACGAGCGCGCAGGTCGCGATCGCGAAGCGCAAGCGAACGCGAGCCCCGAGCGGTCGGACTCCCCGATACGTCGCCTTCACCTGGTTCTTCACCTGATCAACAATCGTCAGCGCCCGCAGGCGATCTTGAGCGCGACTCTCACCGGCTGGGAGACCCCTCCCGTAGCCCGGCGGATGCGGCGGAACGGAACACCGTCTCGCGATCGAAGTCGGGCCGTCACGGTCCGCTGGTGCAGGCAGCCGCGGATTCTCAGCCGGGCTGAGCGCCCTGATCTCCCGCGTGGCGTCGGCATCGCCGCCGCCATCCGAGCGTGCCAAGCGCGCCGGGCAGGATTCGAACCTGCGACCCGCTGCTTAGAAGGCAGCCGCTCTGTCCCCTGAGCTACCGGCGCTCACACACGACCGAGGATACGGGCCGCGCGGCGCGAATCTCTCAGTGACGGCGTCTTCGACGACGAAGCAGACGAAGCAGGATGAAGCCGCCGACCACGCCTCCCACGGTTCCGAGGACGCGGGGCGAGAGCACCTTCTCCTTGAGAGCCTGAGCCTCGGCCTTCAGCGAATCGACCGAATCGACGAGGTGCGCGCGTTCGGCTTCGATGTCCCGAACGATCTCGGCCGGCGCCCGCGCCGGCTTCGGCGGGGGTGGAGTCGTCGGCGGCACCCCGGCCGGCGGCCCGGCCGGCCTCGTCTCAGGAGCCACCGGTCGTGCCTCCTCCGGCGCCGCCAGGCATCGAGCCCATCGTCGGCCCGGTGGCCAGTCCTGGGGCGACCACGACCGTCGTCACCGGCTCGGCCGCCGCGGGCTTCGGCCCTCGCAACGCCTCCGGGATCTTCTTCGCCTGCTCGATCGCCTGCGTGGGCGCGAGCGGGCTGGCAGCCTTCAACTGGCGAGAGCCCAGGAACGCGATGCCACCCGCGGCCGCGATCACCACGCCGAGCATGATCAGAATGGAAGCCCACACCGGAAGCCAGATCGCCAGTACCGCTGTCAACACCGCAACGACCGTCTCGAGCGCGATGAAGCCCAGCATCGCGGCGACGACGAGCATCGCGATGCCCGCGCCCGCTCTGGCCCCCTTCCGGCGCATCTCGGCCTGGGCGAGCTCCACCTCCAGGCGCGCGAGCGTCCGCGCATGGTCGGCGACGCGTTGCGCCGCCGAGCGAATCGATCCGATCCCGCCTTCAGCCATCGCCGCCGAACCGTAGCACAGGCATGTGGGAAGCTTCCCCACGATCGAGCCGTTGCACACACGCTCGCCCATCGGACAAAGGGAGCCGCCGTGGACGACAGGGTTCGTCAGTTTCTCGAACACAACCACGCCGCGTTCATGACCACCACGAAGAAGGACGGCACGCCCCACGTGGCGCGCGTCGGCGTCGGCCTCGTCGACGGCCACCTCGAAAGTTCGGGCACCCGGGACCGGCTCCGCACGTCGCATCTGCGGCGTGATCCCCGGGCCGCGATCGCCGTCATGAACCAGGAGAACCTCTGGCAATGGCTCGGCCTGGAGACCCGCGTCACGATCTTCGACGGCGACGACGCGCCGCAGCGAAATCTCGCCCTCTATCGCGTCCTGGCCGGCGAGCCCAAGGATCTCGAGGAATATCTGGACGCCATGGTCAAGGAGAAGCGGCTGATCTACCGGTTCGAGATCATCCGCGCGTACGGCCAGTTCTGAAGAAGAATCGTCAAGCTGGTTTACGATCGATCAGGTCGTAGGTGTCGCCGAAGATCAGCCCGTGCACGTGATCCGACGCCAGGAACGAGCCCGGGAACTCGCTCGGTGGGCGGCGCACGTCGTCCAACCGCCCCATCACGTCGTCGGGCAATGACACATCGAGCACGCCGAGCGCGTCCCGCAGTTGGGCCTCCGTCCTCGCGCCGATGATCGGGATGAGCGTGCCGCGGTCCCGGCGTCGGGCCCACGCCGTCGCGACCTGTGCCGGTGAGATTCCCAATTCGGATGCGATGGAACGAACCAACCGTCCGGCCGCCAGCTCGCGCTCGCCCTGCTCGTCCGCATACCGCCTCGGTTCGGAAGAAGCGTCGTCGTACTTCCCGGTCAGCACCCCGCCTTCCAGCAGGCCCCAGAGCGTGGCCGCCAGCCCAAGCGACTGAGCCATCGGCAGCACCTCGCGCTCGATGCCGCGATCCAGGATCGAATACGCCCCCTGGATCGCGACCGGCCGTGTCCACCCGCGGACGTCGGCCACCGCGACCGCCTGCGACACGACCCACGCGGGCGTGTCCGAGAACCCCACGTGCAGCACCTTCCCCGCCCGCACCAGGTCGTCCATGGCGCGAAGGACCTCTTCGACCGGCGTGGTGAAGTCCCACATGTGCAGGTACAGAACGTCGACGCGGTCCGTGCGCAGGCGCCGCAGGGAAGCCTCCAGCGTCTGCACCAGGTTCTTCCGGTGGTTCCCGCCGCCGTTCGGATCGTCCCGCCGGGACGTGAGCGAGTACTTGGTGGCCAGAACGAAGTGATCCCGGTCGGCCGCGGTGAATTCGCCGACCAGTTCCTCGCTCTGGCCTTCGGTGTAGTTGCAGGCGGTGTCGACGAAATTGCCGCCGGCCTCCGCGAAGGCGTCGAAGATCTTCCTCGACACCTCGGGCGAGGCGCCCCAACCCCATGCTTCGCCGAAGGTCATGGTGCCGAGCGCCAGTTCGGACACCCGCATACCGCTTCGACCCAACAGCGTGTACCGCATGCGAACCAACCCCCTTCCTGTCACCCTCGGGGCGCCGAGCCCGAGCGGGAGGGACGCAGGTACGCGTCCAACAGGCTCGACGCCTCGGGGATCACGTCGTACCGAACGCTGTAACGGCGCTCGTCGTCCGAGCGGACCCTGATCAGGCCCGCCGTCCGCAGGATCGCCATGTGGTGGTGCAGCGTGGACTTCGGCACGTCGAACCGTTCGGCCAGCTCCTGCAGCGTGGGGTTCGACGCGGCGACGGCCTTGAGGAGACGGATGCGCTTCTCGTCGCCGAGCGCGCGATGGATGCGCACCAGCCTGGACGGCGGCGCATCGGGGTCGCCGCCCATGCTCTCGTCGGCGACCGGGTAGCAGAACAGCCGCGTGTCGTCGTGCTCGCACAGGAGCACCCAGGGACGCATGGCGATCTGGGGAATGAGATACACCCGCGCCACGTCGGGATGCGGGACGAACTCGATCCCGCTGGCGGACTCGATCAACTCGCCGGCGCCGACCGTGGCCGCCAGGGCCCGCTTCGCGTCCGCGTCGCGGCCGAGGATCGCCAGTGCCTGCTCCTCCCGGGACGCGAACACCTCGCGGTGCCAGCGTGTGAGCACCTCGACCATGAGGTCCTTCGTCTGTTCGGGATCGAGCCGAAGGAGGGGCTCGAGCGTCCGCCCTGCCTCCCCGCCGAAGTAGCACGAGTCCGCGATCAGCACGTCGATCGCGCGCCGGTCGCCCTCCGCGGCGCGCCGGAGCACGTCGCGGCTGATCCCGCCCTGATAGGCGGGCACATGGTAGCCCAGGAGATACAGGCGGGCATCCATGGGGGAGAGCGAGCCGACGACGCGCAGGAAGTCGGGGACCGAACGCCAGGACGACGTCGCCATCGCCAGGCCGATCAGGTTCACCCACGCCTTGCCGCTGGAGGGCCCGACGCGCTCGAGCGCAGCCGTGAAGGCCGGGGAGGCATCGGTTCGAATCATTTCGATCCAGCCCGGTCCGGATTCGAAGGTTCCGTGGTCGGCCGGCAGCGCGTACGCGCAGAGGCTGATCAGGAGTTCGGGCACGGGACCAGCCTCGATCAGCACCGCCGACGGGGTCGTGCGCCCCGTGAGGTCCATCACCCGCTGAGCCACCGGACTCCTCATCCGTTCGAGATATTTCGAACGCGGATGAGTATACTTCCGCCCGGAACGGCGTCAAGCGGGAAGGGACACTGAAGGCGTATGATCGGCTGGCCGCCGCCGGGATCTCCTTTCCAGGTTCGTTCCAGCACGTCCCACAACCATTCGCGCCTCTTCGCACGGAGCACGGCGCACAACACGATCGACCACCTATGAGCGCTGATCAGGACACGGAAACGAAGAACGAACGCCGAAGCGCGACCCGGCAGGGTTTCCGCCTCATCGGCAAGTACATCCGGATGCATCCGGGACCGTTCACCATCGCGGTGGCCGGGTCATCGGTGTACGCGCTGATGACCGTGCTGTCGGCCGTGGTGCTCGGCCGCGTGACCGACAAGGTGCTGACGCCGGCCTTCAACGGCGGGGTCAGCGCGGGCACTGCCTGGGCCGGTGCCATCGCGATCATGGCCGTGGCCGTGATCCGCGCGGGCGGCATCGTCACGCGTCGATACTTCGCCGGCATGACCTGGGCGCGGGTCTGCGCGACGCTTCGAATCCGAATCGTCGACCGCTACCAGGAGCTGCCGCTCGCATACCACCGCTCGCACCCCACCGGTGAGCTGATGGCGCACTCCGAGGCCGACGTGATGGGGGCGACCGACATGCTGCATCCGCTCCCGTACTCGTGCGCCGTGGTCATGCTGATCGTGTTCGCGCTGGTCGCCCTCATCCTCACGGACCCGTTCATGGCGATCATCGGCATCGCCCTGCTGCCCGGTCTGACGATCCTGAACCGCATCTACATGCGGAGGGTGGAGGACCCGGCGCGCCGGGCCCAGGAGCGCATCGGCGATGTGTCCGCCGTGGCCCACGAGAGCATCGACGGCGCGCTGGTCGTCAAGACCCTCGGCCGCGAGCACAGCGAGGTCGAACGCATGTCCGAGCGCGCGTCCAGGCTGCGCGACGAGCGCATCCGGATGGGCTGGCTTCGGGCGGCGTTCGAACCGGCCTTCGAGGCGATCCCGAACCTCGGCATCGTCATCCTGGTCGGCGTCGGCGCATGGCGGGTGTCGACGGGCGCCATCTCCGAGGGCACCCTGGTCCAGTTCATCTCGCTGTTCCTGCTGCTGGCGTTCCCCATGCGGCTGATCGGGTTCCTGCTGTCGGACATGCCGCGCGCCGTGGTGAGCTGGGACCGGTTGCAGGAGGTCTTCGACGAGCCCGTCGCGCTGGCGGCGCCGTCGAAGGAGCAGGACCTGCCGGCCGGCGCGCTCGGGGTGTCCGCGCGAGATGTCACGTTCACCTATCCCGACGCGGGCACGCCGGTGCTGGACGGCCTGACCTTCGAAGTCCGGCCGAATGAGTCCGTGGCCGTCGTCGGCCCGACCGGATCCGGGAAGAGCACGCTGGTCACGCTGCTCGACCGCCTCATGGACCCGGATTCGGGCGCGCTCCTGTTGGGCGGCGTCGACCTCCGTGACGTGGCCGCGGACTCGCTGCGGCGCGACGTGGCCGTGGTGTTCCAGGAGAGCTTCCTGTTCGCCTCGACCATCCGCGAGAACATCGCGCTGGGCCTCGACGTGAGCGACGCGGAGATCCGGGACGCCACCCGGCTGGCCAGGGCGCACGACTTCGTGATGTCGCTGCCGTCCGGGTACGACACCGTGCTCGGCGAGCGCGGCGTGACGCTCTCCGGTGGCCAGCGTCAGCGCATCGCGATCGCGCGGGCGCTGGTCCGCAAGCCGCGCCTGATGATCATGGACGACGCCACGTCGGCGGTGGACCCGACCGTGGAGGCGGCGATCCTCGACGGCCTGCGCGAGGAACTCGCGACGACGCTGGTGATCGTCGCGTACCGCGTGAGCACGATCGCGCTTGCCGACCGCGTGCTCTACCTGGACGGCGGCCGGATCGTCGCCGAGGGCACCCACCAGGAGCTGCTCTCGCACCCGGACTACGAGGCCATGGTGCGGGCATACGAACGGGGGGCCGCGTGAGCCGCCCGGAGCGTCAGCAGGATCAGGGTTCGCCCGGCCGCACCGGCCGGGGGCGGCGATGGACGCTCCTTCGCGTCGTCGGAAAGCAGGAGCCGGAGTCGCGCCGCGAGGACGTCGTCCCACCGGCCGGCTACGACGGCCAGGTTCCCGACTCGCTCGAGACGCCGCCCGAGCCGGCCGCGGCGCACGAGCCGAAGGGCGCCATCGCGGTCCTTCGGCGCGGCGTCCGCGAGAGCCCCGAACTGCGCGCCGGCTTCGGCTACACGCTCGCGCTTGCCCTGGTGGTGGCCGCCGCCCGCGTCCTGCTGCCGATCATGATCCAGCAGGTCATCGACAGGGGCATCAACGGGCCGAACGGGTTCGACGCGACCTTCGTCATCGCCATGACGGTCGCCGTCGGGATCCTGACCATCGTTCTCTACTTCGCCGCGCGCGGCGCGTATCGCCGGCTGGTTCGCGCCAGCGAGACGGCGCTGTTCGGGCTGCGCGTGAAGACGTTCGAGCACATCCACGAACTCTCGATCGGGGCGCAGAACGCGGAGAAGCGCGGCGCCTTCGTGGCGCGCGTGACCGCCGACGTGGACATCCTGGGCCAGTTCATGGAGTGGGGCGCCGTGTCGTGGTTCACCAGCCCCGCCGTCATGGTCGGCGCGGCCATCGGCATGCTCTTCTACTCATGGCAGCTGACGCTCATCGCGTTGTTCTTCGTCGCGCCGCTGCTGCTCGTGCTCCGGGTCCTGCAGCGGGGGATGCTGGCGGCCTACGACCGGGTCCGGTCGCGCGTCGGCGACATGCTGACCGAGTTCTCCGAGAGCCTGATGGGCGCGGCGGTCGTCCGCTCCTACGGCATGGAGGAGCGAACGAACGCCCGGGTAAAGGATTCGATCCACCGGCGCTACCGCGCCGAGCTGTACGGGAACCGGTATCAGGCCACGATCTTCACCGTCGCCGACCTCTTCGGCGCCATGTCCATGGCCGCCGTGGTGGTGGTCGGCGCCCTCTTCGGTGTGCGGTGGGGCCTGAGCCTGGGCGACCTCGTCGCGTTCCTGTTCCTCATCACGGTCTTCATCAATCCGCTGTCGGAGCTCTCCGAGACGTTCGACTTCACGCAGCAGGCGATCGCCGGCTGGCGGAAGGTGCTGGGCGTGCTCGACCTGCCCGTGGACGTGGTCGAGCCCGCGCCGGGCATACCGCTGCCGACCGGCGCGCTCGAGGTCCGGGCCGAAGGTCTCGAGTTCGGCTACCAGGACGGCAGCGGGCTGGTGCTGCGCGGGATCGACGTGGAGATCCCGGCCGGAGCGCACATCGCGGTGGTCGGCGAGACCGGGTGCGGAAAGACCACGTTCGCGAAGCTGCTGTGCAGGATGGCGGATCCCACGTGCGGCCGCATCGTGGTCGACGGGATCGACCTCCGCCAGGTCGCGCCGCCGTCGCGGCGCACCGCGATCCGCATGGTTCCGCAGGACGGGTTCCTGTTCGACACGACGATCCGCGACAACGTCAAGTACGGGCGGGAGGGCGCGACCGACCAGGACGTGATCTCCTCGTTCCGTTCGCTCGGGCTGGACGACTGGGTGGCGAGCATTCCCGACGGGCTGGACACGGCGGTCGGCGAACGCGGCGAGAGCCTGTCCGTCGGCGAGCGGCAACTGGTCGCGCTGGCACGGGCGCAGATGGCCTCGCCGGGGCTGTTGATCCTGGACGAGGCGACGAGCGCGGTCGATCCGGAGACCGAACGGATGGTGGGCGAGGCGCTGGAGCGTCTCTCGGCCGGCCGGACCACCGTGACCATCGCGCACAGGCTTTCGACGGCCGAGGCAGCCGATTCGGTCCTGGTCTTCGACCGCGGCCGGATCGTGGAACGCGGAACGCACGACGAACTGCTCCGCAAGGGCGGCACATACGCTCGCCTGTACCGGTCCTGGCTTGGCAACACGCGGGCGGACCTCGAAGAGGAACGCGCCGGCTGACAGAAAGGGGGCGGCTCCCGGTCGACGGGAGCCGCCCCCTTTCCGTATGGCTGGGTTCGGCTGCTCTAGACCCTGGTCCTGTCGGGAAGGAGCAGCACGATGATCACGGTGATCAAGGGGAAGAAGATCGCGAGGATCCCCCAGATCAGCGGGTTGTGGCCCTTCGAGCGGGCGATCGACATGGTCAGGACCAGGAAGACCACCCAGAACAGGATGATGAGCAGCCACCAGATGAATCCAAAGGCCGCAAGCATGGCGGGCACGTGCGTTCCCCCTCCCTCCCGAGGACGGTGTCGCGGGATTGTGGCACGGCCCGGCGTTCGATCAGGGATTTCGCCGATGCGCGCGCGACGCTCTCATCCGCCTGGATCAGGTCACGTCAAGACGTAGGCCTCTTCCTCACCCATCTCGCTGTCCAAACCCTTGAGTTCCAGGTCGTCGGGGACGCGGACGGGCTCGAAGCGATCGAGCACCTTCAGGATGAGCCAGGTCATCCCGAGGGCGTAACCGGCGACCAACACGCTGGCGGCGATCTGCTTGCCGAAGAACGCGACGCCCCCGAACACGAGGCCGTCGGCGCCGGCGGAGTTGACGGCGAGCGACGAGAAGGCGCCCAGGAGCACGACCCCCATGAAGCCGCCGACGCCGTGCGCGCCCCACACGTCGAGCGCGTCGTCCCAGTGGCGCCACTCCCGGAACTTCACGGCCAGATAGCAGACGGATCCGGCCAGCAGGCCAACGATGAATGCCGACCATGTCGGGATGAATCCGGCGCACGGCGTGATGCATGCGAGGCCCGCCACGGCGCCGGTGAAGGCGCCGACCAGGCTCGGCTTGCCGTGCTTCCACCAGGTGATCGACAGCCACGTGCACATGGCGATCGACCCGGCGATGTCGGTGTTGAGGAAGGCCTGCGCCGCAACGCCGTTCGCCGCGAGCGCTGAACCTGCGTTGAAGCCGAACCATCCGAACCACAGGAGCGCCGTGCCCAGCGCGACGAATGCGACGTTGTGAGGAAGCGTCTTCTCGCCGGGGGCGAACCTGCGGGACCCCACGATCCATACCGAGGCGAGCGCGGCGAACCCGGCGCTCGTGTGCACCACCAGGCCGCCCGCGAAGTCGAGCACACCCCACCGCTGGAGGAACCCGCCTCCCCAGACCCAGTGCACCAACGGCACGTAGACGATCAGGCTCCAGATGACCAGGAACTTCAGATAGGCCTTGAAATGCACCCGGTCGGCGAACGCGCCGGTGATCAGCGCCGGAGTGATTATCGCGAACATCTCCTGGAAGACGAAGTGCGCGCCCGCCGGGATGTTCGGCGCCCACGGGCCCGGCGCCTCACCGACGGACTTCAGCGCGAACCAGTTCAGGTTGCCGATGATTCGCCCGGTGTCGCCGGAGAACGCGAGCGAGTAGCCGACGAGCACCCAGATCGTGGTGACCACGCCCATCGAGATGAAGCTCTGCATCATGATGGCGAGGAAGTTCTTCCGGCGGACCAGCCCGCCGTAGAAGAACGCCAGACCCGGAGTCATGATCATCACGAGCGCGGCGCTCACCAAGACGAAGGCGGTGTCGCCGGTGTTGATCCGCGGCATGAGCCATCACCCCTTTCGGGGCGGATTGTGCAACGGATTCGAGCGATGTCCGGTATGTGCGGGGCGTTCGGGGACTTGACGCCCCGACCTGGGTTTCCAACCGGCCGGCCGCTCGTCGATGGCGACGGTTTGGAGCGGGCGAAGGGAATCGAACCCTCATTACCAGCTTGGAAGGCTGGAGCTCTGCCATTGAGCTACGCCCGCGCAGTTCGGAGCACAGTCTACCGAGCGCGACGGCGCCGATAGGATCAAGGCGAGGTCATGCGCATCCCGTTCCGGCTCGTCGACGTCTTCACCGATCGCCCGCTGGCGGGCAACCAGCTGTGCGTCGTTCCGGAACCCATCCCGGACCTGGACTCCGACCTCATGCAGGCGGTCGCGCGGGAGATCGGCTTCTCCGAGACGACGTTCGTCACGTCGTTCGGGCCCGACCGCTACGCCATGCGTATCTTCACGCCCGACCACGAGCTGCCGTTCGCCGGGCACCCCAGCATCGGCACCGCGTTCGTGCTGGTGAGCGAGGGTCGGCTGCCATCGCCGCTCACCCAGGTCGTGGAGGCGGGGGAGTTCGCCATGTCCGTCGACATCCCCGCCGGGACCGCCCGGATGCGGCAGTCGAACGCGGAGTTCTTCGAACCGCTCGACCAGGAAGCCCGGCGCGCGCTGGCCGCGTCGGTGCGCCTCGACGCGGACCGCGACCTGGTCGAGGGCCTTCCGGTGCAGAAGGTCTCCACCGGCTTCGGGCACCTCAACATGCCGGTGCGTGACGCCGCGACGGTCGGCCGCGCGTCCGCGGACCGTCCGGCGCTCGTCCCGCTGCTGGAAGCCGCGGACACCGACGGCGTGTACCTGTTCGCGGTGGAGGAGTCATCCGAAGAGGGAAGCAGGGCGAAGGCGCGCCTGTTCGCTCCGGTCGCCGGCGTCGACGAGGACCCGGCCACCGGATCGGCGGCGGGACCGCTCGGCGCCTACCTCGTTCATCACGGCGTCATACCGTCAGGTAGGTTGACGATTTCGCAGGGCATCGAGCTGCGCCGGCCCAGCACGCTGATCGTGGACGTCGAACGCGAGGACGGCGGGCTGGCCGTGTACGTTGAGGGAGGCGTGCGCGTCGTCGGGGAAGGCGCCTTCGACCTGCCCTCCTGACGCCGATCGACCGCGGCTGACCGGCTGAGGCCGCCGGTGCGGCTACGGAGTGAACCTGTACACGGCACCCTCGTCGTCACCGCCGCCATGCACGGTCGCGCCGTAGAACACGCCGTTCGATGCGGCAATCATCCCGTTGTAGGCGGATGCCCCGTCGGGCGCGCCGGCGAAACTGTGGACGATCGACTCGCTCCAGGTTCCGCCCGGCCCCGGTGACAGCTCGAAGATCACGCCGCAGCCGCACGTGGGATCGCCGCCCTCGCTCGTGGTGCCGTAGAGGTTCCCAGCCTGGTCGAACAGGACGTTGCTGATGGAACTGCTCCCGTCGGTGCCGCCCACGAAGCTGTACAGGACCTCTTCGGTCCACACACCGCCGACGAGAGCCAGCCGATAGACGGACCCAAGGCCGAACTCCCCGTCGTAGTACGTGGTCCCGTACAGGGCTCCGTCCGGTCCGAAGCTGAGCGCGCCGTAGGGGAGTCCCGCATCGGGCTGCCCGTTGAACGCGTACAGCGGCGTGAGCCTCCACCCGCCCGAGCGCTTCGGCGAGAGTTCGAACGCCACGCCCTTTCCGTTCGCGCCCCCGACCGTCGCGACCCCGTACAGGTTGCCCGAGTCATCCGGCAGGAGCCGCCCCGACGACCCGGTGGCGCCGTCCGCACCGCCGGTGAAGTCGTGGATCACCGTGAACTTCCACGAGCCGTCACGCTGGTGATGCAGCCGGTAGATCACGCCGAGCCCGTTCGCGCCGCCGGTCGGCGTCATGCCGAACAGGTCGCCCCTCGGCCCGATCGTCAACCCGGCGCCCGGCCCGGACCCGTCGGTGCCGACGAAGTCGTGGATCGGCGTCTCGACCCACTGACCGCTGGACTTCGACAGTTCGTAGACGACGCCGCAGCCGTCCTCGGGACAACCGCTGAAGGATCCGCCGACGACGGTGGTGCCGAACAGGTGGCCGTGCGCGTCGAGCGTCACGCCGCCGTAAGGCTGGCCACCGTCGGCTCCGCCGGTGAAGCTGTACAGCACCTTGTGCTGCCATCCGCCGTTGTGGCGCTTCAGGACGAAGACCGTTCCGGTGCTGCCGGTGCCGCCGAGCACGGTGGTTCCGTAGAGGCTTCCCGCCGAGTCGACCACGAGGTCGGTGTCGGGGTACTCGCCGCCCGCGTCGCCCGGGAACCCGTAGATGACCTTCGTCGTCGCTGCGTTCGTGTTCGTCGCGCTCGCGGGTTGCGCGCCCAGCGAGAGCAACGCGCAAGCCGCGGCGAGGCCGACCAGATGCCGAATGCGCATGCCCCCCGGTCCTTTCTTCTTTCAGCTCCTGCCGGTCAACGTCTTCGGAAGCGTCTGGGCCTTCGGCATCAGGCTATTCCAAAGGTCGCCCCGCTCGCTGAGCAGCGCCGGCACCGTCCGGATCGTGAAATCGGCCGGCTTCACCTGTTCGAGTTCCTTCCACGGCACGGGGAACGACACGGGCGCGCCCGGCCTCGCACGCGGCGAGTAGGCGGCAACGATGTGCGCGCCCGGCCCGTTCCGCGTGGTGTCGAGGAAGACGCGCCCTTCCCGGCCGGCCTTGCGGAACTCGATGGTGATGAGGTCCGGCGCCGACGCCACGGCGTGCTCCGCGATCCTGGTGGAGGCGAGCCGCACCTCCTCGAACGTGTGCCGCCGGTTGAGCGGCACGTAGATGTGCACGCCCTTCGAGCCCGATGTCTTTGCCGCGCCGTCCAGACCGAACCCTTGCAACGCGTCACGCGCGACGAAGGCGACCTCGACGGCTCGGGCGAACTGCCCGTCGGGGGGATCGATGTCCAGGACGAGGTGGGTCGGCCGCTCCAGGCGGTCGATCCGAGACAGCCACGGGTGGAGCTCGATGGCGGCCTGGTTCGCGAGCCAGCGCAGCGTTCGCGCGCTGTTGCAGACGGTGTATCGAACGTCCTTCTTCGCGTTGTACGCGGGGAGCGTGATCGTGTCGACCCAGTCCGGCGCGTACTTCGGCGTGTCCTTCTGGTAGAACGACGGCCCGGCGACGCCGTCCGGAAAGCGGATCACGGTGAGCGGCCGCGCCTTGAGGTTCGGCAGCAGGCACGGCGTGACGGTCTCGATGTAGTCGATGAAGTCGCCCTTCGTCAGGCCTTCGTCGGGCCAGTAGGGCTTGTCGAGGTTGGAGAGCTCCTCGCCGCCGGGCATGGGCCCGTTATACCCTGGGCGCACGGGGCGTGGCGCAGCTTGGCAGCGCGCCTGCTTTGGGAGCAGGAGGTCCCGGGTTCAAATCCCGGCGCCCCGACAGCGAATTGAGCTTCAGACGAGTGGATACGACGGGCGTGGCCGATGGGATGCTCTTTCTCCACAGCATGCCCGGGCGATACGAATCACTCGACGAGGCCTGGCGCCAGATCAGAAGCAATCGCATCGACGAGATCGTGTGCCTTGCATCGCCGGAAGAGATTCGGAGCAAGTCGCCGGAGTATCTCGTTGCGATCGAAGCCGGGGCTGTTCCGTGTCGCCTCACGCAATTCCCCATACCGGACTTTGGGGCCCCCGAGGATGAGGGCGCGTTCCGTCGACTCGCCGAGCAGACGGCCGGGAGCCTGAAGACCGGCGCGCACGTGCTGATCCACTGCGGAGCAGGTGTCGGGCGCACCGGCTTGACGGCCATCGCCACCCTCATGGCTGCAGGGCTTTCGCGACGCGAAGCCGAGAGAAGGGTTTCGGAGGCCGGGTCGGGCCCGGAAACGCCTCGTCAGGTTGCGTTTCTGGACCGGTTGGCTGCTTCGTTACAGGATTGACCCCGCGTCAGGCGGCGGCCGGATCGATCCGTGGTCGCCTGGCCGCCTGGATCGCGAGGAGAAGGATGGTCACAAGACCCCCGACCGCGACCGCGGCCAGTCGAATCGGGATCAGGTAGTCGGTTGGGCTCGGGATTCCCGGGCCGTAGATGACCGATCGGATGCCGACCAATTGCATGGCCGGGATGAGAAGGGCAAGGAGCACCGATCCCAGGAAGACGATCAATGCGGCGACGCCGAATCGGCCCACCGGCTGTTTGGAGCCCTCACGGCGACTCCGTCGCGCTGCTGCCACCAAGATCAGAACGCCGACGATGACACCTCCGAGCGCCGAGAGCCAGCGAAGCCAGACGAGGTTCCGTCCGTCGCAGTGGCTGGCGACCTCCGACAGCGGCGCATAACCGGTCCAACCGGATGGTGCGGCGGACGCACACGACGGGATCAGCCGCGCCAGTGCCAAACCGATCAGAGCGATCCCGATCGCGGCGATCCACCCGAGCGCTGGCACGCGTCGCACGCCGGAAGTATCCGGCTTCCGAGCCGGCCGTATCAGTCGCCGTGCCGTGCTCCCGACGACATCAGGATGCCGCCCAGCATGACCAGCCACAGCAGGACGGGATAGGCGATCCACCGTTCGATGCCCCCGATGCCGATCGTCGTCTGCGGCCACCAGGTGGCGAATGCGTCCA
>JBEDUK010000052.1:0-29740 GCA_040414485.1 Actinomycetota bacterium
CGTGCTCCCGACGACATCAGGATGCCGCCCAGCATGACCAGCCACAGCAGGACGGGATAGGCGATCCACCGTTCGATGCCCCCGATGCCGATCGTCGTCTGCGGCCACCAGGTGGCGAATGCGTCCAGCCCGAGGACCGTTGCGACGAGCGCGACGGCGCCCAGGCACACGGCGACGTACCGGCCCGGTCCGGAGATGACCGCTCGGGACAGGATCGCGGCGATCGAGCCCCCCACGAAGCACAACATGGCGAAGATCGGATGGTACGTGGCCACGTTCCCCGGGAAGATCGCGATCCCGACGAGTCCGACACCGAAGACGGTCAGTGCCACGAGAAAGCGGCGTCGGATCTCGATCTGCCATAAGAGGTACGCCGCTGCGAGGACCAACGCGCCGGCCACGGCCATGGTCACGATGAAGATGAGGCGGTTCGGCTGCACCATGTAACTGTTGGGGGGCTCGGTGCCGCTCAGATCGCTGATCGTGCTGCCGAAGGTGCTGTAGTGCCTGGCCGCCGGGTACAGCGCCTCGTTCGTGATGATGCTCAAGACCATGCCGATCCCCGCCAGGCTGAGGAGCACGCCGGCCATCGTCTCCGACCTGACCTCCCGCCGAGCCCGGCCCGCGCGATGCACCGCCGATTCCGCTGTCGCCGCCGAACGGCCGAGTACGCCGATCTGCATCTCCTCCACCTCCTGCCTGGGATCCAGCGAGGCGGTCGATACGCCCCACGGTAGGAGGGGCCCGGCCGATCATTGGGGGGCGAACGTCCCGGTCGCTCGGTGACCGTCGTTCCACGCCACTACAGTCGGCTGCTTCCTCGATGAAGGAGGCACGCGCGTGAAACGATTCGTCGTCGACGCCGGCGCAGCGCTCCACCTGGCGAGCGTGGACTTCCAGGTCCCGAAGACCCACGAATTGCTCGCGCCGACGCTGCTGCGTTCGCAGGCGCTCTCGCTCATGCACGAGGCCGTCCATCGGGATGAGCTCGCCGCGGACGTCGCGCAGGAGCGGCTCGCCCGCCTCAACGGCATGCGGATCAGGCTCCTCGGAGACGCGGTCCTCCGGCGCCGGGCCTGGGAGGTCGCGGATCGTCTCGGATGGGCTTCGACCTACGCTGCCGAATACATCGCGCTCACGCAGCTCCAAGCCGACGCATTCGTAACGTTGGATGACGAATTGGCCCGGGCCGTACGAGGGATCGTCACGACGGCATCGTTCGACGCGCTCCGTTGATCCGACGGTGCCCGCTCCAGCGCGAGCGTGGGCACCGACCTGGGTACGACCTGATACGGAGTGCCTAGAACCAAGACGCACGTGTCGCGATGGCGCTGAAGCGCCGGCTCGGACCGATCGCCGGGCTCGCCGGAGTGGTGCTGATGCTCGCCCTCGTCGCCTTCACCGTGGTCGACGTCGCCACCACCACGAACGCGGAAACGGCGCGCGGGGAGGCGGTCGTGACCATGCGCGGCCAGTCGTTCGTGCCCCGCGTACTGGCCATCGCGCCCGGGCACGAGGTGACGATCCGGATCTCCAACGACTCATGGCTGCACCACACGTTCACCGTTCCGGCTGCCGGGATCGACGTGGAGCTCGGACCGGGGCAGGACGCGACCATCCATCTCACGCTGCCTCGGGGATCTTCGTTCCAGTTCTTCTGCCGTTTCCACCACGCGTCGGGCATGCACGGCCTGCTGGTCGGCGCGCCGACCACCCGACCGACCGGCGGTCCTCAGTCCAGGTGACGGATCAGGCGTCCACGCCGCCGGCCGGCACACGGGCACCGCGTTCGAGCACGAGTCCCTGGTAGGCCGCCAGCGCGGCGCGGATGGGCTCCTGACGCGCGTCGATCTCCCGAAGACGATCGCGGTTCCGCGCCACCGCGAGGAGCCGCTCGGTGGAACGGGCCATCCGCGTGGCTGTTCGGCGGCCGATCACGATGTCCAGACGCGCGCGACGCAGGGCCGCGAGCCGCGAGGTGACGCGAGAACGCACGCTGAACGTCGCGGAAGCGGCATCGTCGCCGGCGGACAGCGAGATGAGCTCGGTATCGAGGTCCGGGGTCAGCGAAGCGCTGATCTCCAGAAGCGCTTCGAGCATCCTGGCTCGAGCGACCTCGATCCGCCGGTCACCATCCAACGGATCCACCGGCTTCGGCGGCGTCTGCTTCGACCTCGGCCCACACGGTCGTCTCGGCGCCTCCCTGGATTCCCCAGCGGTCGGCGAGCGCATCCACGAGCCGCAATCCCCATCCACTCGTCTGGTCGATCGCCGCGATGCCGATGGGGGTTCCGGGACGGAACGGCCGGGCGAAGGTGCCCAGCGAGTGCACCTCCACGCGCAGGATGTGGCCATCCCAGCGCAAGACGAGTCCGACCGGTCCCCCGGCCACGCCGTGCTTCACCGCGTTCGTCACCAGTTCGGTGACGATCAGCCGCGCATCATCCAGGCGCGCTGGCGGCAACGTCCCTCCGGCGCGATCCAGCAGGTGCCGTGCCGTGAAGGCCTCGGAGGGCCTTGTCAGCGATTGGGCGATTTCCCAGGACATAGCCACCGATCCCATGAGGGCACATCAGTTCGACTGTGCCCAGGGAGCGGGGCTCACCAAACCTCCATGCGTCGGTTCGATTTGTGGCCTAGTCGCCCGCCATGGCCTCCATCAGCACGATGACGCCGTGTGGCCCGTCGTTCTCGATCAAGGGATTGCACGTGACCTTGCAGATGATCGAGCGTCCCCGGCGGTTCGTCGCCTCGTACTCCTGCGGCGACGATCCGTCGCCCTCCAGGGCGGCGAACAGGGCCTCCCGAAACTCCCGCACCGGCAGCCCGATGTCGAGGCTGAGGAACGCCTGGCCGGTCACCTCGTCCGCACGCAGACCCCACAGATCCTCGGCCTCGGAGTTCCAGGCGCGGATCCGAAGGTCGCGATCCAACACGGCGACGCCCGCACGAACGCTCGTGAGCACGGCGCCGAGGAACGAGTTCACGCGATCGAGCTCGTCGCTTCGCAGCCGCAGCTCGTCGTTCGTGGCCTGCAGTTCCTCGTTCGTGGACTGGAGCTCCTCGTTCATGGTCTCCAGTTCCTCGTTCGTGGACTGCAGCTCCTCGTTCGTCGTCTCCAGTTCCTCGTTCGTGGACTGCAGCTCCTCGTTCGTCGTCTCGAGTTCCTCGTTCGTGGACTGCAGCTCCTCCATGGCGGTCTCGAGCTCCTGGCTGGACCTGTTGAGGTCCTCCTCGAGCGCCGCGTACTGCGTGACGTCCGTGAATGTGATGCTCACCCCGACGGGCCGGCGGTCCGTGTCGGAGAGCGGCAACACGTCGACGTCGAGGTACTGGCGGCGGTCCGCGCGCTGCCACGCGACATGCTTGAGGTTGACGACGCGCCCCTCCGACTGGGCTTGTTCGATCAGCGACCGCAACTCGACGGGCCGGTACGACAGCTCGAGGTCCTGAAGCGGCCGTCCGACGTCCTTGTTGTCGATGCGAAACAGGTCGCGCGCGCCGCGGTTGGCCATGGTCAGCACGCCGCTGGTGTCCACCACCAGCTGCGCCGTCGGCGCGGCGTCGAATGCGGCGTCGAAGTTCACCGGCGATCCATCGGCACGGTCGTCGTCGATACCCGTCGGCATGAGCAGCAGCCTATCCCTGGGGTTCATGTTCCCCGCCTTGACGAACACCCTTCGACGAAGGTCGAGCGGGGCGAACGCCTTCAGGTGAGTGAACAGCATCTCCGCCTTGCCGAGCAACAGGAAGCCGCCCTGGTTCAGCGCGAAGTCGAATCGCGCCATGATCCGGCCCTGGGTCTCGGCGTTGAAGTACATGAGCGTGTTGCGACAGACGATCAGGTCGACGCGGGAGATGGGAGCGTCCGTCACCAGGTCGTGCCGCCCGAAGATCACGGCGCGCCGGAGGTCCTTCCGGAAGGCGTGGTTCAGACCGGCTTGTTCGAAATAGCGCCCGAGCAGTTCCGGCGGGATGTCGGCGACCTCCTTGTCGGTGAAGGTCGCGGCGCGCGCCTGGGCCAGGGCGTCTTCGTCGACGTCCGTGGCGTAGATCTTCACGCGTTCCTTGAACTCCTCGGCGCCCATGCCCTCGGCCATCAGCATCGCGAGCGTGTAGGTCTCCTGGCCGGACGCGCAGCCCGCGCACCATGCCCGGATCGGCGCCGACCGCTTGCGCGAAGCGAGCTCTGGCACGACCTCGGTCCTGACGAACTCCCAGATCGGCGGGTCACGGAAGAAGCTCGTGACGTTGATCAGGATCGTGTTGAACAGCCCCGTGTATTCGTCCGGGTGGACCTGGAGGAAGTCCATGTACTCGGGTATCGAGTCGATGTGGACGTGCTCCATGCGCCTTTGGACCCGGCGCTTGAGGCTGGCTCGCTTGTAGCCAGTGAAGTCGAAGCCTCTGCTGCGCTTGACGAACTGCAGCAGCTCCTCGAATGCCTCGTCTTCGACTTCAGGCTCGACCGTGTCGCTCATGCCGTTTCACCTGCCGTGACAAGCAATGTCAACGCCGGCGCGATCTCGTCCAGCGGAAGAACGAAATCTACACGCCCGGTCGCGATCGCCGCAGACGGCATCCCGAAGAACTCCGAGGTTTCCTCGTCCTGGGCGATAACCGTGCCGTCCATCTTCTTCACGGCCTCCACGCCCATCGCCCCGTCCGTCCCGGTGCCGGTGAGCACGACCGCGATCGCCCGGCGCTTGTACGCGGCCGCCACGGACTCGAACAGCAGGTCCGCCGAAGGCCGAAGGAAGTGCACCAGTTCCGTCTGGGTGAGCGAGACGCTGCCGTCCGGGTTGACCAGCAGATGTCGGTTCGGCGGCGCCACGTAGACCACCTGGGAGACCAGCTGCTCGCCGTCCGCGGCCTCCTTCACGTCCAGCTCGGTCCGCCGGTCCAGCAGGCTCGCGATCAGGCTCCTGTGTCGCGGGTCCAGGTGCTGAACGATCACGATCGCCGCCGGGAACGGTGGACGCAGCGCCGCCAGGAGGCGCTGCAACGCCTGCGGTCCGCCGGCCGACGAGGCGATCGCCACGATGTCGAAGGCGCCGGTCGGCGCCGGCGGGGGCGCGTCACGTCCCGCGCGCCTCGCGGCGGAGCTCGGCCGCTCCGATTCAGCCTGCTTCTTCGATGTCCCCCGTCCGCTCGTCGCCATCCGCCTCGCCCGCCGATCCGTCGTCCGGTGATTCCGTCGCCGAGAGCAGCGCCTCCCGGATGATCTCCGACCGCTCCCGAGCCTCCGCCGCCTTGGTGTCGAAGCGCGACGCCGTGTGGTGCCCTCCCCGCGCTCGAGCCTGGCCGGCCAGGTGCTCCGACAACGTCGCTCGCTCCTGTAAGGATCGCACGGCGGCCCATAGGGCCGCTTCGAGCGCCACGGACTGCTCGAGCATGAGCGTCGCCGGCGAGAACGCGTGGCCGACGCGGCACCGGAAGTGCACGGCGGAGCCCTCACGGAACTCCCAGAGACTACCCTGGCATTCGGGGCACGTGAGCGCGGAGGGCGGGCGTTCGGGTTCGCCGGGGAGCTCGTCGGCCGGTTCGACGACCTCCATCTCGTACTCCATTGACGAGGCCTCCGGGGCCGGCTTCCCTTCACCGTTCTCCTCATCGTTCACGAGCGTCTCCAGGATCAGGGCCACCTTCACGGCGGGCACGACGTGATGGACGTCGACGTGGGTGATGGCGCTCCGGGGCATGCTGGCGAACAGGGCGTCGTCCGGATCCTGGACAACGGCCGTTCCGCCTCGGGACACGATGGCCGCCAGGCCCGCCGTCCCGTCGTCGAGCGCTCCGGACAGGATCACCCCGACGGCGCCCCCGCCGTACGACGTGGCCGCAGAGCGGAACAGCGGGTCCACGGCCGGACGGTGGCCGTTCTCCTTCGGCCCTCGGATGACGTGGACGTGGTGGCCCCGGATGAGCAGATGGTGGTCCGAAGCGGCGACGTAGATGGTTCCGGGTCGCAGGGTCTCGCCGTCGGTCGCTGCCACGGATCGAAGCTCTGAACTCCGGGAGAGGATGTTGGGCAGCGAGCGGAGGCCCGCCGACGACGAATGGATGACGACGGCGATCGGCAGAGGGAACCTGGGGCTGAGTTGGCCCACGAACTGCAGTAGGGCCTCGACGCCTCCAGCGGAGCCGCCCACGACCACGAGCCTCGGGCGTGCCACCTGAACGACCGTACCCATCATCGAGGCGCGCGACGCCTCGGCGATCGTCGTTTCTACCAGGGGAACCGTTCCACCTTGCCGCGGGCTCTCCGCACCCGGCCGGATGTCACCAGCCGGCGTGCGTCGCTCGTCAGCGTCCGCGCGTGCAGCTTCGCCTCGATGGAACGGTTGATCTCAGCGTCGAGCCGGTGAACGGCACCCGGCCCGTGTGGGGGGGGGGCTGCTCCGTCCCAGCGGACGTTGAACGGGATCGCCGGGTTCTCGGGCAGCATTCCGAACAGTTCGAACACCCGGACGACGGCGGGCGACGGGCTCGTCACGGTCAGCCCGCCGCGATCGCGAAGAGCGATCGCGGCATCGATGAGCACCCGCGTACCGGATGAGTCGAGGAACGTGACCGCCGCCATGTTCAACTCGACGGACCCGTCGCTGTCGAGCAGTTCGGCAAGGGCGCTGCGAAGGACCGTCTCGCTTGCCATGTCCAGCTCGCCCGACACCACGAGCGTGCGGTCCGTAGGGCGGTCCACCGTGAGGTACTCCACGTGCAGTGCCTCCTTCATGCCCTCGACCGCAGGACCGGCCGTGCGCGCCGGTTCCGTGAGCGTGACGGGCCTGTCATCGGGCCTGGTCCTCGATCCGCGCCAGCAAGCCGACGAAGCGGTCGGCCTCTTCCTCGGTGAACACGCCCTTCTCCAGCGCCCGGGCGACGATCGTTCGGCCCTGTTCGAAGAACGTTCCCATCGCGTGCTCGCCGGCGAGGTCGGCCGTCTCGCCCATAGCCACCGCGTACCGGTCGTCGGCCGCATCGGTCGCCATCGACTCATCGGCGCTGATCATGCCCTCGGACAACAAGAACGTGCTCATCGTCACGCCGAGCCATCGGGCGACCAGGCGCCACCGGTCCGGCGCGGGCTTGGCGGCTTCGAGCTCCCAGAGTCGATACGCGGTCCGGGCCACATCCAGCTCGCGCGCGGCCTGCGACTGGCTGATCCCGCGCTCCTCGCGCTTCGCCTTCAGGCGGGACGCGAGGCTCACCACGTTCGCGTCGTCCGTCCGGCCTGTTGCATCCGATATCTCGCCGACCTGCGGGGCTTCGTCCATGACTCGATTTCCCTCTCGAGGATTCGTCCGGTATCCTGCTACCTGTCTGACGTCAGACATCAGACGAAGCAACAGCACGCATCGTAGCCGTTGCGCCGGGCTGTGTCGAATCGAACGTCGCGCCCGAGACGCACGAGTGTCCGGATCAGGTGCTGACCTGGCCGGACAAAGAGCGAGTTTGCGGCAGCGCCGGCGTGGGAACCGTGCGGCGGTACACCCTCGCGCGGACGCGCCGGCAACGCGATCGGTACGGGCGATGGGCGAAACGACAAGACATCAGGTGATCAGCGGGTCTCTGCCGGAGAGCGACACACGCGCACACCGGCACATGGCCAATCTGTTCGCGACGACGCGGAGCGGCCCGGTGAAGGTCGGCGTGTGGTCGATCGTGTCGGTCGGTGCCGCGACCGGCCTCAGTCTGGTCCTTCCGCACCACCGTCTGGGCGTACCGGCGGCCCTGTGCCTGACGGCCGTCCTGGCGGCATCCTTGCTGGCAGGCATCTGGGCCGGCGTGCTGTCGACGGTCCTCAGCCTGCTCGCGCTCGATGCCTTCTTCATCCCGCCGCTGTACACGATCGGCTTCCGCAACGCCGACGACATCTCGCTGGCGGGCGTGTTCCTGGTGGCCGCGGGCGTCGCGTCCTGGCTCCTCACCCGCCTGCAGAACGCCCGTGCCCGTGCCGAGCGGGAGCACAGCCGTTCGTCGGCCGTCGCGGTCGTGACCAGCGCTCTGGCGACCAGCCGGTCCATGGAGGAGACCGGGAGGGCGGTGGTCGACGTCGGCGGCCCGGCGCTCGGAGCGAAGGCCACGGGGATCTTCCTCCTCGACCCCGACAAGGCGGAACTCGCGCTGCTGGCCACGGCCGGGTACCCCGAAGAGTTCGAACGGTCCTGGGTTCGGTTCCCCTTGTCCGCACCCGTGCCGGCGGCGGAGGCCGTCCGCGAGCGGACGCAGGTGCTGCTGGGATCGATCGCCGAGCGCGCGGAACGGTACGGTCGCCCGCGGGCGACGCTGCGGATGGGGCCGGGAGCGCTGGCCGCCCTTCCGTTGACCGCCGGCGGCGACGTGATCGGCGCGGTGACCATGTCGTTTCGCGACGATCACCGGTTCGATGCCGACGATGCCGAGTTCCTTCGCGTCTTCGCCCTGCAGTGCGCTCAGGCCGTCGAGCGCGTCCGGCTCGAGGATGAGGAGCGCGCGGTTCAGGAACGCCTGCGGTTCCTGGCCGAAGCGAGCGAAGCGCTGTCCGGTTCACTCGAACTGGACCGCACCCTCGAGCGCGTCGCGGACCTTGCCGTGCCACGGTTCGCCGACTGGGCGGCGCTCGACATCCTCGCGGACGACGGGCGGATCCAGTTGGCGGCGCTCGCGCACCGCGATCAGGCGATGGCCGGGTGGGCCCGCGAGATGCGCGAGCGCGTCCCTCCCCGGCTCTCCGACCAGACCGGCGTCGGCTCGGTCATCCGGACGGGCGAGCCGCAGCTTCATCGGGATCTTTCGCCCGAGACCCTCGAAGCGCAGGCGACGGATCCGATCCGGCAGGAGATCATCCGGCGCCTGGCTCCGCGGTCCGTGATCATCGTCCCGCTGGCCGTCCACGAGAAGGTGCTCGGCGCCGTGACGCTCATCCATTCGGAGACCGAACGTCGGTACTCGGCCGCGGATCTGGCGCTGGTGGAGGACCTGGCCGGCCGGGCGGCGACGGCGATCGACAACGCCAGGTTGCACGGCGCCCAGCTCGAGGCAAGGGAGGAGCTCCAGGCGGCCGAAGGCAGGCTTCGGATCCTGGCGGAGGCGAGCAGGCTGCTCGGCGGGTCGCTCGACCTCGACGCGACGTTGGAGCGCGTCGCGCGCCTGGCGGTCGAGCACGTCGCAGATGCGGCGATCGTCTACCTGGATCGGGACGGTGGGCTCGAGGGCGCGGCGGTTCGGCACGTGGATCCGGCCAGGCGCGCGCCGCTCGAGCGTCTGGAGCACGCGTACCAGCCGTCGCGGAACGAATCGAGCCACGTGCTCCGCGCCTTCAGATCGGGCGAGCTCCAGGTGATCGAGCGCATCGACCCGTCTGACCTCCCGGGCGTCGTCGACCCTGAGGTGGCGGGGCTGGTGGCCGAGATCGGCCTGTCATCCGGCCTCGCGGTGCCGATGGCGGCCGGCGCAAGGACCGTCGGCGTGCTCGCCCTGGCGTGGACCGCGGGCCGCCGTATCTCCGGCGCCGATCGTCAGCTCGTGACCGAACTGGCGAGCCGCATGGCCCGCGCGATCGAGAACGCCACCCTGTTCTCGAGCGAACGCGCCGCGCGCGCCGATGCGGAGCGGGCCTCCGACCGCCTCCGGGTGGTTTCCCGGACCGTCGAGTTGCTGTCCGAGTCGCTGGACTACCCTGCCGTGTTCCAGCGGCTGGCCGGCGTGGTCGTGGAGGAACTGGCGGACCTCTGCCTCATCGACGTCCTCGAGCCGTCGGGCGCGCTTCAGCGCGTGGCGGCCGCCCATGCCGATCCCTCGAAGCAGCAACTGGCGGACGCCCTTCTGCGGGATTACGCCCCGCGCACCCTGGGCATGCATCCGGTGTCCCGCGTCATCCGCACGGGCGTGCCGGAGTTCGCCACCGAGATGCCCGAGGACTTCCTTCGCGCGACGACCCGCGACGAGGCGCACCTGCGGATCGTGCGCGAACTGGGTTTCGAGTCCTTCATGTGCGCGCCGCTGTCCGCGCACGGGCGGATCCTGGGCACCATGACGTTCGTCTCATGCAGGCCCGAACGCCGGTACGACGCCACCGATCTCGCGCTCGCGCTCGACATCGCGCGGCCCGCGGCCGTTCGGATCGACAACGCCAGGCTGTTCCACGAGCGCGACCTGGTCGCCCGTTCCCTGCAGGAGATCCTGCTGCCGGAGTCGCTCCCGTCGGTCGCGGGGTTCGAGCTGGCCGCGATGTACCGGCCGGGCCGGGAGGGGATGGAGGTCGGCGGCGACTTCTACGACGTCTTCCGCCGCCCGGACGGCTCGCTCGGGCTGGTGATCGGCGATGTGTGCGGGCACGGGCCGGATGCGGCCGCGGTCATGGGCTTGGCCCGCCAGACGGTGCGCGTTGCGGGCATGAGCGACTCGCGGCCGAGCGCGATCCTCCGCGTCGTGAACGAGGTGCTCCTGCAGGGCGCGTACGAGCGATTCGCCACGGCTTGTGACGTCCGCGTGATTCCGCAGGCGCTCGGCGGCCGGATCGTCGTGTGCTCGGCCGGGCATCCGCTGCCGATGCTCATCCGAAGTGAGGGCACCGTCGAGGCGGCGGGCCGGAACGGAACGCTGCTCGGCGTGACCGAGGAGGTCGAGCTGTTCGACGTCCCCATGGATCTCCGGCCGGGCGATTCGCTGGTGCTGTTCACCGACGGCCTGATCGAGTGGCCGTCCCATCCCGACGTGGAGGGCTCGCTGCGCGAGCTGCTCTCGACGCTGGCGTGCCGATCGGCAGGGGAGATCGTCGGGGCGCTCGAGCGATGGTGGGACGAGGGCACCGGCGGCTCGGGTCACGACGACGCGGCCGTGCTGGTCCTGCGCGCCGTGCCCGGCGGCGATGGACACGACCTGGATCCGGACACCACACTGTTCGAACGCTGAAGGGGGGGAGCGGATGGAGACCACCGATCAGGAGGGTTCCGGCAGAGTTGCCGAGGTGGCCGACGTGCTGCACGAGGCCGCGGAGACCCATCACGTCGTGTTCGCGATCGTCGACGGGGCCGATGACGACTGGGCCACGTGGTACTCGGACTGGCTGGTCCGGCTGAGCCGCCTGCCCGACCTGCTCGGCGCGGCGCCGGTTCGAAGCGAATTGACCCACCTGCTGGTGCAGCTCGACCGGGACTACACGGCGGACGCGCCGGCCGAGCGGTGGGAGGACGTCTACGGGGCGGCGATCGTGGAGCGGTTCGCCACGGCGTGACGGCCGGCGCGGATCCGGTCTACCCGGAGCGCGAATCAAGGACGGCGTCGGCCGCCGCCTGCCCCGACCGGATCGCGCCCTCCATGTGCATGTGGCCGACGCCGGCCAGGTCGCTCGACGCCCAGTGGATCGGCCCGATCGGCCGCCGGAGGTCGGGGCCGAACCTGCTCAGGCCGCCGACCGCGAACGTCGCCGCGTACGCGCCCCGCGTCCACTCCTCGGCGGACCAGTTCAGTTCGACGTAGTCCACCGGCTGGAGGGCCTTCGGTCCCTCGAATGCCGCCATGCCCTCCAGGATCGCCCCGCGGCGCGCCTGCGGATCCAGGCGCTCGGCGTCCTCACACCGCTCGCCGGCGACGAAGGTGCACAGCACACCCGGTGCACCCGCCGGCGGCGTGTTGTCGTACAGCTCCCTGACGAATTCGTACGGAGCGAACGCCTGACCGGAGAGGCCGTCGGCGCGCCAGAAGGGCTCGTCGTAGACGGCCAGCACCTTCAGCACGCTGCCCTGCGAGATGTCCTGTTCGAGGCGCATCCGCCACGGCGGGAGCGGTGGATCCCACGCGATGCGAGCCGTGAGGTTCGGCGGCACAGCGAAGATCGCGTGGCGGGCCTCGACGGTGACGCCGTCCGCCTCGACCGTCACGTGATCGTCGATGTATCGACACCCTCGTGCCGGCGCGCCGAAATGGACCCGATCGTGTCCGAGCCGCTCCGCCAGCCTCATCGGGATGACCTGCGAGCCGCCGACGACCCGCGAGTGCAGGCAGAGATCCGGTTCGAACAGGTTGGCGACGCTGCCCGCGCCGGCGACCGTGGCCAGCCCGCTGAGCAAGGAGAACGAAGTCGCCGGCTTCGTCATGAACCCTCCGGCCAGGAACGCCCTGAGCAGATCCCGGGCGAGGTCGTCGCGGACGTCGGTACGCAGCCATTGTTCGAATGGCACCGCGTCCCATTCGGCCGCATCGGGGTGATCCCAGGGAGCCTCGGGGTCGAGCATGGCGGCGAGCTTGTCCAGGCGCTCCACGGCCTCGTCGTAGGCGCGGGCCGAGTCGCCGCTCAGCGGCTCGGCGTCCCCCTCGAAGCGCTGCGCCCGTCCGCCGGCGCCGATGAAGACGTGCTCGCCGTCTCGGTAGGAGTCGAACAGGTCGATCCCGAGGTCCTCCAGCATGGCGTGCGCGGCGGACTGGTACGGCGCGATCCACTGGCCGCCCAGCTCGTTCGGCTGGCCGTCGAACTCGATGTTGAAGACCCGCCCGCCGACGCGGTCGCGCGCTTCGAGCACGTGCACGTCCAAGCCGTGCTCGGCGAGTCTGGTCCCGGCCGAGAGCCCCGCGATACCGGCGCCGACGACCACGACGTCGGTCTCGACGCTTCGGTGCCCGGTCTCCGAGGTGGCCATGGTTGGGCAATCGTGTTCGTTGAACGACGGTTCAGTCAAGCCGCACGCGCCCTTTCGCGTAGCGCAGGCCGGGCCGGGTCAGCCGAGGAATCGGAGCGCCATGAAACGGAGGTCCCCGTGGGGCGAGGCGACGCCCGCAGCGACGACCCGTCCGGACGAATCCAGCGCCAGGTCCTGGACGAACCCCAGCTCGCCGCCGCCGGTCGTCGTGCGGCCCTCATGGCCGAACTCCGGGTCGGGGGAGCCGTCGGGAAGGAGCCGAGCGAGGGCGAAGACGCGCCGCGACGCGTCGATCGCGTCCCCGCCCGCGACCACCGAGCCGTCGGCCGCCACCGCGACGGCGTAGGCCTGATCCAGGCTTCCGCCGAAGTCGACCGTGGCCAGCCCGCCGGTGCCGAACGAGGCGTCCGGCGACCCGTCTGCTCGGAGCGCCGCGACGGCGAAATCGCCGTGGTCGTCCCCCTGCCCGGGGACGGTGGCGGCTTCGACGACGTCGCCGTCGGGCCGGATCGCGACCGCGACGTGCTGCGTCTGTGTCAGCGGTGTGGCCGCCACGCCATGCGTCCCGAACGTCAGGTCCTTGCTGCCGTCAGGCAGGTACCTGCGGACGTCGACGCCCGGAAACCGGACCTCGGAGACGATGATCCGCCCGTCGGTCTGGAGCGCGACGTCCTCGAAGGTGGAATGGCTCCGAACCCCTCCGATCATCAGGCCTCCCGAGCCGAAGGTCGGGTCGGGCGACCCGTCGGGCAACAGCCGGGCGAGGACGGGACGCCCGACGGACCCGTCGGACGTCTCGCCGGCCACGACGATCCTGCCCTCCGCGTCGACGACCACCGCGTTCGCCGTGTCGTATCTCCCGATGTCGATGGTGACGACGCCGCGGGAGCCGAACGTACGGTCGAGCCGCCCGTCGCTCTGGTACCGGACCACGACCATGTCGTCGGCGTTCCAGCCGACGACGATGATCCGCCCGTCCGCCTGGAGCGCCACGTCGAAGGCCTCGTCCTGCCCGCCGCCAAGGTCGGTCTGCACCTTGCCGTTTCGGCCGAACGCGGTGTCCTTCGTTCCGTCGGGTCGGAACCGAACCAGGCCGAAGTTCTCGTTGGAAACGCCGGTGTTCGCCGTGCCTGCCACGACGATGTCGCCGTCGCGCTGGAGCGCGACGGCGTTCGCGTAATCGCCCGGCGACCCGATGTTGACGAACACCTTGCCGTTTGCGCTGAAGCTGCGATCGAGCCTCCCGGCGTGCTCGATCCCCGCATCCGCGCCCGTCGTCGCGAGCAGGACGATCAACGGCGCGACGAGCCCCGGCCCGATGACCCGTGTGAGTCGCCGACGGCGATCCATCATCAGTGCCCCTTCCCCATGACGTCGTCTGCAGGTCTGCGAAATGCTCGCGTCGGATGGCCGCGACCGCAAACCGGCCAGCCTCGTTCGGTGGTGTCGGTGGCTATCCTTACGATATCCCGATGGTAAGGAGGCTTGCAGTGGATGTCCTCGCCACGGTCACGTCGAAGGGCCAGATCACGCTGCCCAAAGAGGTCCGTGAGGCGCTGGACTTGCAGAAGGGTGACCGTGTCCTCTTCCGTGTCCTCAACGGCAGGGCCGTCCTGTCGAAGGTCCCAAGCTTCCTCGACTTGGCTGGAAGTGTCTCCCTGCCGTTGGGGCAGAGCGACGAGGAGTGGTCTGATGTCCTGGCTGAGACCTGGCGGAAGCGCGCCGGAAAGCGGACCTGAGCGACGACGATGCGCGCGCTGCTCGACACGAACGTCCTCATCAGGCACCTCAGGCAGGACCCGCCGGATCAAGGCGCCGCCGCCACCGCGTTCTTGTCGGCAGCGCACGAACTCCTCCTCACGGACGTGGTCGTCGCGGAGGTCGTGTACGTGCTGGAATCCTTCTATCGACAACCGAGGGCTCGTGTAGCCCGTGCGATCCGGATGCTGCTCGGGCTCCCGGGAATCGTGGTTTCCGACCCCACGCTTCTCCTTCGAGCCGTCGAGCTCTATGAGGACGCGCGAGTCGATTTCGCGGAAGCGTACATAGCGGCTGCAGCGGAGCATTGGCGAGTCGGCCTCGTCGCATCGTTCGACCGGAGCCTCGATCGCGTCGGGAGTGTCCGTCGAACAGAGCCCACCTAACGCTCGCGCGCCGAGCGATACCGTCGGATGAGCGCGTTCGTCGACGAATCGTGCCGCAGGTCCGGTTCGTCCGTCGCCTGCAGTTCGGGCACGATGCGTTGGGCGAGCGCCTTGCCGAGTTCCACGCCCCACTGGTCGAACGAGTCGATGCCCCAGATCGTGCCCATGGTGAACACCCGGTGCTCGTACAGCGCGACCAGTTCCCCCAGCGTCCGCGGCGTGAGCGCCGGCGCGAGGATCGTGTTCGTCGGCCGGTTCCCCGGCATCTCCTTGTGCGGGGCGAGCCAGGCGGGAACGCCCTCGGCCTCGACCTCCTCGTGCGTCCTTCCGAAGGCCAGTGCTTCGGTCTGTGCGAACAGGTTCGCCATCAGCAGGTCGTGGTGCTGCCCGACTTCGTGTGACGGGGCCAGAAAGCCGATGAAATCCGCGGGGATGAGCTTCGTCCCTTGGTGAAGCAGCTGGTAATAGGCGTGCTGTCCGCTGGTGCCCGGCGTGCCCCACACGGTCGGGCCGGTCTGCATCTCGACCGGCGAGCCGTCGAGCCGGACGCGCTTGCCGTTCGACTCCATCTCGAGCTGCTGCAGGTAGTCGGGAAATCTCACCAGGTGCTGGGAGTAGGGCAGGACCGCCTGTGTCTCGGCGCCGAAGAGGTCGCCGTACCAGACACCCAGCATTCCCATGAGCACGGGCATGTTCCGCTCGAGCGGCGCGGTCCGGAAATGCTCGTCGATGGCGTGAAAGCCGTCGAGCATCTCTCTGAAGTGATTCTTGCCGATCGCGATCATGAGAGAGAGACCGATCGCGGAATCCATCGAATATCGTCCGCCCACCCAGTCCCAGAACTCGAACATGTTCGCCGGATCGATGCCGAAGTTCCTGACCTCGGATTCGTTCGTCGAGACGGCGACGAAATGCTTCGCGACCGCGGCCTCGTCCCCGAGCCCGTGCGAGGAGTTCAGCAGCCATCCGCGCGCGGTCCGCGCATTCGTCAAGGTCTCGAGCGTGGTGAAGGTCTTGGACGAGACGATGAACAGCGTCTCCGCGGGGTCGAGTGGGTGCACCGCCTCGAACAGGTCGGTTCCGTCCACGTTCGAGACGAATCGGAAATCCATCTCGCGCAGGCTGGAGTCCTTCAGCGCCTCGTACGCCATGGCCGGTCCGAGGTCCGAACCGCCGATCCCGATGTTGATGACGGTCCTGATCCGCCGGCCGGTGTATCCGGTCCAGGACCCGTCGCGGACCCGCTCGGCGAACGACGCCATCTTCCGGAGAACGGCGTGGACCTCCGGAACCACGTTCGCGCCGTCCACCTCGATCACGGCGTCCTCGGGGGCTCGCAGCGCGACGTGGAGAACGGCGCGGTCCTCCGTCACGTTGATCTTCTCGCCGTTGAACATCGCGTCGATCCGGCGGCGGAGTCCGGCGCGTTCGGCGACGGCGACGAGCAACGGGACGGTCTCGGCCGTGATCCGCTGCTTGGAGTAGTCCAGGAAGAGGTCGGCCGCCTCCAGGGTCATGGTCTCGCCGCGGCGCGGGTCCTCGGCGAAGAGGTCCCGCAGGTGGCGGTCGCGGACCGTTTCGAAATGTCGCGCGAGCGCCAGCCATTCGGGCGTCGCGGTGATCGGATCCATCGGCTTCATCCGGTCCATGGCCCGATCATTACAAGAACTCGATCCCGTACCGGGTGGCCACGGCTCGCCGGTCGACACCCTTCTCGTGGAACGCATGGAGGAAGTCATCCAATCCGGCCGGCGCCGCGAGGATCAGGACGGTCGCCTCATCGCCCACAACGTCCCATTCGTGTGGCACGCCACGAGGCAGGAACACGAACGACCGCGGCCCCAGTTCGAATCGATCATCTCCGCACCGCGCCCAGATGGAACCTTCGAGCACGTACATGGCCTCGTCCTCGTTGCGGTGGACATGAGTGGGCGCGCCGCCCTTGGTTCGAGATTCGATGAGCGTGAAGGCGCCCGCGGTCGTGCCCCTCCCGGCCTTGACACCCGCGTCGCCGGAAACCGACTCGCCGGGCCCGAGCGCGTAGCCGCTGCTCATCCACCCTCGCCGGCGGGCGGCTTCTCGGCGTGGCCCCCGAACTGCTTGCGCATCGCCGACAACACCTTGTTCGCGAATTCGGCCTCGGCGCGGGACTCGAACCGGTCGAACAGCGCGCCAGACAACGTGTGCACCGGCACGCCCTCCTCGACGGCCGCGACGACGGTCCACCGGCCCTCGCCCGAGTCCGACACCCGTCCCCCGAAGGACTCGAGCGTGTGATCCTCGGCCAGCGCCGCGGCGGTGAGGTCCAGCAGCCACGACGCGACCACGGATCCGCGCCGCCAGACCTCGGCGACCTCGGGCAGGTCGAACTCGTACTGATAGAACTCCGGCTCGCGAAGCGGCGCCGTCTCCGCGTCCGATTCCTGCCCGCGCAAACCGACGTTCGCGTGCTTGAGCACGTTCAACCCTTCGGCGTACGCGGCCATCAGGCCGTACTCGATCCCGTTGTGCACCATCTTGACGAAGTGCCCTGCGCCGCTCGGGCCGCAGTACAGGTAGCCCTTCTCCGCCATGGACGGCTCGCCCTCCCGGCCGGGCGTTCGCGCCGCAGCGCCCTCCAGGCCGGGCGCGAGCGTCGCGAAGATCGGCTCGAGGCGGTCGAACGCCTCGCGCTCGCCGCCGATCATGAGACAGAAGCCACGCTCCAAACCGAACACCCCGCCGCTGGTGCCGACGTCGACGAACCGAATGCCCCGCTTGGAAAGTGCGGTCGACCGGGCGATGTCGTCGCGGTAGTACGAATTCCCGCCGTCGATGATCATGTCGCCATCGGAGAGCAGGCCGGCCAGTTGGTCGACCGTCGCCTGGACGAACGCCGCTGGCACCATGATCCACGCCGCTCGCGGCGCGTCGAGCCTCGAGACGAAGTCCTCCAGCGACGACGCACCGACGGCGCCCTCGCCCTGCAGCCCGGTCACGGCGGCGTCGTTGACGTCGTAGACCACGATCTCGTGGCCGCCGCGCATGAGGCGGCGGGTCATGTTCGCGCCCATCCGGCCGAGGCCGATCATCCCGAGCTGCATGTCTTCGGTCTCCTCCCCGTCCGCCCTCAGGTTCGAACGGACCTTACGCCACCACATCGCGGGCGGCGGCCCGCGATGTGGTGGGGGTACGCTGGCGCGAGCGGAGGATTCCAACGGCGCCGCCGAAGGGAATGGTAAAGATGGCTGACGAATTCGACGTGATCGTGGTCGGGGCCGGCCCGCCGGGCGAGAATGCCGCCGGCCGGTGCGCCGACGGCGGACTGTCGGTGGCGATCGTGGAGGAGCGCCTCGTGGGAGGCGAGTGCTCCTTCTACGGCTGCATCCCGTCCAAGACGCTGATCAGGCCGGGCGACATCGTCGCGGCCGCTCGCCGGGCGCCCGGCGCGGCGGAGGCGATCACCGGGCCCATCGACGCCGAGAAGGCGCTCGCCCAGCGCGACTACATGACGAGCGACGGATCCGACCGCACGCAGACGCCGTGGCTCGACAGCGAGGGGATCGAGCTCGTCCGCGGACACGGACGCCTGGCGGGGGAGCGGGCGGTCGAGGTCGAACTGAAGGACGGCGGCGGCACCCGGACCCTTACGGCCCGCAGGGCGGTGGTGCTGGCCATCGGAAGCTCCGCCATCGTCCCCCCGATCGAGGGCCTGAGGGAGGCGCGACCCTGGACGAACATCGAGGCGACCTCGGCGAAGGAGGTGCCTCGCCGGTTCCTCGTGCTGGGCGGCGGCCCGATCGGCGCCGAGCTGGCCCAGGCGTTCCGGAGGCTCGGTTCCGAAGAGGTCACGGTGGTCGAAGGCAGCGAACGGCTTCTCTCGCGGGAGGAGCCGTTCGCCGGCGACGAGGTTCGCAAGGCCTTCGAGGACGAGGGGATCACCGTCGTGACGGGCGCGAGGATGGTTTCGGCCGTGCGGGGCGACGGCGACGCCATCACGGCGACCCTTGAAGACGGACGGACGTTCGTGGGCGACGAGATCCTGGTCGCCGTCGGCCGGCGTCCGCGGACCGCGGACGCCGGCCTGGACACCGTCGGCCTTGGGGACGTCGCCGGGAAGTACCTTCCCGTCGACGACCGCCTCCGCGTCCAGGGCGCCGCGGGCGACGCCGGCTGGCTCTATTCGGTCGGCGACTGCAACGGCCTCGCGCTGCTCACGCACATGGGCAAGTACCAGGGCCGGCAGTGCGGCGACGTCATCCTGGGCAAGGACGTGCGGGACGTCGCCGACCACGGGATCGTGCCGAGAGTCACGTTCACCGACCCGCAGGTGGCCGCCGTGGGGCTGACCGAGCAGCAGGCGCGCGATGAAGGGCTCGAGGTGAAGGTGATCGACTACGCGACCGGCGGCGTGGCGGGCGCCTACGTCCGGGGCAACGACATCGCCGGCACCTGCCGGTGGGTCGTGAACCAGGGCACCAGGGCGATCGTCGGCGCCACCTTCGTCGGCCCGGACATCCAGGAACTGCTCCACTCGGCCACGATCGCGATCGCCGGCAAGGTGACGCTCGACGACCTCTGGCATGCCGTCCCCTCATTCCCGACGGTGAGCGAGGTCTGGCTCCGCTTCCTCGAGGCCTACGGCCTGTAGCCGCGTGCGGCTCCCGGGCGAGACCGAGCGGCATTCGGCTTCTGCCTCGAACGAACCCGGTCCTCCCGGACACGTGCAGGTTGAGGCCCGCAAACGCGGCGGGCCGGGAGGCCGGATGAACGAGACGGATGCGGAACGCCAGCGCCGGTTCAACGAGTTGTTCCGAGCGCGCCGCGGCGACGTCGTCGCATTCTGTGGATGGCGAGCCGACACGGCGTCCGACGCTCAGGACGCGCTCGCCGAGGTGTTCCTCATCGCCTGGCGACGTCTGGATGAGGTACCCGATGGGGACGCGGCGAGGGTCTGGCTCTACGCCACGGCGCGGCGCGTGATCGCGAACCAGCGTCGCTCTCGCCGGCGACGCTCGGCGCTGCGGGATCGCCTTGCGATCCAACCGGATGGCGGTTCCGCCGAGGTCTTCGCTCCCGGTTCGCCGGAGGCGATCGTACACGCGGCGCTTCGCCGGCTGAGGCCCGCCGACCGAGAGGTCCTCCTGCTCGCCGAGTGGGAGAACCTCACGCCTGCCCAGATCGGCGAGGTCGTCGGGTGCCTGGCCGTGACGGCACGAGGCCGTCTCCACCGGGCGCGGTTCCGGTTCCGCGTGGAGTTCGAGGAGCTGCAATCACGAGGACGAGCAGCGCGGGGCGCGCACGGGACTCATGGCGCCCAGACCGAAGGAGAGGATGACCATGCCCACGTCGAACGCACTTCGAGAGCTCAGGCGCGCCAACCCGCGTTCTGATCCGGACTTCGACCGGTCCCTGGAGGCGACGGACGACCTGGCCAACCGGATCGTCCGGTCGTCGCCGGTGCTGCCGGGGGATGCGACCCGCCCGCGGTCACCGGGGCGGGCCCTCGGCATGCGCGGGCGAGCGCCCGTGCGGGTCGGCTCGGCCGTGCTCGTTGCGGCGGCCATCGTGGCCGCCTTCGTGATCGTCGGCCGGCCGGGTGCGGGCGGCATCAAGAGCGCGTCCGCAGCCGTCGTGCAGGCCGCTGAAGCGACGGCCGACTCCGCGAGCTCGTCTGGAACGGCGACCGTCGCGATGACGCACGACGGGGAGGCGTGGACGCACAAGACGGTCCAGTGGGACGGGACCGACCTCGACGTCGTCGACAGCTCGCAGGGCCGCCAGGGGAACCGCGAGCTGCTCGTCGTCGATGGCGTGATGTACGGACAGGATCCGAACGGCAGGTGGCTGACGCTCGGGAGCCCCGACAGCATCGACCCGGGGACGGGGACGACGCCGGATGACTACCTGGCGATCACGCACGCGGACGTGAGCGGAGCCACGCTCAGCCAGATCGTCGCCGGCATGACCGATCTGACCACCGAGCAACGGGACGATGGTTCCACGGTCTACCGGGGCTCCGTCCCCGCGGGCCTCGTGGCCACGAAGGACGGGTTCAAGGAGGGCGAATCGATCCGCGTCTTTCCGTTCGGCTACGTCGCGCACGATCAGGCGGCTGACCCCGCCGCCCTGCTCGACGCGTCGATCACGGTCGGCTCGGACGGCCTGATCAGCGAGCTCGCCGTGCGCTGGGGCGAGGGAGGTTCCGCGTGGACCTACACGGTGACCTACACGAACCTCGGCTCCACCGGGCCGATCAAGGCGCCGGACAACGCCCAGCCGTTCCCTCGCAGGTCGCCGTAGCCGGAAGAACCGCGCGTCGGCCGCGCTGCAGGCTCAGCCGGCGACGGCCCTGATCTGGCGCACCGCCACCGACAGCGCCGACAAGCCGCCGCCGGGGTCCGCCGACAGCGACCGCATGAACCGGTCCAGACGGGCGATCGCCTCGGCGCGGGACCCGAGGAACATCTCGACCGCGTCGTCGATCGGCCGTCCGGTTCCCTCGCGGATCGCCGTCTCCGCCAGGTCGCGACGGACCCGCAGCAGGTCGTCCTCGAGCGCCTGCATCGCCCAGCGCTGCCAGCGTGAGGTCGGCTGCATCCGGTCCATGGCAGCCTCGAGCCGGTCGATGTGGAACGCCTCGCCCACAAGGAAGAACGCCCGCGCGACCTCCTCCACGTCGCGGCCGGTCTCCGATGCGACCTCGATGATGTCCGGCGCGTGCACCAGTTCGGCCTGGTATGCGTGCCGCCGCGCGATCTCCTCGGGCACGCCGAGCGCGATCAGCCGCTCGGCCTCCGCGTCGCGGTCGCTGCGCCAGCGGCGCGACCCGACCCCTGAGATCGCCGTGGCCAACCGGTCGAAGGCGTCACGGCACGGCGGGATGAACTCCGAAAGCGCCTGCGCCGGCGGGTGCGCGAGGTACCAGCGCGAGACCACCTCGACCATGTCGTCGACGCCGGTGAGCAGTTCGTTCTGCACCTCGGGGTCGAGCGTGTCGACCATCCCCTCGATCACGCTCCACCGCTCCGTCGCGCCGGTCACGTCACGGGCGATCCGGTACGCGCGCGCGACGTCGGAGGGTTCGGCGCCCGTCTCCGCGAGCAGCTGCGTGACGAACGTCGAGCCCATGGAGTTCACGACCTCATTCGCGACCAGCGTGGCCACCAGCTCCCGCCGCAGCGGGTGCTCAGGCAGCAGGTCGCGGAACCGCTCGCTGACCGGACCCGGGAAATAGCGCGCGAGGTCGGATTCGAAGTACGGGTCGTCGGGCAGCGCCGACCGGACGAGTTGGCCCGTGAGGTTGATCTTCGAGTAGGCGAGCAGCACGGCGAGCTCAGGAGTGGTCAGCCCCCGGCTGCCCTTGCGCCGCGCCGACATCTCCTCGCTGGTGGGCAGCGCCTCCAGATCGCGCTCAAGGAGGTTCCGCGACTCGAGCGATTCCATCAGGCCCTCGTAGGCCTCGACCCGGTCGGGCGAGGTTCGAACCTCCTGCGAGAGGATCTGCGCCTGCAGGAAGTTGTCGTAGAGGACGTGCCCGGCGACGTCGTCGGTGACCTCGCGGATCAGGTCGTCCCGCTGCTTCCGCGTGAGGTCGCCTCGGCTCTCGGCGAGCCCCAGGAGGATCTTCAGGTTCACCTCGTGGTCGGAGGTGTCCACGCCGGCGGAGTTGTCGATGAAGTCCGTGAAGATGCGCCCGCCGGCTTCGGCGTATTCGATCCGGGCACGCTGGGTGAGCCCGAGGTTGCCGCCCTCGCCGACCACGCGGGCGCGCAGCTCCGAGGCGCTGATCCGAAGCGGGTCGTTCGTCCGGTCGCCTACGTCCGCGTCGGTCTCCGAGGACGCCTTCACGTACGTGCCGATGCCTCCGTTGAACAGCAGGTCGACGGGAGCGCGAAGGATCGCCCGGATGACCTCGTTCGGCGTCAGCACCTTCGCATCCGCGTCGCCGTTGCCGGCGTCGCCGCCGCCACCGGCCCGTTCGCCGTCGTCGGCGTTGAGCCCGAGGGCCGCGCGGGCCTCCGGCGAGAGGCGCACCTCCTTGTCGGCCCGGGAGTAGATCTGCCCGCCGGGGGACAGCGCGGAGCGGTCGTAGTCGTTCCAGGACGACCGCGGCAGTTCGAACAGCCGCTTGCGCTCGGCGAAGCTGGTCGCCGGGTCCGGCGACGGGTCGATGAAGATGTTCCGGTGGTCGAAGGCGGCCACCAGCTTGATCTGATCCGACAGCAGCATGCCGTTGCCGAACACGTCGCCGGACATGTCGCCGACGCCGACCGCCGAGAACGGCTGCCCCATCGACACGCCGAGTTCGCGGAAGTGCCTGCGGACCGACTCCCACGCGCCGCGCGCGGTGATCCCCATCTTCTTGTGATCGAAGCCGCTGGAGCCGCCGGAGGCGAACGCGTCGCCCAGCCAGAACCCGTACTCCTCGGCCACGGCGTTGGCCGTGTCCGAGAACGTCGCCGTGCCCTTGTCGGCGGCGACGACCAGGTACGGGTCCTCGTCGTCCAGCACGCGCACGCCGTCCGGCCGGACCACCTCGCCGCCCACGCGGTTGTCCGTGACGTCGAGCAGGCCGCGCATGAACGTGACGTACTGGGTTCGAACCGCGTCGGGCAGGGCCGCCTGATCCGAAGGCGGCCGTTTGAGCACGAAGCCGCCCTTCGAGCCCGTCGGAACGATCACGGCGTTCTTCACGCGCTGCGCCTTCATCAGGCCGAGCACCTCCGTGCGGTAGTCCTCCAGACGGTCCGACCACCGGATCCCGCCGCGGGCGACCTTGCCGCCGCGCAGGTGGATGGCCTCCATGTCCGGGGAGAACACGAAGATCTCGTACCGCGGGTGCGGCCTCGGGATGTCCGGCACGCGGGAGGATTCGAGCTTGAAGGCAACGTGCCGGCGGTCCGGCAGGTAGGCGTTGGTCCTGACCGTGGCCAGGATCATCCCCAGATAGGACCGCAGCACCCGGTCCTCGTCGAGCGAGCGAACGGCCTCCAGGTCCTCGAGGATCTCGTCGTGGAGCGCCTGCTCGGAATCGGACCGGCCATCGCCGTCCTCGTCGGCGGCAGCCGGTTCGAACCGAAGCTCGAACAGCCGGACCAGCTTCGTGGCGATGGCATGGTTCCGCACCAGGATGTCGTTCTGATAGGCCTCCGTGAAGGAGGCGTTCACGCGCTGCCTGTAGGTCCGGTACGCGCGGAGGATCCGCACCTGCTGCCAGGTCATTCCGGCCAGCACGATCAGGCGGTTGAGCGAATCCGACTGGGCCTCGCCGTTCCAGACCGCGAGGATCGAGTCCTCGACGCGGTCGCCGATCGCGGCCAGGTTCAGCGGATTCCCGTCCGGCCCCAGGACGCCGAAGTCGTGCAGGTAGAGCGTCGCCTCGTCCATAAGCTGGGTGGGGACCTCTTCGACGACCTTCAGCCCCAGGTCCTCCAGGATCGGCATGATGTCGGAGAGCCGGATCTTGCCACCCGACCGGTAGATGCCGAGGCGCGTGAGGTTCTCCTCCTGGGCGCGTTCGTTCTGCAGGCCGACGACCACGGACGCGCCCGTCGCCTCCAGCCGTTCGAAGTTCCCGGCGTCGATCGCGGCAAGGCTCAGGTCGGTCGAGGACTTGTAGTACTCGGGGAACCGCGGCGCCCACTTCTCGGCCAGGCGGCGGCCCTCGTCGCGGCCGTGGATGTGCTCGAGGAGCTCGCGGAGCCGGTCGTCCCACGTCCGCGCGATCGTGACGACCTCTTCCTCCAGATCGCGGATGGGTACGTCGGGGATGTCGCCCTCGCCGACGTGGACCGTGAAATACACCAGCGCCGGATCGCTCTCGGTGAGCGCCAGGTGGTAGTCCACTGAGGTCCCGTGGAAGCGCGCCATGAACAGTTCCTGCAGCTCCTTCCGGCGCCGGGCGTTGAACCGGTCGCGCGGCATGGCCACCATCAGCGAGACGCTCCGGCTCGGGATGTCCCGCCGGACGAACAGGCCGATGTGCTGCTGCTCCTGGAGCTTCAGCAGTCCGATCACGTTCGCGCGAAGGTCGGGGACCGGCGCGACGAAGAGCTCGTCCTTCGGGAAGGACTCCAGTAGCTCGACCGCGGCCTTGTAGTCGTGCGAGCCCGGGATCAGGTCGGCGCCGCGGAGCACCCGGCGGAACTTGCGCCGGATCAGCGGCGTCTCGGAGTTCGGCTCCATGTACGCCTTGGACGTGAACAGGCCCAGGATCCGCCGTTCGCCGATCGCCTGCCGGTCGGGGGCCGTGCGCCGGACGCCGATGTAGTCCATACGGGCGCGGCGATGGACCTCTGAGACGCTGTTCGTCTTCGACACCACCAGCAGGCCCTCCTGGAACCGCTTGCGCAGGGCCGGGTCGATGTCCGTGACCAGCACCGGCGTGGCGTAGGACGACCGCGAGGCGTCGCGAAGGATGCCGAGGCCGGAGCCCGGCATCACCTGCAGCGCCTGGCCCTCGGGCGTGTCGACCGTCTCGTAGTCGCGCACACCGAGGAAGACGAAGTTGTCGTTCAGCAGCCACTTGAGGAACGCAACGGTCTCCTCGACCTCGTCGGAGGGGAACGTGGAGCCGGCCGCCTGCGCGATCTCGACGGCCTCGGCCGTCGCCATCCGCATCGGCTCGAAGTCCTCGACCACGCTCCGCACGTCGGTGAGGACGCGCAGCAGCTCCTTCTGGGTCTTGACCAGTTCGTCCGGACGGAGATGGCGCTCGATCTCCAGGTGCATCACGGATTCGTGCTCGCCCGGCTCCGACGGCGAGAAGACCCGCGTGATGCGTCCGTCCTCGGCCCGCTCGATCCCCAAGACGGGGTGGATCGCGAGCTGCACGGTGTGCTCTCTCGCCTCGAGCAGTTGCGTCGCGGAGTCGAACAGGAACGGCGAGTCCGGGGTGTTCGTCTCGACCACCGAACCGGCCGTCCGGTAGCCGTCGACGGCGAGCGTCGGGTTCAGCACGCGCACGGCCATGTCGTCGCGGCGCGCGTCCGCAAGGTCGAACACGCCCATGACCTGCGCGAAGAGCTCCTCGGTCCCGATGCCCGCAAGCGTGTCGTCGGAGAGGCGGTGGATGTACTGAACGGCGAACGCCTTCACGATCGGCGAGCGGTCGGCGGGAACGTGCTTGGAGATGTGCGCGAGCAGGGAGTTCAGGTGCGGGCCGTCGTCCTCGCTCTGGCCGTTTGCCTGACCGGCCTGGCCGGTGGCCGGGCGGCCGCCGGCGTCGCTGCGCACGTCCATCGCATGATGGAATCTACCCCATGACGAAGCCCGAACTGGTGCTGGTCCCGCACACGCACTGGGACCGCGAGTGGTACCAGCCGTTCCCAGAGTTCCTCGAACGGCTGATCCAGATGATGGACCGGCTGATCGAGGTGCTCGACGGCGACGAGCGGTTCGCGCACTTCCACCTGGACGGGCAGGTGGCGATGATCGACGACTACCTGGACGTCCGGCCCGCGCGGGAGAGGGACATCCGGCGACTGGCGGGCGCGGGACGGTTCTCGGTCGGTCCCTGGTACACGCAGATGGACGAGTTTCTGGTCTCCGGTGAATCACATATTCGCAATCTCGAACGGGGGCTGACGCGCGCGCGGGACCTGGCCGGAGGCGTGCAGGTGCCGGTCGACGGGCCGGCGTTCGGCTATCTCCCGGACCAGTTCGGGCACATCGGCCAGATGCCGCAGATCCTGGCGAACGCCGGCGTCGGTCACGCCGTGATCTGGCGTGGCGTGCCCGCGTCGGTCGACCGGACGGCCTTCGTCTGGTCCTCCCCCGACGGGAGCTCGGTCCTGACCGAATATCTGGTGTGGGGCTACTCGCTCGGGTGGGAGTTCGCGAACAAGCACGACGCTTCCGGCATCGCCGAGGCCCTGCGGAACTGCGAGGGATGGCTGCGGCCGCTGACCGCGCGGCAGGATCGGATGCTGGTGACGGTCGGTTCGGACCATGCGATCCCGCAGGCGGACCTGGCTCCACTGCTCGACGAGGCCTCGGAGATGGCGGGCGTTCGGGCGCGGTTCGGCTCGATCGCGTCGTTCCTGGATTCGGGCGAGTCGCCGTCCGACCTGCCCACGTGGCGGGGCGAGTTGCGGTCGGCGTCGCGGGCGCACCTCCTGCCGAACGTCTACTCGTCGAGGATCCACCAGAAGCGCGAGCGGGGGCGTGTGGAGGCGCTGGTCGAACGCTACGCCGAGCCGCTGGCCGCGCTGGTGCCGGGCGTGTCATGGCCCGCCTCGTCTCTGGATCGGATCTGGCGGCTGCTCCTGTGGAACGGCGCGCACGACTCGGTCTGCGGCTGCTCCGTGGATCAGGTGGCGCGCGACGTGGACTTCCGCTATGCCGAGGCGCGCGGGCTGGCCGAAGCGATCGTGTCCGAGGCTCTCGGGTTGCTTGCTGCCCAGGTCGGTGGGCCGGTCGTGTTCAACCCTTCGCCGTTCGACCGTGACGGCGTGCCCGGCCTGGGCTGGACGGTCATCGGCGACTGGGAGCAGCCGAGCGACGAAGAGGTGGTGCTCACCCCTGACGGGGATCGTCTGGTGGGGGAGGGCTTCGAGATCCGGTTCGTCGACGAGGGCGACATCGGCGACCTGTACACGTGGTGTCCGACGCCGAATGCGCCGCGCGTCGGCGCGAGGCCGGTGGAGTCGCCGGATGGTGGGGCGGTGGTCCGGTTCGAGGGGGTGACCGTCCGCGTGCGCGCCCATCGCCGGTCGGGCGAGCCCTTCGTTCGCCTGAGCGGGCTGATCTCGAACGAGAAGCCGGACCACCGGCTGCGGATGCACATCGCGCTGCCGGAGCGGGCCGAGACGTCGCTCGCCGTGTCGCCGTTCGAACTGGTCGAGCGGCCGCTGATCGGGGAGGGGAACTGGGAGCTCGAGGCCCCGTCCAGAACCTGGCCGGCTCGAGGCGCGGTGCTGGCCGGCGGCGTGGCCGTCCTTTCCGAAGGCGTCATCGAATACGAGGTGATCGGCGACGAACTGGCCGTGACGGTGCTGCGCTGCGTCGGATCGATCAGTCATGCCCCGCTGGTGACGCGTCCAGGTCACGCCGGACCGGACATCGGGACGCCGGACGCGCAGATGATCGGCGACACGGAGTTCGAACTGGCGGTCTATCCCGGTGCGCATTCTTCGGATCTGCTGCCGGCGTGGGAACGCTTCGCTCTTCCGCTGATCGAATCGCCGGTGCCGCAGGGCGGCGGGGCCGGCACGCTGCCGCAGAGCGGCGCGCTCCTCGAGGTGAGAGAGGCCGAAGTCTCCGCGATCCGACGGCTACCTGATGGGAGCCTCGAGGTCCGGATCTGGAACCCGGTGCTCGAGCGCCGCACCGTGTCCGTCGGTGGTCACGAGATCGCGCTCGGCCCCGCTCGAATCGAACGCGCGGTAGTAAAGTAACTTTACGATCAGGAAGCGGGTGAGCCGGGATGCGCTGCCCCGGCCCACCCAGCACACGCTCAGCGCAGATACGACCCGTTCAATTCGGTTCCCATCTCGGCGAAGCCCGGGATGCCGAAGAAGTCCTGCTCCGACGACGCTGTCCCGTCCGTCGTGAAGCTGAAACCGTCCGCGTTCGACCCGGAGAAGGTTCCGGTGGCGACGGCCTGACGGAACTTCCCGTCGAACGACGTCGTGATCGACCCATCGGGCAGCGTCTCACCCTGCGTCTTGAAATGGTGCCGCGGCCCGGCGGCGGTCCAGGTGACGTCGAAGCTCACGGTCGACGGGATGTCCGCGCCCCCGAAGATCTGGAGGTCGTCGACCACGTCGATGTTCTCGACGTGCAGGTGAGCCGTCTTCCCGTTCTTGCTGATCGTCAGGGCGCTGTCGGGAACGCGCAGCGTCCAGAACAACCCCGACGGGGCGACCGTTCCGTTGAAGTCGTGCACCTGCGACCCCGAACTGGGGTCGTAGAGATCAATTCATATGAAGACGAACGTGCCGTGCGCCAGCGACCCGTCCGCGGCGCGATAGAAGCCCTGGAACACGCGCATGTCGGACAGGCCGATCGCGTAGGTGTTGCCGTCCGCGTCCACCGCCGTGCCGTTCAGATACGCGAGCGCCGAGAATCCGTCGAAGTTCGTGATGGTGGTCGGCTCGACGTTCGTGCCCATGAAATTGGGCTGCGGTCCCGGCGCCAAGACGTGGATGATCGGACCGTTGGGCGGGTCCAGCCCCGTGAAGATCCCGCCCGGGATCGGGACGGGATCGTCAGTCGACGTGATCGACGCCGAGGCCTGAGGAAGCTGAAAGCAGGCTGCGAGCACCGATAACGCGACCAACGCGAGGATTCGTCGCATGGCCTCCCCCCTCGTCAAGTGCCGACGCGGGAGAGTCGCACGAAGGGTGTCGCCCGGTCAAGAGGTTCGAAATGATCGTGCGCGGGCCTTGGTTCTATGCTGCACTTCTTGGCAACCGTCGATGTTCTGTTCGAGGGATACCTGGGCCGCGCTGATCACCGGGTGGCGTCCACCGTAAGCCTCGTGCGTGACGGGGACTTCGCGATCGTCGTGGACCCCGGGCTCGTGCCCGGACCGGGCGCGATCCTCGATCCGCTGGCGGCGCTGGGCGTCGCGGCGGGCGACGTGACCGACGCCATCTTCTCGCACCACCATCCGGACCACACGATCAACGCGGCGCTGTTTCCGAACGCTCGGTTCCACGACCACTGGGCGATCTATCAGGGGGACGTGTGGACCGACCGGGAGGCGGAGGGGTTCAACGTCTCACCCGACGTCTCGCTTCTTCACACGAGGGGCCACACGAACGAGGACATCGCGACCGTCGTTCGAACCGATGACGGCACCATCGTGTTCACCCATGCCTGGTGGACGTCCGAAGGTCCGGCCGAAGATCCCTACGCGCCCGATCTCGCGGTTCTGCACGCCGCGCGCGAGCGACTGCTTGCGTTGGAGCCGGTGCTGATCATTCCCGGACACGGCGCGCCGTTCAGGCCGGACGCGGCGACGCCTCGATAGCGGACCGACCACCCACC
>JBEDUK010000053.1:0-68551 GCA_040414485.1 Actinomycetota bacterium
GTCCTCGAGCGAGTGGTACGAGATGACCACCAGCACGCCGCCGGGCTCGAGGAGGGTCGTCGCCTGGGGGAGGGAGGCGGCGATCTCCTCGAGCTCGGCGTTCACCTCCACGCGCAGCGCCTGGAAGGTGCGGCGCGCGGGATGGGGTCCACCGCGGCGTCCCGGCACAGCGGCCGCGACGATGCCCGCGAGTTCGTCCGTGGTCGCGATCGGCTTCCGACGGCGCGCGCGGACGATGGCCGCGGCGATGCGCCGCGAATGGCGCTCCTCGCCGTAGCGGTAGATCACGTCCGCCAGGTCGGCCTCGGCGTACGTGTTGACCACGTCGGCCGCCGTGGGCCCGCCGCCACCCATTCGCATGTCGAGCGGGCCGTCGGACCGGTAGCCGAAGCCCCGCTCGCTGCGATCCAGCTGCATCGAGGAGACGCCCAGGTCGAACAGCACTCCGCCGGCGCGGTCCACGCCCGCCTCGGCCGCCGCCTCCGACAGCTCGGAGAACCGGCGCAGAACGGGACGGAACCGCCTCCCGAACCGCGCGAGCCGCTCCGCTGCTTCGCGAAGCGCCTCCGGATCCCGGTCGACGCCGACCACGACGTCGACGCCCGCGGCAAGCAGCCCTTCGGCGTGGCCGCCCGCTCCCACGGTCGCGTCGACGGCCACATCGGTGGCGCCCATGTACGCGATCACCTCGTCGAGCAGGACCGGTACGTGCGGCTCGGGACTAGCCGAGGGCACGGACGGCCAGCATCGCGAGGCCCACGTACGCCCCGAGCACCGCGGCCATGAGGCCCATGAGGATGACGCTGTGCAGGATCTCGCCCCGCAGGGCGCCCTTCACCTTCGGTTCCACGATCCCTCCTCCTTGCCTCGCCCAGCGCCCGCGCCGGCGTGGGACAACGAGACGCGCGTCGCTTCCGTGTTCCTTGGTGCTCGTCGTGCCTCCTCGCCCCTCCCTCAGACGCCACCCAAGCTCAGCGCACCGCTTCGGTAGGCGACGGAGTGCTGCTCCTCGTACCGGTCCCAGGTCGGCCCGTCCCACACCTCCAGGTGGTCGGACACGCCCATCACCACGACGTCGCGGCCCATGCCGAGCAGGTTCCGCAGCCGCGGCGGCAACGTGAGCCGCCCCTGCGCGTCCGGCGTCACCGGCTCGGTGGAGCTGAAGAACATCCGTGCGTAGGCCCTGGCCGAGGGGTCGGACAGGGGCGCGCTCCGGATGCGCTGGCCCTGGCGTTCGAACTCCTCCGGCGGAAAGATCCACAGGCAGCCGTCCTGACCGAGCGTCAGGTAGGCACCGCTCGAGAGCGCCTCGAGGTACCGCTTCGGCAGGGCGATGCGGCCCTTCTGGTCGAGCTGATAGCGATGCTGGCCGAGCAGTTCAGCCACGTCTCCCCCTGTGGTCCACCAGAGTTCCACGTTTATGCCACTTCCACTCCCCAACGTCAAGGTTGCGGGGAAGAAAGCGCGAATGTGATCGCGGGCGTGAGGGAGCGTCGCCGCACGTCAGGCGGCGCGAGCGAGCGGAGGTGCAGCGGGATCGAGGCTCAGCGGCAAGCGACGGCTAGTGGAGGTACTTCTCCCACTCGGGTTCCACCCGCCCGAGCGACAGGCGCAGGCCGTCGCGTGGAGCGAACGGCTTGGTGCGAAGAACGAGCCCGGCCTCGTGGGCGAGGCGGTTCTCCTTCTTCGAATTGCATCGCCGGCAGGCGGCGACGACGTTCTCCCAAGCGTGGGGACCGCCACGGGAGCGCGGGATCACGTGATCGACGTTCTCGGCCTGGCCGCCGCAGTACTGACACAGCCAGCCGTCCCGGGCGAACACGGCCCGGCGGGTGAGCGTGGCCGTCGCGCGATACGGAACGTGGACCAGGTACTTGAGGCGGACGACCGTCGGGGCCGGGATCGTGAGGTTCGCCGAACGGAAGATCTCGCCGTTCGCGTGCACGAGCGTGGCCTTCTCCTTGATCACGAGCACCACGGCACGGCGCGCGGGAACCACCGCAAGCGGCTGTTCCGTCACATTCAGCACGAGCGATCTGGCCACTGGACTCGCGGCCGAGTATATGGAAGCCGATCGAAGAGCGGTCCCGCGCCCCGCGGACCGATGGGCGCCTTTGGGACTCGGCCCCGCAGGGAACACTGAAGGACACCATCACCGTCGGATCGACACACGTGAACCGCGGCGAAACCACACGGCTGCCGCGCGCGTATACGTAGGTACTATGACGGTCTGGCCCGACGAGCGCGGAGGGGACGTGGAGCCGCAGAGGACCGCCGGCGACTGGGAAGGGTTCGCTTCTTCCTTCTCACGCCTCGCCGACAACATCGAACGCGTCATCCAGGGCAAGCGCGAAGAGGTTCGTCTCGCCCTGGTCTGTTTGATCGCCGAGGGGCATCTCCTGATCGAGGACGTGCCCGGGGTCGGCAAGACCATGCTCGCGAAGTCGATCGCCCGGTCGATCGACTGCTCGTTCCGAAGGATCCAGTTCACGCCCGACCTGCTGCCGACGGACGTCACCGGCGTGAACGTGTACAACCAGGAGCGCGGGGACTTCGAGTTCAAGCCGGGGGCGATCTTCGCCAACATCGTGCTGGCGGACGAGATCAACCGGGCCAGCCCGAAGACCCAGTCGTCGTTGCTGGAGAGCATGGAGGAGCACCAGGTGACGGTCGACACCGTTACGTACCACCTGGGTGTGCCCTTCATGGTCATCGCCACGCAGAACCCGATCGAGCACGAGGGGACCTACCCGTTGCCGGAGGCGCAGCTCGACCGGTTCATGATGCGGCTGTCCATCGGCTACCCGAACCTCGACGCGGAGGCGGCGATCCTGTCGACGCACGGGGTGGCCTCCACGCTGGAGGACATCGAAGCGATCACCGACGCGCCCGGCGTGTCAAGGATGGTCTCGATGGTCCGGGAGGTGCACGTCGCCGAGACGCTTCGCCGCTACATCGTCGCGCTCGCCGACGCGAGCCGGCGCCATCCCGAGGTGTACCTGGGCGCGAGCCCACGCGCCTCGATCATGCTGCTCAGGTCCTCTCGCGCGCTGGCCGCCGCGGAAGGCCGCGACTACGTAGTGCCCGACGACGTGAAGCGCCTGGCGGTGCCCGTCATGGGCCACCGCGTGATCATCGCGGCGGACGCCGCCATGAACGGCCGTACGCCGGAGGCGGTGCTCAGTGAACTGATGGCAGAGGTGCCGGTCCCCATCCGCGGGAAGACGTAGATGCCCACGAGGCGGGGCTGGGCCACGCTCGGCGCGGGCATCGCGCTGTGGATCGGGGCTCGGCTCGTCGGGTCGAAGGACCTGCACATGATCGCGGCAGGCGTCACGATCCTGCCGGTCCTTGCCGCCGGGTTCGTTCGCTGGTCCCGCCCCCACCTGGCCGTGCACCGACAGCTGTCGACGGCGCGGGCGTTCGCCGGGGCACGGGTGACGGTCACCGTGAGCGTCGAGAACCGCGGCCATGTGACCACGGCATACCTCCTTCTGGAGGACGCCCTTCCGGCGGCGCTCGGCTCCTCCGCGAGGATGGTCGTCACCGGCATCCCGCCTCGCAACGTGCACAAAGTGACCTATTCGCTGCTGGCCAGGCGCCGCGGGAGGTACCGGATCGGGCCGCTGTCCGTGTACCAGTCCGACCCGTTCGGCCTCGCGCGCGCCCGCGCCGAGACCACCAGCCAGACGGAGCTGGTCGTGTACCCGACGGTCGAAGAGCTCGACGGCCGCTCGCTCGTGTCCCAGGGCGCCGGTTCCGGCGACGCCGCGGCGAAGCGGCTCCATCGGTCGGCCGCGGAGTTCTTCACCATGCGTGAGTACGTCACCGGCGACGACCTGCGGCGCATCCACTGGCCGAGCGTGGCCCGCACCGGCTCGCTGATGATCCGGCAGGACGAATCCACCCGCCGGTCGGCCGCCATCCTGGTCCTGGACAACAGGACGGCGGCCTTCGGTGAACAGGGCTCCTCCGGTTTCGAAGCCGCGGTCTCGGCCGCCGGCTCGCTCGGGGCGACCCTGTCCCGCTCCGGATTCACGGTGCGGTTCGGCACCGCGGACGCGCCGGCCACGCCGGTGACCGAGGAGGTGCTCCTGGATCTCCTGGCGGGCATCTCGCCGTCGAGGGTGAGGACGCTCGGCTCCGCCCTCACGGGCCTTCGGGCCGCTTCCCCCGCCGACACGACGCTCGCCATCATCACCGCCCCGCCGACGGGCTCTGAGGTGGCGACGCTGTCCCGGGTGGGCACCACGTTCGGCAAGAAGGTGGCCGTGCTCATCTACCCGCGGCCGCTGTCCCTGCTGCAGCCGGAGGCTGCGGTCGAAATGGACGGGCGGGCCACGGTGGCCCGCGCCTCGCTGCAACGGTCGGGCTGGACGGTGGTCATCGCCCAGCCGGAAGGAAAGCTGGCGGACGCATGGCGAAAGACGAAGACCCGGAAGCTCCTGGCAGCCGGTTCGGCATCCTGATCGGGCTGATCGTCGCCGAACTCGCCGCGACGGCGGCGTTCGGCCGCGTCTATCAGGGCAGGGAGATCACGCTCAAACTCTGCCTCGTGGCGATGATCGCCACGGCGATCGCCGGCCTGCTCATCCGGCAGAACATCATCCTGTCCACGCTCGCCAGCATCGCGGGCCTGCTCCTCACCCTCGGCCTGATCGTCTTCCCGGACACGACGCATTTCCTGCTGCCGACCATGCGCACCCTGCGGGCGGCGCGGATCGCGCTCGGCCAGGTCGGACGCGACGCCAACGTCACGGTCGCGCCGGCGATCCCCCTCAGATCGCTGTTGCTGGCTGGCGTCACGGCGGTGTGGACGGCCGCCTTCGCGGCGCACTCGCTCGCCTTTCGCGCGCGCAGCCCGCTCCTGGCGCTGACGCCGCTCGCGGCGCTGCTCGCCTTCGCCGGCGTCGTCGTCGACGACGGCGCGCGGCCCGGCTATGTCCTGCTCTTCATGCTGGGCGCGCTGGTCCTGCTGTTCGGTGACGGCATGCGGCGGCTCGGCCAGTGGGGCCCGATCACGTCCTGGCGTGGGCGCCGCAGGTTCGCAGCCCGAACCGGCACCGCGGCGCGTGGAGCGTGGCGGGTCGCGGTGGGCACGCTCGGCGTGGCGCTGTTCGTCCCCTGGCTTCTGCCGGGGCTCGGTGCGCAGCCGGTGCTCAACCTGGGCGACAGCGCTTCCCGGGGCTTCTCGCTGAACCCCATCGACGACGTTCGACCCCGGCTGATCCAGAACCCGCACGCGCTCGCGTTCACGGTCAGGACGAACCACCCCACGTACTGGCGGGAGGCCACGCTCGACACGTTCGACGGCACCACGTGGAAAGCGTCGAACACGACGTTCAGCGATGCGAAGCCCATCCCCAGCGACGGACAGATCGCGCCGCCCGCCGGGGCGCCGCTCGCCACGGCAGGCGACAAGGTGGACGTGTACCAGCAGATCCATTTCGCGGGGCTGGTGCAGCCGTTGATCCCCCTTGCGCCGAACCCGATCACGCTGACGATCTCGGACCGCTCTCCGGCGTACGACCCGCAGAGCGGCACGGTGACACTCGGGACCACGGACGTCACGCGAGACGGGACCGAGCTGGCCGCGACGTCCGAGCTGATCGTCCCGTCGGCCGCTGAGCTGGCCGCGATCCCGAACATCGCCGCGCCCGGGGATCCGTACACGCGCCTCCCGAGCGACACGCCGCAGGCGATCCGCACGATCGCCAACGCCCTGACGGCGGGGGCGACCACGCCCTACGCCAAGATCATGCTCATGCAGCAGACCATGAAGGGCTGGATCTACGACCAGCACGTCAAGCCGGACATCTCCAACGACGCGCTGCTGCGGTTCCTGCTCCAGACCCACCGCGGCTACTGCCAGCAGTACGCGGGCGCCATGGCCGTGCTGCTCCGGGCGCTGGACTATCCGACCCGCGTCGCGGTGGGGTTCACCAGCGGGCAGTTCGATCCGAGGACCAACCGCTGGCGGGTCACGTTCGCCGACGCGCACACCTGGGTGGAGGTTCGGTTTCCCGGCTACGGCTGGCTCGCGTTCGACCCGACGCCCACGCGGACGAACGTCACGATCTCCCGGTACGACACGCCGTCGCCGCTGAACAACACGTACCTGACGAGCGGCGATCCGGTGAAGTCCGGCAAGGGTTCGCCCGGCGGCACCGGCAACACGTGCGTGGCGAACCCGCGGAACTGCGACCCGCGCACGCGCGGCGACCTGTTCCTCGGCCAGGCGCGCCAACAGCTCACCCCGCAGGACCTGCCAAGGTTCCACCCGAGCGCGGATCGAAGACCGATCGGCTTCACCGCGCTCGGCGTGCTCGCGCTGCTCATCCTGATCGGCCTGCCGCTGTTCAAGGTGTCGCGGCGGCGGTGGGCCCGCCGGCGCGGGCGCAGAACCGGCGGCCGCGTGCTGGCCGAGTACACGGCCGTGCTCGACACCGCGGCCGACGTCGGGTTCGGCAAGCGCCCATGGGAGACGCTCGAGGAGTATCGGGCGCGACTGGTCGCATCGGTGCCGTTCTCGAACGGAGACTTCGACACGCTCACGGTGCTCGCCCAGCGCGCCGCCTACGCGGGAGGAGCCATGGCCCGCGAGGACGAAGCCGAGGCGGCCGAACGGAGGCGGCGCGCTTCGCGCGAGATCCGTCGCGCGGCCGGCCCCATGCGCTCCGTGGCGGGCGTGTACCGGCTGGGCCGGCCGGTGCACGACTGATCGATCGGGCGCACGCCGCGGCCCTCTGAGCGGAAAGCGTCAGATCCCGAGCTTCGCTTCGCGCTGCGCCTCGCGGAGTGCCCGGACGAAGTGGTCGCGGTCCCGTCGGAACTCGGCGACCTCGTCCGCGACCTGCCGGGTGACCTCGTCGATCGCGACGAAGAACGCCATCTGTCCCTGCCGGAGCGCGTCCATCACCTCGCCCTCACGGCGGACGACGCGGAAGATCGAACGGCCGTCGGTCACGAGCTTCACCTCGGACAGGTGCTGGTCCAGATGCGCCCGTTCGTTCAGGAACTGCCACGAGCGGCGCACACGCTGCAGGGACATCCCGCCGTCAAGGAGCGACTTCACCACGCGAAGGGCGACCAGGTCCCGAAACGAGTACATCCGCGGCACGCCCGGTCGTCCACCTGTGCCCTGCACCGACGGTCGAACGAGTGCGACCTGGTCCCAGTACCGGAGCTGCCGCGGCGTGCAGCCGCTCAGCCGGGACGCCTGATGCGCGGTGAATCCCTCCAACGTTCGCTCCGATCTCGCTCGTGCCCGTCGTTCGAACCGACCGCCCACCGGAGTGGGAGCGCCGGAGGGGAAGAACGACAGTTCTAGACCGCTCGGAGGCGGGATGCAAAAGACGGGTTCGACCTGCGACGACGCCCGGTCGTGGAACGGCCCGGCGACGAACCGATGGACGGCGCGCGACCGCGAGGTGTCCGAACGGGAGCGTCAGGAACGAACGTGGGCACCGGTCCGCGGGACCGGGCGGCGGCGTCTAGGAGTCGCGCCCGCCGGGTGGGGGCCGGCGGAATCGCTCGGTCAGACGGGCAAGGGCGGCGGTGGGCGAGAGGCGCCCGCCTCGCTCCAGCTGCCGGAGCTGATCGCGGCCCATCTGCTTGAGGTAGTGGTAGATCAGCATCGCCGAGCAGACCATCAGCGCGAACCCCGCGATGGCGATCCAGATGGACACCACGAAGAGCATGAGCATGAGGAAGCCGAGCAGCAGTCCGAGCAGGCTCCAGCGGATTCGCCGCAGAAGATGGACGGTGAGCGTGTACTGGCCGATGGACTGATCGAGGCGCGGATCTTCCTCCGCGAGGCGGCGTTCGATCTCTTCGAGGATCCGCTGTTCGTGCTCCGAAAGGGGCATCCCGACCTCTCTCGACGTCCCTGTTCGGATTATAGGGACCCTTTCGTGTGTAGGGCTATCCCGACTCGTCTTCGCTGCCCGGGGCGTCCGGATCGGGCCGGCTCGAGCCGCGCAGGAGCGCCGCCGGCACCGCCGCTCCTCGTCCGAACTTCCCAGCAACCCGATCAAGCGCCCGCTCCGCGTCGCTCCAGCGATCCTCCTCGGCCAACGCCCGTTGATCCGCCCCGGCGCCCACCAGGTTCGTCGCCGCCACGCCCAGCAGGCGGAACCGCCGCCGCGATGCGGGCAGCGCCTCGTACAGCTCGCTCGCCACGCGGAACAGGTCGGCCGCGGTGTCCGTTGGGTCGGGCAGCGTCCGAGCGCGCGTGAAGGTGGTGAAGCTCGGCAGGCGGAACTTCACGCTGATCGTCCGTGCCCGGTAGCCGTCGGCGCGGAGACGCTCGGCCACCCGATGCGACAGCCGAAGCAGCTCGCGCAGCACGTCCTGGCGATCCTCCAGGTCGCGCGCGAACGTCGACTCGTTGCTGACCGACTTGGCGGATTCATGCGGGACGACCCGGCGCGGATCGATCCCGTTGGCCAGATCGCGCAGCCCCCTGGCGTGGTTCTCACCCAGGACCCGCTCCAGCAGCGACATGGGTGTCGTGGTCAGCTCCCGGACGGTCCGGATGCCCAGGCGCGACAGGGCCTCGGCGGTGCGGTCCCCCACGCCCCACAGCGCGCCGACGGGAAGCGGGTGCAGGAACTCGAGCACGTGGCCGGCGGGCACCACGATCATGCCGTCGGGCTTGGCGCGCGTGGAGGCGAGCTTCGCGACGAACTTGGTCGGCGCGACTCCCACGCTGCAGATCAGACCGAGCTCATCCTTGACCCGCGCGCGGATGTCGCGTCCGATCTGCGCCGGCTCGCCGAAGAGCCGCGTGGCGCCCGACACGTCGAGGAAGGCCTCGTCCAGCGACAGCGGCTCCACGAGCGGCGTGAACGACTGCAGGATCTCCTTGAAGCGCTTGGAGTACGACACGTAGGACCGGAAGTCCGGCGGGACGAACACGGCGTCCGGGCACAGGCGCTTCGCCCGCGCGGACGGCATGGCCGAGTGAAGCCCGCGGGCGCGCGCCTCGTACGAGGCCGACATCACCACGCCGCGGCCGCCGGCCGCGCCGACCACGACCGGCTTCCCGGCGAGGCGCGGGTCCTTCAGCACCTCGACCGAGGCGTAGAAGGCGTCGAGGTCCACGTGCAGGATCGGCTCGCTGGGTGCCGTCACGCGTCCGCCCGCCCTGGTCGTCGGTTGGTGGTCGCCACGCTTGCGCGTGCCGGTTCTTTCGGATCGTACCGATCCCGGCCGACAAGTCCGGAGCCCGGCGGGATACCGCCGGCGCGCCACCGGAACCAGGCCGGTACCGGGTCTTGACGGATCGAACACATGTTCGGTATAACGACGATTCCGTGTCCGTGTCCATTCCTTCATCAGCCGTCCGATCCGTTGGCGAACGGCGGGCCCGCCGGCCCGTCGACGCCGCCGCGCGTGGCCGCCTGGTCTCGCTCGCGGGCGCACCGGCGCCCGTCTCCATGGCGAACGACCGGCTCCTCCCGGCAGTCCCGGGACTGGCCGGCCTGCTGCCAGACGGCGGGCTGCGCCGGGGTTCGACCATCGCCGTGTCGGGCGGGGTGGAGGGCGGCGGGGGCACGTCGCTCGCCCTTGCCGTGGCGGCCGGGCCCTCCGGCGCCGGATCCTGGTGCGCCGCGATCGGGGCGCCGCCGCTCGGCCTGGTCGCCGCCTCCGAGATGGGGATCGCGCTCGAACGGTTCCCGCTGATCCGCGCCGGCGGCCGGGCGTGGGTGCGCACGGTGGCGGCCGCGCTCGAGGCGTTCGACGTGATCATGGCGTGGCCGGTGCGGGGCGTCTCCATCGAGGAGGCCCGCCGGCTGACGGCGCTCGGGCGCGAACGGGGTGCCGTGCTGGTCACTTGTGGACCCGGGTGGCCCGAGCGGACCGATCTGCGGCTGGAGGCGGTCCGGTCCGAATGGATCGGCCTCGAACGGGGCCACGGCCGCCTGCGGGCGCGTCGGATCGAGGTGGCGGTCGGCGGCCGGGGCGCCGCGTCCGTTGAACGGCGAACGGCGCTGTGGCTCCCCTCGCCGGAGGGCCGGATCGAAGCAGCACCGGAGACAGGGTTCATCGCGCCGGCGGTGATCGACGCCGGGCTCGACGCCGCGTTCGCCGGCATCTCCGACGACGACACGGTCGCCGTAACGGCTGGATGAGCCCGTGGGCGTTCGAACCCTCGCCGTGTGGTGCCCCGACTGGCCCGTCACCGCGGCCGGTCACGGCCGGGACGAGGCCGTCGCCGTTCTGGCGAAGGGCCGTGTGGTCGCCTGCTCCGAAGCCGCCCGCGCCGAAGGAGTCGCTCCCGGCCTTCGCCGCCGGCAGGCCGAGAGCCGGTGCTCGGGCCTGGCGGTCGTGGACGACGACCCGGCCCGCGATGCCCGGGCATTCGAGCCGGTCGTGGCCTCCGTCGAGGCGGCGGCACCCACCGTGGAGATCCTCACGCCCGGCCTCTGCGCGCTCCCTGCCCGTGGGCCGGCGCGCTACTACGGCTCGGAGCCGGCCGCGGTCACGTGGATCACGGAGGCGGTCGAACGCACCACCGGCCCCGGCGGGTGCCGCGTGGGGATCGCCGAAGGATCCTGGGCGGCCTCCCAGGCCGCACGCCGCGCCGTCATCGTGGAACCCGGCTCCGGTCCGACCGAACGGTTCCTGGCGAGGCTTCCCGTCGACGTCCTCGACGACCCCGACCTGACCGATCACTTCCGGCGCCTGGGGCTTCGGCTCCTGGGCGACGTCGCCGCGCTGCCGGCCGCATCCGTGCTCGAGCGGTTCGGACCTTCCGGCGCGCGCGCGCACCGCCTGGCCTCCGGACGGGACGAGCGCCCACATCTCCCCCGCGTCCCTCCGGAGGACCTCGCGGTGTCCATGGGGTTCGATCCCCCGGCCGACCGCCTGGACACGGTGCTGTTCGCGGCGCGGCAACTGGCGGCGGAACTGGCCGTGCACCTCGATGAGCGGGTCCTCGGCTGCACGGTCCTGGCGATCGAGGCGGAGACCGCGGGCGGCCGGATGCTGGTCCGCCGGTGGCGGCACGAGGATGGGCTGACACCGCAGGCGCTGTCCGAACGGGTGCGCTGGCAGGTCGAAGCGTGGCTGCTGCGTGGCGGGGAGGACGGCGCCGGCGTGCCCGGTGGCCTGGCGCGGCTTCGGCTGATCCCCGAGCTCGTGCATCCCGAACGTGGCCGGCAACTGGGCTTCTGGGGCGCGAGCGCGGCCGACGAACTGGTTGCCGGTGCGCTGGTCCGCATGCAGGGCATGCTCGGCGCCGAAGCGGTGGCCACGGCCACGCTCGTGGGCGGGCGGACCCCGTCGGCCCGGGTCCGCGTGACGCCGTGGGGAGCGACGCCGCCGGAGGGCGAATGTGTGTCGACGGGTACGGGGCGCGGCGGGAAGGCCGGCGTTCGCGGCCCGCGTGCCCCCGAACGGCCGGCGTGGCCCGGCCGGATCCCTCCTCCGTCGCCTGCGACCGTCTACGCGGAGCCTCCCGGCGTCGCGCTTCTGGACGGTGCCGGCGCGCCGGTCACCGTGGACGTACGCGGTCATCCGAGCGGTGCGCCGGCGATCCTGCGTGCCGCCGGCATGGCCCCGGCGGACGTGGGCGCCTGGGCGGGACCGTGGCCGGCCGACGAGCGGTGGTGGGATCCGGCGGCGCGCTGCCGGCGGGTGAGGATGCAGGTGCTCACGCTCGGCGGCGAGGCGCACCTGCTGGCGTTCGACGGCGATCGGTGGCTGCTGGAGGCGACGTATGACTGAGCTCGCGGGGCGGACCGGCCGCCACCCCCGCCGCGATCCCAGCCGTGATCCCGGCGGCGACCCTGGCCGTGTCCCCGCCGTCGCCATATGTATGGCGTATGGCGGTATGGCGACGGCTGCGCCGCGAAGGGCAGCCGGCGCGCGAACACGGCGCTGAAGAGGGAGCAGAACCGACGTGGCCTGGAACAACCCACCCATCCCGTGGTCCGAGTTCGAACGCCGGCTCTCCGGTGGCCGTCCTCCCGCGCTGCCACCGGAGGGCGACCGGGACGGTGCGGCGTGGTCGCGGCGCCGCCAGCCGTATCGGCCACCGTCGGACCTCGGGCGGCGCCGCGACCACGCGACCGGGCCGCGTGACGGGCCCCACACCACCCCGCCCTATGCCGAACTGCACTGCCATTCGAACTTCTCGTTCCTGGACGGCGCCTCGCATCCCGAGGAACTCGCCGAGGAGGCGGCTCGCCTGGGTCTTTCCGCCCTGGCCCTCACCGACCACGACGGCTTCTACGGCGTGGTCCGCTTCGCCGAGGCCGCCCGCGCCGTCGGCCTCCCCACGGTCTTCGGTGCCGAACTTACCCTGGACCTCACGCGCCCCCAGAACGGGGTCGCCGACCCCGAGGGCTCGCACCTGCTCGTCCTCGCCCGCGACCCCGAGGGGTACGCCCGTCTGTCCAGAACCCTCGCGAAGGCCCAGATGGACGGCAGGGAGAAGGGCCGCCCCAAGTCCAGTCTCACCGACCTGTTCGACGCGCACGACGGTCACTGGCTGGTCCTGACCGGATGCCGGAAGGGGCCGGTGCCGGCGGCGCTCGCGGCCGGCGGTCCCGACGCCGCGAACAGAGCGCTCCGACAGCTCACCGACGGGTTCGGCCCGGAGAACGTCGCCGTCGAGCTCTGGGACCACGGCGACCCGCTGGACGGCGAACGCAACGACGCGCTGGCCGCATTAGGATCGTCAGCCGACCTTACGATCGTCGCGACGAACGCCGTCCACTACGCCACACCGTCCAGAAGGCCGCTGGCGACCGCCATGGCCGCCGTCAGGGCACGCAGGTCGCTGGACGAACTGGACGGTTGGCTCCCCGCCGGCGCGGCCGCCCACCTGCGAAGCCCGGAGGAGCAGCATCGCCGCTTCGGCTCCCGCTATCCCGGTGCCGTGGAGCGCGCCGCCACCATCGCCCACGAGTGCGCATTCGACCTGAAACTGGTCGCGCCGGCGCTCCCCCGCTGCGATGCCGAGCCTGGATACGACGACGAGATGTCGTGGCTCCGAGAGCTCACCCGCCGCGGCGCGCTGAAGCGCTACGGGCCCCCGAACAACGAACGCCAGCCCGGCGCGTACAGGCAGATCGCGCACGAGCTGGACCTGATCGAATCCCTCGGATATCCGGGCTATTTCCTGATCGTGCACGACATCGTGGACTTCTGCCGAAAGAACGACATCTACTGCCAGGGACGCGGCTCCGCCGCGAACTCCGCCGTCTGTTACGCCCTGGGGATCACGAAGGCCGATCCCATCGAGCTCAATCTGCTGTTCGAACGCTTCCTCTCACCCGAGCGCGACGGCCCACCGGACATCGATCTGGACATCGAGAACGGCCGAAGAGAGGAGGCCATCCAGTTCGTCTATGAGAAGTACGGCCGCGAGAACGCCGCACAGGTGGCGAACGTGATCACGTACCGCCCGCGCTCGGCCGTCAGGGACATGGGCCGTGCGCTCGGCTTTCCGCCCGGGCAACTGGACGCCTGGTCGAAGCTGATCGACGTCTGGTGGCTGAAGGACATGAACGACGGGCGCGACCACGAGGTCCCCGAACAGGTTCTGTCGTTGGCGCGCGAACTCGAGACGTTCCCGCGGCACCTCGGCATCCACTCGGGCGGCATGGTCCTGTGCGACCGCCCGGTGGTGGACGTGTGCCCGGTCGAATGGGCCCGAATGGAGAACCGCAGCGTCCTGCAGTGGGACAAGGACGACTGCGCCGCGGCGGGTTTGGTGAAGTTCGATCTGCTCGGCCTCGGGATGCTGACGGCGCTGCACCTGTGCGTTGATCTGATCCGCGAGCACCACGGGGCCCAGGTCGACCTCGCGGAGATCCCGCAGGAGGACGAGGTCTACGAGATGCTCTCGGCGGCCGACACCGTGGGCGTGTTCCAGGTGGAGAGCCGGGCGCAGATGGCGACGCTCCCACGCCTGCGACCGAGGGAGTTCTACGACATCGTCGTCGAGGTCGCGCTCATCCGCCCCGGCCCCATCCAGGGCGGCGCCGTCCATCCGTACATCCGCCGGCGCAACGGCCGCGAGCCCGTCACGTACCTCCACCCGCTGCTGGAGAAGTCGCTGGAGAAGACGCTCGGCGTGCCGCTGTTCCAGGAGCAGCTGATGCAGATGGCCATCGACGTGGCCGGCTTCACGCCCGCCGAATCCGACCAGTTGCGCCAGGCCATGAGCTCGAAACGTTCGGCCGAACGGATGGAGGCGCTGAAGGGGCGGCTGTTCGAAGGGATGGCCCGCAACGGGATCCTCGGGCGCGTTGCCGAGGAGATCTACGAGAAGCTGGCCGCGTTCGCGAACTTCGGCTTTCCGGAGTCGCATGCCGCGTCGTTCGCGTATCTGGTGTACGCGAGCGCCTGGCTGAAATTGCACTACCCGGCGGCGTTCTGCGCGTCGCTGCTGAACGCCCAGCCGATGGGGTTCTGGTCGCCGAACACCCTCGTGGCGGACGCGCGCCGGCACGGGGTGGAGATCAGGGGCGTCGACGTGAACGCCAGCGCTGCGGACGCCACGCTCGAACCGTGCGCAGCGTCCACCGGCGGCATGGCGATCCGCCTAGGCGTCTCGTCCGTTCGCGACGTCGGCGAGGATCTGGCGAAGGCCATCGCGGACGGCAGGCCCTACGCGTCGCTGGAGGAGGTGGTCCGTCGGGCCGGAGCCGGCCGGGCGGCCATGGAGGCCCTGGCCACGGCAGGCGCGTTCGCGTGCTTCGGCCTGGACCGCCGCCGGGCACTCTGGGCGGCCGGCGCCGCCGCCGAAGCCCGCGCCGACCGGTTGCCCGGCACCGTGGTCGGCGTGGACGCGCCCACGCTCCCGGGCATGTCGCGCGTCGACGAGGTGGCAGCCGACCTGTGGGCGACCGGCATCGCACCGGACGACCACCCGATCCGGTTCGTCCGCGAACACCTCGACGGGATCGGCGCCGTCAGGATCGATCGCCTGGCGGACATGCCGAACGGGGCGATGGTCGCAGTCGGGGGCACGGTCACACACCGGCAGATGCCGGCGACCGCCCAGGGCACGGTGTTCATCAACCTCGAGGACGAGGGCGGCCTGCTGAACGTGATCTGTTCGAAGGGGGTCTGGTCCCGCTATCGCCGGGTAGCAAGGCTCAGTCCGGCGCTCCTGATCCGAGGGAAGCTCGAACACTACGAGGGCGTGATCAGCCTGGTCGCCGCGAGGATCGACCCGCTCACCCTGAGGACCGGCGCCGCGAGGTCCCGCGACTTTCGTTGAGTTGCGCCTCGTCGCTACGTATCGAAACCGAGGTACCGGCCGGCAAGCACCTCACGAATGCCCGCAGGCAATGCGCTGGTGGCGAGGATCTCCTCCAACGCCATCGATGAGAACGCCGATTCGTCGGACAGCATCGCGCCGTACCGCGCACAGAGCTCCGCGATGTCGGTGTTGCCGGCGGGATGGATAACGACGAAGCGCCCCCAGGTCCATTCGCCGCCGTCGTGCTGCAGCATCGAGAACATGAGCAGGTGTTCGAGCCACGTCACCGCGAGTTCGCCCCTCCCCTTGAGCGAATCGATCGCGACGGGAGCGAAGGCGCCGGATCGCCCGGCGACTTCGACGTAGCGCGACAGGTTCTCCGGACGGGGGGTCTCCGCCTTGCGCCGCTCGTGGTACTTCACGTCGACCGCCACGATCCCCTTGGTCCCGTCGCCTCGATCCAGCACGAACGCCGCGTCGAAAGCGCGCAGGCTGTTCAGGTAGGCCGGGTCCAGGCGCCCGGGCGAATGGGCGAACCGGACCTCGCTGACCGAGCCGGGCGCGTCCGGCCACCAGGCGTGCACCGCCCGATCGGCCAGCCGAAGGTCGGCAGCGAGGTCACCGAACAGGTTGAACGCCAGCGACGGCGACCACAGCAGGTCCGCCCACAGGCGCTGGCGGTCGAACGTCTGGTTGGGCTCCTTCGCCGCGGTTCGAGCCTGTGCCGCCTCCCACGCCGCACCGGTCAGGAAGTTCGCGCCCCTTTCGAGCGCGTAATCGAGCGGCAGCCGGCTTCCCACCTGACGCACGGTCTTGCCCTCGCGGGGCACGATCGGCTGCGTGCCGATCGGGTGACCGTTCGCCTCGCGCCACCTACCCTGCTGCAGTCGAAGCTTCCGCCGGAACGCAGTCATGTCCCGCCGACCGGGCACCTCGTCCTCCGCCTCCCAGCAGTGCGCGGCTTCGAGTTCCTCCCTCGACGGCCCGGAACCCGTCACCGGCGCACACCGACCTCGTCCAGATGCCACAGCAGGTCGGCCGGGTCCTGATACACGCGATACGCGCCCGCGCGCTCCAACTCGTCGCGGCCGTAGCCACCGGACAGCAGGCCCACGCCGAGTGCCCTGGCGCGCCGCGCGGCCAGCAGGTCCCACACGCTGTCGCCGACGACGGTGGCGTGTTCGATGTCGACGCCGAGCCGCTTCGCCGCTGTCAGGAACAGATCCGGGTCGGGCTTGGCGAAGCGAACCTCGTCCCGCGTGACGACCGGTACGCCCTCGGGCACACCGAGCAGCGCGACCGACGGTCCGGCCGTCCGATGGCTGCCGCTCGTCGCGATGGCCCACAGCACGCCGAGGCGCGTGAGTTCATCCAGCAACTCGCGGGCGCCGGGCAGGGGTCGCACCTGATCCAGGAGCCGAACGAACGCCTCGGCGTGCGCGTCGCGAAGACGCGCCGCCTCTTCCGGCGTCACGTCCCTTCCCGTCTCGCGCAGCAGCGCGTTCGCGAACAACCCGCCACTCATCCCGACCCGGCGGTGGATCCGCCACACGGACAGCTCGATGCCGGCCTCGCGGAGGGCCGTCTGCCATGCCAGGACGTGCTGATAGACGGAATCCACCAGCGTCCCGTCCAGGTCGAAGAGGAACGCGTCCTTCGACCGCTCCCCGTCCTCGTCCACAGCTTGGACCGTACCCGGAACGGCTGAACGGCGCGCAACGCCGCCGCGGCCACTAGAGTCGAACGCGCATGGACGTCGCGATCACCGGTGGCCGCGTGGTGCCCGTCGAGGGCGACCCGATCGATCAAGGGACGATCCTCATCACAGACGGCCGGATCGCGGCGATCGGCGCGCCGGCCGACGTCACCGTCCCGGACGGCGCCCAGACGATCGATGCGGCCGGCCGATGGGTCCTCCCCGGATTCGTCGAAACCCACGCCCACATCGGGGTCGACGAGCAGGGCGAGGGGTGGGCCGGAAAGGACTACAACGAGACGGCCGACCCGAACGCCGCCCGTCTGCGCGCGATCGACGGCATCAATCCAGCGGATCTCGGATTCGTCGACGCGCTCTCCGGCGGCGTGACCACCGCGGTCATCAAACCGGGCTCGGGCAATCCGATCGGTGGCCAGACCGTCGCCATCAAGACATGGGGTCGAACCCAGGACGAGATGCTCCTGAAGGGACCGTGCAGCGTCAAGAGCGCCCTCGGCGAGAACCCGAAGCGCAAGCCGGGTGACCAGGCGCAACTGCCGATCACCCGGATGGGCGTCGCCGCGCTGATCCGGGAGGCCTTCCGCAGGGCCCAGGACTACCGCGCGAAGCGCGATCGAGCGGCGGAGAAGGGCGATCCGTTCGACCGGGATCTGGCGCTGGAGACGCTCGTCATGGTCCTGGAACGCGAGCTTCCATGGTGCCAGCACGTCCACCGCGCCGACGACATCGCCACGGCGATCCGGCTGTCCGACGAGTTCGGCTACCGCCTGGTGATCAACCACGGCACCGAGGCGCACCTCCTGGCCGACCTTATCGCCGAGCGCGACATCCCGGTGATCATCGGGCCGCTGTTCAGCACCAGGACGAAGGTCGAACTTCGCCAGCGCAGCCTGCGGTCGCCGGGCATCCTCGACCGCGCCGGCGTCCGGATCGCCATCACGACCGATCACCCTGTCGTCGGCATCCAGTACCTCGTTCTGCAGGCGATCATGGCCGTCAGAGAGGGCCTGGATCGGGATGCCGCGCTGCGATCGCTGACGATCGAACCGGCCCGGATCTTGGGCCTCGACGACCGCGTCGGCGCGCTCACGGCCGGCCGCGACGCCGACGTGGTCCTCTGGTCGGGAGATCCCCTGGATGCGATGAGCCGCCCGCTTCAGGTGCTCGTGGGCGGGCGGCCCGTGTACCGCTTCGACGATCGATCGGGCGTCGGCGTCGCCGACGATCCGTTCTACACAGAGAGATGAAGCAACGCCGCGGCGGCTACGCCGCGGCCAGATCGCTGAGCACGACCGTGCGCGCCTCGCGCACGCAGGCGTCGTACTCGCGCTTGCGGATCACGACGAGCGCCTTGATGGCCTCGACGTGCCCGGACTCGTCGCGGAGCTGCTCGTACTCGTCCTTGAACTGACGCAGGAGCAGCCGTTCGGCCTCGAGCCGGATGAGCCCCTCGCCCTTCACCACCATGCTCATGGAGCGTGTCACCCTTTCCCTTTCCGTTGGTGTGTTTGTACCACGATCAACGCAAGAGGTAATAGTGACGTTCCCAGGGCCGTCGTCGACGCAACAGGTTCGTCATATCCTCGTGCCGCCCACGAGCCACCGAACGGGAGCGACCATGGCCTCGGACATCGATGACATCAGCCTCATGGAGCTGCAGCTCGCGGCGCGAAATCACGGCATGCCGCTCGAGGCGCTGCAGTGGGACGTCACCCCGATCGGGCTCCATTACCTGCTCACGCACTTCGACATCCCGGCCGTGGACCCGAACGCTTGGCGCCTCGGGGTCGGGGGCCGCGTCGAGAACGGGATGACGTTGACCCTGGAGGAACTGCGCGCGCGCCCGGCGGTGACGGCCGCCGTCACGTTCGAATGCGCCGGCAACGGGCGTGCCCACCTGTCGCCCAGACCCGCCAGCCAGCCGTGGATCTCCGAGGCGGTCGGGACTGCCGAGTGGACCGGGACGCCGTTGCGAGGTCTGCTGGAGGAAGCCGGCCTCAGGGACGACGTCGTCGAGGTGACGTTCGCCGGGCTCGACCGCGGGATCGAGGGTGACGTCGAGCACATCTTCGAGCGGAGCCTCACGGTGGACGAGGCCATGCGGAACGACGTGCTCCTCGCGTACGAGATCAACGGCGTGCCGCTCCCACCGCAGCACGGTTTCCCGCTGCGCCTGGTGGTGCCCGGCTGGTACGGGATGACGAACGTAAAGTGGCTCGAGCGGATCACGGCCATTTCCGAGCCGTTCGACGGCATCCAGCAGTCGAAGAACTACCGGTTCAAGATGGACTCGGACGACAAGGGCACGCCGTTGTCGCGGATGCGGCCGCGCGCGTTGATGGTGCCGCCGGGCACGCCGGACTTCCCGGAGCGGCGACGGTTCGTGCCGGTGGGGCGCCACGAGCTGGTGGGCAAGGCCTGGTCCGGCTCGGCGCCGATCGCTCGGGTCGAGGTGAGCACCGATGGCGGCACGTCCTGGTCGGACGCGCGGCTCGTCGCCGGCGCGCCCGGCGCGTGGAGCTCCTGGACGTTCGAATGGGCGCCGTCCGAGCCCGGTGACGTCGAGCTTCTCTGCAGGGCGACCGATGCGGAGGGCAATTCCCAACCGGATGAACCCGAGTGGAACGCCGGTGGCTACGTGAACAACTCGGTGCAGCGCGTGCCCGTCACGATCATCGACGACGGCAGCAGGTCAGGTTCGTAACGTAGCCTGACTATCTTCAGGCTCGCGCTCGCCGCCGGTGAGTCGCGAGGCGATCGCGCCGCCGGCAGCAACGATGAACCAAACGACCCACGACACCGTCGTTCCCAGACCCACGCCCAGACGCGAAACGATCGTCCCAACGAGAACGAGCGAGCCCGCCCCGACCGCCGGCGTCAGGCCGTATCGGACGGCCGGGTGCGCTCGATCGCCAAGGACCACGCGCGTCCAGCCATAGCCGGCGATCGCCAGCAGCGCGAGGAATCCGACTGTCCACAGCGCTGAGGGAACCACACCCGGGAAGGAGTTCGGCTTCGTCGATGCTCGAGCGACATGAGTCGGCAACCGGCCCCTGTCTCCGGGGAGCACGAGAACTCCAGGACCCACCGCCTTTCCCTCACTGCTCAGGTCGACGAACTCCTTCGTATCGAACGACCGAAGGATCAGGAACGGGGCCGGCGTGGAGCTCCGGAGCACGGGCTGAGCGGCATCCCAGTACGGCCTGACGGCGGCGCGCATCGCGGGACTGAGCCCGTTGAAGGGGTCGTTGAGCGCCGATGCGACGATGTTTCCGGGAACCATGTGAAGGTGCTCCTGGAGGTTCGCGGGCAGCGCCGCCCGTATCGTTCGTTCCTTGAGCGCAGCCGACTCAGTCCCCGCGGGACCGAACGGGCTCACCCAGATGACGAATGGACCTGGCTTCAGTGTTTCGAGCCAAGCCGCAGCCGTTCGCACTTCCTGAAGCGCCTCAGGGGTCACCCAGGGCTTGGGAGCGCCGCTCGCGTACCAGGCCGAGACACCCGGGATCGCCAGTAGGACGCAGGCCGCCGCCGCCACGACCGCGGCGCCCCTCCCCGCGCGCCGAGCCAACCAGCCAACGGCCTCGGCGATCGCGACGACGCCTGGCACCACGATCGCCAGCTCGAGGAACCGGTGCGGCGGAAGCTTCTTCGTCGCCAGCCCGAAGACGATTCCGCCTGCACAGACCACGAGCCATGCAGCCAGAAGAGACAGAAGAACGGCTCGCCGCCTCTCATGTCTTTTCTGCGCGTCCGCCGGCTCCAGCAATATCCACCCACCGAATGCGGCGACCGGCGCCAGAAGCCAGAGACGAAGGCGCGAGGCGTCGTTCGTCAGCTTCGGGACGAACCGGCTTGGGTCCTCGCGCAATGAGATGGTGTTCGCCGGCGCGCGGAGCAGGCCGAACACCGTGACGCTCATCGCGCCGGCGACCCAGAGGCCCGCGGAGGTGAGCGTCCCGGCCTCGGTTCGCGCCAGCGACACGGCCTCGCCACGGCTGCGCCGAAGCGACCCCGGCGCCAGCAGGATCACCGCACCCAGCAGCATCAGCCCGAACACGGCCAGGAAGAGCCAATGCGCCAGGCCCGCGGCAACGAGCAGAACGACGGAGCCGACGAACCCCCACCGTGAAGCGCCGTCTGCGGCCGCCGCCGCGACCAGCAGTGTCACCGCGGCGACACAAAGACAGAGAAACAGCAGCGTCGCGACGTTCTCGTCCACCAGCCGCGTCGCCCCCAGGACCGTTCCTCCGACCACGACCGCCGCCAGCCAGCGCCATCGATGGCGCCCGAGCGACGACCACACCAGCGCCCCGAGCGACAGCGCGAACACCCCCGGCAGCACGGGTCCGAGCAGGACGGCTACGGTGAACTGAGAGCGCCCGGTCAGCCCGCCGATCAGAGCCGCCAGCACGGCAGACCCGGGCCGGGTCGACGTCCCAAGGGGCCCCATCCCGTGGTCTGCGACGAACGACGCGCGCCACACGTACCAGGGCGCATCGAATCCGACCGGCAGGGTATATCCCTTCGTCCGGTACAAACCGAGATAGACGCCCGCGACGCCGACGGCCAGCGCGGCGCAGGCGAGCGCCCAGCGCAGACTCGTGTTGCGGCCCGGTGGAGACGGTTCGTGCTGCTTGTTCGGCATAGAGGCGTTCCGTACGATAAGTCGTCCGCGCCGGCCGCGATGCACGAAGCACCATGCAGCCGCGCGGCCGCCATTCGTCTGGATGAAGGCGAATCTCCACGCAACCACGACCCGGCAGGCGGGTACGACGACAAGGAGCGAGCATGCGGATCCTGATCCTGGGTGGCGACGGATACCTCGGATGGGCCACGTCGATGTATTTCTCGAAGCGGGGCCACGAGGTGCACGCGGTGGACAACTACCTCCGGCGCCGCGCGCACGAGGAGCAGGGAAGCGATTCCCTCACGCCGATCGCGGCCTCACTCCCCGACCGCGCCCGAGCCTGGAACGACGTCACCGGGCTCACGATCGGAACCTCCGAAGGCGACCTGTGTGAATGGGACGTCGTCGAGCCGCTGTTCAAGGACTGGCAACCCGACGCGATCGTCCACTACGGCGAGCAGCCCTCCGCGCCCTATTCGCTCATCGACCGCGACCACGCAGTGGAGACCCAGCGCAACAACGTGGTCAACACGCTGAACGTCCTGTGGGCCATGCGCGACTTCACCCCCGACGCGCACCTGATCAAGCTCGGGACGATGGGCGAGTACGGGACGCCGAACATCGACATCGAAGAGGGCTGGATCCAGATCGACCACAACGGCCGCTCCGACCGCCTGCCCTTCCCGAAGCTGCCCGGCTCCCTCTACCACTGCTCGAAGGTCCACGACTCCACGAACATCGAGTTCGCCACCCGCGCGTGGGGCATCCGCGCCACGGACCTCAACCAGGGCGTCGTGTATGGGATCGAGACCGAGGAGACGAAGCTCGACCCCCGCCTCGCGACGCGGTTCGACTACGACGAGTACTTCGGCACGGCGCTGAACCGCTTCTGCGTGCAGGCCGTGATCGGTCATCCGCTGACGGTGTACGGCAAGGGCGGGCAGACCCGCGGGTACCTGAACATCCTCGACACGATGGCGTGTGTCGAGCTGGCGGCGCTGAACCCGGCGGAGCGGGGCGAGTTCCGCGTGTTCAACCAGTTCACCGAGCAGTTCTCGGTGAACGAACTTGCCGACATCGTCCAGCGCGCCGGAAAGGAGTACGGGCTGGACGTGGCGGTCGACCACCTTCCGAACCCCAGGGTCGAGAAGGAGGAGCACTACTACAACGCCAAGCACACGGCGCTCCTCGACCTGGGCCTCAAGCCGCACCTGCTGTCGGAGACCCTCGTCGAGTCGGTGTTCGGCGTGATCGAGGAGCACAGGGACCGCGTGCGGCCCGAGACGATCATGCCGAAGACGACGTGGAAGGGCACGCCGGCGGGCGACCCGGCGCCGGAGCCCGTCGCGTGACGCACCCGAGCCACGTGGGCACCCGGCAGTGAGTGCACTTCGCGTCGTCGGCGCGCTGTTCGCCGTCCTGATCTTCGTCGTTCAGGTTCGGCGGTATTCCAGGCGGCAGGCCTCGCGGCTCAGCCTGATCGTCACGGGCATCATCGCGTTGCTGGTGCTCCTGCTCGCCATCCAGCCGAACTGGTTCAACTTCATCCTCGCGGACTTCGGCTTCCAGGAGGGCAACAACCAGCGTCTGATCGGCGTGCTGATGGTCGGCGAGGTGATCCTGTTCTCGCTGATCCTTCGGAACTGGTCGGAGGTCGACACCGCCCGCAGTTCCATCCGCATGCTGGTCGAGTCGCTCGCCGTCCAGTCGTTCGACTGGGAGGCCGCCAAACGGCTGCCCGACGACGCACGCGTCGTCGTGGTGCTGCCCGCGTTCAACGAGGCAGAGAACATCGGCGCGGTCCTGCATGCCATGCCCGAGGATGTCGAGGGCCTCCGCGTGGTGCCGGTCGTGGTGGACGACGGCTCGGAGGACGGCACGGCGGACATCGCGCGGGCGAACGGCGCGCTGGTGGCGCGGCACCCGATCCGGCGCGGCGGGGGCCTCGCCATGCGCGTCGGCTACGAGATCGGGATCCGGCTGAACGCCGAGGTCGTCGTCACCATGGACGCCGACGGCCAGCACGTGCCGGACGAGATGACGCTGCTGGTCAAGCCCATCGTCGAAGGGCAGGCCGATCTGGTCAACGGCTCGCGCGTGCTCGGCGAGTTCGAACGGGAATCACTGGTCCGGCACGTCGGGGTGCACTTCTTCTCCCGGATCGTGACGATCATGATCGGGACCCGCATCACCGACGTCTCGAACGGCTATCGCGCGGTCCGCACCGACGTGCTGAAGAACCTGCAGCTCGACCAGGACCAGTTCTGGGCGAGCGAACTGCTCATCGAGGGCATGCGCCACCGCCTTCGGATCGTGGAGGTCCCGATCACGATCCGGGCGCGGCAGGGCGGCGAGTCGAAGAAGCCGAAGAACTGGAAGTACGGATGGCACTTCGCGAAGGCCATCATGAAGACATGGTTGCGATGAGGGGCCGCGAGCGGCGATGACGGCCGACGGCTGACCGCCGCTGCGGCGGTGCCGGCGGTCACCAATTCGCCACAGGCCCTGGGTACAGTTAGGTCGACCCATGCACGCGCCCACCGAAGCCGATCCCGCCAGCGTCGAGCAGCGCGGGGAACAGGCGACGGCTGGGCGGAAGCCCGCGCACTGGGCGGGATGGATCCGTTCGAATCTCCCGGCACTCGCGCTGGTCGCGCTCGCCGGCGGCCTCGTCGCCGCGTTCTATCTGGGCCTGTACTGGGTGAAGCGGTACAACATGCCGATCGGCTGGGACACGCCGCGGTACCTGGACCAGGTGAACCTCGTCGCCTCGCACGGCCTGCGTGGTGTGCCGCACCAGCTTCCCCCGCCGATCAAGACGCTCCCCAGCCGCGGTGCCTTCCCGATCCTCACACTGTCGCTCTCGGGCCTGTTCGGCATCTCGACGTTCGCGAGCGCGACGGTGGTGCCGCCGGCGGCCGTGGCGGCGCTCGCCCTCGCCGCTGGTGCCCTGGTGACGTTCACGACGAGGCGCGGCGTGTGGTCCGGCGCGGCCGTGGCGCTCCTGGTGGGGACCTCGGCGGTGGCGATCCGGTTGATGGCGCCGGAGACGTACACGGACAACCTCGTCGCCGCCGCGATCTTCGTGGCCGCGCTCGTTCCGCTGGTCTCGGCCGCGGGCGACGCGGCGGCCACCGGATTCCTCGCGGCCTGCGTGCTGCTCGGCGCCGGAGCGATCGCGCACAGCCTGTCGTTCGGCGTGGTCGCCGCAGCCATCGGCCTGACCGCGCTGGTCTTCGCGCCCGCGTCATGGGCGTCGTGGCGACGCGGCTCGCGCCTCACCGACACACCGAGCGCACGGCTGGCGGGCGCGGCGGTGGGGGGCGGGGCGCTCGCCGCGGTCGGGATCTTCGGTGTGCTGCGGGCTGCGCCCGACACGCCGAAGCTGACCCGCGGTGAGCTGACCAAGAAGCTTCGTGAGGATGTGCCGCTGTACCGGTACTGGATCACGGTGCCGCTTGCGGCCCTCGGCGCCCTCGCGCTGTGGCGGACCCCGCGGGACGACGAGCCCAACGCGACCCAGGACGCGACCCCGGACGCCGTCACAAGTACGCCGGCGAGCGACGGGTCCGGAAAGGTCGCGTCTGGAAAGGGTTCGGCCGAAACCGGGCCGGGGACGGCGCGCGTGCTGTTCGTGCTGCTGCTCTCGTGGACCGCGGTGACGCTGATCGGCCTGGCGCTGTTCGCGCTCGGCCGGAACGCGCCGGCACACCGCTTCCTGTCGTTCCTGCTGCCGCTTCCCGTGCTCGGCGCGGTGGGGATCCTGTGGCTGGCCGGACTCCTCCGCCGGAGAACCGGCGGTGCGGGCCGCGCCGTCGCGGTCGGTGTGGTCGCCGTCGCCATCGGCGCGTCCGTCGCGGTCGGCTATCACGACCTCTACTCCACGCTGGCCGGCCCGAACCGTGGCGTGGAGTGGCTGGATCCGGCGAAGGTGCAGGATGCGGCGACCGCCGCGGCGTATCTCGACGCCGCCCGGGTCCCATCGACCGACCCGGTCGTGTTCGTGATCGACGATCAGGGGCCGAACCCGCTTTCGTACGTACCGGAGATGACGTACATGCTCCGCGCGGTGCTGCCCGCCGATCGCCTCCCGAACGTGTACGTCTACGTGGGGAACCCGGAGAAATACCTGCGGGGCCTGCCGACCGAGCGGGCGCATCCCAGGACCTACGACGCGAACGCCGCGCGCTTCTGGCCGGCGGTCCAGCGGCTGCTTCCGGAGCATCCGATCGCCCTGCTGCTCGCGTCCTTCAACCCGATGTATCAGGCCGAAGCCGCGCGGACACCCGGGCGGGTGGCTGCCCCCAATGTGCTCGTGCTCCACGGACCGAGGCCCTCGACGCGCGTGGCGGCCCCGGCCATCCCCACCGGACCCCGCGGTGGCCGTCAGGGAGCGCTGTTCGGCGCAGGCGCGCTGGTGGCGCTCGCACTCGCCGGGTGGGGGTGGGCGTGCGCGCTCCTGCCTCGAACCGTTCGGCCGTTCGAGTCGTTCGCCATGGCGCCCGCGTTCGGTCTGGCGTTCCTGATCCTCGGCGGCATCCTCGCCGACGCCCTCGGCATCCGCCTCGGCGGCGGGGGCGGTGCGGCACTGGTGATCGTCGTCGCCGTGGGCGGAGCGGCCGCCGCGTTCGTCCGGCTGCGCCGAAGCTCCGGCCGGCCCGACCACCCCGTGGCGGTCGCGGCCGCATGACCGGGTTCCGCGCCGGATCGAACCGCGCCGGGCCTGCCGTGTGGGCCCTCACCGGCGTCGCCGTCGTGGCCGGCGGCCTGCTGTACCTGAACGCCTACCGGTTGCACCACATGCAGCCGGTCGGCTGGGACATCTACGGCTACATCTGGCAGACGAGGGCGGTCGGCCACGGAGCCCTGTCCGGGATTGGCGCGCGGCCGGGTGTTCCGCTTCTGGCCTCGCTCCTCGCGTCCGTGGTCCCCCTGGCGGCGTCGCGCGAACTGGTCGTGCTGCCGATCGTGATGGCCATGGCGCTCGCGCTGGCCGCCGGGGCGGTCGTTCGAGCCGGGTTCGGTGTGCGCCATTGGTTCTTGCCGGTGCTGGTCGCGACCGTGCTCCTGTGGCCCGGGGTGGGCAGAACCCTCGCCGGCTACGAAGGGAGCCTGCTCCTGCTGGTGCTCCTGGCGGCCGGTGTGGGCGTCCTGGTCCACGCCGACGGTCGTCCGCTGCGCCTGGTCGCGGCCGGCCTGATCCTGCTCGCCGCCGCGCTGTCACACGTGGCGATCTTCGCGGCGTTCGTCGCCGTGCTCGGCCTCTTCGTGGTGCTCTCGCTGCCCGCCTTCATCCGCGACCGGCGGGCGGGCGTTCCCTTGCTCGCCACCGACGCGGGCGGCGCGGCGGTGGGTGTCCTCGGCGCGACCGTGGGCGGCGCCGGGTTCCTGTTCGGCGTGCTCGGGCTCCGCCCGGGCGATTCGCTGCACACGAACACGGTTTCCTTCCTGTTCGGCGGCCGCACGCTGGACGAGATCCGCCGGATCAGGCCATGGGCGACGCTCCCCGCGGCCGCCATCGGCGCGACGGCGGCGGGCTGCATGACGGGCGGGGAGCCGGATGCGGCCAACGAGGGCGCGGCCGCCGGCGGACGGCCGGATCGCGGTCCGCGCAACCGGCCCGCCGGCGCGCTGGTCCGCTGGGGGATCGCCTGGCTGGCGGTCGCCGCGGGCGGTGTCCTGCTGTCGCTCCGCGGGTACGCGGTGCCCGGCGGACGCTTCCTCCTGTTCGCGCTGCCACTGCCGGTGCTGGTCGGCCTCGGCCTGGCCACCGTCGCGCTGCTCGCCACCGGCTGCAGGCTCGGCCTGCGCGCGGCGGTGATGGCGATCCTGATCGTCGGCATCCTGGTCGGCCTGGGACGGCAGGGGTACCGGTTCATCCAGTACCAGTACGTGGAGACCCACGTGATCCTGGCGAACGAGCTCAACGCCGCGGCCACGTACGTGCAGGGCCTGCCGCCGGGAACTCCGGTGGTGGTGGCCGTCGACCAACCGGGCCTGGGCGGCGCCTACACCCCGAAGCTCAGGCTGAACGTGATCAGGTCGGCGATGCCGCCCGACGCCATCACGCGCACGTTCGTCTTCATCGGGCGGCCCGAGGACCTGCTCGCCGGAAGACCGACCCTGCTCCCGGGCGGCCCGCGGTGGCACGCGGCATACAACACCGCGTCGAGGCTCGCCTGGTCGCAGGCGCAGACGGCTTTGCGGTCCGGCGGCGTCGCCCTGGTGGTGCAGCGTTACAACTCCGCCGGCTACGCGCGCGCGATCGCGGCCGACAACAGCCGGTGGGTCGCTCCCGGGGTCTACGTGCTGCGGGGTCCCGTGCATCGGGTCTCCGCGCCGCCGCGAGCGGGGCCCTTCCCGGCCCTCCCCGCCGGGCTGTGGGGGCTCTGCATCCTCGCGCTCCTCGGCGCCGCCGGATGGGGCTTCGCGGCCGTCCTCATGCCGCGCGACCGCACGTCCGCGCTCGACGTCCTCTGCCTGTCCCCCGCCATCGGGGCTGCCGCCGGCGTGCTGGCCTCCTTCGCGATCGCCGCGGCCGGTGCGGATCCCGCAGGCCCGCTGGGGATCGTCGCCCTCGCGGCCATCGCGGCCGCCGGGCTCACCGCCCGCACCCTGGTCCGCCGACGGGACCGCGCCGGCGATCATCGGCCCGGCGAACCGGACGGCGAACGCGGGGCCGACCCCGCGGCTTCCTCCCCCTCTCCGGGCATCCTGGATCCGGCATGACCGAACAGACGCTCGAAGGACGGCACCGGGCGGAGAGGCCCGCCACGCGGCTGCGCACCTTCGTGAGCGCAACCCTCGGCCCCGCCATGATCGTCGTGGCGGTGCTGGTCGTCCTTCGGAACTATGCGTTCCGGGGCATGATCACCACCCAGCACGGCGACATCCTCGAGTACTGGCTCCCGGCCTTCGATCATCTCGGACGGACGCTTCGGTCCGGACACATCCCCGCCTACAACCCCTTCTCGATGGCCGGCGCGCCGTTCGCCGCCGATCCGCAGAGCGGGTGGATGTACCTCCCCGCGATGGTGCTCTTCACGGTGCTCCCGGCCGCGGCGGCGATCCGGTGGTTCCTGGTCGTCCAGCCGATCCTGGCCGGGCTCGGCGCCTACTGGTTCCTCCGCGGCGAGGACGTGAACCGCCCCGCCAGCACGGCGGGCGGCCTCGTGGCGGCGCTCATCATGGCCGGCTCCCACATCGGCCTCGAACTGCCCTTCGCCGGCGCGCTCGCCTGGACCCTGCTCGCGCTCGCCGCCGCGGCGCGTTTCGTTCGAAGCGAGCGGTGGGGGCCCCGCCTCGGCTGGCTCGCGGCCACCGCCATCGCGTGGGGGCAGATCGCGGCCGCGCACCTCAGCCACGGGCTCGTCACCGGCACGGCGCTCCTGCTCACGTACGTCGTGTTCCGCCTGGCGAGCGGCGCGCACGGGAGGCGGGACTGGCTGCGTGCGGCCGGTGTGTTCGTTCTGACCCTCGTCTCGCTTGCCGCGGTCAACCTCGCGTATCTGCTTCCCCGGATCGCCTACCTCCCGCGCACGACGCTCGCGCTGGGATATTCGACACTGAACGACCTGGCCGGCCGGCTGAGCGGCCAACCGATCCCGGTCGCGCATCCCTCAGAGGCGCTGCTGATCGGCGGGAACTGGCTCCTCGGGCTGGCCTCGGCACCGGGCGCGTATCTCGGCGCGGCGGCGATGGCGCTGTCGTTCGCCGGCCTGTGGTCGAAGCGGCACCGAGGCCTGACGATCACGCTGCTGGGCTTCGGGTTCGTGTTCTACGTGCTCTCGCTGCACGGCGTCGCGACAGACCTCGGCCCGCACATCACATGGATCCCGTTCGCCGACTTCTACATCCACGCGCCCGTGCGGTTCCGCTACGGCGTGATCCTGGTCCTGCCCCTGCTGGCAGCGCTGGGCACGCACGCGTGGATCACCGAGCGCGGCTGGCGCGTCCATGTCTGGATGGTCGTTCCGGGCGTGGCCCTGTGGTGGGTCCTGAACGCGATCATCGGCCGCGCGGGCGCCTTCCCGACGCTCTTCGTCGTGGGCTCGGTGGCCGCCGCGGTGGTGTTGACCCTGGTCGCCTGGCGGCCCAGCCTGGCATGGGCGATCCCCGTGCTGCTGATGATCGAATTGACCGCCAACGGCGTGTTCGGCGCACGGCTGCCCCGGCAGAACACGGGCTCTCCATGGGGCCCGAACCTGGTGCCGATGGTAAAGATAGCTGACTATATGAAGCAAGGGACACTCGCTCACGTCATCGCCGCGAGCGGCGACGGCAGGTACATCACCGTCGCGCCGAGGGGGCAGGGCAAGCCGGGACGGGCGTTCATCCTGACCCACCCGGCCACGTGGCCCAGCCTCGCCGACGGGCGCTCGATCCTGTTTCAGATCCAGGCCGCGGACGGCTACAACCCGACGCAGCTCCTCCGCTACTGGCAGTTCGTGCGCTCGGTCACCAGCCGCCGTTTGACGTACAACTCCTCGTCGTTCCCGAAGCCGGTGCCGCGGACCGCGCTGGATCTGCTTGCAGTCCGATGGCTCCTGGCGCCGGTGGACACCGGACCGGGGGTGGTCGGCGCGAAGCGGGTGGCCACCGAGGGCCGGTGGGGGCTCTACGAGGTGCGGCCGGTACCGCCCCGGGCGAGCCTGCTCGGCTCCTGGACGGTGGCCGCCTCGCCCGACGAGGCCCGCAGGGACGTGGTCGACCCGGCATTCGATCCGAGCTCCAAGATCGTGCTCGAACGCGACCCGGGCGTGAGCGCGGAGGTGGTCCCGCCGGGCGGTCCGGGAACGGCCGTCTATCGCGAGGACGGACCGAACAGCGGCACGATCCTGGTCGACGCCAGGGTCCCGGGCGTGTTGCTCATCAGGAATCCGTTCGGCCCGGGCTGGCACGCCGCCCTCGACGGCCGAAGCGTCCCGCTGGTGCCGGGCGACTTCGTCGACCAGGCGGTGGCGGTGCCGGCCGGGCACCACGTGATCCAGGTGAGGTTCGACGACCCGGCCGTCGGATGGGGGCTCCTGGGGACGGTGATCGCGCTGGCGCTCCTGCTCGGGCTGGCGGGAGCGGCGACCGTTCGCGCCCGCCGAAGAGAGGGCGAGGGTCTCGGGCTGGACTTCACCCGAGCGCCCGAACAGACGCGCGCGGGTGCGCCGGCTCCATGAGCGACCGCCGCGACGATCCGGTCGGCGGCTGGCTCGTCGCCGTCATCGGGTTCGGGATCCTGCTGTTCTTCGTCGCCATCTATCCGGCCCTGGGCCTGCGGGCCCCGATCGGATCCGACTCGCCCGTCTACATCTGGTGGGCCCGGCTGGGAGGTGCGGCCGGACTCGGGCCGCTCGGCACCGGTGCCCGGCCCGCGGCCGTCGGCCTGGTCGCCGCGCTCGGTGGCGGCGCCTCCTCGGGAGCGGCTGCGGTGGCCGAAGCGCTCCCGCCGGTGCTCGCCGTGGCGGTGGCGCTGGCCGCGTCCACGTTTGGGCTCACGTCCGTTCGACATTCCAGGCAGCAGCTCGCGTTCGTGTTCGCGTCCGGTTTCGTCGGGGTCTTCCTGAGCTATCTCGTGCCCGGCTACCTGTCGACGGTCGCGTTCCTCACGGGGTTCGCCGGCATGCTCGCGGTCGTCAACCTGTCCGCCGGGAGCGGTGGCGCCGGCCCGTTCCTGCTGGCGGGCGCGCTCCTCGCGGCCGCGGGGCTCTTTCATCCGTTGTTCCTGCTGCTCGGTGCCGGGATCTCGGCAGGCGCCGCACTGGCGCTGGTACCGGCCTGGCGGGACGCTCGCCGCGCCTCGGCGCCGTTCGGGTCCACGGTCCTCGGGCGGATGAGCCTCGCATGGGCGCTGGCGCTTCCCGCCGTGGGGCTGGGGCTGCTGGCGTCCGGGGCGGGCACGGCGGCGAACGTCGACACCTCGCGCGACTCGGTGCTTCGGCGCGTGCACCTCGGGAATCTGCTCCGCGACTCGTACATGCGAAAGCTCCACCACGACGTGCCGTGGTGGAGGTCCGCGACGGCGGTGCTGCTCCCGCTCACGGCCCTGCCCCTGCTGTCCAAAGGACCCGCACGCGACCCCGCGGAACGGGAGCGCGGCGCCATGTTCTGGGGTGCGATGGCCGCGTGGCTGCTGATCACGCTGGCGGGTGTGGGCCTCCTGCTGCTCGCCGGGTCCGCCGCCCCCGGGCAGCGCCTGTTCGTCGTCTGCCTGGCGTTTCCCCTCCTGGCGGGGCTCGGGCTGTCCGGCCTTCGATTCCGGTCGCGCGCCCTGACCGTCGTCGCCGCGGCGCTCGGCGCCGGGCTGTTCCTCGCCGCGCTCGGTTCGTACTGGTGGTCGAGCCGGCCGCTGGTGACGCCGACGCAGACACTGGAGGCACGGGCGGCCGGCGAGGCCCTCGGCGCGCTGCGCGCGGGAACGCCGCTGATCGTGGTGGCGGACGACCGATCGGACAAGCCGGCCCTGTTCCTCACGAGGTACGCGAACGTGGTGCGCGGGGCGGTGCCGGCCGCCCGGGTCCCCGACGTCCACCTGTGGGTTGGAACGCCGGCCGACTTCCTCCGCAACCGGCCGACGCTGACGGGCAACCAGGAGCACGACCGGATGTCGGCCATGTATCGGCAGGAGGCCCAGCCGAGCCTTCGACACAGCCCGCTCGTCGTCGCGATCCGGTCGTTCGATGGGGGAGGCTACGCGGCCGCGGCGGCGCTTCCCGGCTCGAAGCTGCTCGCCCCGGGCGTGGTCGTTCTGCCGGGGTATCCGGGCGAACCGCGGCCGCCGGGTGCGCCGGCCCAGGCGGCCGGCCTGACCGAACCCGGAGCCGGGCCGCTGTCGCCGTGGCTGCCCGTCTGGCTGGCGCCGCTCCTGCTGCTGGGATTCGGCCTGACGGGGTGGCCCTGGATCCGCCTCGCGCTGCGGGCTGCGGCCGGGTCACATGCGCTCGCGCTCGCTCCAGCGGTCGGGATCGCCGCGCTCGGGCTCGGTGCGGCGCTCGCCGACGCGGTCGGCATCCGCCTCTCATCCCCGGGCGGGACGGCCGCGATGGTCGTGGTCGCGCTGATCGGGTGGGCAGCCCTGGCGTGGTCCCGTCACCGCGCGAATCGGGCGAGCGGGCTCAGGGCATCGGCGAGTGCCCCGACGCCGGACAGTTCGGGATCGGCGGCAGCGGATCCGGCTTCGCCGGCGCCTGTGTGAACGAGAAGTCGTAGGACAGGTCGCCCGCTTCCTTGTCGCGTTTGGTCAATTGCGGCAGGCTCCAGTTGTCCTCGATGAACCGGAGCACCGAGGAGAACTCGCCCCAGTGGTGGTCGACCTTGCCGGAGATCGCGTACGGGCTGATCACCATCAGCGGGACGCGGAACCCCAGTCCGAACTGGTCGACCTGCTGCGGCGCCACGTGGTCGTAGAACCCGCCCCATTCGTCCCATGAGACGAAGACGGCGGTGTCCTTCCACATGTCGCTCTTCATGATCGCGTTGACCACGCCGGTCAGCCAGTTCTCGCCCTCGCACATCGACGTCCGGAACTTCGGATGCTCCGAATCCTCGAACCGGGGCGCGATCCAGGTGACCGCCGGCAGGCGGTCGTGGTTGATGTCGTCCACCACATGGTCCACGGGAAGGATGTGCGCCCACTCCTTCGTCATGCGGATGTGGCGGATCGAGTTGTAGGCGGACCAGATGTAGCCGTTCTGGTCGGATTCGGCCGTGTAGGACGCCCACGGCACACCGGCCTCGGACAGCAGGTCGCCCTCGGTCTGGAGGTCGAAGCACGGCGGCTTCTCGACGGGATTCCCCTCCTGGTCGTAGACCGGCACCTTCTCCGCGGCGGGCGCGTCGCACCCCCACGACTTGGCCTTGCCGGACGGGCGCGGCGCTCTCGCGTTCGGCCCGTCGCGGGTCCCGGCGGAGTCGGCGGCGATCGTGAACAGCCGGTTCGGGAACGACGATCCCAGCACCGAGGCGAAGAAGTTGTCGCCGAGCACGAACCGCTTCGCCCATGCCCACAGGTTCGGGATCTGGTCCGGGTACATCTGCGTGTACGCGTAGTTCGCGTCGTAGCCCGCCACGTGGTGGCCGAAGCCGTCCATGTTGCCCTTGTTCCAGTCGGCGACGGCGTCGGAGTAGGCGTGCGGCACGTCCTGCGGGATCACCCAGGAGCCGCGCGTGAGCGGCACCTTCTTGCCGTTCCGCATGCCCGTCGTGGCGCCGTTCGCCCCGGGGAAGCGCCCGAAGATGTGGTCGAACGACCGGTTCTCCAGGACGATGAACACGACGTGCTTGATGGGCCACGTCGTCTTGATGGAGGAGGCCGGCGGGCCGTCGACGACGCCGCGCGAACCGGTGCACCCCGCCGCCAACAGCGCGAGCACCACGCTCACGCCGGCCGCTCCGCGCAGTCTCCTGGCTGCTCGACCCCCCGCAGTCACGCCGTCACGGTACCGGCTTCGCCGCCGCCTGGGCGGCAAGCCAGGCCGGTAGGTGCGGGAACGGGTAGTCGATGCAGTCGCTTCGCAGCGGCAACGGGTCCGGTAATCGGGGGCTTCGCGTGAAGTCGAAGTCGTAGGACAGATCATTCGCCCGTTCGTCCCTGTTGGTCAGTCGTTGAGTGATGCCCCAGTTCTCATCGACGAAGCGCAGCACCGACGCGAACTCGCCCAGGCGGTGGTCGACATGGCCGGTGCGCGCGTACGGGCTGATCACCATCAACGGGACGCGGAACCCCATACCGAACGCGTCTACTTTCGGCGGCTTGACGTGGTCGTAGAAGCCGCCCCATTCGTCCCAGGAGAGGAACACCGCGGTGGTCGGCCAGTCGGGGCCGAGCATCAGCGCGTCGATGATCCGGGTGGACCAGTTCTCCCCGCGGCAGAGGCTGGCCCCGGCGTCGGGATGGTCCGAGACCTCGTAGGTGGGCGTGACCCACGACACGGCCGGAAGGTCCCCCTTGCGCGCGTCGGCCACGAACGTGTCGACCGGACGGATGTGCTGCTTCCACGCCGAGGTGTCGCGGATGTGACGCACGGCGCCGAACGCCGACCAGATGTACCCGCTCTGGTCAGCCGTCGCGGCGTACGCCCGCCAGGAGATGCCCCGACGGGAGAGCAGGTCCCCTTCGGTCCGCATGTCGAAGCAGGGAGGGATCCGGACGTCGTCGTCGCCGTCGCCGTCGGTCACGGTCACGTGCTCTGAACGCGGCGCGTCGCACCCCCAGGACTTGGCGGCGCCGCCGACGGGAGCGACGTCGTCCGGGGTGTCGTGCACGCCGCCCGACTGGCCGGCGATGGTGTACAGGTGGTTCGGGAACGACGGTCCCATCGCCGAGGCGAAGAAGTTGTCGGAGAGCACGAAGTTCTTCGCCCAGTGCCAGTAGTTGGGGATCTGGTCGGGCCGCATCTGCGTGTATGCGTAGTGGCGGGCGATCGGCGTCTGGCCGAAGCCGTCCATACGGCCACCGTCATAGTCGGCGACGGCGTCCGCGTAGTGGTGCGGGAGCCGCGCCGGGATGCGCATGACGCCGTCGCGCAGCGGGACACGACGCCCGTTGTCAAGGCCGGTTCGCACGCCGTTCGCTCCAGGAAAGCGCCCGAACAGATTGTCGAAGCTGCGGTTCTCCTTGACGACGAACACGACGTGCTTGATGGGCCACTTCGTGCTGAGCGGGACTGCATCGGTGCCCGGCGCCAGCCAAAACGCACCACCGGCGAGGACGACAAGGCACGCGCCGATCACGCCGGCGGCGCGGAAGAGAGACGAACGCGGAGCAGTGGGACGAGCCTCGATGGGCCCCGAGTATACTCCCGGCAGTTGGTTGGACCGGCCGGGCACCCCTCCCGGCCGCCCACGGGGAGGCGGCCGCGAGTCTGCGGTCGCCCACGGCCGGAAAGGGATGCCAGGGATGCGGACCAGCGAGGCCGCCCCCGCGCGAACCTCCCGCGGAGCGATCACGAGCCGCCGGCGCGAGGTCGTCTTCGACGTCGCGATCGTGGTCGCGTTCGGATTGCTGCTGCTGGGACTGGCCTGGCCGTTCCTGAAGGACACCACCCGGCTCGCGGTGACCAAGGACCCCGCCTGGTACACCTGGCGGGGGAAGCTGATCCTCGAAGCCAACCCCGCGCTGCTCCTGACCAAGCATGGACCGTTCGGCATGCTCTCCGGCGGGTACCGGATCACCACGCCGGTGTTCGGGGCGCTTCTGAACCGCGTGGCGGGGATCGCGCCCCAGCGGTTCACGATCCTGCAGATGATCCTGGCGCCGCTCATGGCGAGCGCCGCCCTGGGGGCGTTCGCCTACCGGAACAAGCGCCGGCCGTTCCTGTTCCTGATCACCATGCTCGCGGGTGTCGGTCTGTTCATGACCACGCCGTACCTCGGCTACCTCGACGACGTGACGTGCCTGTTCCTGCTGGCCACCATGCTTCCGTTCCTCGCGCCGGCAAGGACGTCGTGGGGCGCGCGATCGGCGGTGGCGCTGATCCTGTTCCTGGCCATGCTGACGCACCCGACCACCACGGGGATCTTCGCCCTGGTGCTGGTGGCGAGCGCCGTCTGGCGGCTGATCGCGTTCCGGTTCGACTGGCGGAAGGTGGCCGAGATGGACGGGCCGATGCTGGTCTCGGCGCTGGTCGGCCTGCTCGCCGGGGCGGTCTTCTGGAAGCTCGGGCTGTGGGGGGCGAAGGCGGGCTTCGGTGAGGCCGTGCTGGCGCAGCCGTACACGTCGGCGTTCTTCAAGGCGCGCCTCCAAAGTTGGCTCCAGAGCCTGCATCCGCTGGCCACCTACACGCTGGCCCTGCTGGCGGGGGCCTACATCGTGTCCACCTGGTGGCAGGACCGGCCGAAGCCCGCGGACTGGCACTCGCGGATCTCGCTGTTGTGGACGCTTCCCCTGATCGGGATCTTCGGGTTCCTGGCCGGCCGCTCGTATCCGTACTACCGGTTCATCAACCCGACGCTGGCCCCGATGCTTCTCGTCGGCCTGGGCCTGTGGACGCTGGTGTGGGGCGCGCGGCGCGGCGCGAAGCGGCTCGGATGGAACCGCGAGATCTTCGCCGTCGGCGCCATGGTCATCGCCCTGCTGATCGCCGGGTTCTGGTACCTGAAGCCCGGGTTCCAGACGTGGAACCGGCAGACGCCGTGGATCGACAATCCGACGCTGGTCGCCGTGACGGCCGCGAGGGCCTACGCGGACGCGCAGCCCGGGACGCCGGTCGTGTTCGTCGTCTCCCCCGACCCCGCAAGCGCAACGGCCTGGGGCGCGGCGAAGCAGGCCATGAACACCACGCTCGGAGGGCTGTCGGGCAACGAGATCGCGCGCACGTTCTTCTTCGTCGGGACCCCGCAGGACCTCATCGCGCACCGCCCCACCATCACCGGTCACGCCCTCTATGACCGGATCTCGCGCGGCTTCCTGAGCGATGCCCGGGCCGGGTTGAAGGGGTTCGACACGCCGCCGGTCGTGCTCCGCCTGGACGTGGACAACCAGTTCGCTCCCGCGTCCGCGCAGGGGTCGCTCCAAGCGTTGACGCCCGGCGTCTCCGTCGTCGTGGGCCAGGGTCTCGCGCCGTTCTCCACCGATGCTGCCGAAGCGGCGTCGAAGGCCGCCGCCGCGGAGGCCAGGAAGCTCCGCACGCATCCGGGCCTGTTCGACGACCTTGGGCATCTGCTGCGAAACGTCATCGGGCTGTTCCTTCTGCTGGTGCTGCCCGGCCTTCTCGCCGCGCGATGGTTCGACGTCCGCGGGCTCCCGGAGCGGTTGGCGCTCGTACCCGGGCTGTCGGTGGCGCTCGTCCTGGCGGCGGGTGTCGTGGTGATCGCGATCCACCGTGCCCCGGTGGGACCCGCGGACGGATGGGTCGCGATGGCGTTGGCCGTGGCCGCCGGGCTCGGGTTGCACCTGTTGGCCAGGGCGCGGCCACGGCTCGCCGCCGGAGCCAACCAGGCATCGCGAGGAGTGGTCGTGGTTCCGGAGGCGAACGGCGACGGCCGCTCGGCCTCACGCAGCCGATAAGCGGCGCGGACCGGACCCGGTCTCGATCAGGCCTGATCGGTCGGCGCCGCCGCGGCGGCGTGCTGCGCCTTCGGCTCGGGGACAGGCGCCGTCACCGCGATCGGCTCCGCTTCCTCATCTGCACTGAGGAGTATCGGCGGGTCCGCCGTGGCATCCGGGATGGCTGCTTCGGCGGCGGCCTCCTCGGACTCGTGCCGCCGCACCTCCGGGTCCGCCTCCGCAGGTTGCGGCTCGAACGACGCCGGATCGGCCAGGTAGTCGCGGAAGGGCTTGAGCAGCTGCCCGATGTGCCAGCCGTCCGCGTATCGGTGGTCGATCGTCGCCGTGATCGGCAGGATCGGCCGGATCTCCACCGCTCCGCCGATCGCGACCGGCTTGTCGGCGATCTCTCCCACCAGCACCAGCAGACCCATCTTGTAGAAGCGCGCCAGGGGGGCGAACCCGAGCGGAAGGCCGAACATCCCGACGCTGGTGATCATCGCCGAGCCGAACGGCGCCTTCCGGACGCTGAACATCTTGAGGTCCCGGTTCCGGTCGCCCGCCACCCACGCCGAGAATCGCATGGACCACCGGAGCATGGGCACCGGCATGGCCTCCATCATCCTCTTCGTCCTGGCGAAGTCCGGATCGTCTCCCTGCTTCATCCGGGTGGCCCGATCGGCGAGCTCGGCGGCGACCTCGTAGATCGGCTTGTCGTTCGCGCGATCGATCTTCACGCCGGAGAGCGACCGGCCCCCCTCGACGGCGGTGATGAAGAACACGTCGACCGTGTCGCGCGGATACATCTTCCCGCCGCGGATCCGCATGTTGAAGTCGGGCACCTCGTGGAGCGCGTGGGCCACGGCCCGCCCCACGATGTGGGTGGGGGTGACCCGGTGACCCGCGGCACGGGCGCCGTCGATGAACGAGAGGATGTTCGTCGCGTCGACTTCCATCGCGCCGTAGATCTGTGGATCGTTCGGCGGGCCCCAGAGCGAGCCCGCGATCCGTCGCCACCCCGTGAGCTTCATCTCGCGCCGTCCCTTCGTCGAAGAGCGCTAGCGTGCCTCATCGCGGCGCGGTCTCACAACACCCGTCCCCCGGATCACGTCGGGAGCGCGTTCAGCAGCTGCCGAACGGCGGCGGCCGGGTCGTCGGCCTCCGTCACGGCGCGCACGACCGCGATCCGCCGCGCGCCGGCGTCGGCGACCTTCCGCAGGTTCGCCGCGTCGATGCCGCCGATGGCGAACCACGGCCTCGTCACCTTTCCTGCTGCGCTGCGAACCAGATCAAGCCCGGTCCCGGGGCGCCCGGGCTTCGTCGGCGTGGCGAACACCGGCCCGGCGGTCAGGTAGTCCGCCTCGGGCGACGCCGAGGCGTGGTCCGCCGCTGAATGGCAGGACAGGCCGACGATCGCCTCGGGACCGAGCACGCCGCGCGCCCACTCGACCGGCAGGTCGTTCTGCCCCACGTGGACGCCGTCGGCGCCAAGGGCGAGCGCCACGTCCGGCCGGTCGTTCACCGTGAACAGCGCGCCGTGCCGGACCGCCGCCTCGCGTACCACCTCGCCCACGCGCAGGAGGTCGCCCGCTTCGGCGTCCTTCTCGCGCAATTGCACGATGTCCACGCCCGCGCCCAGGATCGCGTCGAGGAAGGGCCGCAGATCGCCGAGGGCCTGCCGCGCGCCGGTGACCACGTAGAGGCGACTGCGCGCCAGCCGCTCGCGCCGCCACGATCCCGTCCGGTCCGTGCCGTCCGCGAGGCCGTGGCCGTCGGTGTGGTCACCCACCGGCAACCGCCCGAACCAGCTCGAGCCGGTCGCCGGTCTTGAGGATCAGCTCGCCGTACCGCTCACGTTCCAGCGGCTCGCCGTTCGCCTCGACGATCACGAACGCGGGGTCCAGGCCACGCGCGCGAATGAACGCCTCGACCGTGGTGCCCGCTTCGACCGCGAAGGGGCGGCCGTTCGCGGTCACGTCGACTCCCTCCATGCGGGTCACCAGTTCGTCCAGAACAACACCTGCGTCACCCCCGCCTGGGCCAGCCCGGCGCCGGCCTCCCACCGGAGGCGTTCGGCGGCCGGCGCGGCCGCGGCGGCCAGCAGTGGCACGAAGTACATCCAGAGGTGCTCCGTCTCACCCCGCAGCACCCCCGCGAGCGCCGACGCGATCATGGCCGCCCACAGCACGGTTTCCAGGCCCGCGCGGCGCGACCGCCAGGCTCTGGCCGTCTGCAGGACCAACAGGCTCGCCAGGCCCAGGCCGGCCGCGATCAGGAAGGCCGCCACATCCCCGCCGAACGTCCAGTAGGCGAACGACCGCAAACGCACGTCCTCCAGTTCCCGCTGGGTGCGCTCGGCCGTCGCCAACGACGCAGCCAGGTGGATCCCCGCGAAACGCTGGAGCAGCAGCAGCGCGACGACGAACGCGGCGAGCGCCACCGCCGCGCGCGCGATGACGGCGCGCGCCCGGTTCCGACGAAGACCCATCAGGAACAGCCCGGCCGCCACGGGACCGAGCGCGAACAGCCCGTACGTGAGCGTGACGGCTCCGGCGCTCAGCGCCCCTCCCACGGCCGCCCAGACGGTCCGCCGCGGCGCCGCGGCCAGCGCGGCCATCGCCAAGGCGCCGACGGTCATGAACGCCGCGTCGAACGCCGTCGCGGTGTACAGCAGCACGATCGGGCTCGAGGCGAACAGGATCGCGGCGACCCTTCCCGTTCGTTCGCCGTGAACCTCCCGGCCCAGGAGGTACGCGGGCACGACCGCCAGCGATCCGATGGCCACGATGAGCAGCGCGACCACGGCACCGTCGTCGTGCGCGACCCCGTCCAGCACCCACGCCAGCAGGACCGCGCCGGGCGGGTGTGTCAGCGCTCGAAGCGACAGGCGGCCGTGATCCGGGCGGGCGAGCCACGGGTACGCCTGGGCGATCCCCACCGGGCCGTAGAAGCGCACGATCGGGACGTTCGCCAGGTAGTCGGTCGGACGGTCGATCGGGTCCGCCAGCACCGCCGCCACTCCCCCTGCAGCGCAGCACCCTGTGTACACCCGCGGCCGAAGGTCCTGCGCCGCGAGCGCGATCGAACCTGCGAACACGAACGCGATCAACGCGCCGAGAAAGACCCCCGTCCGAAGACGCATGAGCGATGGGATCGCCAGAAGGAAGAATGCCGCGAGCGCGACCGGGACCGCGAGCGCCGGCGTGGCGAGCGGCACCCACCGCAGGAGCAGGGGTGGAAGCGTCGACGGGAAGTCGGCGTGCGCAGCAGGCAGCCAGTGCGAACCGGCGATAGCGGCGACCAGCAGCCCGACCGTCCCCACGCGGATCCAGGTATCGCCGTCCGCACGCACGCGGCGCCAACCGGCGAGCGCACGCGCGCGCGCGGCCGGACGAAGGGTGAGGGACCCGGTCGCGTCCGTCGCGTCGCTCGCCATGCGATTCGACGGTTCTACGGCGTCACCGATCGCGCCGGGTGCCGGCGGTGAGCATCGCCTCGGTGGCCGGCTGCACCGTGCTCCATTCGGCCCAGACGGGCTCGTATCCCATCTTCCCGAGCGCCTCGGACACCTCCCGGGGCGTCCGCGTGTCCGCGATCTCGAACTGCTCGGTCGCGTCACCGGGCGCCGTGTATCCGCCGGGTTCGGTGTGCGAGCCGGCACTCACGTGGGTCACGCCGACGCGGAAGAGGCCGTCGCGGAGCTCCGCGGGCTCGCGGGTGGACAGCACGATCCCCGCGTCGGGGAGCACGAGCCGCAGCGCGCAGATCAACTGCACCAGTTCGCGATCGGACACCGGGGCGTCGGGCTGCCATCCCGCAGCCGACGGGCGCATCCGTGGGACACCCACCGTGACCTGCGTGCGCCAGTGCGTTCGCATGAGGAAGCGGGCATGGGCGGCGAGCGCCAGCGCCTCGTACCGCCAGTCGCCGTGCAGCCCCAGCAGCGCCCCAAGACCCACGCGCCGCATGCCGGCTCGCGCCGCGCGTTCGGGTCCGAGCAGGCGCCAATCGAAGTGCCGCTTGCGCCCGGCCGGGTGCACGCGTCCGTACGTCTCCGGGTGGTAGGTCTCCTGATAGATCACCACGCCCTCGCAACCGGCGTTCGACAGGCGGCGGTATTCGGATTCGCTCCAGACCTGTACCTCGATCGAAAGCGACGGAATCTCACCAGACAGCAGTCGCAGCCGCTCCTCGAGGAATCCCACGCCGGTCAGGCGTTCGTGCTCACCGGTGAGGAGCAGGATCGAACGGTAGCCGCGACGCGCCAGCGCCCGCGCCTCCTCCGCGGTCTCCTCCGCCGACAGCGTGCGCCGCGCGATCGGGAGGTCGCGCGCGAAGCCGCAGTACGCGCACGTGGTCAGGCACTCGTTCGACAGGTACAGCGGCGCGTACATGCGCATCGTCTTCCCGAAGCGCGCGACGGTCAGGCGGCGCGACGCGTCCGCCAGCGACTCGAGCCGCTCCCCCGCCGCCGGCGACAGCAGCACGGCGAGATCGGCAAGCGTGCGGTCGAACGGCGAGGCCGTCAGCGCCCGGTCGACGTCCGGGCCGCCCGCCGCGCGCGCGCGTTCGAGCAGGCGGTCGAACGGCACCGCGGCGAGGACCTCCGCGAACGTCTCGGAGGGTTCCGGCGCGTCGAACCCCCGGCCGTGGCGTTCGGCAGGATGGTCAGGTAGGTTGACTACCTTCGATCTGGCGCCGGGCTCGGAGGAGGCTGCCGATGCAGCCGTCGACGCCCTCACGGAGCGGTCACCGCCGGGTCCGCCTGCGACGTGTGCAGCCGCTCGAGGAAGCCGGTCAGCGGGCTCGACGCGTCGGCGCCGGCGCCCTCGGGGGCCCGGCCGGACACGAAGGCCTCGCGGCCCGCCTGCACGCCGAGGGCGAACGCGCGTGCCATCCCCACAGGATCCGCCGCGACGGCGATCGCGGTGTTGACCAGCACCGCGTCCACGCCCATCTCCATGGCCTCGGCGGCGTGGGAAGGCGCCCCCAGGCCGGCGTCCACCACGACAGGGACCGTGGCCTGTTCGACGATGATCTGGACGGCCTCACGGGTTCGAACCCCACGATTCGACCCGATCCACGATCCGAGCGGCATGACGGTCGCGCAGCCCGCCTCCTCGAGACGCTTCGCCACCATCGGGTCAGCGTTGATGTACGGGAGGACGGTGAAGCCGTCGGCGACCAGGCGCTCCGCCGCGCGGAGTGTCTCCACGGGATCGGGCAGCAGGTAGCGCGGCTCGGGCGTCACCTCGAGCTTCACCCAGTCCGGCAGCCCCGCGGCGCGGGCCAGTTTCGCCAGACGCACCGCCTCGTCGGCGTCGACCGCGCCCGAGGTGTTCGGCAGCAGCAGGTAGCGCGAGCGGTCGATGAACTCCAGGATGTCGGGCCCGGCGGTCGCGTCCAGGTCGACGCGCCGCAGCGCAACGGTGACCATCTCGGTCCCGCTCCCGGCCAGGGCCGCGCGCATGACCTCGTGGGACCCGAACTTCCCGGTCCCCACGATCAGCCGCGAGGCGAACGACCGTCCTGCGATGCGCAATTCGTCGTCGACGCCGCCGGCAGGTGTCGCGCCGGGATCGGCGTTCGGTGCTCCCGAACCCGTTCGTCGGGCCATTCGAGATCAGCTCCCTTCGCCGGCATTACCCGGATCAGGTCCCAATCGGGTCGCGAGCGCCCGTCCCCCGGCCCCTGGTTCAACGGCCGGTGCCCGCCTCTCAGCCCGGATGCCCCGAGCTCCCCGGTTTCCTCGCAACCGATGCTATCGCGCCGCGCGACCGATAGACTCCTCGCGTCTTGTTAGCCCATTGAGTCCCGCGCGGTCCGCCGCGGCCCGAATCGGGCAGGCCTCCCCGGCCCGCCCCGGCCGTCAGGACGGACGAGGTACCGAGCGAGGGCCGGCCGATCGCGGCCGGTCCCGGGACTGGAGCATCTCGAATGGGCACCCCTTCCGCACCACCAACCGAACCACGGTCGTCCGCCCGGCGCGCGACGCGGTCCGCCGCACGCCGGGTAGCCGCCGCGCAACTGATCTCGCTGACGGGCTCCGAGGCAGCCTTCACCGCACTGGTCGTCGCCGTCTACCGGCAGACGCACTCGGCGTCGTGGATCTCGGCCGTCCTGCTGGTCGCGTTCTGGACCGGCGGACTGTTGACCCCGTTCGCCGGCTCGCTCGGCGACCGGTTCGACCGCCGGCGCGTCGTGATCGCGGCCGACCTGGCCGGCGCGGCGGCGTTCGCGGCGCTCGCCCTCGCGACGTCGCCGTGGGCGCTGCTGCTCCTCACCTTCCTGGACGCCGCGGCGGCCTCTCCCACGTTCCCGGCGCTCTCCGCGGCCGTGCCGAACCTTGCCGAGCCCGACGACCTGGCGTGGGCGAACGGCACGATCTCGTTCGGCCACAACGTGGGGCACGTCGCCGGCCCGGCGCTGGGCGGGCTGATCGCGGCCACCGCCGGACCGACCGCGGTGTTCCTGGGCAATGCCGTGACGTTCGTGATCTCCGCCGCGCTCGTCGCGTCCGTTCACTCGCGGTTCTCCGCCGAGCGTGACCAGGGCGCGGCCGACGAGCACCCGGGCATCTGGAGCGGCTTCGGGTTCATCGCGCGCGACCGGATCCTGCGGCTGATCGCCGCGGCGTTCATACCGTTCGCGATCGCCGTCGGGAGCGTGATGGTGGCCGAACTGCCGCTCGCCACGTCGTTCGGCGTGGGCTCGTTCGGCTTCGGCCTGATCTCCGCGGCCTTCGGCGCCGGCGCGCTGGTCGGCGCGCTCGCGGCGCGGCGGCTCGACGAGTCGACAGCCCGGCGCGGGATCGTGTTCGGGTCGTTCGTCACGGCTGCATTCTTCGGGTCCGTGGCCGGCGCGAACGCGTTCTGGATGGTCCTGGTCGCCATGATCGTGTCGGGGTTCTCTGACGCGATCGTGGACGTGGCCGTCGAACTGACCTTCCAGCGGCGCTCGCCGGATGCCGTCCGGACCCGGGTGCTGGCGGGGCTGGAGGGCATCTTCCTGACGGGCCTCGCGGTGTCGTTCCTGTTCGCCGGTGCGTTCGTGACCGCGTTCGGGCCGAAGGCGGCTTACGCGCTCGCCGGCGCCGGCTGCCTCGTCACGGCCGTCTTGCTCACGCCGTTGCTCCGCGCGCGCTTCTCCAACCGGGCCGAGGAGCGGCGATAGGATGATGCGGCGGTTGGGGCCGTCCGGATCGCGGATCCGGCCGGCGTGAGTCCGAACGCCCGAGCGCCGAACGCGAGGTTGCAGCCCGTGGCAGTCATCGAGCACGAGATCGCCGGCCGGTACCGGATCGTGGGCCGGGTCGCCGCCGGCGGCATGGGCGAGGTCTTTCGAGCCGACGACGCCGTGCTGGGCCGCGAGGTCGCCATCAAGGTGCTGCATCCCCAGTACGCCGGCGATCGCGGCTTCGTGGAACGCTTCCGTCGCGAGGCGCGCGCCGCGGCGGTCCTGAACCACCCCAACATCGTCGGCGTCTACGACTGGGGCGTGACCGAGAACACGTACTTCATGGTCATGGAGTTCGTCCGGGGGCACAGCCTCCGGACGATCCTGTCCCGCAACGGCCCGCTCGAGCCGACGCAGGTCGCCGAGGCGTGCTCCCAGGTGCTGTCGGCCCTCGATCACGCGCACGGCCACGGGATCGTCCACCGGGACATCAAGCCCGAGAACATCCTGGTCACGTCGGACGGCCTGGTGAAGGTGGCGGACTTCGGCCTCGCTCGGGCGTTCGCCGACTCGACGGTCAGCCAGGTGGAGGGCACCGTCACGGGCACCGTCCAGTACCTGGCGCCGGAGCAGATCGAGGGGCGGCCGACCGACCCGCGCACGGACCTGTATGCAACCGGCATCGTGATGTTCGAACTGCTCACGGGGTCGGCGCCGTACAGCGGCGAAACGTCGGTGGCGATCGCGTACCGGCACCTGAACGACCGTGTGCCGCCGCCGTCGGCACGCATGGCGACCGTGCCGCAGGAGTTCGATGCCCTGGTGCTGCACGCGACCGAGAAGGACCCGAAGGACCGCCCGCAGTCGGCGCGCGGCATGCGCGAGGAACTGATGACGGCGTCGCGAACGGCCCGGCCTGCGCCGCGACTGGCCGACATCGCGCGGCAGATCCCGGCAGCCGAACTGCAGCCGGTCCAGCGGGCGCCGACCGTGACGATCCCGCGCGCGTATTCGCGGAAGGTTCGCCGGCGCAAGCGCATCGTTCGAGCGGCGGTGATCCTGGTCACGGTGATGGCGCTCTCGGCCGGCGCCTGGGCGGCCTGGGTGTACGCCGTCCCTCACTACACGCACGTCCCGCACGGCCTGGCCGGACTCACGCCCGCGCAGGTCACGGCGAAGCTCCAGGCGGCGGGACTCGAGGGCAGACGGGTCGAGCCCGAGCCCTCGTTGACGGTGGCCTCCAACCTGCTGATCCGCACGATCCCTGAAGAGGGCCTCAAGCTCCGCAAGGGACAGACGATCGACCTGGTCTACTCCTCCGGCCTGGCGAACGTGCCCGTGGCGGACGTCACGGGGAAGACGCAGGCGGCGGCCACGAGCACGTTGAAGCAGCAGCACTTCGACGTCGCGGTCCGGAAGGAGTACGACGACGCGGTGAAGGCAGGGATCGTGATCTCCCAGGACCCGCTGCCGCACAAACCGCTGCAGTGGAAGCAGACCGTCACGATCGTGGTCAGCCGGGGGCCGAGACCGATCACGCTCGACGACTACTCCGGCCAGTCGTACGGCGCGGTGAAGGCCGCGCTGCGCAACCTGGGCCTGACCTCGACCGTGGGCTACGACTACTCCACCTCCGTCCAGGCGGGCGACGTGATCTCGACGAACCCGCCCGCGGGGAGCGTGCTGCACCGCGGCGACACGGTCGCGGTGCTCGTCTCACTGGGACCGAAGACCTTCCCCATGCCGAGCGTCATCGGCCTGCCGAAGGACCAGGCGGTGAGCGAACTCGAGGCCGACGGGTTGAAGGTGGTTGTCATCCAGATCCCGGGCAGTTCCGGCACCACCGTGGTGAGCCAGCTCCCCGCTCCCAACATGACCGTCGAGCAGGGCACCACGGTTCGCATCTACCTCGCCTGAGCGCCCCGTCATGGTCTGACCGGCCGGTCGGGGAAGCTTCGAACCCGCTGATGTTGATCGGCGCGCACGTCACGACCGGCGGCCGCGGACTCACCGGCGTGATCGACAACGCGCGCCGGGCGGGGGCCGAGGCGGTGCAGGCCTGGGGCTCGAACCCGCGGGCATGGGCGCTCCCCAGGATCGACCGGGCGCGCGAGGCGGCGTTCGTCGAAGCGTGGCAGACGTCCGGTCTCCGCGCGTTGTTCCTGCACTCCCCCTACATGGTCAACGTGGCCTCGCCCGACGACCGCTTCCGACGGCGGTCGGTCGAGCTGGCCAGGGCGACCGTGGCGCTTGCCGAACGGATCGGAGCGGACGGCGTCGTGGTGCACGCCGGCGCCGGTGGCGCGGCGACGCCCGCCGAGGCGCGGGTCGAGCGCGCCGCGAACTCGCTGGCGGCGATCGCGGCCGACGCGGACCGATCCCGCGTGCTGATCGAGCTCATGGCCGGGACCGCCGGAGCGGTCGCGTCGACGTTCGGGGAGGCGCGAATGCTCTTCGATGCCTGCGTCGATGCGACGGGCCGTTCCCGCGGCCGGAGGTTCGGGCTGTGCCTGGACACCTGTCATCTCTTCGCGGCGGGATACGCCCTGGACACGCCGGACGGGGTCCGTGAGGCGTTCGCCGAGCTCCGCCGCGTGCGCCTGACGAGCCGGCTGCGTCTGGTGCACGCGAACGACTCCCGGTACCCGCGCGCGGCCCGACGGGACGCGCATACGAACATCGGCGCAGGCCACATCGGCGAACCCGGATTCGCAGCCATCCTCACCGACCCGTCGGTGCGGCGCGCGTCGGTCGTCTGCGAGACACCGGGCACGCGCGAGGACACGGCGAGGGACGTCGCGACGCTCCGCCGTCTGGCAGGCCTGGGCAACATGCCCGACGTGGGGCCGCCCGGGCGATGAAACTGCTGGTACCGTCGGGAACGTCTGGTCGGCAACAGGGGGAAGGGGACGGAATGGGCGTGCATCCGGTCGGTGCCGGCGGCGTCGTTCGAAGGTCAATGATGGCGGCGTGCGCGGCTGCGCTGTGCATCGGATTGGCCGGGGCCGCTCCCCTGGCCGCGTCGGCCGCGCCGGCCGCACCAGCCCGGTCGGCGGCGGCGTGCGGGACGACGTTCTCCGTCGTCACGGTGCCGAACCCCGGTTCGATGTCCAATGAACTCCACGATGTCGTCTCGATCGCGACCACCGACGTCTGGGCGGTCGGGTACCGCATCGACGGTTCGAATCCTCCGGCCACGACCACCGTGCATGACGACGGGACCGGGTGGACGCTCGTCCCGAGCGTCGACGGGGGCTCGCCCAAGAACGGCCAGCTCTTCAGCGTGGACGCGACCTCGAGCACCGATGTCTGGGCCGCGGGCTCGTACACGAACGCGACGGGCTTCCAGCAGACGCTGATCGAGCGCTGGGACGGCGGGGCGTGGGCACGCGTTCAGAGCCCCGGCAACGGCACGCCGAAGAACGGCTCGCTGGGCGGCATCGATGCCCGCACCACGACCGACGCCTGGGCGGTCGGCTCCTACGTCAACAAGCACGGGATCCAGCTGACGCTCGCCCTTCGCTGGGATGGGCACGCGTGGAGCGTCGTCCCCACGCCCAACCCGGCGCCCGCCGGCGCGCCGAAGAACGGCGGGCTCGGGTCCGTCTACGCCCTGAGCGACACGAACGTGTGGGCGGTGGGCTCCTATCTCGACGCCGATGCGCTCAGCCAGCCGCTCGTCGAGCACTGGAACGGCACGGCGTGGTCCGTCGTCAAGACGCCGGACCTCGGCGCCGACGAGGCTGCGCTCACGGACGTGACCGCGCTCTCCTCGAGCGCGGTCTGGGCGGTCGGGTTCCGCGACACGCTCACCCTGGTCGAACGGTGGGACGGCGCGAAGTGGAGCGTCGTGGACAGCCCCACGCCGGGCGCCCACCACAACGCGAACCTCTCCGGGATCACCGCGATCCGCGCGGGCGACCTCTGGGCCGCCGGCGCCTACGTCACCGACCAGCCGTCATTGGGCACGCTGGTCGAGCACTGGAACGGGTCGAAGTGGACCGTGTCGTCGAGCGGAAACGCGACGGGCGACGACAGCCTGTCGGCCATCGACGGCAACGGAACCGAGGTCTGGGCCGTGGGCGACGTGTTCCCACCGACCGGCGCGGAGAAGAACCTCGCCCTCCATCGCTGCCCCGGCTAGGCCGGGCTTCGCCTAGGGGTCTAGGGTTCGGACTCGGCGTCCCGCGTCTCCTGGTAGGAGTACCGCTCCTCGCGCCACGGGTCCGCGTGCACGTGGTACCCGCGCACCTCCCAAAACCCGCGGACGTTCCGGTCGACGAACTCCAGCCCGCGCAGCCACTTCGCGCTCTTCCACGCGTAGCGCTTCGGCACGACCAGCCGAAGGGGGAACCCGTGCTGCGGCTCCAGCGGCTCCCCGCCGTGCGCCCACGCCACCAGCACGTCGTCGTCCATCATCGCCTGCAGGGACAGCTCGCTCGTGTAGCTGTATTCGCACCGCGCCGTCACCCAGGCCGCGTCGGGCTTCGGCTTCGCACGCTCGGCCAGCACACGGAACGGGATGCCCTCCCATGAGTTGTCGAGCGTGGTCCATCCCGTCACGCAGTGCATGTCGGCCGTCACGGTCACCGGCCCGAGCGCCTTCAACTCCTCGTAGGTCAGCGTGAACGGGTTCTCGACCAGGCCGCTCACCTCGAGCGTCCAGTCCGAACCGTCGCTCCGCGGGATCGGGCCGTAGTGCAGCACCGGCCATCCCTTCACGAGCCGGTTGCCGGGCGGCACGCGCCGCGCGATCTCCTCCGGGTACCGCGGGCCGCCGAAGATCTTCATGCCTCAGGCCGACGCTGCCGCCGGCATGGACGCCGACAGCCGGCGCCACACCGCGATCGTCTCCTCCACGTCCTCGCGCGTGACGTCGCGGTGGGTGACCAGACGGACCTTGCCCGCTTCGGCGTTCGAGAGCACGCCCTCGGCCTTGAATCGACCGACGACCTCCCATGGAGCCAGGCCGAATTCCCGCACGTCGATGAACACCATGTTCGTCTCGACCTCGTCCGGGTCGACGGTGCCCGGCGACGCCTCCGCGATCCCCTCCGCCAGGCGCCGCGCGTTCTCGTGGTCCTCGTGGAGGCGCTTCGGCCCCTCGTCCAGGGCGACCATGCCCGCCGCGGCAAGGATGCCCGCCTGCCGCCATGCGCCGCCGAACAGGATCTTCGTCTTGCGGGCCTCGCGGATGAACGGCGCGGGGCCGCACAGAACCGAACCGACGGGCGCGCCCAGGCCCTTCGACAGGCAGAACATCAGGGTGTCCACCTCGGCCGCGTACTCGTGAACGGGCACACCGGAGGCCACGCTCGCGTTGAAGATGCGCGCGCCGTCCAGGTGCACGGCGAGCCCGCCGTCCCGTCCGGCCTTGGCGACCGCGCGGAGATCATCGATGGGCCACACGGATCCACCGCCCGCGTTGTGGGTGTTCTCCAGCGAGAGGAGGTCGAACCCGATCGCGTCCAGCGGATCCGGCGCCAGCGCCTCGTGCACCTGCTCGACGGTGATCACGCCGCGTGGCGCCGGGAGCGCCATCGGCGCGATGCCGGAGAGCGCCGCCGACGAATGCACCTCCGTCGAGCCGACGTGCGAATGCTCCGCGCAGAGCACGAAGTGTCCCGACCGCACGTGCTGGTGCAGGGCGATCTGGTTCGCCATGGTTCCGGTGGGCACGAAGACCGCGGCGTCCTTGCCCGTGACCTCTGCACAGCGCTCCTGAAGGCGGTTCACCGTCGGATCGTCGCTGTACCAGTCGTCGCCGACCTCCGCCTCATACATGGCGCGCCGCATCGCCTCGGTGGGCTTCGTGACGGTGTCGGAGCGGAGATCGATCGGTCGGGGGCGATCCACGGGCGGCGAGTATAGTCCGGCCTCGTGCGGGTCCTGATCGCGGGCACGGGCGGGGTCGGCGGCTATCTCGGCGCCCGGTTGAGTCAGGCCGGCAACCCGGTGACCTTTTTGGCGCGGGGCCGGACGCTGGAGGCGCTGCGCGCGAACGGGCTCTTCGTTCGAAGCGATCACGGCGACGTTCGCCTGGAGCGGGTGACGGCGATCGAACGGGCCGGCGGCGAGGCGGGCGGGGCGAACGGCGGGGCGGCCGACGCGGTCCTGTTCTGCGTGAAGCTGTACGACAACGACGGTGCCGCCGACGCGGCCGCCGGCGCCGTGGTGCCGGGAACCGTAATCTGTTCGTTCCAGAACGGCGTCGAGAGCGCGCGGTTCCTTCGCGAGCGCTTCCCGGCAGCGACGGTCGTGGGCGGCGTCGCGCGGATCGAGGCGTGGACCGTGCAGCCCGGTGTGGTCGAGCAGCGTGGGGCCTTCACCAGCCTGACGGTCGGCGCGTTCGACCCTGAACAACGCGCGGTCGCCGAGGGGCTCGCGGCAGCCTTCCGAGGATCGCCGACCCAGGTCGACGTGGCCGACGACATCGCCTCCGCGCTGTGGTTCAAGCTGCTGATCATCGCCGGGATCGGTGGCGTGACCGCGTACTACCGGTCCACGATCGGCGACGTCCGGTCCGATCCTGATCGGCGCGCGCTCATCGTCAGCGTGTTCGAAGAGGTCGAAGCCGTCGCCGCCGCGCAGCGCATCGACCTTCCGCCTGACCCGGTCGAGATGATGGTCAACACGGTTGACCAGATGCTGCCGGCGGAGTTCATGTCCTCCATGTGCCGGGACGTGCTTGCCGGTCGTCCGCTGGAGGTCGAGGGGATCAACGGGGCCGTCGTGCGCTTCGGGGCCGGATGCGGAATACCGGCGCCGGCGAACCAGCGGATCGTGGACGAGCTGCTGCCGCTGCATCGGCGCGCGATGGCCTCGCGAGGACGGCCCGCCGCGGACCCGGCTCAGCCGTAATGGCGGAACGCCGGCCAGATGGCCGGCCACGGCCGACGAAGGCCGGTGCAGATCCAGATGCGGGCGCCGTTCTCGTCGTTGTCCACGCCGTGCGGGCTTCGGAACACGGCAGCCAGGCGGACCTGCCTGAAGTACGGCGTGAGGCTCGAAGCCGAGTCCCAGCCGACCACCACGGCGGTGCCGCCCGCCGCGCCCGGCAGCGGCGGGCCCCACCACCATTCGTTGTTGTGCCCGCTGTACGCGCGCGGCAGCCCCAGCGCGGGACCGTACCGGTCGATCGCGCCAGCCTCGCCGTAGTTCGCCGTGAGAACGACGGTCCGTCGGCGTTCGGCGTCGGGGAGCGACCGGTACACGCGCGCGACCGTCGCGGTCAGCTGCGGCCAGCCGATGACCTCGCCGAGGTTGTAGTTCACGGCCTGCAGCGGAACCTTCGCCAACGCCGACGCGGGCAGGATGGGCAGTGACACCGGCAGGCTCAGCGCGCCGAGCACGGAGACCCAGACGATCGCGGCGCGCGGCGATCGCCAGATCAGCCTCCGCTTCGCCCGCCGATCAACCAGGAAGCGACGGGTGCCTGCCACCACGTCGCGCGCCACGATCGAGCCTGCCGCGAACAGCGCGGGGTACAGACCGGCGAGGTAGTAGGGCCGGTCGGCCACGAACACCAGGAGCAGGACGAACAGGGTCAGATAGGCGAGCCCGAACGCCCGGTACGCGCGGAACCGGGCGTCGCGGAGGAGCGCGACCAACCCACCGATCCACACCGGCGCGACCCACCACCCGGGCAGGAGCAGCTGGATCGCGAAGAACGACGCGGCGTATCCGGCACCCGAGTGCTCGCGCTGCAGGTTGCGGGACATCTCGAGCGTCGGCCAGCCACGGGCCGCCTGCCAGGCGAGCGTCGGCGCCCACATGGCCGCCGCGATCGCCGCCCCGCCCCACAGCCACGGACTGCGGAAGATCCGCGCCTGGCGGTTGACCAGGAACCCGATCGTCAGCCCGCCGGCCAGGAGGAGGATCGTCTCCTTCGTGAGCAGCGCCAGACCGACCACGACGCCGACGGCGAGCCAGAGGCGGTCGTTCCCGGTTCGGACGATGCGGATGATCAACCAGGAGACGAAGGTCCACGCCGTGATGTCGTAGATCGTCGGGCCCGCCAGGTGGCCGGCGACCAGGAACGGGCTCACCGCCAGCGCGAGCGCCGCGAGGCCTTGCGGGAACCGCCCACCCCCGAGCTCCCTCGCGATCAGCGCGGCGCCGAACACCGCGGCGCCGTCGGCGAGTGCCGGGAACAGGCGAAGACCGTACAACGATGTCCCGAACAGCACCCTGGAGAGCCAGACGAACGCGATGGACCCCGGCGGCTGGTCGACGTAGCCCCACTGCATGTGGTGGGACGCGTCCAGGAAGTACAGCTCGTCACGGTGGTAGCCCGAGGCGCCGACGGCGAGCAGGATCGCCACCGCGAGCAGTGCGAGCCCGCCGGCCTGCGCCGCCCGGAACGGCGGAAGCGGCCCGGCGCACTCGTTCGTTCGCCGGTCGTCCTGCCTGCTCCGGACCCGCGTGCCGCCCGTGTCGACCTTGGATTCGCCTACAGCGCCGCCGTGCCGGTCACCTGTGCCTGCGTCACCGGGGTGAACACGCAGTCGCCCGACAGGATCTTGAACGACACGTTGTTCACGGAGATGTCCTCACCGGCGAACTTCCCCGAGACGACCGAGCCCGACAGGGTCTGGTTCCCGAGGTCGACCGTGAGGCTCACCTTCGACCTCTCGCCGGTGTTCCACCTGAGCTTCAGCGTGACCGTCCCCGTGCCGCTGGTGCAGCTCAGATTCCCGCCGCCGCCGCCCTTGACCTTCGCCTTCGTCACGCCGCCGCCGTTGCAGTGGGTGAGCTTGCCCTTCGCCGTGATCGCCTGCTGCGACTGCGTCAGCGTGAGGCCCGGGTCGAAGTTGACGATCGTGCTCAGCCTGCACGTGGTGGACTGGGCGCTGGTCCCGGCCTGTGCGGCGGGTCCGGCAAGCGCCACGGTGAGCATCATGCCGGCGATCAGGCCGCCGGCGAGGACCTTGCGCATGATGGTTCCCCCTCTCAGGTTGCCGAGTATGGCGGTTGACGGACGCGGAACGCGCATACGTCTATCACGCGCGGCCCGACAGCGCGAACCGCCGGCCTTGCCGGTCAGTACAGGAACATCGGCTTGCCGGTGACGTGCCGAACCTTCGGGCGGTACGCGGCCACGTCGTACAGCTCGTCGATGTCCACGCGCTTCTGACCCTCCTTCGTCACCGAGATGGGCACGTGCGTGTAGGTGCCGCCTCGAAGCGCGACCAGCCGTCCGGACACGCCCTCGAGGGCGAGGTCCGCCGCCATCACCGCGTAGTTCGTGGCGACCATGAGGTCCAACGAATCGGGGCTGCCGGATCGCACCAGGTATCCAAGTTGCTGATAGACCGTGTTGAGGCCGGTTCGCTCCTTGAGCAGCTCCGACGTGAGCGCGCCGATTCCGCCGAGCTTCCGGTGGCCGTACGCGTCCGCCTCGCCGGACAGGACCATCTCGCCGCCCTTCAGCGTGGCGCCCTCGGAGATGGTCATCATGGCGTACCGGCTCGGGTTCTCCGCGCGGTCCTCGACCAGCAACGCGGCGAGCCGGTCCACGTCGAACGGCACCTCCGAGATCACGGCCCGGTCCACACCGGCCAGGTAGGCCGTCACCAGCGACGTCTCTCCGCTGTAGCGGCCGAACAGCTCGACGACGGCGATCCGTTCGTGTGAGCCGGAACTGGTGCGGAGGCTGTGGATGGATTCGACGCCGCGGGTCACCGCCGTCGAGAAGCCGATGCAGTAATCCGTGCCGTGGACGTCGTTGTCCATCGTCTTCGGGATGGCGATGACCGGGACGCCCTCCCGGTGCAGGCGAAGGCCGTAGGAGAGCGTGTCGTCCCCGCCGATCGGGAGCAGCACGTCCAGCCGCTCGCGTTCGATCACCCGCAGGACGTGCGCCGTGAAGTCGAACGGCCCGTCCGCGCCGGTGTCGACCTCAGACGCCAGGAACGCCGGCACGTCCTTCGGTTTGACCTTCGCGGGATTCGTCCTGGACGTGTGCAGGATCGTGCCTCCGGACCGGTCGATCGTGCGCACGGCGACCGGGTCGAGCGGCTCGAAGAACTCTTCCCGCCTGGCGTCGGGATCGTCGGGATCGAACTCGAGCAGGCCGCCCCATCCCCGTCGGATGCCGAGCACCTCATGGCCGTCCGCGGCGACCCGGTTGACCGCCGCCTTGATGCATGCGTTCAGGCCAGGGACGTCGCCGCCTCCGGTCAGGATGCCGATCCGCATCGCCACGCGCTCCTCGTCCTCACGCTGCCCGACCGGCTCACTGTAGCCTGTGCGCGCCATGGCGACGGAGCGGGGACGCCTGCTGGCGATCGACGCCGGAACGACCGGCGTCCGGGCGATGCTCGTGGCGGAGGACGGCTCGGTCGTCGCACGCGGGTACCGCGAGTTCCCGCAGTCCTTTCCGCAGCCGGGGTGGGTCGAACACAACCCGGACGACTGGTGGACGGCCCTGCAGGCGGCGACGGCCGACGCGCTCGCCGCCGGCGCGACCTCGACGGGAGACGTGTCGGCCATCGGCATGACGAACCAGCGCGAGACCACGATCGTGTGGGACCGCGCGACGCTCGAGCCCGTCCATCCGGCCATCGTGTGGCAGGACCGGCGCACGGCCCCGATGTGCGAGCGGCTGCGCGAGGAGGGCTGGGACGAACGGATCCACGAGCGGACCGGCCTGCTGATCGACCCGTACTTCTCCGCGACGAAGATCGCGTGGATCCTCGAGCACGTCGATGGGGCCCGCGGGGCCGCGGCCGCGGGCCGGCTCGCGTTCGGCACCGTCGACTCCTATCTGATCGCGCGTATGACCGGCGGCGTTCGGCATGTCACCGACCGGACGAACGCGTCCCGTTCGATGGCGTTCGACATCAACCGGCTCGAATGGGACGGCGAGATCCTCGACCGGCTGGGGATCCCGGCGTCGATGCTGCCGGAGGTGCTGCCGTCGGTGGCCGACTTCGGCGTCACCGCTTCCGACGCGCTGGTGGCTGACGGCGTGCCTGTTCGCGGGGTGGCGGGCGACCAGCAGGCGGCACTGTTCGGCCAGGCCTGCTCTTCGCCGGGCGCGACGAAGAACACCTACGGGACGGGCTCGTTCGTCCTCATGCACACGGGAGACCGCCCGGTGCGGTCCGCCGGCGGGCTGCTCGCGACGGTGGCGGCGGGCGCCGCGTCGTCGCCCGAGTACGCGCTGGAGGGCGCGGTGTTCGTCACCGGCGCCGCGATCCAGTGGCTCCGGGACGGCCTGGGTCTGATCGAAGCTGCCGCGGAGGCCGGGCCGCTGGCGGCGAGCGTGCCCGACTCGGGCGGCGTCGTGTTCGTTCCCGCCCTGACCGGCCTCGGGGCGCCGTGGTGGGACCCGTACGCCCGTGGGACGATCGTCGGCCTCTCGCGGGGCACGACCAGGGCGCACCTGGTTCGCGCGACGATCGAGGCGATCGCGCACCAGTCCGCCGACGTGATCGACCTGATGCGCGCCGAGGCCGGGCTGGATCTGGCCGAGCTCAGGGTGGACGGCGGCGCGGCGGCGATGGACGTCATGCTCCAGGTTCAGGCGGACCTGCTCGGTGTCCCCGTGCGCCGCGCGTTGGTGCACGAGACGACCGCGCTCGGCGCCGCCTACCTCGCCGGGCTCGGCGCCGGCACGTGGAGCGGCCCGGCGGAACTCCGATCGCTCTGGCAGTCGGACAGGCTGTTCGAGCCGCGGCGCGGTTCGTCAGAAGCGACCCGCGTCGAGCGCGAACGGTGGAGACGCGCCGTGGAGCGGTCGAAGGGGTGGGCGGCTCCGAACTAGGAGGCCGCCGACGGGTCGGCGTGGCCGACCTCCGCCGACTCGGGGATGCTCACGATGCCCGACGCGGTTTCTTCGGACTCCTGCTCCGGCTCGCGAGGCGGCGTCTTCGCCTGCGGCGCACCCGCGGGGATGGAGGCCGCCCGCGTGTCTCCGGCGCGTGATCCGCGGGCCTCGATCTCCTTCTTGACCCGGTCGCCGTACTCGTCCACGTACTCCTGGCCGGTGAGCATCATGATCTCGTACATGATCTCGTCGGTGGTGGACCGCAGGACGAAGCGGTCGGTCGGGGTGTCGTGGTACCGGTCGAACCGGAGCGCCTCACCGAAGCGGATCATGACCGATCCGCTCCTGGGGATCCTGTTGGTGTAGGGCCACAGCTCGAACGTCCCGATGACGCCGACCGGAACGACCGGCACGCCCGCCTCGAGCGCGATCCGCGCGACCCCGGTCTTGCCCCGGTACAGCCGGCCGTCGGGCGAGCGCGTCCCCTCCGGGAACAGCATCACCGTTCGGCCCTCGCCCAGTGCCTTCACGGCCGCGTCGATCGCGGCCCGGGAGGCCGAGCCTCCCGTGCGCTGCACCGGCACGCAGCCGGCCCACTCGAAGAACCACCGTGTGTACCAGTGCGCCCAGTAGTCGGACTTGGCGAGGATGGTCGCGCGACGGCTCCTCAGCACGAGCGGCACGAGGAGGTCGTCGGCGAAGGACAGATGGTTCGGCGCCAGGATGACCCCGCCGTCCTTCGGGATGTTCTCGAGCCCGTCGGCCCTCGGGTGGAAGAAGAGCCGAAGGATCGGGCCCAGGAACAGGTACTTCATGAGCCACCAGAACAATGCGCAGCACCCCTTCCGAGGGCGATCGACACCCTGCGCTCGCCGTCGCGGCCCGCAGGCCGTCTATAGACTATAGGCCCGCACATGCCCCCGCGAGAATCTCGGAAAGGAAGCCGGCTCCTTCGATGCTCGCTTACTCCGCATTCGAGTGGATCTGGGTGATTCTCCTGGTCGGCATGGTGGCGATCGCGGGCCTCTTCGCGGTCTTCGTGGTTGCGCAGCTCTTCCGCAATCCGGGACGACGTTGAGCGCCTCCACGGCGGTGCGGTCGTGAGCGCCTCGGCGTCCGCGTCCGTCTCCGTGCGGCCCGGCGCCGAGCCGTTCCGGTTCGACGGCGGACCGATCGGCGCCCTGCTTCTCCATGGATTCACCGGATCTCCCGCGTCGATGCGCCCGTTGGGCGAGTTCCTCGGTGCGCACGGTGTCGCGGTGGCCGGTCCGCGGCTGCCGGGCCACGGCACCTCGGTGGACGACCTGGCGAACCGGACGTGGCAGGAATGGTTCGCCGAGGCCGAGGCCGCCCTCGAGGAGCTGGAGACCCGTTCGACGGCAGTGATCTGCGTCGGGATGTCCATGGGCGGCGCGCTCGCCGCGCACATGGCGACGCGACACCACGACCGCCTGCGGGGTCTGGTCGTGATCAACCCGTACATCCACGATCCGCGCCTGGCGATCTCGCCGGTCGCCGGCGTCTTCGTCAAGAGCGTCAAGGGCGTCCTGAACGACATCAAGAGGCCCGGCCAGGACGAGATCGGATACGACCGCATCCCGACGAAGGTCCTCCCGTCGCTGAACCGGCTGCTCAAGACGGTGGTCGCGGACCTCCCACGGATCCGGCTGCCGCTGCTGGTGTTCTCCTCGCCGCAGGACCACCTGGTCAAGCCGTCGAACGCGCGTCTGTTCTTCGAGCGGGTGGCGTCGACCGACAAGGAACTGGTGCCGCTGGCGAACTCCTACCACGTGGCCACACTCGACAACGATGCGCCACAGATCTTCGACCGCGTCCTCGGCTTCGCGGTCAGGGTGTGCTCCGGCGCGGCCGCGCCGACGTCACGCGAGCCGACCGAGCCGTGAGCGATCCGGCGCCCCCGACGCCTGCCCCGTCGCGGGAGTCCCCGCCGGGAACGGTGACGCTCTCCCGGCAGTACGGAGCGGGCGGATTGCGCATCGCCCCGGCGGTGGCCGACGCGCTCGGGTTCAGGTTCGTCGATCGCGAACTGGTCGAGATGGCCGCGCGGCAACTGGGCGTCGATCCCGAATGGGCCCGGGAGCACGACGAACGCGTTCCCGACGTTCTGGAGAATCTCGGGAGGGCGCTGGCGGCGGCGACACCCGAATTCGGCGTCGCACCGCCGCCCATCCTGGACGACGGGGCGATGGCCGACGCGGTTCGGAACGTCATCCACTCGCTTGCGGACTCCGGCGGGTATCTGATCCTGGGTCGTGCGTCGCAGGCGGCGCTCGCCGACCGGGCGGACGTGTGCAACATCCTCCTCGTGGCGCCGATCGGCGACCGCGTGGCGCGGATCGCCAGGTCGCAGGAGGTGGGTGAGAAGGAGGCGCGCAGCCGCGTGGATCGCGCCGACCGCGACCGTGCCGACTACGTGCGTCGATTCTACGACCGCGACATCGCCGACCCCACGCTCTACGACGTGGTGCTGAACACGTCCCGGCTGGGGCTGCGGGGCTCGGCTCGGCTCGCGGTCGCCGCCGCGCGCGCGAAGCTCGGCGCGGCGGCCTCCTCCGGATCCTGACGCAGCGGGCTCGCGGCCCGGCTATCCGCGGAGCTCGAGGTCGACCACGACGGGCAGGTGATCCGACACGCCGGCCGCGTCGGGCCCTCCGGCCAGCCACGCGCCGCCCACCTTGACGTCCCCGCTCACGAACACGGCGTCGATGCGGTCGGTCGGTCGCTTCGCCGGATAGGTGTACCCGGGCTGCTCACCGGCCACGGCGTAGGAGTCCGTGAGGATCGACGCGATGCTTCTGGCCGCCCGGCCGTCCGGGCCCTCGTTCAGATCCGCTCCCAGAACGAGCGGCGGCGGCAGGCCCCCGAGCCGGCCCATCAGATCGTCGGCCTGACGGCCACGCTCCCCCGCCGACAGCCCGAGGTGCGCCGACACGGCCGTCACCCGTACCCCATGTGCGGCGAGCGTGACCTGCACGAACCCGCGCCGCCGCGTCTGCCCGTCGCGCGGAAGATCCAGGACGACCCGGTCCAGCGCCTTGAGGGGCAGGGAGAACAGCACGGCATTGCGGACCCGGTTGAAGGGCCGGTGGGTCGAAACCACCTCCATCCCGGCCGCGGCCGCGAGGCGACGGACCGCCCGGAGCGATCCGCACTCCTGCACGCACACGATGTCCGGCCGGACGCGCGAGAGCGTGCCGGCGACGGTGTCCACGCCGCTACGGAGGCCGTGCACGTTGTAGGTCACGACGCGGAGCCGCACGGCCTCTCAGGCTATCGGGCGCGTCGAGCAAGGAGGGTTCGGCGGAGGCGCTACAGCACCTTGCGGAGGGCGTCCGCCAGCGAGGGCGCGCCCTGCACGTCCAGGTCGTACCGCACCCGCGTCGCCGGCTTGTCGATGCGAACCAGCGCGCGCAGGTCGATGGGCGAGGCGATCACGACGCCGTCGGCGTCGGCGCCGTTGATCATCTGCTCGAATTCGCGGAGCTGATCCTCCGAGTAGCCCATCGCCGGCAGCACCGGGCCGATGTCGTACTTCGCGTAGACGTCCTTCATCGATCCCGTGGCCAGGTGCCGGACGTCGACGATGTCGGCGGCGCCGTGCTGGCGCGCGGCGACCACGCCGGCGCCGTACTGCATCTCGCCGTGGGTGAGGGTCGGGCCGTCCTCGATGACGACGACGCGCCTGCCCTCGATCACGCTCGGGTCCTCCACGGTGACGGGGCTCTTCGCGAGCAGGACCGTCGCCGCCGGATTCAGCTCTCGCGCCGAGGCGAGCACCGCGTCGATCTGCTCCTGCGTGGCGGAATCGATCTTGTTGACGACCAGCACGTCGGCCATCCGGAGGTTGACCTCGCCGGGGAAGTACGTGAGCTCATGGCCGGCGCGAAGCGGGTCGACCACCGTGAGCATCACCGTCGGGCGGTAGAACGGGAAGTCGTTGTTCCCCCCGTCCCACAGCAGCACGTCGCACTCCTGCTGCGCCTGTTCGAGGATCGCGCCGTAGTCGACGCCCGCGTAGACGACGGTCCCGTTCTGCAGGTGCGGCTCGTACTCCTCGCGCTCCTCGATCGTGACGTCGGCCGCGCTGAGGTCGTCGAAGGTCTCGAACCGCTGGACCCGCTGCGCGACGAGGTCCCCGTACGGCATGGGGTGGCGGACGACCACGACGCGCTTCCCGTGCTCCTTCAGCGTCTGCACGACCGCGCGCGTCGTCTGGCTCTTGCCCGATCCCGTGCGCACGGCGCAGACGGCCACCACGGGGACGGTGGCTTGGAGCATGGTGTCGTCCGGTCCCAGCAGGACGAAGGACGCCCCCGCGGCCATCGCGGTCGCGGCGCGGTGCATCACGTATTCGTGCGCGACGTCGGAGTAGGCGAACGCGACGTCGGTCACGCCCAGTTCCTTCACGAGTCGCGGCATCTCGGATTCGTCGTAGATCTGGATGCCGTCCGGGTATCGGCCGCCGGCGAGCTCCGGCGGATAGCGCCGGTCGTTGATGAACGGGATCTGGGTCGCGGTGAACGCGACCACCTCGGCGTCGGCGTTGTCGCGATAGAACACGTTGAAGTTGTGGAAGTCGCGGCCGGCCGCGCCCATGATCAATACGCGCCGTGTCATGTGGGCCCCCCTCGGTTGCCAGTACGGATGCGAACCGCCCGAGACTACGGAGGCCCCGAACGAGCGTCAAAGGTCCGCACCGGCGCTAGTCCGGTGGGCAGGAGGAGGCCTCGATGAGCGCCCGATCCTGCCGCGAGCTCCCGTTGTAGCCGCCGACCGCCCACGTGGTTCCCGTTTCCGGCGCGATGGCGACGCCGAAGAGCTGATTCGCCCGCGGGCTCGGGTTCTCGGATGTGGCCACCTTCCAACGCGCGCCGTTCCAGTGCAGGGCGAGCGTGCGGAACGGCTTGACGGTCCCCTGCCGGTGGCCGACCGCCCACACGTCGTCCGCGCCCGCCGCCGCGACCGACAACAGCTCGTCGAAGCCCTGGTCCGGGCTCGGCGTCGGCGTCACGGCCCACTTCCAACCGCCCCAGCGCATGGCGAGCGTGGCGGTTCCCGTGCCGGTGAGCGAGCTCCCGACCGCGATGAGATCGCCGTCTCCGGCCGGGGTCACGGAGTACAGGAAATTGTTGCCGTCCCCGACGTTCGGGCTCGCCACCACCTTCCACTTCGAACCGTTCCAGTGCAGCACGAGCGTCTGGAACCACGGCACCGAATACACGCCGACCGCCCAGACGTCGTCGGGCGCCACCGCGGCGACGCCGTAGAGCAGATTGTCGTCGGTGCCCACACTCGGGCTCGGCACGACCTTCCAACGGGTGCCGTTCCAGTGTTCGATGAGCGTGCGCCGGGGGCCTCCGGAGTCCTGCTGGTACCCGACCGCCCACGCGTTCCCGTTCGCCGGCGCGGCGACCGACCACAGGACACTCTCCTGGTCGCCGGGGCTGGGGCTCGGGACCGCTTCCCAACGGTCGCCGGCAGGCCGCTCGATCAGCGTCTCGAACCCGGACCCGGCGTCCTGGGAGAAGCCGACCGCCCACGCGTCGCCTCCGGGGATCGACGTGAGGCCCTGCAGTGCGTTGCGGGTGTCCCCGGGGTCTTCGCTCGCGACCCTCACCCACGCGGATCCCTTTTGGCGAACCACCAGCGAGTGGTACACGTCGGCCCCGGCGTCGTACCAATCGCCGACCGCCCGGAGCGGCGTGCCCGGGTCGGCGATGACCGCGTTGAGAACGCTCGCGTCGCCGGGCGAGGGACCGCGCACGTGGCTGAACTGACCGCACTCGCCCGGTATGGCCGCGGCGGCCGGCGCAGCTGATGCTGCCGTGGACGTGATCACCGCCAGTGCCGCCAAGGGAAGGAGCGCGACGAGCGCGCGCAGCGGCCGGGTCAATCGGGACATCGACGCCAGGATATCCTGCCGCGCGGAGCCACCCGTTCTTCGTCGAAGCCGAGAGCAGCCGGGAGGACTCATGGAGAGCGTGACAGGGATCGGAGGAGTCTTCTTCAAGTCGGCCGATCCGGCCGCACTGGTCGCCTGGTACCGCGACCACCTCGGGATCGAGCCCGCGTTCGACTCCGGCACCGTGTTCAGATGGCCCTCGGCGGCGAGCAACGAATCGTCCGGGTCTACGACGTGGGCGGTCTTTCCCGCTGATTCGGACTACTTCGGTCCGCCGCCGTCGCCGTTCATGGTCAACTACCGGGTTCGCGACCTCGACGCGATGCTCGCGCAGTTGCGGGCCGCCGGCGTCCAGGTCGACGAACGGGTCGAGGAGATCGAATTCGGCCGCTTCGGTTGGGCGGTGGATCCCGACGGGAACCGGTTCGAACTGTGGGAGCCCGCCGAGGGCCTGTGAATGAGCCCCTTCGTCGGAGGCTCAGCCGCCTGCGAGGTGCGGAAGGACGTGCTCCGCCACGAGCCTCCGGCGATCGGCGGGACCGGCGAGCAGCAGGATCGCCCACGTCGCTCCCGCGTCGCTGAGGGACCTCAACCACTCGACCGCACGCTCCGGTGAACCGGTGAACACGGGCGGCTCGCGGCCCTGTTGCGCGCGCTCGGCGGCGAGGCGAGCCGCGTCGGGATCGCTCTCCCCGACCAGCACGATCCCGCCCCATGTGGCCTCGACGCGGCGCGAGGCTGTCCTTGCGGTCCCCGAAAGATCGTCAAGCAACCTTACCTTTTCGACGAAGGCGTGCAGCGGGAGACCCCAGCCGTTCCACGCGTCGCCCAGGTGGGCGGCCACGCCGATCATCCGATCCGACGTACCGCCGATCCACAGCGGCGGCCCGCCGGGGCGGACCGGGCGCGGCAGGATCGGGCCGTCCACGGGTGGCACCACCCGGCCTCCGGCGTAGGCGGCTCCGGACAGCAGCGCCCGCACGGCCTCCACGGTCTCCGTCAGCCGTTCGGTGCGCGCCGCAGGCGATTCGACCGGGAACCCGAAGGCTTCGTGCTCGCGCTCCGAGAGGCGGTCCCCCGTTCCGAGTCCGAGGATGGCGCGCCCGCCTGTGATAGCGTCGAGGTTCGCGCCCAGCTTCGCGATCATCCCGGCCTCGCGCAGGCCCGCCCTGGTCACCAGGGCACCGACGGCGACCCGCCGCGTGATCGCGCCGGCGGCCGCAAGGGTGGTGAAGCACTCCAGGGCGGGACCGTCCGCCGGGCCGCCCACCGGCAGAAGGTGGTCCGAGGCGAAGATGCCATCGAAGCCCAGCGAATCGGCGTCGCGCGCGGCCTCGATCGGTCTGGCAGGGTCCGCCGTGAACACCGGGAGGACGAGCCCGACCTTGGGCGACCGGCCGGCCTCCGCAGGTCGGTCAGCCATTCCGCTCCCGTGGAGCCGGATGCGCGGGGTCGGCCGACACGCCGAGCGCACGCGCCGCCGCACCCATCGCGCCGGCCTCATATCCCAATGCGCTCGGACGGAACGCGACGGGCGGGCGGAACGTCGGTGCCTCGATCGCCTGCTCCATCGCCCGCCTGGCGGGTTCGAGCAGGAGGTCACCGGCCATGGCGGCGCCGCCTGCGACGACGACGACGTCGCAATCGAGCACGTTCACGAGCCCGGCGATGCCCTCCCCGAGCCTTCGGCCCACCTCGGCCAGCACCATGATCGCGATCGGATCGCCCGACCGGGCCGCGTCGGCCACGATCGGGCCGCGCACAGCGTCGGGATCCCCCCCGGCCAGCCGCGCGATCTCAGACTCGGGATGCTCCCGCGCGACCTCACGCCCCATCCGGTCGATGGCGCGGCCGGCCGCGACCTGCTCCCAGCAGCCCCGGTTTCCGCAGCCGCACAGGGGGCCGTTCGGCTCGACGATGATGTGTCCGATCTCGCCACCGAACCCGTGGGCGCCGCGCATCAGCCGTCCGTTCGAGACGATCGCGCCGCCGATGCCGGTGCCGACCGTGACGACGAGGAGCTCGCTCGCGCCGCGGCCGGCCCCGTACAGGAACTCGCCCCAGGCCGCGACGTTGGCGTCGTTGTCGACGGTGGCCGGGAGGCCGAGCGCGTCCTCCAGGTGACGTTTGAGCGGGAACTCGCGCCAGGCGACGTTCGGAGCGAAGCGCATCACGCCGTCGAACGTGACCATGCCCGCGGCGCCGACGCCGACGCCGGCGACAGCGGGGTTGCGCTCCCGAAGCTGACCCGCGGCCTCGACGAGGAGGTCGACAGACCCGAGCGGGTCCGTGGCGGGCATCTCGTGCAGGACCCGGTCGTGAACGGCGCCGTCCGCGTCGGCGACCACCCCCAGGACCTTCGTCCCTCCGGCGTCGAGGCCGATCGCGATCGAGCCGGCCGCTGCGGCGTTCGCCTGCGCCTGTCCCGCTGCGCCCTCAGCCGGGTCCACGATCACGGGGCTCGCCGGAGGGCGCCGTCACTCGATCGTGATGCGCTCGAGGCCGCCCGACCCGGCCGGCGGGTCCTCGCCGGTCTGCGCCCGCGCGTCGATCAGGCTCTTCAGCGCCAGGAGCAGCTCGCGGCCGGCAAGGAGCAGGTGTTCGGTGAGTTCCGGCCGCACGTCGCCCATGGCGGTGACGACCGCGCAGATCGGGCACATGCCCACCGTGCAGACCACGCCGTGGCCAGACGGGCGAGCGTCGCGTTCGGGATCGGGATCGGACTCGGGCGACTCCTCGCGCGGCTGCTCCGCTCTTCCTCGCTTGGCGGCCGGCCGACGCGTCGCTCCGCCCGCACGGTCGCTGGAGGGCCTGCGCTTCGGGTCTCGGCGCCGATGCCCGGACCCGGGCCCATCCCCCGCACGCGACCGGCCCTCGTTCCCCGCGCGCTCGGTGGAATCGGTCGTGTCGAACGGCGCCGGTGCGAGGAGCGGGTTCGTGTGGCGGCGGCGCTGGTCCGGCGCGCCGACGTCGAAGGAGCGGCGTCCGTTCGCCGTCACAGGCGAGCTGACGCCGCCGGCGACCGGCTCCCTGATCTCGATCCCCTCGCGCACGCGGCGCCCGTACTCTACCCCCACAGCCGCGCGGCCTAGCCTGCGGACCCGGCCGCCTGGCGCGGCTCGCGCGCGAAGAGCACCTCGAGCCGGTCCTCGACGAACGTCGCCTCCTGCACGTCGAGCCGCTGGAGCACCTGGGGGAGCAGCAGATTCCGCTTGTACGGCCCGACGCTGACGAACAGCTCCTCGCCCTTGCGGAACACGTCCAGGTCCGTGCGGTCCACGAACGGAAGCCGCATGGAGAGCACGTACGAGCCGCCGCGCTTGCGGACGCGGATCGGTTCGTCGCGATGGAGGATGTCGACAGCCGGCTTCTCGCCGTAGACCTCCTGCCCCATGTTGTCGAGCAGCGGGATACCCACCATCTCGCGGTCGAACAGGCGCACCGGAAAGATTGGTACTGGGTCGAAGGACTCGTTGATGGTCTTCAGGTGCTCCGCCTGGATGTCCTTCCACTTGCCGAAGTACGGGTCGCTGACCTCCTCCGGGATGATCCGGTTGACCACGACCGCATCGACGCGATAGCCGAACAGGCTGAGGTAGGTGTAGGTCCTGCGAGCCTCCGCGATCACCATCTTCTCCGGGTTCACGACCAGACGGATCGAGGACATCCGTTCGTTGGTCAACAGCTGCCGGACGCCGTCGAGGTTGCGGTGCAGTCGTTCGACGGCGGCGAAGATGCGGTCGTCGGCGATCGGCATGGAGGTCAGGCGCGACAGAAGCGGCCGGATCGTCTTCACCACGCGGCGTTCCACTGGGAAGATGCGCTCGATGTACCAGTTCATCGCCTCGGGCAGGCTGAGAAGCCGGAGCGTCTCGGCGGTCGGCGCGCAGTCGATGACGAGCGTGTCGAATCTGCCGGAGTCCACGTGCGCCTTCACGTCGGTGAGGCTGAAGATCTCGTCGAGTCCCGGGATGACCGAGAGCTCCTCGGCCTCGATGGCGTCGACGCCGGCCCAGTTCAGGAACGCGATCACGAATTCCTGGATGTCGCGCCAGTTCGCTTCCAGCCGCTCCTGCGCGTCGATCTGCTCGGCCCACAGGTTCTGGTCGATCTCCTGCGCGCGCGCGGTCAGCGGGATGTCGAACGAGTCCGCGAGCGAGTGCGCCGGGTCCGTGCTCATGATGAGCGTCCGATGGCCGGCACGGGCCGAGCGAACGGCGGTGGCGGCCGCCACGGTGGTCTTGCCGACGCCGCCCTTCCCGGTGAACAGCAGGATTCTCACGTCGTCGAAGACTACTCGGGCGTCGACGAACGCGTCGCGGCCGGCCGTTCAGGTTCGTCTCAGACGGCGGCACAAGCGTCCTCAGAGCCAAGGAGACCATGATCGATCAGGGAGAGGAGTCATCGCGATGCAGGAGGTGGCGAGCGGCCCGCCCGCACCGGCCGGAGGATGGAGCCTTCCGAGGGGGGCCCGGATCGCGTCGGCGCTGGCCGGGCTGGGCGGCGCGCTGGCGATCGCGGGCGCGCTCCTTCCCTGGGTGAGCGTGACCCACGGCAGGAAGTCCGAGGTCCTTCATGGCACGAGTTTCAGCGTGGGCACCCTGACCCTGATCGCCGGGATCGTCCTGGTCCTGTGCACCGTGGTCTGGCTCGCGGTCGCGAGCATGCGAGCCCGGATCGTCCTCGCCGTCGTCGTGGTGGCGCTGAGCGCCGCCGTCGCGGTCGCGATCGGCGCCGGCCTTGGTACGAAGTCGTTCCTGAATGACGCCGTCGCGAAATCGAAGCATCACCAGAGGAACGGACAGGCCGCCGGGTCCGGAACGTCAGGCTCGAACCGGCCGGCTTCGGTGACGGGCGCCGCGTATCTGCCGAACGCACCGGCCGGCTCGAGCTCGAGCGCGGCGACGACCATCCTGGCCGCGGCTCGTTCCGGCGGTGGTCTCGTTGCCCAGGCGGACGCGGCCAAGGCGAGGAAGAACCGCAAGGTCACGAGCACGCTCGCGGCGGGCGTCTTCATCGCGCTGGCGGGAGGGGTCCTGGCCCTCGTGGGAGGACTGTGGCTGTTGCTGGCGTCATCCGGAACGCGCGCCCCTGCCGGGCCGTCGGGCGAGCCCGCCGGTTCAGGTCCGCCCGCGCCGACAGAGCCTCCCGCAACGGAGGCGGCGACGGTGTCGGCCGCGCCGATCGCATCGCAGGCGAACGCCGCGCAGCCCGATCCTGCGCCTTCGCGACCCGTTGCACCGGCGGAGGCGGAGACGACGCAGCTCCCCCCGGTGCCGGCAGGGTCGGTGCCCGAGGTGCCGGCCGCGCCGGCGGAGCCGGCGGCTCACGAAACCGCGCAGATGAACCCGGTGGTCGATGACGACGGGCCCATCCGCGAACCCTGAAGCCGCGCCTCCTGGTAGCGGGTTCGATAGGTACGGGACCACTCCACCGAGCTGCGCCGAGCCGACATCGGTGCTCGCGCACCAGACCGTGCTGATACTGGCACGAGAGCACGAGGTTCCTGAGACTCCGCAAAATGTGGCTTCAGGGACGGGGTCCCTCGGGCTACGAGTCCCCCTGCGATTCGCCGAGGCGTACGAGGCGGCGTTCCATGTCCGTCTTGTTGTCGTGGTGAACCTTGCACAGCAGCTGCAGGTTGATCGGCGAGTTGATGGCGGCCGGGGACCAGCCCCTCGCGGATAGGAGTGAGCCGCGCCACACATGATCGAGTTGGAGATGCGCCGTCACCCCGCAGCCGACGACCGCGCACACCTCGCCATCACGCTCTACGACCTGGTTTCGGAGGGCCAGCCATTCGGGGCTATCCGGCCGCCACCGCGGGTCTTCGACCCGCAGTCCGGTCGTTCGTACCGCCCGCTCGTCCAGCGCTTGGAGAAGCGAGGCGATCTGCTCCTGATCGAGGTCCTCAACGAGCCACGCGGACGTGCGGTCAAACTCGATGATGCCGTTGTTCTTGAGCACCCATAGCGGATATCGGCGGTCCCAGGAACGATCGGCATGCCTAGCCAGGATCGCCCGTCTTATATCCGCGATCAACGTCCGGCCGCCCGCCTCCGCAAGGATTCGGATGGCGATCGGTTGGTATTGACGCTGCGCGGCGGGCAGCATCCGGTCGCGGACGAAGTCC
>JBEDUK010000054.1:0-28410 GCA_040414485.1 Actinomycetota bacterium
CCGTCCCAGGGCGCCGTTCCGAGGTAGATCCGCGCGGCGGTGATCTTCACCGGGGTCGGCCGGCCGAAGCCGGAGGCCCCGTAGGCGCCGTCGTCGGCCTTGGCGACCACGGTGATCTTGCCGCCGGACGGGTTCTTCGCGTCGACGCTCGTGACGGTCGGGCCGAGCGACAGCTTGTACGGCATCCGGGCGGCTCCGGCCGTGTAGACCAGACCCGGCAGGTACCGGTCCGCGAACGAATCCATGCAGGTGTATGGCGGGAAGAAGCCGGTGCAGCCGCTCTGGTCGGCCAGCTCCCACGTCCCCGCGGCGATGCCGAACTTGGCGTAGGCCCAGTCGTCGGTACCACCACCGACGTTGTAGAGCACCTGGCCGGCCTGACCGACCTCCTCCGAGGTGTAGTAGCTCTGGCGGAAGCCCAGCGTGCGCAGGCCCTGGTCGTTCGGCGCCTGGGTGTTCTGGTCGTAGTCCCAGGGGATGATGTTCACGCCGGCGTCGGTGTGGAACGTGAGCATCTCGCCTGTCGTCGTGAGCGGAGCAGGTGTCTGCGGGTCCTTCGGCTTCTGGTCCTTGAACAGCTCGGTGGTGAGCGTCGCCACCGCCTGCGTCTCGGACTCCGACATCTTCGCCTTGCCGAGGAAGACCTCGGAGCACGGGTCCTTGCTCGTGCTGGCGCCGCCCCACTGGAAGGCCCAGTTGCGGTTCTCGTCCACGCCCGGCTGACTGCCGGCCCACGGCGGCGGGCAGCCACCGATGGGGGTCTGCTTCTCGTCGTCGTTCTTTCGCTGCCAGGCCGGCGAGTCGCTGCCCAGGCCGTCATTCGTGATGCCCTTCGCGGTGATGACCGAGCCGTCCGGATTCATCTCCGGAACCACCCAGATCTCGGTGCTCTGCAACAGCGAGGTGATCTGCGCGTCCGTGCCGTCGCCGTCGACCAGGAGCGTGAGGAAGCGCCAGGCCATCTCGTCGGTCGCGACCTCTCGGGCGTGAATGTGGGTCTCGAGAAGGAACCGCGCCTTGTCGACGTTCGGCGTGAGCTTGCAGCCGTTCTGGGCGTCCTCCGTGACGCACACGGCGTTCATGGTGTTCCGGCCCGTGAAGCTCTTTCCGATCACGAGCTTCTTGACCAGGTCGGGGTATGCCGTCTGGAGATCGGTCTCGAACTGGTCGTAGCCCTTCACCGTGCGGTACCCGCCGTAATACGTCGGGTACTGGTTGCCGTGGAGCCGCTTGGGCAGGATGTTGTCCTGGCTGGACGGCGCCTTGGGCACCGGCCCCAGCGGCGCCGCGGGGACGCGGCCGACGATGGCGGCGCCGCCGACCTTCGCCAGCGCGCGGGCGGTGCCGTCGGTCCCGAGCACATGGAGGACGGCGCCCTCGCGCTTCTCGATGAGGTCGAAGCCCCTCGCAAAGAGGCGCTTGGCCAGACCGGCGGCATCGCCGTTCAAGGCGCGGACCGAGATGTCGTACATGACGCCACCCCGCGCCGGCGCCGCAGGCCGGGCCGCGAAGGCGCTCTGTACGTTTGCCATGGCCAGGCCGACGGTGACGCTGGCCACGGCCGCGACCAGTGCACGGCCCATTCGCCGCGAAGTGTTCGAACGCATCCCCCAGGCTCCTTTCGGACTCCCCTTGATCCGGAGCGATCACTTCACCAGTGGTTTGCGGATGCGTCAAATCGTGTGCCGGGCGATGGTCGCGATCACGTGCAACGCATGCGGCCGACGCGGTGAGCGAAACGCCGGCGCTCGAGGAGGGACAGATTCTCGGCCGCGCCATCATCGAGATGTGAGCGTTCACCGAGCACCGATGCCCGCCTGTGACCGCTTGCCCCTGCTGACTAAGGGGCTCGTTATCGTTCGCCATGACGCGGTCGGTTCATGCTCGGTCCCGCGCGCGGGGCTTCCGCTTCCTGGGTTCGAAGGGCTACGATCGGCCGAGAGTCTGACGGGAGTCAGGGATGAGGTCGGCCTCCACCACGCGCCTGGCCCGGGTGGCTCCGGTGATCGCGCTCACCGGAGCGACCGCCAAGACGCGGCCGGCCGCCTCGTCGACAGCCTCGGTTCAGGGAAGTGGGTCCTGCATATCGCGGCGTCGTCGGACTGGAACTCCGCGCCCGGTGCACCGGGCGCGGAGTACGGCCTTGCGATGGCGACCGGAGATGTCGATTGCGACCGGTGCCAGGACCTGATCGTGGGGGCAGATCGCTTCTCCAGGAGATCCATGAATCAGGGAGCCGTCTACGTCGAGATCGATCGCTGACCCACGTCCGATTGCCGGGATGCCAGGAACGGTGAGCAAGGGATGAGGCGGCGGGTCGGGTTGATCACCTCGCTGGTGGTGATGATGGCCGCCGGCAGACAGGCATGGGCGAGCCCGGTGTGGGTGATCCAGCCGAGCCCGAACCCAGGCTCTTCGTACAGCTACCTGTACGCCGTCGGAACCGGCTCATCCAGCGACGCGTGGGCTGCGGGCCTGTACAAGAACCGTGCAGGTAATTGCCGGACGCTGCTCGAGCACTACAACGGGGACGCCTGGGTGGTGGTGAGCAGCCCGAACCCCAGCTCGACTCAGGACTACCTGTACGGATTCAAGCTGACCTCCGGCTCGAACGCATGGGCGGTCGGGGGCTACGGTGACAACAGGAGCAGCAGGACGCTCATCCTGCACTACGCAGGCGCCACGTGGCGCCAACAGGTGAGTCCCAGCCCGAGTCCGCACCTCAACGTCCTGGTTTCGGTCGCCGCTGTCTCTTCGTCGGCGGCGTGGGCCGTCGGCGTTCGCGGGCACACCAATCCGTTCGAGTCGTGCCAGCAAGGCGGGCCGCAATCTATCGGCGCGTCGCCTATCAACGGGCCGTCGGTACCGGGAACCGACACCCTCGTCGAACACTACGACGGAACGCGTTGGCGCGTGCAGTCGAGCGTGAACCCGGGTGCCTGCGAGGACTTTCTATTCGGCGTGAGCGCCGCATCCTCATCGGACGTGTGGGCTGCGGGCGTCTCCAGCGACGATTGCGCGACCCTCGAGACGCTCGTCGAGCACTATGACGGCACGAGCTGGACGCGGGTGAGCGCGCCGAGCCCTGCCGGCGATGACCGGCTCTTCTCCGTGAGCGCGGACGATCCCTCGGACGTCTGGACCGCGGGCAGTATCTCCAACGATTCCGGCAACTACGGGCTCATCGAGCGGTACAACGGAACCGGTTGGACAACGTGGAAGATCAAGGAGGGCTCGGGACTCGCCCTCTACGGCATCAAGGCCACATCTCCAACAAACGTGTGGTCGGTTGGGTGGTACGTGCCGCCATCGGGTTCGGGTTACAAGATCGCGATCCTCCATTTCGACGGCACGCACTGGAGCTTCCAGCAGGTCTCCGGAACGCCGGCGCTCAGCACGCTGAACGGCGTGGCGGCGACCGGCGCGAACAACGCGTTCGCCGTGGGCGGCTTCGGCGTTGGACAAGGAGGCTTCCATACTCTGGTGATTCACCAGGGACCGTGAGAACGACTCGGCGCACGAAAGTACGCAACACAGCGGCCGACGTCTCCGCGGGGAGGATGCCGCTCGGGCCGCCGGCCGCCGGTGAGTTCCGTCACCCGGAGGAACCAGGCGTTTCTCCGGCGATTCCTCACAAGACACCCTTGGTGGAGGTGAGGGGATTCGAACCCCTGACCTCTGCCGTGCGAAGGCAGCGCTCTACCCCTGAGCTACACCCCCGGGTCAGACCGGCCAGCGTACCAGTCGGCCGCCAGCCGGATGAGTCCGCGCAGCACGTTGACGAACGCCCCGTCGGGGAAGGAGCATGGAGCGGTGGCGCGACGACTGACCAGGTCCACGACCGACAAGATGATCGCCGGGGTGTGCGGCGGCCTCGCCGAGTACTTCGACATCGATGCGACGCTCGTCCGGGTCGTCGCGGTGGTCGCGGCCATCATGGGGTGGGGGATCATCGCGTACATCGTGCTCTGGATCGCCGCTCCGAAGGATTCGTCGCTCCCGTCCCTTCCTCCGGCCCCGGCGCCACCCGTCTCCACAGCGCCTCCGCCGTCCGATGCGGTGAGGATCGCCGAGGAGCGCTTCGCGCGCGGCGAGATCACCTCGGACGAACTGGCCAGGATCCGCGCGGACCTCGGCCAGCGGTGATCGGATCGGAATGAGCTTCATGGGACCCGGGTGGTGGTTCGTCGGACTCATCCCCCTGCTGTTCTGGGGAGCGATCATCGGGTTGATCATCGCGCTCGTGATGCGTCACGATCGGCCCTCCTCCCATCCGCCCGCTTATCCGTACGGAGGCCCGCCGGGGCCGCCGCACATGCCGCCGCCTCCCAACCAGCCGCACGCGCTGGCGATCCTCGAGGAGCGCTACGCGCGCGGGGAGATCTCGCGCGAGGAGTTCGTCGAACGCCGCGCCGTGCTCCTCGGGGTGCCGGCGACGGTCCACCCGCCGGCCGCGCATCCGCCGACGCTCGCGCCGGCCGCGCCCACGCCCACGTCAGCACCACCGACCCCCGCGCCGCCGCCTCCCTCGAGCACGGGCGAACTTGTCATCCCAGGCGAGCCGCCGGCAGCACCTCCCGCGCCGTCCTCCTCGTGATCGAACGCCTCGTCCGGCCCTCGCGCCGGTGAGCCCGCTGGCGGTCCCGCAGCCGCAACGCTTCGAGATCCTCCGCTCGGTCCGCAACGAGCGCCACCGCACGCTTCGTTTCCTCCAGGAGCAGCCGCCCGAGGCGTTCGACGCGCCGGCCACGCCGGGTTGGCGCGTCCGCGAGGTGGTGGCGCACCTCATCACGCTCGATCGCGCCGCCGTCACCGGGCCGATGATCCCGCTCGTCCTCGGCACGGGCCTCGAACGGCTCGAACGCTGGAACGACGCCGCCGTCCGCCGGTGGGCGGAGCAACCGGTGCCGGCGATGCTGCTCGGCCTGGATCGTTGGGGGCGGCGGTTCGCCCGCATGATGGAACTCCTCCCCAGGCGGCTGTACAGGGTCACGTTCCCGACGGTGTGGGGGAAGGTCCCGCTCGAGTACGCCGTGTGGATCCGCGCCTACGACGAATTCGTCCACCGGCAGGACATCCGCCGCGCGCTCGGACTCGAGGACGATCGCGTCGACGCCACGCAGGTCGCCGAGTTCCTCTTGTGGGCGCTGCCTGCCAACGCCATGCCCGGGGCAGCAAACGCCGCCGGAGCGGGCATGGTCGGCGTGAACGTGGCCGGCGAGCCACTTCCGGAGTGGGTCTACGACCTGCGAACGGGCGCCGCAGGCCCCCGAGCCGACGCGGACGCCGTGGACGCCACGATCACGGTGCCCGCGACGCCGTTCGTCATGGCCGCGGCCACCAGGGATTCGTTCGAGACGCTCGAATCGTCAGGTGTATTGACGATCTCGGGCGACGCGGATCTGGCTCGAACGTTCCTTTCGAACATCCGCCTGGTCTGAAACGGCGCGGCGGAGGGTCAGCCCCCCAGATCCTTCGCGTGGCCCTCCAGCGCCGTTCGAAGGTCATTCTGCACGAGCGCCATGGTCAGGTCGCCCCGGGTCTTCTCCAGGATGCCGCGCGCCACGTCGGTGCTCCGCCGCAGGTTGCCGGTGATCGCGTCGGGATAGTCCACGGTCACGAGCAGCGCATAGATGTCGTCCATGGCGGCCAGGATCCGCTCCGACGCCCCCACGTCGCCACGCCGTAGGAGATCCAGGATCGCCCGGCGGCCCTCGCCGATCGCCTCGGAGATGCCGTTGAGGTACGGCGCGACCTCCACGCCGAGGTCGTCGGGGCCGGGCGGCTCGGCGCCGGTGACCACCGCCTCGGTGAAGCGGGCTTCGGCGTACTCCTTCTGCGCGTCCTGCAGGAAGCCGGCGAAGTAGATGTCGGGCTGGGCCTCCCGCGACGCGCGGGCGCCGGTCTCGAGCGCCGATCGCGACTGCTCCATCAGGCCGTGTGCCTCGTCGAACTGCCCGCGGTGGATTGCCCGGATGGCGTTCGCCGACGCCCGGATTGAGCGGCGCGAGGCGGAAAGCGCCTCTTCGCGCGCGGCCATCTTCGCATCGAAGCGCGCGCGAACGGATTCGGAGACGCGGCTCAGGTCCATCGAACCCGCGACGTCAGGGCGTCAGCGGACGCCGGCGGCACGAAGCTCGGAAACGTCGATCTCGTCCGAACGGTGCACGACCAGGTGGACGTCCTCGTCGACGAGCAGGATCGGGTCGTCGAAGTGCGCCGCGAGCTCGTCGGCGACCGAGGCACGCCAGTCGCTCTCGTAATCGTCCATGTGGATCGTGCGACCCCGGTGGCCGTGCCCGTTCCCGTGCCCGTTGCCGTTCCCGTGGCCGTTCGACCCGCGGCCGGCGTGGGAACCGTTGGTCGCGAAGCCGTTCGCCCGCGCGGGCTGAGCCGGGACGGGCGAGGACCAGTCGTCGCCGTCGTCGTAGCCCGCGTAGGCGGCGTACGCGGCCGTCCGTGCCGCCGCCGGGACCGGATACCCGCTCGAGGTGGCCGGCGCGCGCATGGCGCGCTGCGCGGGGTTCGATCGCCCGTCCGCGTATGCGGGATAGGTCTCGTAGCCGTATGCGGCCATGCGGCTGCTCCGCGCCCGGCGCGCCTGGGCGCGCTGCTCCTCGACGATCCGGATCCGAAGCAGGGCCAGCACGTACAGCAGCAGGATCACGGAGAGGACCGCGGCGCCCATCAGGATCCGGTGGAACGGCGGAAACAGCCCGATCAGGATCGCCAGCCCCGTGGCCTCCAGCAGCAGCACGAGCACCTGCCGCCGACGCATGCGCACGCGCGAACGGGTCCGCCCGCTGCGTCCGAGGAAGCGCTCGTCCCGCCTCGGGGTGAGCACCCAGCGGCCCCTGGAGCGGCTATGGGTTTCGGCCAGATAATCCATCTTCTGTTCGAACTCCTCCACGGTCGTCACCGGCGATCGCATCCGTCGCCGGATGAAGGGGAAGAGGAAGATGGCCCAGACTATGCCTAATGCGACGACGAAAATCCAACCCAGCATCAAGCCTCCCAGCGGCCATACCCCGGACGGGCCACTACATATGGGTTGGAACGGCACCGTAGCGCCCAACATGTGGGGGTTCAAGCACGCTTCGTGTTTTTCTTCGGTTAGCGCGGGCTGCCGCGCCGAAGCGGCCGGCTGAGGGCCGCACTGGGCGGCCAATGGGGCTCGACTAACCGCCGGCGCGGTAGTCGCCGCTCTTGCCGCCGGACTTCGAAACGAGTCGAAGCCCGTCGACCCGGGCGGCCCGGTCGAACGCCTTGGCCGTGTCGTACAGGGACAGTGCCGCGACGGCCGCCGCCGTGAGGGCCTCCATCTCGACGCCGGTGCGGTCGTTCGCCTTGACCGTCGCCTCGACCCGGATCCGACCGGCGAGCGGGTCGGGCTCGAGCGCCATGGACGCGCCCGTCAGCGCGATCGGATGGCAGAACGGCAGGAGGTCGGGGGTCCGCTTCGCCGCCATGAGGCCGGCGACCTTCGCCGCCTCCAGCGGGTCGCCCTTCTTCGTCCCGGCCATCAGCGCCTCGCACGCCTCGGCGGACATGGAGATCACGCATTCGGCCACCGCCACCCGTTCGGTGACGTCCTTCGCGCCGACCTCGACGATCCGGGCGGGGTTCCGGGTGCTCACGGCCGACAGCGGGACGGCCGGCTCATGGTCAACGATCGGCCTCGAGCGAGCGGAACAGGATCACCCGGACGCGGCTGCCGGCGTGGGCGACCTCCTGGCCGACCGGGATCACCGCCAGGCCGTTCGCCCTGGTCACGGTGGAGAGCAGGTTCGACTGCCCGCCGCCCGTGCTCTCGGCCAGCCAGCGGCCCCGCGAGCGACGGACGCGCACCCGCGAGAACACGGTTCGGTTGATCGGCCCGTGGATCTCGTCGGTCAGGTCGGCGTCCACCTCGGGGCGCAGCAGGTCGCGCCGGCCCATCATCTTGAGCAGCGCCGGGCGGATGAACATCTCGAAGGAGACGAACACCGACACCGGATTGCCCGGCAGTCCGAAGTACGGCCGGCCCTCGACCTGGCCGAACCCCTGGGGCATGCCCGGCTGCATGGCCACCCGGTAGAACGAGATGTCCCCGCGCCGGAAGAACGCGCGCTTGACCACGTCGCGCTCGCCCACCGACACGCCCCCGGAGGAGACGAACACGTCCGCGCGCGACACCAGCCCGAGCATCACATCGCGCAGTTCGTCCACGTCGTCGGGCACGATGCCCCCGAGCAGCGGCGAGGCCCCGGCGTCCCGAATCGAACCGAACAGCGTGTAGGAGTTCGAATCACGGATCTGGCCGAACGAGATGGGGCGGCCGGGTTCCACCAGCTCGTCGCCCGTGGACAGGATCGCCACCCGCGGGCGCGGGTAGACCTTCACGTCGGGCATGCCGGCGCTGGCGAGCATGCCGAGCTCCGGCCCGCTCAGGCGGCGGCCGGCGGGCACCAGGAGCTGGCCCTTGGTGGCGTCCTCCGCCATCGGCCGCACCGAGGCGCCCTCGGCGAACGCCCGCAGGACCAGCACCGATTCGCCCTGCGTGACGGCGTGCTCGATGGGGACGATGGCATCGGCGCCCTCGGGGATCGGGGCGCCGGTGGCGATCCGGACGGCTTCGCCGGTCCCCACCGCGACGTCCGGCTCGCGACCCATGAGGGCGCGGCCGACGATCTGGAGCGTGACCGGCTCGTCGACCGAGGCCTCCTCGATGTCCCTGGCCCTGACCGCGAACCCGTCCATGGCCGAGGACGCGAACGGCGGCAGGTCGAGCGGCGCGTAGACGTCATCCGCCAGCACGCAGCCGAACGCCTCGTTCAGCGGCAGCTCGAACGGCTCGAGGGGCACCACCTCGGACAGGATCGAGGCGCGGACCTCCTCGACGGAGCGCATGGGCTCGTCGCCGTGCCCGTGATCGTGCTCCTGCGCGGGGTCACGGCCGGCGCCGAACAGGACCCCGTGTTCGGCCGTGTCGAGGTCCCTGCGCGGCTGGAGCGTGGACCAGTCGTCCGCCTGGTCGGCGTCGCCGTCGCGCCCCGGCGGTCCGGCTTCGGTGCTCATGACACAAAGCCTCTGCGTCGGGCGAGGTCCTGCAGGAACTCGCGGAACGGCTGGCCGAGATCCTCGCGATCGAGTGCGAGCTCGACGGTCGCCCGCAGGTAGTCGAGCTTGTTGCCGATGTCGAACCTCGGACCGTCGTAGATCCGGGCGTGCACGCCGGGTCCCTCGGCCAGCAGGTTCAGCGCATACGTCAGCTGGATCTCGCCCTTCGAGTCGGGCGGCGTCTGGCGGAGCGCGTCGAACACGTCGGGGGTCAGCACGTACCCGAAGATGACCGCCAGGTTCGACGGCGCCTCTCCTTGTGGCGGCTTCTCCACGATCCCCTTGACCCTGACCAGGCCTTCGTCGACGGGCTCCGGATCGACGGCTCCGTACAGGTGGATGTCGGCGGCGGGCACCTCCATCACCGCGATCACGCTGGTGCCGAGCCGCTCGTGCGCCTCGATCATGTCGCGCAGCAGGTTGGCGCCCGGCAGGATCTCGTCACCGAGGAGCACGGCGAAGGAGTCGCCCTGCACGTGCGCCTCGGCCATGGCGACGGCGCTGCCCAGCCCGAGCGGCTCCGGCTGCCGGACGAAGTGGACCTGCGCCATGTCGGAGATCTGGCGCAGCTCCTTCAGCTCGTCGTACTTGCCGGCCTGCTCGAGGCGGTATTCGAGCTCGAAGGACCGGTCGAAGTGGTTCTCGATGCTCCGCTTGCTGCGGCCGCTGACCAGCAGCACGTCGGTGAGGCCGGCACGGGCGGCGGTCTCGACCACGTACTGGATGGTCGGCCGGTCGACGACCGGCAGCATCTCCTTGGGCAGTGCCTTGGTGGCGGGCAGGAACCTCGTACCCAGGCCGGCGGCCGGGATGACGGCTTTCGTGACCTTCATACGAGCGGCCTCCTGCGGGAAGGGGCGGAGCCACCGAGTCTACCCGCCGCGGGAGAGCGCGGCCCGGCGGCCCGGTTCGGCCAGGTCATGGAGGTCGCCCACCTATACTCGGGGCCCCATGCCCACCTACGAGTACGCCTGCCAGCAGTGCGGGACACACATCGAGGTCTTCCAGAAGTTCAGCGATGAACCGCTGACCATCTGTCCCACCTGCGGGGGCGAGCTGCGCAAGGTGTTCCATCCGGCGGGGATCCTGTTCAAGGGATCCGGCTTCTACCGGACCGATTCGAGGGCGGGCGCCCGGTCCGGGTCGACGAGCGGCGACTCCTCGGGTTCATCGAGCTCGTCTGGCTCCGAGTCGAGGTCGGGATCTGGGTCGAAGTCGGGATCTGGGTCGAAGTCGAAGTCCGACTCGGGAGGCTCCTCCGGGGCGTCCACCGCCTCCTCCGGCGGCTCCGGTTCGGGGTCGCCGGGGTCGTCCGGGTCGTCAGCGGGATCCGGCGGGACAAAGGGAACGCGGGCCTGAACGGCACGCCGGATTCGCGGCCGCGTGTCGGCATCATCGGAGGGTCGGGCTTCTATTCGCTCCTGCGCGACGCGCGTGAGGTGACGCTCGACACGCCGTTCGGGCCGCCCTCCGGGCCGCTGACGGTGGGCGACGTGAAGGGCCGATCGGTCGCGTTCGTCCCGCGCCACGGGGTCCACCACGAGCACCCGCCGCACCGGGTGCCCTACCGGGCGAACCTGTGGGCGCTGAAGGAGCTCGGGGTCGAACGGGTCCTCGGGCCCTGCGCGGTGGGCTCGCTCCAGCCCGGGATCCGGCCGGGAGACTTCGTCGTCTGCGACCAGCTGGTCGACCGCACAAGTGGGCGGTCGCTCACGTTCTACGACGGGCCGGAGACCACGCACATCTCCTTCGCCGACCCCTACTGCCCGCAGATGCGCCCGGTGATCGTCGACCGGGGAACCGCGGCCGGCCTGCCGATCAGGGACGGCGGCACGGTCGTGGTGATCGAAGGTCCCAGATTCTCCACGCGCTCCGAATCGCGGCTCTACTCGGCCGCCGGCTGGGAGATCATCAACATGACCCAGGTCCCGGAGGCGCAGCTCGCGCGGGAACTGGAGCTCTGCTACGCGAACGTCTCGCTGGTCACGGACTACGACGTCGGGGTCGAGGGCCAGGTCGAGCCGGTGAGCCATGACGAGGTGATCCGCGTGTTCGGCGAGAACATCACGCGCCTGCGCGACCTGCTCTTCGACGTCGTCGAGGCCATGCCGGACGAGCGGACCTGTCCGTGCGGCTCGGCGCTCGAAGGCGCCCGCTTCGAGGTCTGAGGGCCGCCGCCCGTTCCGCCGGGCGCAAAATCGTCGGAGCGTCACGGCGTTTGTCGAACGATCCGGCCGAGGTGTGATCTTCGTCATTGCGGGGCGGGTCGGTGCGGGCTACCGTGATGTTGCGGTCCCCGGAAGCGGTTCCTGACCCATTCGCCCGGCGGCCGTCCTTCCCCACGGCGTCTCCTCCCCCCGGAGAGGAACGTGCATGGCCGCGCGCTGGTGGCGCCCGTCGCGCCTGTATATGTGGAGCGGGATCGCCCTCGCGCTCGCCGGATTCCTCATGCTGCACGGGTACCTGGCGCAGATGGCGCGCGCCGGGCGGGCTCAGACGCTCGTGCCCGTGGTCGTCGCGGCGACACACGTGCCGCGCGGCGCCCCATTGGACGTGCGCGACCTCCGGGTCGAAGGGATGCCTCCGGCGTACGCCCCGCCGGGATCGTTCCGAACCATCGCGCAGGCTGCCGGCCGCGTGACCCTCGCGGACCTCGCCGACGGCGAGGCGGTGACACGCACGCGGCTGGCTCGCGTACGGGCAGGCCCGGTGGCGTCACTGGTCCCCGCGGGACTCCGGGCCTTCGCCGTACCGTCCTCGCTGCCGGCCGGGACCGTGCAGGCGGGCGACCTCGTCGACGTCCTGGCGACGTACACGTCGGATCAGCCGCGAACCGAGACGGTGGTCACCGGCGTGCAGGTGCTCTTCGTGCTGGGCGCGTCCACGGGCGGCTCGGACTCCAGCGGCGCCGGTGCCGGTGGTGCGCCGGGAGCGCTCGACATGCAGGCGGCGGGTATCGCACAGCCCGGCACGCTGATCCTGTTGGTGTCCCCGGACCAGGAGAGCAGGCTCGCGTTCGCCCGCGCGTTCGCCGATCTGTCGATCGCCGTGGAGCCGGCGCCGATCCGCGCAGGCAGCGGTTGACGTGCCCGTGATCCGTGCCCACGAAAGGGGGGCGGCCGCTCCCGCGGCCGCCCCCCTGTCGGACCCTTCCAAGGCCCGCGTGATGCCGAGCCGATCTAGGTGCAGAGACCCCCCGGCTGCGACGTCGCGCAGTGGTTGGCCTTGAAGACGTTCCCGCTCCCGGTGCCGTCGTAGATGATGTCGGCCGGCGAGTTCTGGTACGCCGAGTTGTCGTGGATGCTGTTCCCCACCGGGTCGGCCCCGCCGGTGAGCTGCGCCGCCGAAAGCAGCAGGATCCCGCCGGAGTTGACCTGCTGGCCGCTGTTCGAACCCACCAGGTTCCGCCAGACGGTCGAGTTCTGGGCGCCCAGCAGGAGGATCCCGCCGCCCTCCAGCGGTGGCCCCTCACCCGCTGGGCAGGACTGGTTGTTCCCGTGCGCCTTGTTGTCGTGCACGCTGACCTCGCCGACGCCGCCCTTCTGGCCGTCGTCGAGCACCATGATGCCCTGGCAGTTCGAGTCGACGTCGTTGTAGGCGACCTCCACGTTGTGGCTGTGCCGCACGAAGATGCCGAACGTGGCGCCCACCGACTCGTTACCCTGGATCAGCGCGCCGCGCGCGTTCGGCGAGTCACCCAGGTACACGCCGGCTTCGGCGTCCGGGAGCAGTCCAAACGCCTCGTTGCCTGCGATGATGCCGCCCGAGGACCTGAACCGCGCGAACCCGTACTCACGGTAGTTCTCCGCTTCGTTGTTCAGGATCTGCAGCCCCGTGGTCCCGTACGCGAACACGCCGTTGTTCCACCCGCCGTCGAAGGTGATGCCGGTCACCACGTCGTTGTCGGCGGTGTCCGTGATGTGGGTGCCGTCACTCTGCGTGTAGAGGACGCACACGGCCGACCGCCTCGCGATCTCCCGGCAGAGGTTCCTGGGAAGCTTGTCCGGCGGCATCAGGATGGTCCCGTCCTCGCCGGGGCCGGCACCTTGCAGCGTGATCTCATCCTTGCGGATCGTCACGCTCTGCCGGTAGATGCCCGGCTCCAGGACGATCGTCGTCCCGGCCGGCGCCTCGTTGATGGCCCGCTGGATCGAATGGCCCAGCGGGACGAGCACCTTGTGGCTCGCCGACCCGGCATTGGCGCCGGCCGGAAGGGCCCCAATGCCGACGAACGTGGCCAGCGCCACCACAGCCACGGCGGTCCTTATCAGTACGTGCCGCATTGCACCTTCCTCCTTGCATCCAGCCGGCGGGTCCGGTGCTCCACCAACCCCCCCGGGCGACCAGAAATCGAACCCTTCCCACCATCCCCATGGGATGCGTTCCCGTGCTCAGCGGACGCCCGACGGTCCCCCCCGCAATGGGCACACCCGGGCGAACCGTCCCGTGTGATCGATCACCCCCTTCGCCATCCCGCGGGACGTCGCCAGGACCCGACGCAGGCTGCGCCGAGGCCCCGACACCCTACCTATTCGGCACACTTGTGGGCGAGCGTGGCGAAAGCCGCAGCGGTCAGATGTCGAAGTCGCCGACGGAGGCGTCGCGGGCTCGTGCGGCGAGCGCAGGAACCGCCGGCTCCAGGTCCGCGAACGCGGGATGGTCGCCGATGCCGGCGAGGAATCGGCGGTAGGAGCCCTCCATGATGATCGCGATCTTCCAGCCGGCGAGCGCCACGTACCAGCGAACCTCGTCCGGCCCCAGGTCCGGGTCGATGGCGGCCGCATACCGCTCGCGCAACGCCCGACGCCGCGGGAAGCCGTCCTGGTCCGTGACGGTCGCCACGCGCAGTCCGAAGGCCGGGTCTCCGGGATCCCGCCAGAAGAACAGCAGCCATCCCAGGTCCGCCAGCGGATCGCCGAGCGTCGACATCTCCCAGTCCACGACGGCCCTCAATGCGACCGGTGGCTCCGCTCCGAAGATCACGTTGTCCAATTTGAAGTCGCCGTGCACCACCGCGGACGGGCGCTGCGCCGGGAGGTGCTCCGCGAGCCACACCCCGACCTCTTCGATCGCCGCGATCTCCCGGAACCGCGCGAGGTCCCACAAGCCGCGCATGCGCCACAACTGCCGCTCGAGGTAGCCGTCGGGCCTGCCGAACCCCTCCAAGCCGGCCGCCACGGCATCCACGCGCCGGAGCGCCACCAGGGTCTCGAGCAGCGCGTCCGCCATCCGCCGCCGGTGCTCAACCGACGACAGGGAGTCGGGGAGCGTTCCCCGGACGACCACGCCATCCACGCGTTCCATCAGGAAGAACGGCGCCCCGATCACCCCCCGGTCCTCGCACAACGCGAGCACCTTCGGCACGGGCACGCCGGCCCCGGCCCGATCCAGCGCACCCATAACGCGGAACTCGCGCCGGACGTCGAACGCCGTCGGCGGCAGGTCGCCCCGAGGCGGACGCCGGAGCACCACCTCCCAGCCGTCGCCGCTGACCAGGTACGTCAGGCACGACTGCCCGTCGCCGAGCCGGGTGAGGCCGAACGGCCCGTCCAGGTCCGGAAGCGACGACGAGAGGAACCGGCGAAGACCGTCGACGTCGACCGCCGGATCGGAAGGGCCGGCAGGCGACGCGCTCATCCGGGGATGATGCGCTTCAGTTCGCGTCGCGCGATCACCATCTCGTGCACCTCGTCCGGCCCGTCGGCGATCCGGAGCGTCCGAACGCCCGCGTAGAGGTCGGCCAGCGGCGTGTCCTGAGAGACGCCGGCGGCGCCGTGCACCTGGATCGCGTGATCGATCACCTTCTGGGCCACCCGGGGCACGGCAGCCTTGATGGCGCTGATCTCCACGCGCGCGGCGCCCTTCCCGTGGGCGTCGATCAGCCAGGCCGTCTTCAACACCAGCAGCCGGGCCTGTTCGATCTCGATCCTCGCCTCGGCGATCCACTGCTGGATGACGCCCTGGCGCGCCAACTCCTTGCCGAACGCGCTCCGCGTCACGGCCCGCCGGCACATCAGATCCAGGGCCCGCTCGGCCATCCCGATGGCACGCATGCAGTGGTGGATCCGTCCCGGCCCGAGCCGGGCCTGCGCGATCGCGAATCCGCCGCCCTCCTCGCCCAGGAGGTTCGAGGCCGGAACCCGGACATCGTCGAACGCGATCTCCGCGTCCCCGCCGCCGCCCGTGTAGCCGAACACCGACAGGCCTCGTTCGATCCGGACGCCGGGCGTGTCGATCGGCACCAGCACCATCGACTGGCGACGGTGCAGTTCAGCCGACGGATCGGTGACGCCCATGAAGATGAGGAGCCGGCAGCGCGGGCTCATGGCGCCGGTCGTCCACCACTTGCGGCCAGTCAGAACGAATTCGTCATCCTGCTTTACTATTCGGCTTCGGATGTTCGTCGCGTCGCTCGATGCGACGTCCGGTTCGGTCATGGCGAACCCGCTGCGGATCTCGCCCTCGAGCAGCGGCCGGAGCCATCGCTCCTGCTGTTCGGGCGTGCCGAACTCCGCGAGGATCTCCATGTTCCCCGTGTCCGGCGCGGAGCAGTTCAACACCTCCGGAGCGATGTGCGGGCTCCAGCCGGTGACCTCGGCGAGCGGTGCGTACTCGGTGTTCGACAGTCCCGGCCCGCCCCACCGCGGGTCCGGCATGAACAGGTTCCACAGCCCCCGCGTTCGAGCCTCGGCCTTGAGGTCCTCCATCACGGCCGGCTGCGCGTACGGGTCACCCGAGGCTTCGACCTGTTCCCGGTAGACGGGCTCGGCGGGGTAGACGCGCTCGTCCATGAACGCGAGCAGCCGGTCCCGGAGCTCCCGTGTCTGCCCGCTGACCTCGAAGTCCACGCGTCTACCCCTCGCGGCCGAAGGCCAGCGTCGGAACGTCGACGGCGCTCGAGCCGCCATCGGCCATGACGACGGCGCCGTTCACGTAGGACGAATCCTCACTGGCCAGGAACAGGCAGATCGAGGCGATCTCCTCGGGCGTCGCCGGCCGCCGCAGCGGGACGTCGGAGGTCGCAAGCACGTAGGCGTCCTCGCGTGACGGGGCACGGCCGGCGGCGACCAGCCGGTCCATCTCGACGTCGGCCATGTCCGTGCGCACCCAGCCGGGCGAGACGACGTTCGTCCTGACCCCGAGCGGACCGTAGTCGCGCGCCATCGACCGGGCGAGCCCGACCAACGCGTGCTTCGCCGCCGTATAGCCGGCGTTCGAAGGGGGCGCCGCGTGGGCCGCGAGCGAGGCGACCAGCACGACCGCGCCGCGGGCCTCGATCACCGCGGGAAGGGCGGCCCTCGCAAGGACGAACGCGGTCAGAAGGTTCGACTCGACGCTGGCCGCCATGTCCGCGTGGGAGGCGGCCAGCACGTCTGCGGTCCCGCCGCCACCCGCGCTCGCGACGACCACATCCAACCGGCCGAACGCGTCCAGCACGGCACGGACGGCGGCGTCGACGTCGGCGTCGTTCGAGGCGTCGGCCACGATCGGCAACGCGCCCGTGTCCCGGGCGACCGCGCCGAGCCGTTCCCGGCTCCTGCCGGCGATGGCCACCCGGGCTCCTTCGGCGACGAAGCGGCGGGCGGTGGCTTCACCGATCCCGCTGCCGCCACCGCTGATCACCGCGACCTTGCCCGACAACCGCATGGCGCGCCCGTGACCTCCTTCGATCCGTTCCGCCGGCGTCGGCCGGCGCGTCACGAATCCTACCGACGCGTCCCGTGCGCGGGGATGGCCTGTCGGACGGGCCGTTCGGCGTCGTCGCGGCGGGACCTCCTCCCCTGTCGCCGCTGCCTCGGTGGAACCACCCTTGAACCGCCCAGCGAGACAGGAGGTGGCGATGGGCATCTCGTTCGGCTTCCCACGAATGCGGCACGCCGGCGAGCGGCGCGACTTCCTTCCGTGCCTGATGGCCTACCTCCACGAGGCGGGCGCGGGCGACCTCGTATTGGAGGAGGGATACGGCGCGGGCATGGGCATCGCCGAAGACGCGTACCGCGCGGCCGCCTCCACGGTACGCATGGCGGATGAGGCGGAGACGCTCGCGCAGGACGTGGTCGTGGTCCTTCGGTGTCCGCGGGACGAGGCGCTGGCGCGCATGCAGCCCGGCTCCGTGCTGGCCTCGATGCTGCACTACCCCACGAGGCCCGAACGCGTCGGCCGCCTGCTCGACCTGATGATCCACGGCGTCAGCCTGGACGCCATCACCGACGACGTCGGGCGGCGGATGATCGAGAACTTCGAGGCCACGGCGTGGAACGGCGTGCGCGAGGCGTTCCGCGAGCTCGCCAGGCTGTACGGCCGGTTCGCCCTGCCGAACCGGCGGCCGCTCCGCGTCACGGTCATGGGCTCGGGCGCGGTGGGCGGGCACGCCGTGCGCGCGTCGACCAGGTACGGCGATCTCGACCTCCGCGACGCGATGGTCAGCGGCGGCATGCCGGGCGTCGAGGTCACCGTCGTGGACTTCGACCTGACCTGGAACGAGTCCTACATGCTCGACCGCCTCGAGCGTTCGGACATCCTCATCGACGCGACCCAGCGCCAGGACACGAGCCGTCCGGTCGTGCCGAACGACTGGATCGCGGTGCTGCCGTTCCACACGGTGCTCCTGGACCTGTCGGCCGACCCCTACGACCTCGACGCCGATCCGCCCAAGGTCAAGGGGATGGAGGGCGTGCCCCCCGGGAGCCTGGAGACCTGGCTCTTCCATCCGGATCACCCCGCGTACGACCGGCTCGATCCGCGCGTGGAGAGCACCCACCGTCGCATGGCGCTGTCATGCGACGCGTGGCCGGGAATCAGCCCGAAGGAGTGCATGGAGGTGTACAGCCGCGAGATCCAGCCGGTGCTCCGCGTGCTGCTGGAGACGCCGGCCGACCGGCTTGATCCGGACCACGGCCGGCTCTACGAGCGGGCGGTCGCCCGAGCGGAGGTGTCGAGATGGCACGCCTCGAACCCGATCTGACGTTCGGCCTTCCCCGGATGCACAAGGAGGCCGGCGAGCGGCGGGACTTCCTGCCGGCGCTGGTCCAGGCGCTCACGAGCCTCGGCATCGCCGTGGCGGTCGAGGACGGAATCGGCGCCGGCATGGGCCTGAGCGAAGACGACTACACCTCGATCTCGCCGCTGGTGAGGGTCGTTTCGAACGACGAGGCGTTCGATCAGTCGATCGTGCTGACCCTCCGCGCGCCCGAAGGCCGCTACGAGGCGATGCGCCGCGGGGCTTCGCTGATCGCGATGCTGCACTTCCCGACGCGGCCCGCGCGGATCCGGCTCCTGGAGGCGCTGGGCATCGACGCGATCAGTCTGGACGGGATCGCCGACGACCAGGGTCGCCGGCTCGTCGAGAACTGCCGCGCGGTGGCATGGAACGGGCTGGAGGCGGCGTTCGACGCGCTCGTGACGACATACGAGCGGATGACCGACCCGTACCGGGGTCCGATCCGGGTGACGATCATGGGCGCCGGCGCCATCGGCAAGCATGCCGTGGAGGCCGCGACGAAGTTCGGCTCGCAGGAGCGGCAGGACAGGTACCTGTCGATGAACCTCCCCGGCGTGGAGGTCGTCACGATCGGCCGGAACCTCACGGGCCGGGCCGGCTATCTGCGCGACCGGCTCGCCGCGACGGATGTGCTGGTGGACGCCACGCAGCGTTCGGACCCTTCGACCAGGATCGTGCCGAACGCATGGCTGGCGCTCATGCCACCCCATGCGGTCATCTGCGACCTGGTCGTCGATCCCTACCTGCTGGACGCCGATCCGCCGACGGTCCGGGCGATCGAAGGCATCCCGCAGGGCAACCTCGACCGGTTCATCTTCGCCCCCCACGATCCCGACTGGGACGCGACGGTCCCCGACGGTGTTCCCTCGGCCGAACGACGGACGGTCGTGTCCTGCTACTCGTGGCCCGGTGTGCATCCGAAATCGTGCATGGAGCTGTACGGCGTGCAGCTCGATCCGCTGCTTCGAACGATCGTCGCGTGCGGCGGCACTGCGGGGATCCGGCCGGACGGGGACTTCCACGAACGCGCGCTGTTCCGAGCAAGCCTTCGCGCATGGGCCGGCACGGAGGATCTCGAACCGTCCCGGTCGCTGTCCCTCCGCACGGCGTGACCGCCTCGGCTCGCTGACGAAAGACACCCCGCCCGTCCCGTCCAGGCCGGGACGTTCGGCCGTCCCGCAGCGTGGTCGCGGCAGCATGCTTGTGGGTGAGAACGGAGGTGATGCGCCGTGACTGCTGAGTGGGTCGGCGTTCTCGCCGTTGCGTTCCTGCTCCTCGTCGTCACGCTCTACTCGCTGCAGGTGGCCTTCCGAAACGTGCACCGGCAGGGGTCACCGGACGAGGAGCCGGCCGCAGGACGGGAGATGCCCGAACCGCGCGAGCCGCATGCCGAAGGCGGGCCCTCTGCGCAGGACGAGAGCCTGCCGAAGGCGGCCTGACCTCGGCCCGACGGCGCGGGCGACCGCTTCCCTGGAGATGGCCCCGCGCCTCCCTGAGACGGCGCGTGATCCGAAATCGTGATCGTCGCCGCCAGGCCCGGGGGCTCGGGTGGGTCACGCGGCGGGAAAGGCGGTGGAGCGATGATCCGCAACAGCGCTCGGACGTCTCATCGAAGGGTCCTGACTGCAGTGGCCGCCGTGGGCCTGCTCCTGGCGGCGTGCGCGGGCGGGGCGGGATCGACCGGTTCGTCGTCGTCACCTTCGCCCCAGCGGCCGACATCGCCGGTGTCCTCGGTCCCGGTGACCACCGGATCACCGAAGGCCTCACCGACGGCACCGGTGACACCGACCTGGAAGGCGATCGCGAGGGCGCCGATCGCCGGCCGGATCGCCGAGGGCCTCGTCTGGACGGGCTCGAAGATGATCGTGTGGGGCGGCCTGTACCGCGGTCCTCAGGGCACATACAAGGAGGTCACGGACGGCGCGATCTACGAACCTGCGACCGGGTCGTGGAGGAAGACCGCCGCGGCTCCCTCCGGCCTGCGGGTGGCGGTGGGCGTGGCTTCCGCTTGGACCGGAACGAACGCCGTGTTCTGGGCGGGGAACGCACCCGACGCCCCCTCGGTCGCGCTCAGCTACTCGCCGGCGTCCAACACGTGGAAGTCGCTCCCCGCCGGACCGCTCGGGAACCGCGAGAGCTTCACGTGGGCCTGGATCGGCACGAAGCTCCTGATTGTCGGCGGCACCAGTGGAGACGGATTCGCGAGCCCCGTGTCGGCGGCCCTGAACCCGAAAACCGGCGGTTGGACGCAGTCGGCGCCCCTGAACGCGCTGAAGGCGTTCATCCCGAACGATGCGATCTGGAACGGGCGCCGCGTGTTCATCACGGGCGCGCATTACCTCTGCCCCGAGCAGGGATCTGGGTGCACGCGGTTCAAGAACATGTTCGTCGCCTACGACCCTGCCTCCGACACGATGAAGCAGTTCGACCTGTCGAGGGCACCGGTCGATCCGGGCGAGCGCGGAAAGCTCTCACCGATCGGTTGGGTCGGCACGGAGGTCGCGCTGCAGGTGCGCGGCGAACCGTCGACTGGCCTGGTCCTCTTCGACCCGGTGACCGGGGCATGGCGGACCGGGGCACGCCCGCCGGCGGCCGTCGCGTCGGATCAGTGGGCCTGGCTGGGCGACCGGTACGTGCTTCCCGCCACCACGGGCCGACTGGAGATCTACGACGTGGCGAACGATGCCTGGACGGTCATCCAGGCGGGAACCTCGCCGCTCTCCACGCGAAACGAAAGCGCGATCGCCTGGACCGGCAAGGACCTGATCGTCTGGAGCGGATACACCGGCGCCAGGTACAACCCGACGCCGAACACCGGCATGTACATCCGGCTCGGTTCCTGAGGACGTGCGCCGCCAGGGCTCGACTATGCGGGATCGGCGCCTGTCCCACCGAAGCGACGGATGACGTCCCCCGGCATCCGCAGCTCGCGATCCGGCAGGGTCCGGACCAGCCGCCACGCAAGATCGAGCGTCTCCTCGATCGTCCGGTCCTCGTTGGGCTGATTGACGAATTCGCGTTCGAATCGATCAGCGAACGCCAGGTACACGCGGTCCAGATCCGACAGCGCTCCTTCCCCGACGATCGCCACCAGCCGCCGTAGGTCCTGCCCGCGCGCATAGAAGGCGTAGAGGTGGTCGGCCAGCGCACGGTGGTCGGCCCGTGTCTTGCCCTCACCGATGCCGGCGTTCATCAGACGGCTGAGCGAGGGGAGCACCTCGATGGGGGGATCTACGCCGCGGCGGTTGAGATCGCGCGACAGCACGATCTGTCCTTCGGTGATGTACCCGGTCAGGTCGGGGATCGGGTGCGTGATGTCGTCGTCGGGCATGGACAGGATCACCAGTTCGGTCAGCGACCCGGCAAGCCCGCGAATGCGTCCCGCCCGCTCGTAGATCGAGGCCAGGTCCGAGTACATGTACCCCGGGTAGCCCCTCCGCCCGGGAACCTCCTCGCGCGCGGTCGCCACCTCGCGGAGCGCCTCGCAGTAGTTCGTCATGTCGGTGAGGATGACGAGCACGTCCATGCCCAGGTCGAAGGCCAGGTGCTCGGCCGCGGTCAGCGCGGCCCTCGGCGCGAGCAGCCGCTCCAGCGCCGGATCGTCGGCCAGGTTCAGGAACAGGATGCTGCGCTCCATGGCGCCGGCCTCATCGAGGCGGCGACGGAAGAACGACGCCGCGCGGTGGGTGATCCCGATGGCGCCGAAGACCACCGCGCTGCCGCCCGGCCCCGCCGTCCTGGTTGCGGCGCGCACGATCCGCACGGCCAGGTCGTCGGCCGGCAGGCCGAACCCACCGAAGATGGGGAGCTTCTGGCCGCGAACCAGTGTGTTCAGGCCGTCGATGGCGGAGATGCCGGTGGCCACGAACTCCGAGGGGTTGTCCCTGACCGCCGGGTTGATCGGCAGGCCGTTCACGTCGCGCTGGGCCTCGGTGAACGGCGGCGGCCCGCCGTCGATCACGCGGCCGGCGCCGTCCAGCACGCGCCCCAGCAGGTCCACACCCACGCCGACCCGTAAGACGTCGCCGGAGAAGCGCACGTGCGTCTCGGCGAGGTCCAGGCCCCGCGTTCCGGCGAACACCTGCACCACGGCCCTGTCACCGTCGACCTCCATCACCTGCCCGTGGCGGCGCTCGCCGGACGGGCCGATCACCTCGACGGTCTCGCCGTAGGAAACGCCCCGCACGCGTTCGACGAACATCAGCGGGCCAGTCACCGCGGAGACGGTCCTGTAGTCGGGCGTGTACAGCCGCGGCGCGGCAACCGTCCCTTCAGGCGGCATGGCCGCTCACCTCCTCGTCGATCCGTGACCGGAGCGCCACCGCGCGCGCCCCGACCTCCTGGTGCGGCCACGACCGCATGTGTCCGATCTCGACCAGGCACGGCAGCGCCGCCAGTTCGTCGACATCCGCTCCGGCCGCGACCGCGGCGGCCAGTGCGCCGTGCGCATGGCGGATCGTGGCGAGCATCTCGTGCTGCCGCGTGGGTGGGCAGAACGCATCGACCGGATCGAACGCAGACTGCTGGAGGAAGTCCTGCCGGAGCCATCGACCGGTTGCGAGGACCGCGCGCTCCGCCGGCGCCAGCGCCTCGGCGCCCAGGAGCTGGACGATCGCGAGCAACTCCTCCTCCTGCTGGAGCAGCGCGAGCATCCAGCGGCGATCGGCCTCCCAGTTCGGCGATACCTCGCGTTGGAACCACGCGGACAGGTCGTAGGCGGTGGAGCTGCGCGTCCAGGAGATCGAAGGGAAGTGCCGCCGCCGGGCCAGGTCGGTGTCCAGCTCCCAGAGCGTCCCGGCGATCCGTAGGCTGTGCTGCGTCACGGGCTCGGAGAAGTCCGCACCCGGCGGCGAGATCGCGCCGATCACCGTGACCGAACCCGTTCGTTCGGGGTCGCCGAGGCAGCGAACGGTGCCGCTTCGTTCGTAGAACTCGGCCAGCCGCGCGGGCAGGTAGGCTGGGTAGCCCTCCTCGCCCGGCATCTCGCCGAGCCGCGCGGACACCTCGCGCAGCGCCTCGCCCCACCGGCTGGTGCTGTCGGCGAGCATCGCCACGTCGTAGCCCTGGTCGCGGTAGTACTCGGCGATCGTGATGCCCGTGTAGATGCTGGCCTCGCGGGCCGCGACCGGCATGTTCGACGTGTTCGCGATCAGGATCGTCCTGTCCAGGAGCGGCGCGCCGGTGCGCGGATCGGTCAGCGAGGGAAACTCCTCGAGGACGTCCGCCAGTTCGTTCCCGCGCTCGCCGCAGCCGACGAACACGATCACGTCGGCATCCGCCCAGCGGGCGAGCGACTGTTCCAGCACGGTCTTGCCGGTGCCGAACCCGCCCGGGATCACGGCCACGCCGCCACGGGCAACCGGCAGGACGGTGTCGATCACCCGCTGGCCGGTGATCATCGGAGCGTCCGGGTCGAGGCGCTCCGCGAACGGCCTGGGCTCGCGTACGGGCCAGCGTCGCAGCATGGTGACAGGACGGCCGTCCACGAACGCGACCGGGTCCTCGACGCCGAACGAGCCCGGTTCGATGTTGCCGACGATGCCCTCGACGCCCTGCGGCACCAGGACGCGGTGCACCAGCGCCCCGGTCTCGCGCACGGTCCCCAGTTCCACGCCCGGCGCGACGCGGTCCCCGATCCGGACGCGCGGCTCGAACGGCCACGTGCGGTCCCTGTGCAGCGCCTGCGCCGACACGCCGCGTCCGATGAACGCCGAACCGGTCGCGCCGCCGGCCTGCGGTCCGGCCCTTGCCAGTTCATGCAAAGGCCGCTGGATGCCGTCGAAGATCGAACCGAGCAGGCCCGGGCCCAGTTCGACCTGCAGCGGCGCGCCCGTGCGCGCGACCGGGTCACCGACCGTCAGCCCGGAGGTGTCCTCGTAGGCCTGGATCACGGCGCGATCGCCCTCGAGACGGATGACCTCGCCGATCAGCGATGCCGGCCCCACGCGGACGACCTCGTACATGCGAACGCCGTCCAGCCCCGTGGCGGCGACCACGGGTCCAGCCACGCGCTGGATCACCCCGGGCGGACGGTCCTTCGCTGGAACGGACGGGCCGGTCGGATCCACTGCGGCGATCGGCGATGCGGACATGTCTGCGGCTGCGACGGCGCTCACGGTGTGCCTCCATCGACGGATCGGAACGAGATTCGGTAGCCCACGGCGCGCCGCAGCATCTCGGTCAGGCGCGCGCGGCGGGCCTTCGACCCGGCGGCGCCGGTGCCGGCCGGCAGCGCGACCACCATCGGTTCGGCGAGCCCCTCGAGGCGCCGGCGATCGGCCGGGCCCAGCGCCGCCAGGAACGACTCGTGGACGGCCAGGAGGCCGTCTCCGGCCCGGGCCAGGTCCAGGACCCTGCACGCGCCGTCGGCGGCCGTCGGCGCGGACAGTGCATCGACGCCCGCCAGGCGGAACCCGGTCGCACTCTCCGGCGTCGTCAGCACCACAAGCCTGCCCATGATCAGTCCCCCGGCACGAAGATTTCCTGGCGCGCGATGGCGGGCGCGAGTCCCGTCCGGGCCGCGTGGCCGAGCAGGCGGAGGTTTCGCGCCTCGTTCTCCTTCGCCAGGACGAACCCCACGGGGATGGCCGCGCCGAGCGGATCGGCGTCCCGCCAGAGATGGGCGGCGGCACGGGCCGCGAGCGTCTCCAGGTCGCGCTCAAGGGTCGCGATGTCGCCGTGCCCGTCGAAGGCATGGATCGCGGGCCGCCACGACGGATGCACGCCCGACGCGACCGCACGACCGAGCGCCGGCTCGACGGGCACCTCAGCGGGCACCTTGGCGATGGCCCGCAGCAGCGACCCGTCGAGCAGGCCGCCGGTGGTGGGGAGATCCGGCGCCTCCTCGCCCGCCGCGAACGGCTCGCCGGAGCGGCGCGCCTCTCGGATCCGCAGCGCCACGAGCAGGTGCCTCCGGTCGACCTCATCGAACAGAACCGGCCCGAGGATGCACCGCTCGGGCGGCCCTGCCTCGACCGCGAGCGTGGCGGCCGCCGCCCACGCCTGGACCACGGCCCGCTCCAGGACCGCGGGATCCTGCGCCACCTCGAACAGCCGGAGCGCGCTCCGGGCGGCTGCAGCGACCTCCGGTCGCGGCACCGCCCACAGGACCATCAGGGCGATCGCCGATGCCACGTCCCGCTGATTTGCGAGCTCCGTCGCCGCCACGGCGTCCATCCGGCCGGCCGGGACGAGGAGCGGGAGCACGTCCTCGGTGGGCACGTCGCGGGCGCGGCTCCGAAGGATCGTCACCACGTTTGCCAGATCCCATCGCTCGTCGAGCAGGTCGATCGCCCACCTCGCGCCGCCGCCGTAGAACCCGGCGACCGCGCGCAGCGTGCGGGCGAGGTTCGCGCTGACGGCATGAAGCAGCGCCGCCAGGCCCGACGTCCGGGCGAGCGCCGTCCGCACGTCCTGCTCATACGGGCCGGCGCCGAGGACGGCGAGCATGCCGTCGGGTTCCAGCCCCACCAATCGGTCGTATCCGCTTCGGTCCAGGAGCGACGCGTGCATGGCGCGGACGCGGGCATTGCCGTAGTCGTATCCGGTCCCGGCGGACGGCGCGCGCAGCAGGAGGCTCATACCGCCTCCTCGCTGCCCGGCGCCATGTTCGGGATCACGCGGGCGACGAGCGGACGCAGGAAGGGTCCGCTTCGCGCCAGGCGCTCTTCGACCGTGTTTCGGACCACCCGGCCGCCCGGCGCGACCACCTCGACGCCGCCACTCGTCGCGAGCGAGCCCTCCACGCCGAGCGCGCCGCGTCCGGGCTCCATCGCGCGCTCGAACAGCGGAAGGTCGCGCGGGTCGATCCGGACCTCGATGGCGTCCGGCAGCGCGGCGACCGCCTCGTCCAACAACGCGCGGAGGATCGCCGGGTATCCGGCGTCGCCACGGAGGCCGTCCAGACGCCTCAGGACCTCCGCATGGACGCGGCCGAACACATCCTCGCGACCATCGCGCCACGCCGACGCCGATCGGGCGCGAGCCGCGCGCATCAGCCCTTCCCGTTGCGCCTCTGCGCCACGGGCTCGTGCGGCAAGGATCTCAGCGCGAAGACGTTCGGCCTCCTCACGCGCCGCGGCCTCGATCTCCGCGGCCTGGACGGCGGCGTCGGATTCGATCCGCTCCGCCTCGGCGTCCGTCTCCTCCCGGATCGCCCGAAGGATGTCCTCGAGCGCCATCCGAGGTCACTGCTTCAACAGGACGACGATCATCGCGGCGACGGCGAACCCCAGGATTACCAGGGTCTCCGGAATGGCCACCAGCAGGATGATCCGGCCGGCCAGTTCGGGCTTTTCGGCCATCGCCCCGATCCCCGCGGAGCCGATCCGCCCTTGCGCGTAGCCCGTCGCGATCGCAGCCAGCCCGACCGCGAGCCCCGCTCCGATGGCAATGAGTCCCAGCATCGTCATGACCTCCTCGTCACACGCGGGCCGCCCCTGCCGGCGCCGGGCCGGTCGCGGCGGTCCCGCCGAACGGCCGGAACGCCCGGCCGCCTCCTTCGAAGAACTTGCCGAAGAACTCCACATAGTGCAGACGGATCGCCTGGATCATCGGGCTGAACGCGCCGAGCGCGATGTTCATGGCATGGAGCAGCGCGGCGATGAGCACGCCCAGCCAGATCGGCGCGCCCAACCCGGTGAACTCGTTCGCGATCTTGGCCAGGAAGACCGAAGCCAGCCCGATCGCAGCGATACGCAGATACGAGAGCACGTTGCCGAAGGCCCCCAGCACCTCGATCGGCCCGGTGAGCAGGCCCATCCACCCCTGGGGCGCGATCACCAGGGCCAGACCCACCATCATCGCGGCGAGGCCCGGCGTGGTCATGGCGCCCGGCAACCGTTCGGCCGCCTGGCCGACCAGCAGGAACAGGCCGGCGAGCAGAAGCAGCATGCCGCCGCGTTCGACCATCAGGCTCGGCCGGCGCTGCCGCCAGGCGTTCCATACACCGAGCACCAGACCGAGGACCACGTGCACGAAGCCGAGCGCGATGGCGAACACGAGCAACGGCACAAGCGAGCGCTCGCGGTTCAGCCACAACGGGTGCAGGCCGAGCCGCCAGCCGAGGTCGCCGAAAACCTCGCCGAAGATCACGCCCCAGACGATCGCCCAGATCGATCCCATCACCAGGATCGAACCGAGGTCTCGCCAGAACGCGTACCGCACACCGAAACGCCTGCGGAGGACGAGCGCAACCACGAGGAGCACGATCCCGTAGCCGACGTCGCCGACCATCATCCCGAAGAACAACGGGAGGAACAGCGACATCAGCCACGTGGGATCGATCGTTCCGGACTTCGGCAGCGCCAGGAGCCGCACCAGGAACTCGAACGGCCGCGCGTGCCGCCGGTTCCGCAGGAGCAGCGGGGCCTCGGCGATCGCCTCGCGACCCAGCGCCACCTCGGTCACGACCACCTCAGGGCCGAGCGACCGGCCCAGGGCCATCCGGACGCGCTCGATCTCGTCCCGCGGCACCCACCCCACGACGACGGCGACGTGCCCGAACCCGCCGGCTCCGGCCGCCGCCTCCAGCCGGTCGATCGCCGAACCGAGCGTCGCACGCGCCCCGGCCAGCCACCTGCCGTGCGGCCGGAGCGACGACCGCAGCTCACCTTCGGCGTCCGCGATCAGCCCGGGGAGGGCGCGGAGACGATCCTCCATGCGCGCGATCGCCACGCGGATCGGTAGGCCTTCGAACCCGCCGGGGACCGCCACCTGACTGACGTCCTCGTGACCGAGCCAGGCGTCGATCCGTTCGGACGCCGACCGGGGGAACACCACGACTGCACCGACCGCGTTCCGGTCGACCGGCGCGGACACGACCTCGTGACGCGCCCCGACCGCCGTGGTCAGCTCGGCGTCGAGCAGGTCGAGCAGTCCCGCATGGCGGCCGTCGAGCATCAGCAGGACGGTCTCGTAGGACTCGAGCTCGACCAGTTCCGGAAGCAGCGGGCTCAGACGCTGGATGGACTCGAGGTGCCGTGGCAGCGCGTCGCGTTCGTGGCGAAGTTCGTCAATCTGCTTTACCATCTGGCGCACGCTCGGCTCCAGACGGTCCAGCCACTCACCGACTTCAGCGGCCAGCAGCTTCGGGTCCATCGTGTCCAACTCGAACTGGGGTGGCGCCGGCGCGAGACCCGGCGCGGCACTCTCGGGGACGAGCACAAGCAGCGCGTCCACGCGCCCGCGCAGTTCTGCAAGCCGTTCGGCATGCTCGGCGTAATCCGGCGACGGTGACATGGGTTCGAGCCCCAGATCCGGCTCGTCGCGCACGTCGAGGATCTCCACGGCCCTGAGGGCGTGCAGTGCCG
>JBEDUK010000055.1:0-25376 GCA_040414485.1 Actinomycetota bacterium
GCGAGCCCGAGATGGTTGACCAGCGCCTGCACGTCGCCCGCTGCCGCGTACAACGCAGCCTGGATCGCCTCGGGTTCGAGCATCCGTCCCTCCGCCTCGAACGGCCGTTCGCCGATTGCGCCGGAGCGTAACAGTCACCGGATGCCGTTCCAAACATGCCGGAGCATGGAGCGGCAGCGCCTATACTTCCCGTCTGACATGCCCGCACCACAGAAAACGCAATGGAAAGACCTGTTCAACGAGGTCGTGACCAGTGGCCTGTGCACTGGTTGCGCTGCCTGCGTTGTGGTCTGTCCATTCCATGTGCTCGGTTACGAGGACGATTACAAACCCGTCCAGCTGCAGCCCGAAGGCCCCGACATCTGCACCCACGGCGACAAGGGCTGTTCGATCTGCACGCTCGCGTGCCCCCGATTCCGAACGTGGGAGGACGACGCGAACGTGGCGCTGTTCGGGCGCGCCCGGCTGCCCGAAGAGGTCATCGGCATCCATCGTTCGGTCATCCTCGCCCGCGCCCGTGACCCGCAGGTGCTCGCGCACGGCCAGGATGGCGGCGTCGTCTCGGCGCTGCTGATCTGGGGCCTTGCGACCGGACGGATCGACGGCGCGGTCACGTCGAAGCTCTCCGAGACCCGACCGTGGGACGTCGAGCCGGCGGTCGTGACCGACCGCGAGGGCGTGCTGGCGACCGCTGGTTCGCGCTACACCTATTCGGCGAACCCGCTGGCGCTGACGAAGGCGGCCGAGATGGGGCTGTCCAAGATCGCACTGATCGGCATGTCCTGCCAGGCGTCGATCACGGGCGAATTGCAGGCTCGCCGCGTCGGCAAGTGGAGCCGCAAGATCGCATGGACGTTCGGCCTGCTGTGTTCGAAGTCGTTCACCTACGACGGCCTCATGCAGGGGAAGGTCCACGACGAGCTCGGTGTGGCGTGGGAGGACATCGCCCGGGTGAACGTCAAGGGCAAGGTCATCGTCTACAAGACCGACGGCGACGTCATCAACATCCCGCTGAAGGAAGCCCATCAGTGGACGCGTCCGGGCTGTCTGCAGTGTCCCGACTTCACCGCGGAGCACGCCGACCTGTCCTTCGGCGGCCTGGGCCAGAGCGACGGCTGGTCGCTCACCGTGGTTCGAACCGAGCTCGGCGAGCAGATCGTCAAGGATGCCGTGGACGCAGGCGTGATCGAGTGGCGGCCGGGCGACGAGGACCCGGGCGCGCTGGCGCTGATGGAGAAGCTCGCGGCGAAGTCCCGCGCCCGCTGGCCGGTGGATGAGCTCCCCGAGGACCGTCACGGGCCGGCGGTCGTCCCCCCGGTCGAATCGGCGGTGGAGTCGAACGGCCAGGCCACGCAGGCGCCGTCGGTCACTGCGTCGCACTGAGCCGCTCGATCGCGCGGCGGTCGGTCGCTACCCTGCCGCGGCGAACGGTGGAAGGTTCGTGACCACCCAGCTCTGAACCTGCCCGTCCGGCCGGATCCCCCAGCCCGCGATCGTGGTGCCGTCCCTCGAGACGGCGAGCGCCGTGTCGAGCCGCCACCCCGTGAGACCCTTGACGCCCAGCCCGACGAGGTAGTCCTGGAGCTTGAACATGCCGGTCGCGGGGGTCCAGACGAACGCATCGCGATCGGCCGCGCCGCTGAATCCCACCACGATGTTCCCGTCATCCGTGGTGGCAAGGGCGCTCGCGCTCGCCAGGACCCCGCCGCCGGGCAGCTTGCCGAGGAACTGCGGACCCGTCTTCTTGGTCCACCGATACGCCTGCTTGCCGTGGTAGCCGGCACCGCCGCCGACGATCACCGAGCCGTCGCTCGAGACGGCCTCCGCGGACCCGAGGAAGCGGCCGCGCGACAGGAGACGCTCCGCGCCGTTCACCCACATGGCGCCGCGCCGCATGCCGTCCGGCGCATCGTCCCAGCCCACGATCACGGCGCCGTCCGCGCTGATGTCGTTCGCGCGGCTGGCGGCGCCGTCCAGGCTGCCCAGGCTCACCATGCTGGTCGCCCTGTCCCACCGGAAGGCGGATGCGCTGCAGTCGGCCCAGCCGAGCCCGACGACCGACCCGGTGTCGGAGACGGCGAACGCGTTGCTGAGGTCGGGACAGCCGTCGGAGCCCGGATATCCACCGAGGCTCTTCCAGCGGGTCCCTCCGGTCCACTTCGCGGCGGTCCTGTGACCGCCCCGGTCCACGTCGGCGACGATCGTGTCGCCATCTCTCGAGATCGAGATCTGGCCGCTGGCCGCGCCCAGGGACTCGGTGCCGCTTTGCTGCGACCAACGGAACGCCCCGTCGCCGAAGATGCTGACGCCGACGACGACGGACCCGTCGGCGGACATGCTGAGCGCGTTGGCGTTGACCGGGCCCAGCGGCGTGAAGGTTGGACGGACCGCCGGCGCTCCGATGACCGCCGCGGCGCCGGTGGCCTTCGGAGCGCCGGTCGCCGCGGGCGCGACGCCGACCAACGCGGCCGACGCGGCCGCCACGCTCAGGACGACCAAGCGGATCGTTCGCATACCTCTCCCCTCTCGATGGCATGGTCGCGCCGAACCAACACGCCGCACGGCGGCGATCAGAGTTGGTTGCGCGAAGTCTGCGGGCGGATCGAACCAGCCCGCCGGTCAGCAGGCTATGGGGCGCGAGGCCCTGCGGGGAATCCCGATGCGAACGTGACACGGATGCCACAACAAATGGCAAACGGACCTGCACGACGGCGCCCGGGCCGTGGCTCCGGCCGCTCAGGGGCGACTCCGGGTCGGCGGGCCCGGCCGCCGTCAGTCCCAGAAGTCGATCTGCGGCAGTCCTTCCGCGCCGAACGCATCGTTCAATTGGGCGCAGTGGTAGACGTCGTGGCTGAACACCCGCTGGATCACCGACCCCCGCGTGTGCACCCAATTCACGCCCCACTCAGGGCGTCGAAGGGTTTCGTCCAGAGACTCCATGGTCCATCGGTCCATGCAGCTCTCGACGATACGGAAGGTCGAATCCAACGCCGAAGCGAGCTGATCCGCGCTCCAAACGTGCTCCAGATCGTCGTCGCCAGGGCAGTCGAATCCGGCGTTCGTGAACGGCGTGGTGTCCGCGCCGGGTTCGCCCGCGAAGTCGCAGAGCCAGAACACGCGCTGACAGGCCGTATGTCCGACCGTCGCCCACAGCGGCCACCGCTCGGGTCCCGGCTGGATCGCGAGCTGCTCCTCGGTCAGCGCCGCGATCACATCGCGGAAGCGCCGGTTGTACTCGGGCCAAATGCTGTACGCAGGCCGGATGGTCACCTCGCTCACGCGTGCCCCCTCCCTTCGAAGGTCTAGCCGAAGTAGCCGTCGGGGATGCCGTTGAACACGATGAAATCGTCGAAGACGTGCACGCCCGGCTGCCCGTCGATCCGTTCGACCGCGCGGAGGACGTCCCGCAGTTGCGCCACGGTCATCTCAAGCGGCGGCTCATCGGGTTGGTAGGTCGTCCGGATCTTGTAATCCCTGCCGGGCGTCCGTCTCATCTCGATGTGGCAACCGAGCACGTGGCTCACCGTGTGGGATTCGGCGAACGCGACCAGGCGCCGGATGGTCGCGACGTAGGCGTCCCAATCGCGCACGTAGAGCCGGCCGGGGTACACGGTGTCCCCGGTGAGCAGCAGCCTGGTGTCGCGGTCGAAGAACGACAAGGCGGCCGCGTCGTGCCCGGGGCTGGGGATCACGTCCAAGAACCGATCCCCGAGATCGAGCGTCGCCGTGCCGTCGGGCCACCGTTCGAATCCGAGGAACGCCGTCAGTTCGTCCAGACCGGTGCCCACCACCTGCGTGCGCGGGCGGTCCTCGAACTGAGCATCGCCCGCGACGTGATCGGCGTGCGAGTGGGTGTGGAGAACGAGCAGTTGCGCGTCCCCGATGATGCCGTCCACCACGGCACGGATCGGGAACCACTTCGTCTCCGCGGTCGCGCCGGTGTCGATCAGCAGCGCTCGTCGCGCGCCCTGGAAGACGAACATGAACGGCGCCTCGTAGTGCACCGACTTGTTCTGTCGCAGGATGTGGCTCGCCGGGTCGTATGCGAACACCTGGATCTCGGGATCGGTGTCATGCTTCGCCGACGGCGACCCATTGATCCAGCGCACGTTCAACGGCGCCTCGCGGGGCCCGGTCATACCGTGGAAGCCCGCCGACGGCGGCGTCAGGAACGCAGGGCGACTATTCGGCGGCGAAGTTCACGACGAGCGGGATGTCCTTGTCGACGGCTCCCACCTGCGCCGCGCCTCCGGGCGAACCGATCCCGGAGACCGCGTCGGTGAAGAACTCCGCCTCCCCGGCGGTGTAGGCCTTCCATTCAGCGGGCACGTCGTCCTCGTAGAAGATCGCCGTGACCGGGCACACGGGCTCGCACGCGCCGCAGTCCACACACTCGTCAGGCTGGATGTAGAGCTTGCGGCCGCCCTCGTAGATGCAGTCGACCGGGCACTCGTCGACGCACGCGCGGTCCTTCAGGTCGATGCACGGCTCGGTGATCACGTACGTCATGGTGACCTCCTTATCCCAATTGGCACGGTGTCGACCGTGGAAACTATACGCCCCCACCCGGGCCTGCAACAGCACCGCGTCCCCGCACGATCAGCGCTCGATGGCCGTGTCGGGCGCGGCGGCCAGCAGCGTTCCCAGGATTGACGAGAAGCGATCGAGCGCCGCCACCGGGTACACGAGGATCACGTCGGCGCCCGCCTGGCGATACGCGTCGAACCGGGCGAGCGCCTCGTCCCGTCCCCCGACGATCGTCAGTGCCCGCACCAGGTCCTCGGGCACGTCGCCCATCCTGCCTGAGCCGGCGGCCTTCGCCGCCGCGGCGGCCTCCTGACCCAGGCCGACGGCCTCGAGTTGCCGGCGATAGTGCGGGATCGACGCGTACATCCCGGTCATGGCTCGAAGCGGCGGGAGGGCCTGGTCCTCGTCGACGCCCAGGCACGCCCGCACGTAGACGGCGACGGTGACCTCCGCGGGATCGCGGCCGGCACCGGCGGCCGCATCCGCCAGCGCTCGCTTCGCCGACGCGACCCGCTCCGGAGGGCACCAGTTCAGTAGGATCCCGTCGGCGATCCGGCCGCCCACCGAGACCATCCGGTCGCCGAGCGCGGCGATCCAGACGGGGAACGGTTCGACGTTCATGGAGGACACGAACCCCGCGGCGCCGAACGGATCGCCCGCCGCTCCCTCCGTGACGGGCTTGCCCGAGGAAACCTCGCGAACCACGCGCACGAATTCCTCCACCAGCCGCAGCGGCGTCGACGCGCCGCCCGCGGCGGCGGACCCGATCCCTGCCGGGCTCCCGGCGCCGACACCCAGGATCATGCGGCCGTCCGACTGGTCCTGCACCGTGGACGCGGCCATCGCGGTGGTCACCGGGGAGCGTGACCAGATCGTGACGACACCGGTCCCGAGCCACAGGCCGGTCGACGCGTTCGCGAACCCCGTCAGGGTCGAGAACGCCTCGCGTCCGTCGATCTCGGGCACGAAGACGGCCTGGTAGCCGGCATCCTCGGCCGTCTCGACGATCTCGCGCTCCTCATGCCAGGGAAGCGCGTCGCGCAGCACGATCCCGGTGCGCGGCGGAGGCACGCTGATCGGTTCGCCGGACATCGAACGCCATCCTTGCAGGCGTCGCCGGGCGTAGGCTCCGACACCGTGGAGGGCATCGAGGTCCGTACCGACGACGGCCTCCGCCTGGAGGCCGTCCTCCGGCTTCCAGACGGCCGGGTCCGAGGTTCGGCGGTGATGTGTCACCCGCACCCGCGCTACGGCGGAAGCAAGGACCACCCGCTCCTGTGGGCGATCGGCGCCGAACTCAGCAGACGCGGCCTCGCCGTCGTCTCGTTCAACTTCCGCGGCGTGATGGGCTCCGAAGGCACGCACGACGGCGGCGTGGGCGAACGTCGGGACGTGCACGCGGCCGTGACCTCCGCCCTGGGACGCACTGGATCTCCCCTGCTGCTCGTGGGCTGGTCCTTCGGCGCGAACGTGGCGCTCCGCGAAGCGGTCGGCGACGAGCGCGTCGATGCGCTGGCGCTGGTTGCCGTGCCACTCGCATGGGACCGCCGCGAGCAGCTCCCGCCGCTGCCGTCGAACGAAGCGCTTGCCGCGTTCGAGCGCCCGGTCCTTCTGGTGGCGGGCGACCAGGATCCGTTCTGCCCCGAGGGAGAGCTTCGACTGTTGGCCCGGAAGCTCCCGGACGCGCGCCTGTTCGTCGCGCCCGGCGCGGACCACTACTTCGCGAAGCGCGAGCGCGAGGCCTCCGGCGAGATCGGGGCGTTCGCCGACGAGCGCCTGCCGTTCCAGGAACGGCCGGCGAGCCCGTGACGGGCTAGGAGGACGCGCTCCTGCCGGCGTCCGACGGTGAGGACGCGTCGGGTCGAAGGACCGTGACCTCGGAACGGCCCTGCAGCGGCGGCGAGGGTGCGCCGCCGGGCACCGCGCCTCGCGCGTCCGGCGGCGGCGTGACGCGAGCCAGAGCGCGACGCCAGGCCCGACGGAGCCGCCACATGGTGTAGGCCGCGACGCCCACGGTCGCCAGGAACACTCCGATCGCGACGCCGAGCGCCACCTTCAGCACGAATCCCAGGACCCCGAACGCGGCCAGTGCGATCACGATCAGCAGGAAGATCAACAGCGGCATGGCCTTCGATCCCTTCGTCCGTCCTCCGGCCAGGATACGAGCCCATCTCCCGTCGGCAACCTAGGCCTCGCCGTGGGCTGCGACCTCGCGCTCCAGCGTGGGCAGCGGAAGCGAGCCGAGCGCCAGGAGCCGGTCGTGGAACGCGCGCAGGTCGAAGGCCGACCCCAGCCGCTTCTCCGCGTCGGCGCGCCACTTCTGGATCTCCAGTTGCCCGGTCATGTAGGCGAGCGCCTGCCCGGGCCAGGAGATGTACCGGTCCACCTCGATCTCCGACTCCGACCGGGGCGTGCCACCCTCCATGACCTGCAGGATGGCCCGTTCGCGGTCCCAGCCGAGCGCGTGCATGCCCGAGTCCACGATGAGCCGCGACGCCCGGTGCGCCTGCGCTTCGAGCATCCCCAGCCGTTCGTACTCGTCGAGGAACAGGCCCATCTCGTCGGCCAGTCGTTCGCTGTAGAGGCCCCAGCCCTCCGTGAACGCGTCGCCGGCCAGGAACCCGCCGAACCGCCGCAGCGCCGGCCGGTCCGCGTACTCCTGCTCGATCGTGATCTGAAAGTGATGGCCGGGGTTCCCCTCGTGGTACGTGGTGGTTGCCACCTGGTGCAGCACACGATCCCCCAGGTGGGAGGTGTTCAGGTAGTACACGCCGGGCCGAGCGCCGTCCGCCGAGCCCGACTGGTAGTACGCGCCGGGCATGTCCTCCTCACGGAACTCCTCGACGGGCCGCACGATGCAGTTCGCGTTCGGCAGGCGGCCGAACCAGTTCGGCGCGGCCTCCCAGGACCGCCGAACCTGGTCCTCGACCATGCGAAGCATGTCCTGGCGACTGGCGGCCGTGTTCCGCCCCGAGGCCGTATGGGCCGCCACCGCCTCTTCGGGCGAGTCGAACCCGAGCCCGCGTGCGATCGCGTACCGCTCCTCCTGGATCTTCGCGAACTCCTCCTCGCCGGTCCGGTGGATCTGCTCGGCGGTGAGCGGAAGGGAGGTGAACCCGAGGATCTGGCTTCCGTACATGACGTCCCCGCCGGGGAGGTCGGACATCCCGATCGTCTCGGTGGCGTGCGGACGGTACTCGCGCAGCACCTCCAGGTAGCGGCCGTACGCCGGCATGACCTCGTCCCGAACCACGGCGGCCACCCGTTCCTTCGCGCCGTCGTCGGCGTTCGCCAGCGGCAGCAGCGCCGGAGAGTCGGCGGGGTCGAGGGCGACCAGCCGTTCGACCTGCGCGATCGTCCGGTCGACGACGATCGCCGGCGAGGTGACGCCCCCGCGCGAACCGTCCATGGCGACCACGCCGACACGGTCGAAGAACTCCGGCACGGCGCGAAGCCGGGCGAGGTACCGGTCGACCCGCTCGGGCGTGTCGGCCCGCTGCAGGGACGCGATGTCGGCCAGCAGCCCGGACGGCCCGAACATGTACGAGACGGCCTGGAGGCGGTCGATCCGGTGCCCGATGTCCGCCAGGGCGCGCCGGGCGCCGAACTCCATCAGGTCGAGGGTCGTCCGGAGGTCCTCGGACAGCGACGAGCGGTCGACCTTCGCCAGATCCTCGAGCGTCCCGCGGTGGAATGCCTCCTCCTGCGCGACGCCCTCGTCCGACGGGTCGGGCAGTCGGTCGTCGAAGCGTTCGTCGCCGATGTAGGTGCCGAGCATCGGCTGCAGTTCGAGATACCGCTCCCACACGCGGTCGGAGAGCGCGGCGGCGGCCTGGTCGGCCGAGCCCGTTGCGTCGCCTTGGTCCATCATTCATCCCTCCAGACACGAAACGGATCCGGCGGACACGCCGAGCGGGCGAATGACAGCAGCGCCCGTGGGTGGTCAGGATACGCGCGTGCCGCCGACGCCGACCGAGGGGATCCGCGCGCTGCTCGCACCGCGTTCGATCGCCGTGGTGGGCGCGTCGCCGTCGTCGTTCGTGGGGCGCGTGGCGCTGGAGAACCTCGGGCTGATCGGCTTCGATGGGCCGGTCTTCGCCGTCAACCCGCGGTACGACGAGGTGCTGGGGCGGCCGTGCTTCGAATCGCTCGACGCGCTTCCGGAGCCGCCCGACGCGGTGATCGCGGCGCTGCGGATCGACCGTGTGCCGGATGTGCTGCGAACGGCGGCCGCGCTCGGCGCGCGGGCGGCGGTCGTGCCCGGCGGAGGCTTCTCGGAGAGCGGCGAGGCGGCCACCGTCGCGCAGCGCGAGATCGCGGACATCGCCCGGAACACCGGATTGGCGGTCGCCGGGCCGAACTGCATGGGCGTGGTCGCGCCGGGCCGGTCGGCCATGTACATCGGCACGCTGACCGAGCACGTCCTGCCCGGGCGCGTCGCCGTCGTCTCGCAGAGCGGTTCGGTCATCGAGGCGATGGTGAACATGGGACCGCGCGTCGGCTTCTCCGCGCTGGTGTCGAGCGGCGTCGAGGCCGGAACCACCACCGGCGACTACTTCCGCTATTTCGCCCAGGACGACGCGACGTTCGCCGTGTGCTCGTTCCTGGAGGGGTTCCGCGATCCCGGCGCATTCGTCGACGGTGCGAAGGCGCTGCGCCGCGCGGGCAAGCCGCTGGTGGTGCTGCAGGCGGGCAGGCACGCCGAATCCGCCGCCGCGATCGCCGCGCATTCCGGGACGCTCGCCACCGCCGACGAGGTGCTGACCGGGCTGCTGCACCAACTGGGCGCGATCGGCGTCGACGACCTCGACGAGATGATCGAATGTGCCGAGCTGCTCGGCCACGGGCGCTTGCCGGAGGGGCGGCGCCTGATGGCGGTCACCGACTCCGGGGGCGAGGCGCAGTTGCTGGCCGACCACGCGCGTACGTTCGGATTCGAGCTCCCCGCGCCGTCGGCGGCCATGAAGGAGCGGCTGCGTTCGAGGTGGCCGAACTTCGCGTTCATCGGCAACCCCGTCGACCCGTGGGGCGTCGATCCGGACTTCGAATCGCTCTACGCGGAGATCCTGGAGGCCATGGCTGCAGAGGACGTCGACATCGTGGCGGTGGGGCTCGACAAGGTGACCGAGTGGATGGGGGGGAACGAGGTCGACCTGGGCGCGTCGGCGGCGCGCTCGCTGATCGAGGCGGTGCGCTCGTCGGGGAAGTTCGGCGCGTTCCTCACGCTGCACGGGATGGGGCCGGCGCACCCGTCGGTGCGCGAGGCGTTGCGCGATGCGGGCATCCCGCTGCTGCACGGGCTCCGGCCCGCGATCGTCGCGCTTCGCCGGGCCTGGTACTGGAGCTGCTACTGGCGCGAGCGATCTGCGTGGCCCGACCCGCCGGCGGAACGTTCCGCCGCCGTCGGCTCCATGCCGTTGGACGAACCCGGACCGGTGCTCTCCGAGCGGGCGAGCCGCGAGGTGCTCGCGGGGTTCGGCGTGCCGCTCGCCCGCGGGGCGTTCGCGACCAACGCCGACGAGGCGGCCGACGCCGCCGTCCGGATCGGGTTTCCGGCCGTGATGAAGGCCGACGTGCCGGGCGTCGCCCACAAGGCGGCGGCCGGGCTGGTGCGCCTCGGGATCCCGACCGAGACCGAGGCCCGTCGCGCGTTCCGGGAATTGATCGACCGCGCGAACGCGGCCGGCCTCCAGGCGCGCGGCGCCCTGGTCCAGGAGACCGCCGCGGGCGTCGAGGTGATCTGCGGCATGCGACGGGATCCGCTCTTCGGCCCGGTGGTGCTGCTGGGGGCCGGCGGAACGCTCACGGAGGTGCTGCACGACGTGACGTGCCGGGTCGCGCCGGTCGCGCCGGAGGACGTCGAGGAGATGCTTGCCGAATGCGCGGTCGGCCGGCTGCTCGGCGCGTCGGGTACCGACCCGGCCGGTCTCATGGGCGTCGTACGTTCGCTGTCCGACCTGGCGCTCGCGGACGAACGCATCTCCGAGGTCGACGCCAACCCCGTGTTCGTGGCGCCCGACGGAGCGGTCAGGGCGGCCGATGCGCTCGTCGTGTTGGACGACAAGAAGTAATCGCGCTTTACGAATGGTGGCGTGACGACGAAAGGGGAAGGCGAGATGGGCGACGAGATCGTGGAGGCGTCCCTGCGGATCCGCGTCGGGTCGGAAGACGCGCATTACGGAACGATCGCGGCCGGGGCGTTCGTCATGAAGCTGTTCGGCGACCTGGCGACCGAGATCACCGTGCGGCGCGACGGCGACGAGGGCCTGCTGCGTGCGTATGAGAGCGTGGAGTTCCTCGCGCCGGTCCGGCCGGGCGACTTCCTGGAGTGCCGGGCCCGCATGGTCCGTGAGGGACGCACCTCGCGGACCTTCGAAGCCGAAGCCTGGAAGGTGATCGCGACCCGTCAGGACATCGGGGAGTCGGCGGCCGATGTGCTACACGAGCCGATCCTGGTGGCCAAGGCGACCGGCACCACCGTGGTGACGGCGGACCTGCAGCGTCAGGGCCATGCTCCGTGACCGGGTGCGGGAGGACCTGCGCGCGGCCATGAAGGCGCGCGACGCCGTCCGGACCTCCGCGCTCAGGACGGCGTTGGCCGCCATCGACAATGCGGAGGCCGTCCCGGCCGAGACGAGGCATGCCCGGACCGAAGCGAGTGAGCATGTGGCAGGCGCGACGGCGGGCCTCGGTTCGGCCGAGGTGGCGCGCCGGCGTCTGGACGACGCCGAGACGGCGGCGATCGTCGCGGCGCAGGCGGACGAACGGACCCAGGCCGCGGAGACCTACGAGGGTTTGGGCCGGGACGACGAGGCCGCCCGGCTGCGCCGTGAGGCGGCGGTGCTGCGCGACTACGTCTCGACCTGGAACGCCTGAAGGCGCGCGGGGTACGATCCGTCTCCATGCCAGGCATGCAGGTCAACCGCCCGCGCGAGCCCGCGTACGCGGGGATCAACTCGTTCATGAAGTTGCCCGTCGTGCTGGATCCGAAGGATCTGCACGGCGTGGACGTGGCGATCGTTGGCGCGCCGATCGACGAGACGGTTTCCTATCGGCCCGGGGCCCGGTTCGGCCCGCGGGCCATCCGGGGCGTCGACGAGAGCGGTGGCGTTCCCCCGGCGATGCCGAACATGGACGTGGGCGTCGATCCGTTCGCCGTCCTGACGGTCGTCGATTACGGCGACGTCGAGGTCACGCCCGCCGATCCCGCGGGAAGCCACCGGGCCATCCGTGCCCTGGTCGGGGAGATCGCGTCCGCGGGCGTGGTGCCGATCGTGCTCGGCGGTGACCATTCGATCGCGCACCCGGACGTCGGGGCGGTGGCGGACGCGCTGCGCGAAGGCGAGACGCTCGGCCTGGTTCACTTCGACGCACACGCCGACAACGCGGACACGGTCGCCGGCGTGCGGCTGTCGCACGGCACGCCGCTGCGCCGCCTGGTCGAGGACGGCTCGCTGCGAGGAGCGAACATCCTGCAGATCGGGCTTCGGGGTTACTGGCCCGACCCGGAGGACTTCGAGTGGGCCCGCGCTCAGGGATTCCGCTGGTGGCTGATGGACGAGGTCGGCCAGCGTGGGATGGAGGCCGTCATCGACGAGGTCGTGGCGGTGGCGCGCGCCTGGGACCACATGTTCCTGTCGTTCGACATCGACGTGGTGGACCCGGGCTCGGCGCCCGGAACCGGGACGCCGGAGCCCGGCGGGATCACGCCGCGGGAGGCGCTCCGGGCGGTGCGGCGGCTGGCCACCGAGGTCGGCGTCCGGGGCATGGAGGTGGTCGAGGTCTCGCCGCCGTACGACCACGCGGACGTGACGGCCCTCCTGGCGCACCGGTTGATCCTGGAGGCGCTCTCCGGCATGGCGCTTCGCAAAGTCGGCCGGGAGCCGCGGCCGGAGCGTTCCGCAAGGTAGGACATAGGCCGCAGCGGCGCTCCGGGCTTCGGGCGCCTATCCCGGGACGTCGTAGGCGCGGAACCGGACCACCCTGGGCTCCGGCCAGGGAGCATTCAGGTCGCCGAACCGTTGTTCGGCCCACGCACGAACCTGGTCGGCCGCGCGGATCCGGTCCGCCTCGGGGACCGGCCACGTCCACGACATCTGGCCGTCGCGGACGCGCCGGAAGTAGTCGCCGATCGCGTGCGGTTCGTCGTCGACGATCTTCGGCAACAGGCGGACGCGCGCGCCGTGGCCGGTCATGGCCCGGTCGAGCAGTTCCTCCTCGTCGTGACGGAGACCGACGTTGTGCACCACCTCGCCCAGGATCGCCTCGAACCGGTCGGTGATCTCCCTGCTCCGGTCCGAACCGCCTGCGCCGGCGTCCACGACGATCGACCCGCCCGGGCGAACGACGCGAAGGAACTCGGCCACCGCTGCGCGCCAGTCCGGGATCAGATGCAGCACGTGCACCGCGAGCACGCTCCCGAGGGCGCCGGCTCCGAATGGAAGGCGGGTCGCGTCGGCCATCGCCACCGGGAAGGGGATGCGGCCGGCGGCGTTCGCGCGCAGCCTCGCCAGCATCGTGGCGGAGAGATCCACGCCGATCATCCCGATCCCCCGCTCGATGAGCGGCAGCGCCATCCGGCCGGTGCCGACCCCCACTTCCAGCACGGGGCTCTTCCCGGCGAGCTCCGACGCGAGCGTCTCCGCAACGGCGTCGCCGAGGCCCTTCGGAAGTGCCCGCGTCCGGTCGTAGTCGGCGCGGTCGGGATCGAACACGACCGAGCCCGACGCCGCGCCCGCAGGCGGTGATGCCGGAGCCGTGCCCCGCTTCTCGGACCGACCCGCCACGCGCTATGCGGCCAGCGCCGCGCAGAATTCGCCGAACGCCTCGATGTAGCGCTGGACGTCGGCATCGGAGTGCTGGACGGAGATCGTCCACTGCTCCTCGTCGCCCGGCGTCAGGAACATGCCGCGGTTCACCATCCACGGATAGGACGCGGCGAACAGCTCGGGAAGCGTGTCCAGGAAGTCGCGGTAGTTCCGAAGGGGCTCGGGCCGGTACGACACGCACCCCTTCGCCCCGAGATCCACCGTGTGCGCCGGGATGCCGTGCGCCCGGATGGGCTCCAGGCAACCATCGGCCAGCATGGTTCCCATCCGGCCGAGCTCGGCGTACGCATCCGGCGTGAGCACCTCGGTGAGTGCGGCCAGCCCTGCCGAGCACGAGACCGGGTTGCCGTTGAAGGTCCCCTGCTGGGCGGCCCCCTTCGTCACGATCTCCATCACGGGGGCCTTGCCGCCGAAGGCGCCGATGGTGAGGCCGCCGCCGACTGCCTTGGCCAGGCAGGCCAGGTCGGGCTGGACGCCGAACCGCTCGGTCGCGCCGCCCGCCGCGATCGTCCCGCCGCATTTGACCTCGTCGAAGATGAGCACCACGCCGAAGCGGTCGCACAGGGCACGCAGCGCTTCCAGATAGCCGGGCTCGGGAAGCACGATCCCGATGTTCATCATGACCGGCTCGAGGATGAGCGCCGCGATCTCGTCGCCGTGCTCGGTGAAGACCTCCTCCACCGCCGCGGCGTCGTTGAACTCGACGATGATCGTGTCCTGCCACATCGACCGTGGGATGCCCTTCGACGTGGGCTGGGTGGTGTACGCGCTGCCGCTGGTGTCGGCGGCATCGCCGGTCGTGGAGTGCCGAAGGTCGAGCACGTCTGCCTCCGGCACGACGGAGAAGAGCAACGCGTCATGGTGGCCGTGGTAGGACCCTTCCATCTTCACGACGCGGTCGCGCCCGGTGGCGGCGCGGGCCACGCGCAGGGCGTCCATGGTCGCCTCCGTGCCGGAGTTCACGAATCGCATCTGCTCCCACCCGAACCGCCGGTTGATCTCCTCGGCGAGCGCAACCGTCTGGGGCGTGGTCACGGCGAAATGGGCACCGGAGGCGATGGCCCTCGACACGGCCTCCACGATCTTCGGGTGCGCGTGCCCGACGACGTTGACGCCGAAGCCTCCGTGGAAGTCGAGATAGTCCAGGCCGTCGACGTCCCAGACGTGCGGGCCCTTCGCGTGCGACAGATAGATCGGGTACGGGTCGCCGGCCTGGAAGTTCGAGGCCACGCCCTTCGGGAGCGACCTCACGGCGCGCTCGTGCAGCGCGGCCGAGCCCGGCGAGCGCTCCAGCAGCCTGGCCATCTCGGCCTGCGCGATCTCCCCGGCTCGAGCGAGCAGCCGTTCCCTGTCGGCCTCGACGATCACTGCGCGAACCTCCTCACCGGCCGGCCCTCCCGGCCACGACGTCCCGCCAGGGTAACGGACGGGCGGGTCCCGCTCTGTCACCGGATTCGGGCGTCACTTGTCCGGTCCGGCGGGGGTCGCCGAAGGATGGCGCGCGGCCCGGCGCTCGCTCAGGCCTTCCTTCTCGTCAGGACCAGGCTGGCCGCCGCCACCAGGATCCCCACCAGGAAGATGATCGTTCCGAACACGAACACCTGCGGCGGGATCCCGACCTTCACGGCGCCGTAGACCCACAGCGGGAACGTGATCGTCGTCCCGTTGACGAAGTTCGAGATCACGAAGTCGTCGATGGAGAGGGCGAACGCGAGCAGCGCGCCGGCAAGGACGCCCGGCCAGATGATGGGGAGCGTCACCTTGAAGAAGGCCGTGAGGGGCTTCGCGTACAGGTCGCTCGCGGCCTCCTCGAGCGAGCGGTCGAAGCCCGCCAGCCGGGCTCGCACGGTGATCGTCACGAATGCGATCGAGAACATCACGTGCGCGATCAAGAGCGTCACGAACCCGCGGGAGAAGCTGAGGCTCACGAACAGCGTCAGGAGCGACGCGCCGAGCACGATCTCGGGCGCCGCGATGTTCATGAACATGATCGTGTCTGCGGAGCCCTTCCCTCGGAACCGGTAGCGCACGAGCGCCAGCGCGATCAGCGTCCCGAGGATCGTGGCGATGATCGTGCTCGCGAGCGCCAGCAGGATCGACACGCGCAGCGCGCCGGTGAGGTCGCTGACCGCGAACAGGTTCTTGTACCAGGCCGTCGTGAATCCGTTCCACTTGAATGTCACGCGCGCCGCCGGCGCCTTGTTGAACGAATAGAGCATCATCACGAGGATCGGCAGCATCAGATACAGGATCACGAGCGCCGAATAGAACGGCAGGATCTTCGAGGTCCATCTGCGGCTGCGCCGCGGCTGCCGGGCCGGGGCCTCCTCGTCGAACACCGGGTACGTCTCGTGCGCTCCCGCGGCCTCCCCTTCGGCGATGGGCAGCGTGCCGGTCACACGTACTCCTGGATGCTGCGCGTGCCCAGGAACCGGGCGTAGGCGAAGATGCCGATCAACAGTGCGAGCATGAGGATGAACGACAGTGCCGCCGCCTGGTTGTATTGGAAGTTCGTCAGATAGAGCGTCTGGATGACGTTGCCGATCATGGTGTTCGACGTGCCGCCCAGGATCTGCGCGTTCACGTAGTCGCCGGCAGCCGGCACGAACGTCAGGAGCACGCCGGCGAAGATCCCCGGGACCGCGAGCGGCAGGATGACCTTCGTGAACGTCTGGACCCTGCCTGCGTAGAGGTCGCCGGCCGCTTCGATCACCCGGCGGTCGATCCGTTCGAGCGCGACGTAGAGCGGCAGCGTCATGAACGGCAGGAAGTTGTAGGCGATGCCGAAGATCACCGCCCAGCTCGTGGCGAGCAGACGGAAGTTCTCCGGCAGCAGGTGCCAGTTCTTCAGCGTCCCCAGCACCACCCCCTCGTCGGAGAGGATGAACTGCCACGCGAGCGTCCTGATGACGAACGAGACGAAGAACGGCACCAGAAGGAGCAGCAGGAAGAAGTTCTTCCGGCGCCCGCCGTAGAACGCGATCCAGTACGCCACCGGGAAGCCGACGACGAGCGTGATGATCGTGGCTGCGCCCGCATAGACGATCGAGTGCAGGAACTGCGACTTGTACAGCGAGAAGACGTCGGTGTAGTTCGCGAAATGCCAGGTCAGCTTGTACCCGTCGGTCGGGTTCCCCGTCATGAGCGACGCCGAGGCCATGTACACGAGCGGGATGAGGAAGAAGATTCCGAGCCAGATCCCGCCGGGCAGCACCATGAGGTAGGGCGTGAGCGCCCTGCCGACCCGGCCGCGCTCGCGCCGAGGCGGCGGCTCCGATGCGGGTGCTACCCCTGATAGATCGGCTGGAAGATGCTGTTCCACAGTTCCTCTTCCGCGTCGTTCTTGAACACGTAGTACCGGTGCCCCTTCGCCAGGTCGGCGGGTGTCGGAAAGACGAGCGGGCTGTTCCCGACGACGGGGTCCTTCAGAACGTGGAGGATGTAATCGCGACAGACCTGCACGGGCGTGATGTATTCGACCCAGTCGGCGATCGTGCCCGCGACCGCAGGTTGATACACGTAATCCATGTACGTGATCGCGTCGACCGGATGCTCGGCGCGGATCGGGATGCACATGTTGTCCGTCCAGAGCGCGCCGCCCTCGGTGGGGACCACGAACTTAAGATCCGGATAGCCGTCTGCGGTGTTGGCGATGAAGATGTCGCCGGACCATGCCAAGGTCACCCAGATGTCGCCGTTCTCGAGCGCCGTGATGTATCCCTGGTCGTAATACTGGCGAACCAGCGGCCGCTGATCGAGGAGCCACTGCGCGGCCCTCCGCCAGTCGTCCGGCGTCGAGGTCTCCGGCTTCACCCCGATCGCGAGCAGCGCCATGGTCGGCAGGTCCGCGTTGTCGGCGAACATCCCGATCTTGCCCTTGAACGCGGGGTCGCGGAGGTCCTGCATGCTTGTGATCGGGCGCTTCGTCTTCTTCGGGTCGTAGCCGATGCCCGTGTAGCCGGACTGCCAGGCCATGGTGTACTTGTTGCCCGGGTCGTAACTGGGGTTGACGATCGACTTGTCCCCGTACTTGTAGAAATTCGTCATCTTCGACTGATCGAGCGGCATGAGGTAGCCGAACTTGATGAGCTTGTCCAGCACGGTGCCGTTCGTGATGACCATCAGGTCGTAGCCGGTGGGCTGGCCGGCCTGCAACGCAGGCTGGATCTTCGCGAAGAACGTGTCGTTCCCGTTGATGACCGGCGAGTAGCTCACCTGGATGCCGGTGACCTGTTCGAACTTGTCGATCGACGGCCGCGTGTGGGTCTTGGTGTCGAAGTCGATGTAGTACGGCCAGTTGGCGAAGTCGAGCGTGCCGGTCGGCTTGCCCGCGAAGGGATTCGCGGTGGGGGATCCATTCGGGCCCGGCTGCTGCTGAGAGACCGCCCCGATGCCCGGGATGCTGCAGGCCTCGGCGAGGCCGGAGATGGCGAGCGCGCCGGCGCCGATGCCGGCGAACCGGAGCAGGTCCCGCCGGTCGAACCGCCGCTGGGTCAAGCCGCGGATGAGCGACGGGTCCGGCGTCGGATGTTCTGCCGCCGCGTCACCGTCTTCGTTTGGGCGCCGCGTCACGCCTCCTCCTCCCAGCTCGCGAGCGGCTCCGACGGCGCGACCGCGAACGTGTGCTCCGGCCGCCACGTCAGGACGGCCTCCTCGCCCGGCCGCGGCACCCATTCGTTGCCGAGGTTCTGCGTGTAGACGGTCATCGTCCTCGAGCCGAAGACCTCGACCGTGTACTGGTGGCTGACGCCGACGAACGTGGAGAACCGCGCCGTGCCCTTGATGGCGTTCCACCCTTCGGGCGCGGGCTCGGTCGGGTGCTGGAGCCGGATCTTCTCGGGGCGCACGCCCACTCGGAGCGCGCGGTCATCGGCCATGGCGGACGGCGTGGGCAGAGCGATCGTTGTGCCGTCGTCCAGGGTCAGCCGCGTCCGGTCGCCGACGCGTTCGACAACGTGGCCGTCGAGCAGGTTCGACGCGCCCAGGAAGCCGGCGACGAACTCGGTCGCGGGGCGCTCATACACCTGCTCCGGCGAGCCGATCTGCTCGATCCGGCCGTGACGCATGACCGCCAGGTGGTCGGACATGGTCATGGCCTCCTCCTGGTCGTGCGTCACGTATACGAACGTGATTCCCACCTCGGACTGGATCCGCTTCAATTCGAGCTGCATCTGCTTGCGGAGCTTGAGGTCGAGTGCGCCCAGCGGCTCGTCCAGCAGGAGCACCTTCGGCCGGTTCACCAGCGCCCTGGCGAGCGCCACGCGCTGCTGCTGGCCGCCGGAGAGCTGCGAAGGCTTGCGCTTGCCGAACCCCGGCAGGTCGACCAGTTGGAGCGCCTCCTGGACCCGCTGCTGCGCTTCGGACTTGCCGACGCCCCTGCGCTGCAGGCCGAAGGCGACATTCTCGGAGACGGTGAGATGTGGGAACAGGGCGTAGGACTGGAACACCGTGTTGACGTCGCGGCGGTAGGGCGGGAGCCCGGTCACGTCGCGTTCGTCGAGGTAGATGACCCCCTGGGTGGGCTCCTCGAAGCCGCCGATCATCCGCAGGGTCGTGGTCTTGCCGCAGCCCGACGGTCCCAGCAGGCTGAAGAACTCGCCGCTCGCGATGCCGAGCGTGAGGTCGTCGACGGCGGTCATGTCGCCGAACCGCTTCGTGACACGAGCCAGTCGAACGTCGATGTGGCCGTCCGTGGACGCCGCCTCCTGCCCGTTCGGCGCCTCGGCGGCCAGCGCGTCCTGTCCCGTCACCGCGGTGGCGACCGACGCGTTCTCGCCCTCCGCGGATGCGTCGCCGCTCAGGTGCTCGGTGCCATCCACGGTGCCATCCACTGCGTCCTCCATCGTTCGACGATTCCCCGGATCACGCTGCGTTCCCAGGCCGACCCCCCGACGCGTCGGACGGCGGGCCGTCCGGCCACGGATCCCCGCGCACTGCGCTGCTATCGTCCGCCGCGACGCGAGTTGCGTCAAACACCGCGACACGCACCGGCGCGATCTCAGCCACCGAATCCGAGCGCGATCGTGGGGCTGCGCGTCGAGTCCTGACCCGGAGGCGCCGGCACGCGGCTGCGGCGAAGCACGACGGCGGTCACCACGATGGCGACGACCGTCACCGCGAGCATGATCGTTGCGAGGGCGTTGACCGCCGGGGTGATGCCGAACCGCACCGCCGAATACAGCACGATGGGCCACGTGTTGGTCGTGCCGTTCGTGAAGGCCGGCAGGACGTAGTCGTCGAACGAGAACGTGAAGCACAACAGGGCTGCCGCCACGATCGCCGGCATGAGCCGCGGCAGCGTGACCTGCCGGAAGGTCGAGAACGGACCGGACCCCAAGTCGTAGGCGGCCTCCTCGAGCGTGTCCCCCATGCCCACGAACCGCGCCCTTATGATCAGCATGGCCAGCGACGCGTTGAACACGATCTGCCCGATCAGGATCGTATTTCGACCGAGCGCCGGGAACGCGTGCACGGTGTTCTTCGCCTGCACGAAGAAGATCAGCGAGGCCACCGCGATCACGATCTCGGGCACCACGAGCGTCAGATAGACCAGAACGTCGAACGGCGCCCGGAGACGCGGCTTCATTCGCGCAAGCGCGAGCGCCGCCGCGAGGCCCAGCAACGTGGCGATGATCGCCGCCTGGGCCGCGATGCCCAGGCTGGTCAGGATCGCCGGCACGTAGGTAGGGTCATGCAGTCCCTTCGCGAACCAGCATGTCGCGAACCCGTTCCACACCGTGACGTTGCCGATCTTGGCCGGTGGGATGTCGCAGACGTTCGAGCCGTGGAACGCCGCGACAGCGCTCGCCGACGGCTTGTTGAACGCGAAGATCGCCATCACCAGGATCGGCAGGTACAGGAAGACGAGCACGACCAGCGCCCACACGGAAAACGCACGCTTCGCGGTGACGACCTTCCGCCTGCGTCTGCGCCTGAGCGTGCCGCCCGCGCTAGGCACCGAACCGCTCCTCTTTCCTGGCGAACACGATGTAGACGATGACGAACACCGACAGCACGGCCATCAGCGTGATCGCCAGGGCCGATCCGAACGGCTGGTTCTGGGCGACGTTGAACGTGTCACCGATCACGTTGCCGATGAACAGGTATTTCCCCCCTCCGAGGATGTTCGGGATGATGTATTCGCCGGTCATCGGGATGAACACGAGCAGCGCGCCGGTGATGACGCCGGGCAGCGTGAGCGGCAGTGTGATCTGGCGGAAGGCGGTCAACGGATGCGCGCCCAGGTCGGTCGCGGCCTCCACCAGCGTCCAGTCCATGCGCTCCAGCGACGCGAACACCGGCAGGATGAACAAGGGCAGGTAGTTGTAGACGAGCCCCAGGCCCACCGCGTACCTGGTGTACATGATGTTGATGCCCAGATATTTCGCCAGATATCCGTGCGAATCCAGGATGATCTTCAGGGCGTACGTTCTGATCAGAAAGGACGTCCAGAACGGCACGACGAACACCAGCAGTGCGAGCATCTTGTACGTCTTCAGATACCGCGCCATCCAGTACGCGACGGGGTAGCCGACCATGATCGTGAGCAGCGACCCGACGAAGGCCATCCCGAGCGTGCGAAGGAAGATCTTCAGGTAGATCGACTGTCCGACCAGGCTGTACTGCTTTGCGTTGAACCCGTACTTGATGCTGCCGAATCCGGACTGCGTGGCCAGCGAGAATGCGATAAGGATGGCCATCGGGCCCAGGAAGAAGATCGCATAGTACGCGAGCGACGGCGCGGTCAGCCAGCCCGGGTACCGTGGGCTGAACGATCGTCGCCGCGACCGGGGACCGCTTCGGACCTCGACCGGGGGCGGGGCCTCCTTCGTCAGCGCCATCAGCCCGCGGCCTGGAACTCCGTGGTGATCTCGGTCCGCTTCTGAACGACCTCGGGGCTGACGTTCAAGATGTACTTGTAATTGTCTGTGTAGGTCTTCGGAACGTTGAAGATCTGGTCGTTCTTGAGGTCGGCAGGCATCTGGCTCAGCGCCGACGGGATCGGGATCTGGTAATTGTGGTAATTCATCTCGGTGACAGCCGTGCTCGGCGTGAGCAGCCAGTTGATCCACGCGTGCGCGGCCTCTGGATGCGGCGCCCCCGCGGGGATGCACCAGTTGTCCGCCCAGATCTCCGACGCGCCGGTCGGGATGATCGCGGTCACGTCACCCTGCGCTTTGCGTGCCTGGACGATGCGGCGGACGTCACCGTTCCATCCCTGACCCAGGATGATCTTGCCGGCGCTCGCGTCGTCGATGTACCCGGAGGAGGCGATCGTGGTGACGCCCTTCCGGATCGAGAGCAGGAAGGAACGAACCTGGTCGAAGTCGGATTGGCTGGTCGTGTTCGGGTCGAGCCCAAGCGCCATGAGGGCAAGGGGAACCACTTCCTCGGCGCCCTCCAAGATGTTCGTCCGGCCCTGTGAGACGTATTTCGGCAACAGGTTGTAGAACTCCATCAGGTCTTTCGGTTCGTCCTTCACCACGGTGTTCAGGAAATAGAACATCGTGATGCCGAAGTCCTTGATCACGTGGTACTGGCCCGTAGGGTCGTAGGACGATTTGCGGAACGAGGGGTCGAGGTTCTTGAGGTTCGGAACTTTCGCCGGGTCGATGGCCATCAGCTTCTTCTCCTCGATCAGCTGGGCCACCGCGTTCTGACTGGGCACGATGATGTCGTAGTTGCCGGCGCCGGCGTTCAGCTTCGCGAGAAGTTCGTCGTTGCTCGCGTAGTAGGTCTCGTGGACCGTCATGCCGACTTTCGCCTCGGCCGGCAATTTCTTGAATTTCGTGTAGGTCGAGGGGTCGTCGTATTCGGACCAGTTGTAGATCTCCAGGTGATTCTCGAGTTGCGCACTCGCGCTGGATCCGGACCCGGAGCCGGACTTGGACGAACCGCAGGCCGCGGCAATGAGCGCGAGGCCGGCCAGGCCGAGCGCCTCGCGGCGGGTGAAGCGCATGCCGCCGGGTGTGCTTCGAACCTCGCGCGCCAGATAGTCGAACTTCGGCTTGGTTGCACGCGGGGCCAGGATGTGCATGTCATCGCGTGGATCGGTCATCGGTCGTTCTCCTCCTCCCCGTTCGGGCCGCTTTCTGCGGAACCGTTCGGCTCGCCTCCGGTCCCACGTGGATCCGATGCGTTCGCGCCGCCCAGCAGCAAGGGCGCCGCCTCGTCCCAACTGATGCTGATGCGATCCCCGGGATGGATCGTGTCCAGTGCCGGGTCGGCGCTGGCGCGCTGCTCGCGCACGATGACCTCGGTCCCGGTGGTGAGGTGCGTGACGATCTGGATCTGGTCGCCCAGATACATCTTGGCGATCACCTCGCCCTCCACGGCATTCGCCGTACCGTTCGACCTGCCCGGCACGGCGACCATCCGTTCCGGCCGGACGCCGAGCCTGACCCGTTGGCCGCGCGTCACCGCCCCCCGGCCTCGGATGACCACGCCGGCGCCACAGTCCGCCGCATAGCCGTCGTCAGCCGCCTCCACGACGTCGCCGTCGAAGAAGTTCATGTCGCCGATGAAGTCCGCCACGAACGGGGTGAGCGGACGGTCGTAGATGGCGCGCGGTTCGTCGAGCTGTTCGATCCGGCCGTTCGACATCACGGCGACGCGGTCGGACATCGACAACGCCTCCTCCTGGTCGTGCGTCACGTAGATGAACGTGATGCCGATCTCTTCCTGGATGCGCTTCAACTCGATCTGCATCTCCTTTCGGAGTTTCAGGTCGAGCGCGCCGAGCGGTTCGTCGAGCAGGAGGACCCGGGGGTCCATCACCAGCGCGCGGGCGAGCGCGACCCGCTGCTGCTGCCCACCGGACAGCATCGACGGACGGTGGCGCTCACGGCCGGTCAGCCGAACCAGTTCCAGGACGCTGCGCGCCTTGACGTAGCGCGCGGTCTTCGACTCCTTGCGCTGTTTGAGCCCGTAGGCCACGTTGTCCAGCACCGTCATGTGCGGGAACAGCGCGTACTGCTGGAACACCGTGTTGACGTTGCGGCGGTAGGGCGGCGTGCCGACCGCGTCGACGCCGCCGATGAGGATCTCGCCCTCGTCCGGCTGTTCGAAGCCGGCAATCATGCGCAGCGACGTGGTCTTGCCACAGCCAGATGGACCCAGCAGCGACAGGAACTCGCCCTTACGGACCTTGAGGTTGATGCCGTCGACGGCCGTCAGTGAGCCGAACCGCTTCGTGACGGCGCGGAACTCGACATCGTGATCGCCGTCGCCCTGCATGGAACCATCACCCCCGAACTGCCCCCAGCACCGGGTGGCGCGGACACGGAAGGACGCCCCGACCCGGGTTCGACGGGCGGACGTTACTCCGAAGCCCCCTTCCGGGGGAGGTGCGACTGGTCGAAACGGACGAGCCCCGTTTGTACGTCTGGGGGTCGCCCCGGTCGCGTGGCGTCAGATCGCGCGCATGCGGTTGTTGCGCGCCTGATGCTCCACCTCGGCCAGCCCGAGGCGCTCCATCACGGGCGGGACGTAGTTCGCGAAGCGGCCACGGAGGCCCTTCTTCAGGCCGTACCAACCTTTGACCGGGTTGTCGGGCGACCGGGCCCACGCCTCGACGGTCCCCTCCGCGGCGGGCTTCTGTTCATCCGCGCTGCCGAGCGGCATCCAATCGCCGTGTGCGACGAGCATCGCGTGGAGGTCGTCCAGGCATCGCAGCCGGTACCGAAGCTCGGTGTTGCCCACGACGACCACGAGCGCCGGCGGATCGGACCCTTCGTCGCGATACGCCGTGAACTCGGACCCGCCGCTCGGCGTGCGCAGGATCCAGGGCTCGTCCTCGGTCCCATTGCCCTCCGCCATGGTCATGACCGACGCCCGGTGACCGAATCGAATGTGCGATCCATCTGCTCGAGGTGGAAACGGTCGTGTCCGGCGATCTCGCGGAAGAGGACCTCGAACGTGCTCGCGCCGCGCTCCAGATGGACACCCTCGCGCATGCGTTGCTCGGGCGTCGACCTCGCCCAGAGCGCCAGGTTCGCCCGGCGAAGGCCCTCCCAGGCCTCGAGCAGCACACGCGGGTCGGCGTCGTCGTGCGCCGAGGCATCCGCCACCAGATCCTGGTCGTAGCCCTCGAGCGAGGGCCGGTCGTGCCCGAGCAGCCAGCGGTACCGGGCCGAAGCGAAGATCTCGCCGTCCAGCAGGTGCCCGACGAGCCCGATGACCGACCATTCGGTCGGCGCGGGTCGTTCGCGGAGCACGCCGGCCTCCGATGCCCGCGCGACGCGGTCGCGCACCAGCGCCTGCGTCGCGGCCTGGACCTCCGCGGGATCGTCGTCACCCACCAGGTCGAACAGTTGCTGCCGATACGTCGCCCATTCGGGCGTCACGATGATGCCGACTTCCTGATCCATCCCACAGACCTCCCGAACGGGACGACCCTTCTGATCTGCAGTATGGCCGAGCCGGGAAGATGAAGGCTGCGCGCACGGGCCTTCAGGAGGCGCGATGGACACAAGCTCGAGGCGACCCCCTCAGGCGCTGAGGAAGAGTCGCTCCTGCGAGGCGAGGTGAGACGGCCACGTGAGCCGTTCGGCACCCGCGAAGCGCAGGTACGCGCGGAGCGCGTCGCGCATGGCGTCGACGAAGCCGTCGGCGCGACGCGGCGCGAAGCCGCCCTCCCACCACACGCCGAGCACCTCAACGCGGGCTTCGTCCCGGTGGATCCGCGGTTCGAAACGGCCGACGAAGCGGTCGCCGAAGACGATCGGGAGCACGTAGTAGCCCCACCGGCGCTTCGCCGGTGGGAAGAAGCCCTCCCAACCGTATTCGAAGTCGAACAGGCTCGCGAGCAACGCCGTGTCCCACAGGAGCGAATCGAACGGGGCGATGAACGCGACGGAGGGCGCCGGCTCGGGCGGCGCCGTGAGCAGCGGAAGCTCCTCGCGGAGGACGAAGCGCTGGCCGCGCATGCCCTCGACCTCGACCGGGACGATCGCGCCTCGCTCGAGGAGCTCGGCATGGAGCTCGTCGCGGCCGACGCGGTCCGGAGTCGACCTCGGCGGG
>JBEDUK010000056.1:0-76326 GCA_040414485.1 Actinomycetota bacterium
TGTCGTCGGTCCACATGATCAGCGCGTCCTCGTTCGTCTCCTGGTAGTAGTTCTTCCGGATCCCGACCGGGCGGAAGCCGAACCGGCCGTACATCCGCTGCGCGCCCCAGTTCGTGACCCGCACCTCCAGGGACACGGCGGTCGCGCCGAGGCGCATCGCACCCTGGATCAGCTCGTACATGATGCGCGTCGCCACCTTGTGCCGCTGGTGCTCGGGGTCCACGGCGATCGTCGTCACGTGCCCCTCGTCGCCGTTGACCATCAGGCCGCCGTACCCCACGACGTCGCGGTCCTCGCGCGCGACCAGGTAGAGCCGGTCGCGCTGCTCGTTCATCTCGGCAAGGAACAGATTGGGGCTCCACGGACGCGGGTAGACCTGCCGCTCGATCGCCATGACGCCCTTGAGGTGGCGTCGGCGCATGCGCTGGACCTCCAGCTCAGGCGCCGGCGGCTCGCTGATCCCAAGCGATCTCCGCATCCGTCTTCCTCAGATAAATGGGTACGACGTCCTGCAGCGAATCGTGCTCTTCACGCAGGAACCTCGGCACCGCCAGATCGGCCAGCGCCGTCGCGGAAGGAAACGCCCGCTCCGGGGATCCGAATTCCCCGACGCCCGCGACCTCCTCGAATGCACGACGGTACACGAGCGCGCCGCTCCCGACCAACAGCGTCGGCTCGCCGAGTGCGGTGACCTCGGCCGCCAGGCGATCGGGCGGTCCCACTCGGTGGTCGCCCTCGCGGGTGACGCCGCCCGGCACCGGGCGGTAGAACGCGTAGAAGACCTCGCCGCGTTTGGCGTCGAGCGTCGCGCAGATCACGTGCGGTGACGTCCGGTGCATGAACGCGAGCACATCGAGCGAGGCGAGCCCCACGATCGGCGCGGGGAGCGTCTGGGCGAAGGTCTTCGCGGTGGCGATGCCCACCCGCATGCCCGTGTACAGGCCGGGCCCGACGTCCACGGCGATCCCGCCCACGTGGCCCATGTCCGCACCGACCCAGTCCAGCAGGCGCTCCAGGACCGGGACGATCAGTTCGTGCCCGGCCCGCTCGCCGCCCAGTTCGGCCGAGGCCAGCACGCCGCGCTCGGACACCAGCGCGACGCCCGTATGGACGGTCGCGGTCTCGATCCCGAGGACGATCACGCGGGATCCTCCCTCACTCGCCAGGCCGCGGTCGCGTCGGCCAGCGCGGCCGCCCGCGGCTGCCACGCGGCGCCGTGCCCGCGGATGTCGAACCTCCGCAGGTCCAGGTCACCCTCCTCCGGCGCCTCGATCCGCACGACGAGGTGGTCGACGGGAAGGGCCGCCTCGATCGCCTCGCCCCATTCGATCAGCAGGACCGCATCCGGGTCGGACAGTTCGTCGAAGCCCAGATCGAACACATCCTGGATCCGGTCGAGCCGGTAGATGTCCATGTGCAGGATCCGCAGGCGCCCCGCGTACTCGCGCACCAGGGTGAACGTGGGCGAACCGACATGGTCGGTGGAGCCCAGCCCGCGCGCCACGCCCTGCACGAACGCGGTCTTCCCGGTGCCGAGGTCCCCCGAGAGCGCCACGACGTCGCCGGCCCGGAGCACGGCGGCCAGCGCGGCACCGAGCGCCTGCGTCTCCTCCACCGACCGCGTGGAGAGACGAAGACTCGCCGACATGCCTTCGCGAGCCCTCTAGAACAGGCCGAGCTGCTCTTCGGGATCGGGCGGCGGCGCCTCGGCGGCGATGGAGCGGATCGTCTCGAAGTCGGACCGGAGCGCCTGGAACTGCGAGCCGGCCTCGCCGCCACCGTGCAGGATCGCGGCCGGGTGGAACGTGGGCACGACCGTCCGTCCATCGACGTCGAAGCGCTGGCCGCGCACGCGGCTGATGGAGACCTGGCGGTCCAGGATCACGCGCGTGGCGAAGTTCCCGAGCGTCACGATCACGCGGGGGTGGATGCCGGCGATCTGCGCATCGAGGTACGGGCGGCAGGACTGGATCTCGTCGGGGAGCGGGTCTCGGTTCCCCGGCGGGCGGCACTTCACCACGTTGGCGATGTACACGTCTTCACGCCGAAGCCCGATCTCGGCCAGCATGCGGTTCAGGAGCTGCCCGGCGGCGCCGACGAACGGCTCGCCCTGCTTGTCCTCGTAATAGCCGGGCCCCTCGCCGACGAACATCACGTCGGCGTTCTGGTTCCCGACGCCCCACACGACCTGCGTCCTACCCTGCGCCAGCCGGCACTTCGTGCATCCGGACGCCTCTCGGGCCATGTCGTCGAGCGACATGGTGGCGCTCGTTCCGCCGGCGGTCCCGCCGGTCTCGGTCCCCACAGTGCTCACCCCCGTGCAACGTCTCGAACGGCGGGGAAGCCAGGTACCGAGGAGGCCGCCAGGACGCCCCGGCGGATCGCCGACGCCACCGCCTCCTCGGCCAGCGATTCGACGGCGCGCTGCTCGGCGTCCACCGCGCCGGTCGCGAGGACGAACGCGGTGTCTCCGTCCCACATCGTATGCGACGGCCGAACCGCGCGCGCGATGCCGTCGTGCGCCGCTCTGGCCAGGAGGTTCGCGCGCTCCTTGGTCAGCCGCGCGTTCGTCGCGACCACCACCAGCGTCGTGTTGCCGAACGTGGCGCCCGGCTCCTCCTCGCCTTGTTCGTCCTGCTGGGAGCGCGCCCTGGCGATCGCGCCGCCCTCATCGTCCACGATCTCCCCGAGCGCGTTGACCGCCGCGACGGCCGCGACGATCAGGTCCCGGTCCCGGACGGTCGCGGTTCCGAATCCTCCCTTCAGCGCGCGCCCCTCGCCGTGCACCTTGGCCACCGTCGCGCCCGTGCCGGCTCCGACGTTTCCCTCCGCGACATCATCGGCCGATCGACCATCCGCCTCGAGGCACGCCGCGTACCCCGCATCAGGACTTGGGCGTGCCGCCGGGTCCCCGCATCCCAGGTCGAACAGGACGGCCGCCGGAACGATCGGGACCGGCCCGGCCGGCGTCTCGAACCCGACTCCCCGTTCCTCCAGGTACCGCATGACCCCATCGGCCGCGGCAAGGCCGAACGCGCTTCCCCCGGTGAGCAGCACCCCGTGCACCTCGCTCACGAGCATGCCGGGCCGGAGCAGATCGGTCTCCCGGGTGCCCGGCGCGCCGCCCCGCACCTCGCCCGAACCGACCGTGCCCGGCGGGCAGAGGATCACCGTGCAGCCGGTGAGCCCCTCGGCGTCCGTCCAGTGGCCGACGCGGATGCCCTCGACGTCGGTGATCACGGCGCGGCCCGAACCGGCGCCGTCTCGGTGCTCGGCAGGCCCGGCAGACTCGGCAGGCTCGCCAGGAAGGATTCGACCGCTTCGTTGAACGCCGCCGGCTGCTCCATCATCGAGACGTGGGCGGCGCCGGCGATCTCCACGAACCTGGCGTCCAGGAGCTCCGAGGTCATGCGTCGGGCGGCCGCCGGCGGCGTCAGCCGGTCTAGCGCGCCGACCAGCACCAGCGTCGGGACGGACAGCTTCGCCTCGGCGTCGCGGATGTCCAGGTCCAGCATGCTGATCAGACACTCGGGCCACACTTCGGCCGGCGTGTTCGCGGACACCTGCGCGACGTGCTCCACCACCGAGGGCGGCGCCCCCGGGGCGAAGTTCGTCAAGCGCGCGGCGAGGAAGGCCAGGTCGCGCCCGGGCCCCAGCGCGAACCGGCGGGCGCGCTCTCCGGTCCTCGGCCTCCCGCCGAGCGCCAGCAGCGCCCGGCGCATGGACGCGGTTGCCCTGACCGCGACATCGCCGAGCGCCTCCTTCAGAAGGTCGGCGGCTCCCATGTCCGCCAGGACGGCCCCGCGGACGCGACCGCCCATCTCCTCCGGGAAGTGCTCGGCAAGGGCGAGCACGCCCATCCCGCCCATGCTGTGGCCGATGAGCACCGCGGAGCCGTCCCGAACGGTGGCATCGAGCACGGCTCGAAGATCCCTCGCCAGCGACTCGACCGAGTAGCCGCCCGGCCCGGCGCCGCCGCTCCGTCCGTGCCCGCGCTGGTCGAACAGGATGCACCGGTGCGTGCGGGCGAGGTCCATCCATTGGAAATGCCAGGTGGTCAGGTCCAGGCTGAACCCGTGGGCGAACACGAGGGCCGGCCGCCCAGGGGCTCCCTCCCCCACCACGCGCACCTCCAGCGGCGTGCCGTCGAAGGATTCGACTCGGATCGGATCGCCCGGCCGGGCCCGCAGTGCCTCGCCGCGCGCAGGGTCACGCACCGATCGCGCCCGGCGGGCCGCGTTCCGAACCGCGCGCCGTCCGGCGACCAGGCCGGCGCCGGCACCGATGGCCACCGCCGCGGCCGCGACGGCCGTTCGCCTCAGCGCCCTGTTCATCCCGTCCGGTACCCGCCGTCCACATGGAGGCGCGGGACGCGTTCGCTCACGCCGCACACCACCTCGTACCCGGTGGTGCCCATCCAGGACGCCACCTCCTCGGCGGTGATCCGGTCCTCGCCCTGGGCTCCGATCAGCACCACGTCGTCGCCGGCCTCCACCACGTCGTCCCCGCAGTCGACCATCAACTGGTCCATGGTCACCGAGCCGGCGACGGGATACCGCCGCCCGCGGATCAACACGTGCGCCCGGCCGGCCAGCAGCCGGCTGTATCCGTCCGCGTATCCGACCGGGACCGTGGCGATCGTCGACGGCCGCTCGAGGCGGTAGCGCAGCCCGTACGAGAGCCGCTCGCCGGCACCGACGCGCTTGACGAGCGACACCGCGCTCCGCCACGTCATCACGGGCCGAAGATCGGCCCGGTCCGCGACATCCGGCCCGGCGGCGATCCCGTAGAGGCCGATCCCGACGCGAACCATGTCGAAGGTGGCTCCCGGGTCCGCCAGGAGCCCACCGGTGTTCGCCACGTGCAGATATGGGGGGCGCCCGATTCCGGCCCCGTGGATGTCGGCCAGCACTTCGCGGAACGAAGCGATCTGCGCGGCCATGAACGGGTCGCTCAAGTCCTCAGACGTCGCCAGGTGGGTCCAAAGTCCGTCGAAGGTGAGATCCATCCCGAGCAGTCGCGAGATGAACGGGACCGCGTGCTCGGGCGGCAGGCCCACGCGGTGCATCCCGGTGTCCACCTTCACGTGGACGCCGACACGGCCTTCGGCCGCGTCGGCGAGGCGGTCGAGTCCTCCCTCTGTGTACGCCGTGGGGGTGAGCCCGGCGCCGAGCGCCGCGCGCTCGGCGCCTGGCGGAAACTCCGTCAGGACCAGCACCGGCGCCTCGATCCCCGCCTCCCTCAACCGCAGGCCCTCCTCCACCAGCGCGACACCGAGCCATGTCGCCCCCGCGTCGAGCGCCGCGCCCGCGACCGCCACCGCCCCGTGCCCGTAGCCGTTCGCCTTGACGACGGCCATCAGCGCCGCGTCACGCGGGCGGAGGGTGCGAACGTTGTGCCGAACCGCCGCCAGATCGATCTCGGCCACCGTGGGCCGGAAGCGCACGGCGCGCTCCTCAGCCAGCCGGCTCACATCCGCCTCGGTATTGACAACGTGCCTTTACCATGTGAACCGCGAGCACGGCCGGCCGCGCCGGCCCCAGCGGCCGAGTCCTCCAGGAGGGCGCGTGTCGCTAGCGGAAGTCGCTCGGCGACGTCGTGCGCCGTGGCGCCCTCCCCCAGTTCGGCTCCGGCCATGTCACCCGCCATGCCGTGGACGAACGCGGCGAGGGCCGCGGCGTCCGCAGGCGCGAGGCCCCGCGCCAACCACGCTCCGGTGGCGCCAGTCAGGACGTCACCGGTCCCGCCGGTCGCCAGCGCCGTCCCGCCGGTGGGGATGACCGCGACGCCCCGGTCGGGCGCGGCGATCACCGTCCTCGGGCCCTTCAGGAGCACCACCGCGTCGAACGCGTGGGCGGCCTTCCGCGTGAGCCCGGCTCGATCCGCCGCGATGTCGGAGACCGACGCGCCGGTGAGTCGCGCGAACTCGCCCGCGTGCGGCGTCAGGACCGCGGCGCTCCGGCGGCGGTCCAGGCCGACGCCGCCCGCAAAGGCGTTCAGGCCGTCCGCGTCCACCACGACCGGAACCGGGGATTCGGCCACCGCTCGCTTGACGAACGCCACGGTCTCCTCGCCCCGGCCGAGCCCCGGCCCGATGGCGAGCGCATGCGCCGACGCCAGCCGCTCCACGACCGTCGGCCACGCGTTCTCCGCGATCCCTCCGTCGGCGGCCTCCGGCAGCCTGAGGTAGGTGGCTTCGACGACCGACCGCTGCGCGACGTCCACTGCCGCCGGCACGCTTGCCAGCGACACCAATCCGGCGCCGGCGCGGTAGGCGGCACGGGTCGCGAGCACGGCCGCGCCCGGCATGTCCCGCGAGCCGGCGACCACGAGCACCACGCCGATCGATCGCTTGTTCGCGTCGACCGGACGCGGCACGGCGAGCCGCGCCGCGTCCTGCCGTTCGACCATCGAAACGTCGCTGGAGACCAGGTCCTCCGGAAAGCCGATGTCGGCCACCAGCACCGAGCCCGCCAGTTCGGCACCCGGCATGAAGACCAGGCCGGGCTTGAGGCAGCCGAACGTCACCGTCGCCGTCGCCCGCACCGCCGGCTCGGCCGCCTCGCCGGTCGCGCCGTCCACCCCGGACGGGATGTCCACCGCGACGATCGGCCGTCCGGACGCTCCAAGCTCACGGACGGCTCCGATGGCCTCCGCCGCCGCGCCGGACACCTGCCCCCGGAAGCCGGTGCCGAACACCGCGTCCACGCAGACGTCCGCCCGGGGAAGTTCGCGCGTCAGCGCGGCCGACGACGCCCCGAGCACGCGCACGTCGGTGGATCCCAGCCGGCCGAGGTTCGCCCGCGCCGGCCCGCGGACATCGCTCGCCGCCGCGGTCAGCAGAACGGTGACCGCCATCCCTGCCGCGGACAGATGCCGCGCGGCCACCAGTCCGTCGCCCCCGTTGTTGCCCTTGCCGCATATCACCACGGCCCGACGGCCGTACCGGCCGCCGGAGAACGCGATGGCAGCCCGTGCCACCTCGAAGCCGGCGCGTTCCATGAGCGCATCGACGGCCACGCCCCGGCCGGCCGAGGCGCGATCCAGTGCCGCGGCCTCCTCCGGCGAGAGGATCGGGAGCACGGCTACCCCTGAACTGCGACGCAGAAGGCCGCTGCCATCGACCGTTCGTGCGTGAGCGCGACCTTGACCTCCGTGACGCCGAGCGCCCTGGCGCGTTCGGCCGTCGCCCCGTCCAGCACCAGCGACGGCGCGCCGCTCGGCGCGCGATCCACCCGGACGTCGTGCCAGCGCATGCCTCGAACGCCGCCGAGCGCCTTGCGACATGCCTCGCGCGCCGCCCACCGGGCCGCGTAGGACTCCGCAGGGTTCGCCTGCCGTTCGCAGTACGCGATCTCCGCCGGCGTGAACACCCGCACCGTGAAGGTCCGCTTGCGGGCCATCAACGCCCGGACCCTGCCGACGTCGACCAGATCCACGCCGAGCCCGAGGATCTCCACCTCACTCGACCGTCACGCTCTTCGCCAGGTTCCGCGGCTGGTCGACGTCGCAGCCCCTGAGCCTGGCGATGTGATACGCGAACAGCTGCAGGGGCACGCTCACCACGACGGGCGAGAACAGCTCGTGCACGCGAGGGACGTACAGCACGTGGTCGGCCAGCCCCTCGATCTCGCCGTCCCCTTCGGTGGCGACGGCGATCACGCTCGCGCCCCGCGCCCGCACCTCCTGGATGTTCGACAGCATCTTCGGTCGGATGTGGCACTCGGTCGCCACGGCAACCACGGGGACGCCGGGCTCGACGAGCGCGATCGGTCCGTGCTTCAGTTCGCCCGCCGGGTAGCCCTCGGCGTGCACGTACGACAGTTCCTTGAGCTTCAGCGCGCCCTCCAGCGCCGCCGGATACCCGGTGTGCCGGCCGATGAAGAGCACATCGCGGGCCTCGACGTATTCCTGTGCCAGCCCTCGGATCTGCTCGTCCAGGCGAAGCGTGCGTTCGACCTGAGCGGGCAACGCCTGGAGCATGCGCACGTACTGGGCGATCTCGTCGGGGAACAGGGACCCGCGTACCTGCGCCAGGTACAGCGCCAGCAGGTTCAGCGCCACCATCTGGGTCGCGAACGTCTTCGACGCGGCCACGCCGATCTCGGGACCGGCGTGGGTGTACATGACGCCGCTCGCCTCACGGGTGATCGCCGATCCGACGGTGTTCGTGATGGCCAGCACGTGCGAATCCTGCCGCCGCGCGTGCCGAACGGCCTCCAGCGTGTCGATCGTCTCGCCGGATTGGGACACGCCGAGCGTCAACGTGTTCGCGTCAAGGACGGGGTCCCGGTACCGGAACTCGCTGGCGATCTGGACCTGCACGGGGATCCTCGTCCAGTGCTCGATCGCGTACTCGGCCACCAGGCCGGAATGGAACGCGGTGCCGCAGGCGACGACGAAGATGTGGTCGACGTCGCGGATCTGGTCCTCCGGCATGGACAGGTCGTCCAGGACGAGGCTGCCCCGCGCGTCGACACGGCCGAGCAGCGTGTCGGCGATCGCCGCGGGCTGCTCGTTGATCTCCTTCAGCATGAAGTGCGCGTAGCCGCCCTTCTGCGCCTGCGCCAGATCCCAGTCCACCTCGATGGGCTCGACGTCGACGGCACCACCGTCGAGGTCGGTGATCCGGACGCGGTCGGCGCGAACCTCCACGATCTGCCCCTCGTCCAGCGGGACGATCCGTTTCGTGCGCTGCAGAACTGCCGGGATGCCGGACGCGAGCAGGTTCTCCCCCTCCCCCAGACCCACGATGATCGGCGAGGAGACTTTCGCGCCGACGATCACGTCCGGCTGATCCGCGTGGAGCACGACCAGGGCGTACGCGCCGGTCAGCCGCCCGACGACCGCCCGGACGGCGTTGGCCAGGTCGCCGGCGTACGCGTCTTCGATCAGGTGCGCGACGACCTCGGTGTCCGTGTCCGAGGCGAGGCGATGGCCGGCTTTCGACAGTTCGTCGCGGAGAGCCTGGTAGTTCTCGATGATGCCGTTGTGGACCACGGCGATCCGGCCGTCACAGTCAAGGTGGGGGTGGGCGTTCGCGTCGGTCGGCCCGCCGTGCGTCGCCCACCGGGTGTGACCCATGCCGGTCGATCCCTTCGGCTCCTCGCCCGTGCCCTCCACGGCGCCGAGCGCGGCCTCCAGTTCGGCGAGCTTGCCGGCGCGCTTGACGGTGCGGAGCCCGCCGTCGATGCAGGCGACGCCGGCCGAGTCGTACCCCCGGTATTCGAGCCGACGCAGCCCTTCCATGACGATGGGAAGCGCCTGATCGGGCCCCACGTAGCCGACGATGCCGCACATGTCGCGATCCATCGTAGCGGCAGGCCGCGGCGCGGCGGCGCAAGCGGCGCAACCGCCGCGCGGATCGCGAATGCCGCGTGATAGCGTCCCCGGCCGATGAAGGTCTTCCTCTCCTTCGACATGGAGGGCGTCGCCGGCATCGTCGACTGGGAGCAGTGCGTCGGATCGGGGCCGAAGTACGACCTGGGGTGCCGGCTGACCCTCGCCGAGGTCAACGCGGCGATCGACGGGGCGCTCGAGGGCGGCGCGACCGAGTTCCTGGCCAACGACTCGCACTGGACCATGCAGAACCTGCCCGCCGACGGGCTCCACGGCGGCGCGTCGTACCTCTCCGGGCGGCACAAGCCGCTGTACATGATGGAGGGCCTCGACGGGACGTTCGACGCCGCCTTCTTCGTCGGCTACCACGGCTCGGTCGGGACGCCGTCGGTCCTTTCGCACACCTACAACCCGAACGCCATCGCCGAGGTCAGGCTGAACGGGCACGTCGCGGGCGAGGCAGCCATCAACGCGCTGGTGGCACGGCATCACGGCGTTCCCATCACGCTCGTCACGGGCGATCAGGTGACGGCCGAAGAGGCGGCCTGGTTCGCGCCCGAGGCCGAGCGGGTGACGGTGAAGGATTCGCTGACGCGGTTCGCGGCACGCAGCATGCATCCGGAGGAGGCGCGCTCCGCGATCCACCAGGCCGCCGCCCGGGCCGTCCGCCCCGGCGAGGGGGGGCGGCCGGGCCGGCCACCGTCGCTCGAGCCGCCGTTCGTGCTGGAGGTGGACCTCCTGACCGCGGACATGGCCGAGATGGCCACGTGGCTTCGGGGCGTCGAACGCTCCGGGTCCCGCACCGCGCGCATCGAGTCGAACGACCCGCTGGCCGCGTTCCGCGCGTTCATCGCGACGGTCTACCTGACCAGGCAGGCCGAAGGCCGGTAGCGCGGCGTTCAGCCGTGTTCGGTCTGAACCCGGTCAGCCGAGTTCGGTGCGAACCGCTGCCGCGATAGCCTCCGCGTGCACGGCCGCCGATTCCTCTTCGACCGCCTCGACCATCACGCGGATGACGGGCTCGGTGCCCGACGCGCGGACCAGCACGCGGCCGGACTCCCCCAGCTCGGCCTCCGCCTGTCGCACCGCCTTCCACACCAGTTCGGCGCCGTCGAGCCTCTCCCGATCCGTCACCTCGAGGGCGAGGAGCACCTGCGGATACCTGTCCACGACTCCCGCGAGATCCGCGACGGTGGTGCCTCGCCGCGCGGCGAGCGTCAGGAACTCGAGCGCGGTGAGCAGGCCGTCACCGGTTGTCGCCTTCCGGAGGAAGATGACGTGGCCGGACTGCTCGCCGCCCAGGATCGCTCCAGAGCGCAGCATCTCCTCCAGCACGTAGCGGTCGCCCACGCGCGTCTCGCGGACCTCGATCCCGGCGCCCGCCATGGCCGCACCGAACCCGAGGTTCGCCATCACCGTGGTCACGACCAGGCCGCCGGCCAGCGCGCCGCACTCGTGGAGGTCCAGCGCGCACGCCGCCAGCACCTGGTCCCCGTCGACGACGTTGCCGGCGGCGTCGGCGAAGAGGGCGCGGTCGGCGTCCCCGTCATGGGTGACCCCGGCGTCGGCGCCGAGCCGCACGACCGCCTCGGCGACCACCTCCGGCCTGGTCGCGCCGCACCCCGCGTTGATGTTCCACCCGTCGGGCTGGTCGTGGATCGCGTGCACTTCCGCACCCAGGCTTCGAAGCAGATCAGGCGCCAGTTCCGAGGCGGCACCGTTCGCGCAGTCGACCACCAGGCGCATCCCGGCCAGGTCCCGTCCGACGCCTGCCAGCAGGTGCCGAAGGTAGCGATCGTGCGCATCCGAGACCGTCCGGACGCGGCCGATCGCGCGGCCGGCGGCGGGTGTCACGCCATCCTCACCGGTGATGGACTCGACCAGATCCTCGACGTCGTCGGCGAGCTTGAAGCCGCTCTGGTCGAACAGCTTGATGCCGTTGTACTCGGCCGGATTGTGCGAGGCGGAGATCACCGTGCCCGCCCTGGCCCCGAGGTCTCGGGTCAGGAACGCCACCCCCGGCGTCGTCGCGACGCCCAGCAGCAGCGCGTCGCCGCCGGCCGAGCAGATGCCGGCCACCAGCGCTGCCTCCAGGAACTCGCCCGAAGCGCGCGTGTCCCGGCCGACCGCGATCGCCGGACGGCCGCCGCCGGCGTCGGCAAGCGCGATGACGGCGGCCCGGCCGATCCGGTACGCGAGCTCCCCGGTCAACTCGGCGCCGGCCAGTCCCCGGACCCCGTCCGTCCCGAACATCCTCGGCACGATGGGCTATCTTACGGGGGCGATGACCGGCCCAGATGACGATCAATACCCCGACCGGCAGGTCCAGGTGTTCGCCACCGCCAGCGCCCCCGAGGCCGAGGTGGTCCGTGGGTTGCTCGAGGCAGCGGGCATCCCCGCCGCCCTCCGCGGGATGACGGAAGGCCCGTATCGCATCGGCGGGAGCTTCGTCTGGGTGCCCGAAGAGCTCGAGGAACAGGCGCGCGCGGTGATCGAAGAGGCGCAGCGCCACGCAAACGACGCGGCGTTGGATGCGGTGGACGCGGAGGGTCAGACCGAATAGAGGCCGTGTCGGCAGGCCGGGCCGACCTGCAGGCCGGGTCTAGCGCTTCGAGTACTGAGGCGCCTTCCGGGCCTTCTTCAGACCGTACTTGCGACGCTCCTTCTCGCGCGCGTCGCGGGTGAGCATGCCCTCGCCCTTCAGCGCCGGCCGGAGCGACGTGTCCAGATCGAGCAGCGCTCGGGCGATGCCCAACTGCAGCGCGCCCGCCTGGCCGCTCACACCGCCGCCGTGGAGCCGCGCGATCACGTCGAAGTCCTTGTCACGACCCGCGGTCCGAAGGGGCGCGGTGACCTGCATGCGGTGCACACGGCCGGGGAAGTACTCCTCGAGCGAACGGCCGTTCAGCATGTACCTGCCGTCACCGGGAATGAGGCGCACGCGCACGACGGCCTCCTTGCGGCGCCCTGTGCCCAGTCCGCGCCCGGTGCCCGTCTGCTCGACCGGCGGTGCTTCCGGGGGCTGATCCGCGCGCGGGGCCGGGACGGGCGCCTCGGACGTCGTCTCGGTGTTGAACGCCGCCCGCAACTCATCCTGGGAAAGGGCTCCCTCAGGCGTCTCGGCCGGAGCGACCGGCTCGGTCGGCTCCGACGGCGCGGTGGTCGGCTCGGTCGGCTCGGAGGGGGTGGTGGTCGGCTCTTCCGCGGCGGTGGTGGGTTCGTCCGGGGCGGTGGTGGGTTCGTCCTGCACTCTCTACGACTCCTTCGCTTGGCGCGCGGCGCTCGACTTCTTCGCGGTGGATGCGGTGCCCGAACCGCGGCGAGCGGAACCGCTGGTCTTGCCCGAGCGGGCGGAGCGTGCCCTGGATCCCGCGGGCGACGTCCCGGGGGAACCACCGGCCGACCCGGCGCGCGAACGCGACCTGGATGCTCCGCCCGTGGTCTCCTTCGCCGGCTTGTCCGCCGGCGCCTTCTTCGGCTTGGGCGGCTTCGGCGCTGCGATGCCGCTCCACGCGGGGACCTGCCCGAGGCTCACGGGCTCCGGCTTCTGGGCCGCATGCGGATGCTCGGGCCCGGCGTACACGGCGAGCTTCGAGATCATCTGCCGGCCGAGCCGCGTCTTCGGGAGCATGCCCCGGATGGCCTTCTCGACCACCAGCGTCGGCCGCTCGGCCAGCAGCTTCGAATACCGCTGCTCGCGGATGCCACCCGGGTAGCCCGAGTGCCGGTAGTACACCTTCTGCTCGGCCTTCGCGCCGGTCATGCGGATCCCGGCCGCATTCACGACGATGACGTGGTCGCCGGTGTCCATGTGCGGGGCGAACATGGGCTTGTGCTTGCCGCGCAGGATCGCCGCCACCTCGGTGGCCAGGCGCCCCAGCACGGCGTCCTGGGCATCGATGACGTACCACTTGCGTTCGATGTCCCGAGGACGTGGTGTGTAGGTCTTCGCGCTCACGCGTGCATCAGGTCCCATCAGAGTTCGATCGGAAAGAAACCGCAGGCCGGATGGCCGGTCATCCAGTGTACCGAGGCCGTTCGCGAAGCGTCAAAGACTTGGGTACGCCGGGCCGCCGTACCGCACGGCGACGAGCGTGAGCCCGTGCGGGGGCGCGATCGGGGAGGCCAGCGAACGGTCGCCGGCAGCGAGGATATCGGTGATCGCCTCCGCGTCCACGCGGCCGTCACCGACGCGGACGAGCGTCCCGACGAGGCTTCGGACCATCTGATGGCAGAACGCGTTCGCGCTCGCCGTGACGCGTACCTCGTCGCCCGCGCGGGACACGGCGATGCGCTCCACGCGGCGCACGGTTCCGGCGGGCGGTTCGGGACGCCGGCAGAAGGATGCGAAGTCATGCTCGCCCACCAGGAGCGTGGCCGCTCTGCGCATCGCGCCGATGGCGGTCCGTGCCGGCCGATGCCACACGTAGCGCGCCGTGAACGGGTCGGGCGACCCGGCCGTGCCGATCCTGTAGCGGTAGGTTCGGCCCGTCGCGCTGTGCCGCGCATCGAACCCCTCAGGGGCGCGCCGAGCCGCCCTGACAACCACCTCGGGAGCGAGCCGCGCGTTCAGTGCCCGCAGCACATGGGCAGGCTCCAGCGTGCGAGACGCCTCGAACGACGCGACCTGGCCGAACGCGTGCACCCCGGTGTCGGTCCGACCCGCCACCGAAAGCCGCGGCGCAGTCCCGCCCATCATCGGCGCGAGCGCCTCTTCGATCACACCCTGAACGGTCCGCGCGCGCGGCTGGCGAGCCCACCCATGAAAGTCCGTCCCGTCGTACGCAAGCAGAAGCCGAATGATGCTCACGGGAAGCCTGACCAATCAGGCCGATTTCGAACCGCGACGGCCGGTGTCCGCGAGCGACGACCAGGCGGCGCGAAGCGCCGTCCGAGCACCGAACGGACTCCTGCTGGAGCGAACGGGCGACCTATTCCTCTTCGCCAGGGAGCAGTTCGATGAGCGCCATCGGCGCTCCGTCGCCCTTGCGCTGCCCCATCTTCATGATCCGTGTGTAGCCGCCGGCGCGCTCGGCGTACCGAGGCCCGATGTCGGCGAACAGCTTGTGCACCACGTCGCGGTCGGGGATGTCCTTCAGAACTTGGCGCCGGGCGTGCACGTCACCGCGCTTGGCGAAGGTGATCAGGTGCTCCGCGTACGGGCGCAGCGCCTTGGCCTTCGCCTCGGTGGTGGTGATCCGCTCGGACGTGAACAGCTGCGCGGCAAGGGTTCCCAGCAGCAGCCCCTGATGATCGGGCCCGCTGCCCAGCCGGGGCCCCCGTTTCGGTCTCGGCATCTTGTTCTCCTTCGCTCCCCTGCTCCCGCGCCGCGATCACTCTTCGCGGAGGCTGTATCCCAGCTCTTCCAGCTTGCCCTTGACCTCGTCGATCGACTTCTGGCCGAAGTTGCGGATGTCCATCAGCTCGGCCTCGCTCTTCTGGATCAGGTCGCCCACGGTGTTGATGCCCTCGCGCTTGAGGCAGTTGTACGAGCGCACCGACAGGTTCAGCTCCTCGACGGTGAGCGCCTTGTCGCCCTCGTCCTCCTCCTCCTCCAGCTCCGCAACACGCACGTGGTCGGTCTCGGCCAGCTCGGAGAACAGCGTCACCAGCTCGAGCATGGTGTTCCCTGCGGACGCGACGGCCTCCCGCGCGGTGATCGCGCCGTTCGTCTCGACGTCGAGGATCAGGCGGTCGCGGTCGGTCATCTGCTCGACGCGCGTGTTCTCCACGGCGTAGGTCACGCGGCGCACGGGCGAGAAGATCGAGTCCACCGGGATCACGCCGATGGGGTCGCGTGGCTTCTTGTTCCGGTCGGCGGACACGTACCCCACGCCGCGCTCGATCACCATCTCGAGCTCGAGGCTCGCTCCGCGGCCGAGCGTGGCGATGTGCAGGTCGCCGTTGAGGATCTCCACGCCGGCAGGCGGCTGGATGTCACCGGCGGTGACGGTCCCGGGGCCCTTCGCCCGCAGGTATGCCGTCGCCGGCTCGTCCACCTCGGACCGGATCACGAGGTGCTTGAGGTTGAGGATCACGTCGGTGACGTCCTCGGTCACCTTCGGGATCGTCGAGAACTCATGCAGGACGCCGTCGATGCGCACGGACGAGATCGCCGCGCCCGGGATGGACGACAGCAGCGTGCGCCGGAGCGCGTTGCCGAGCGTGTAGCCGAATCCCGGCTCCAGGGGCTCGACGGAGAACTTCGAGCGGGTCGGGGAGAGAACCTCTTCCTCGATCCGCGGCCTGGTGACGATGAGCACTGCGGGTACCCTCCTTGCGCCGGGGGATCATCCGTTTCTGCCCCGTCGCTCGTGTTCCTGTCCTACTGCGTGTGGTGCTGTCGTGCATCCGCGCCCGCGGCGGGCCGCGATCGCGGGAGTGGGCGCCGTGGAGGCGCCGTGCGAGCCGGCTAGACCCTGCGGCGCTTGCGAGGCCGGACGCCGTTGTGCGGCACCGGCGTGACGTCCTGGATCCCCAGGATCTCCAGACCCGCGGCGGCCAGCGAACGGATCGCCGTCTCGCGCCCCGAGCCCGGGCCCTTGACGAACACGTCGACCTTCGTCAGGCCGTGCTCCTGGGCTCGCCGGGCGGCCGCCTCCGCGGCCAGCTGCGCCGCGAACGGCGTCGACTTCCGCGAGCCCTTGAACCCGACGTTGCCGGCGCTCGCCCAAGACAGGGTGTTCCCGTCCAGGTCCGTGATCGTCACGATCGTGTTGTTGAACGTGGACTTGATGTGCGCCTGGCCGTGGGAGATGTTCTTCTTCTCCCTGCGCCGGGTCTTCTTCGCCTTGGGCTTCGCCATTTGTCTACTTGCCCTTCTTGCGCCGCACGCCCACGGTCTTCTTCGGCCCCTTGCGGGTGCGGGCGTTCGTGTGCGTGCGCTGGCCGTGCACCGGGAGGCTCCGGCGGTGCCGAATCCCCTGGTAGCAACCGATCTCGATCTTGCGCTTGATGTCCTGAGCGACCTCGCGGCGGAGGTCCCCTTCGACCTTGAAGTTCGCGTCGATGAAATCACGGATCCGGATGACCTCCTCGTCCGTGAGGTCGCGGACCTTGCGACCGCCGTCCAGGTCGAGTCCCTGAACGATCTTCAGCGAGCGCGTGGGGCCGATGCCGTAGATGTAGCGAAGGGCCACGTCCACGCGCTTGTCGCGCGGGAGGTCGACACCTGCGATCCGAGCCACTACGCCTCTCCTCTCGCCGCCCTAGCCCTGCCGCTGCTTGTGACGGGGGTTCGAGCAGATCACCATGACCCGCCCGTGCCGGCGGATCATCTTGCACTTCTCGCACATCTTCTTGACCGACGGACGGACCTTCATCGTTCGTCTCGCTCTCTCGTTGTTCGATCTACCGGTACCGGTAGACGATCCGTCCCCGCTCGAGGTCGTACGGCGACAGCTCCACCAGCACCCGATCCCCCGGGAGGATCCGGATGTAATTCATCCGCATCTTGCCCGAGATGTGTGTCAGAACCCTGTGTCCGTTGTCGAGCTCAACCCGGAACATGGCGTTAGGCAACGGTTCCACGACCGTACCCTCGACCTCGATCGCATCTTTTTTCGCCAATGCTCCGCCGGTTATCGATCGACACGTTGAAACGCCCCAGGCGATTGCCCGAGGCGATCCTTGACGAGTATAGGTCAGGAGACCGCGACCGTCACCCTGCGCCGAGGGCAAAGCCCTGCACAGGCGGCCATCAACGGGACGCCACCGTCAGGATCTCCGGACCGTCCGAGGTCACGGCGATCGTGTGCTCGAAGTGCGCCGAGATCGAACCGTCGGCGGTGACCACCGTCCAGTCGTCCTCCAGGATGCGCGTCGGGGCACTGCCGAGGTTCACCATCGGCTCGATGGCGATCACCATGCCCGGCTTGATCAGCGGACCGCGGCCCGGCCGGCCGTAGTTCAGCACGATCGGGTCCTCGTGCAGGGCCCTCCCCACGCCGTGCCCGCCGTATTCGCGCACGAGGCTGTAGCCGGCCGGTTCCACGACCCCCTGGACCGCATGCCCGATGTCGGAGATCCTGCCACCCGGCTGCAGCGCCGCGATCCCCTCGTACAGCGCCGACTCGGTGACCTTGACCAGCCGCGCGACCTCCTCCGATGGAGCACGGCCGCCCACGAACACCGACACCGCCGAGTCCCCGTGGTAGCCCTCGTAGACCGCGCCGACGTCGAGCGACAGCAGATCGCCCTCCCGGACAACGCGGTGTCGCGACGGGATGCCGTGCACCACCTCGTCGTTGAGCGAGGTGCAGATCGAACCCGGGAACCCGCGGTACCCGAGGAACGACGGCGTGCAGCCCTCCGCGCGGATCGAACGCTCGGCGATCCGGTCCAGATCGAGCGTGGTCATCCCCGGGCGCATCTCGTCGAGGACCCGGACGATGGTCAGGGCCGTCACCCGGCCCGCGACGCGCATCCGGTCCAGTTCCGATGAAGACTTGAGCGTGATCACGCCGTGTCCTCCAGATCCGGCAGGACGGCGACGGCCCGCTCGAAGACCTCCTCCTCGGTCCCCTCGGCGTCCACCGGCCGGACCAGTCCGCGGCCATCGTAGAAGGCCCGCACCGGCGCGGTCTGCTCGTCGAACACCTGCAGCCGTCGCCTGATCACCTCCGGCCGGTCGTCGTCGCGCTGGATCAGGCCCGCGCCGTCGTCGTCGCACACCTCGTCCGTCCGGGGCGGCGCGCTCATCAGGTTGTAGGCACGCTGACAGACCGGACAGGTCCGCCGGGCCGACAGCCGCGCGACGACGGCCTCCGGATCGATCTCGAAGCTCAGGACGGCGTCCAGGTCGAGCCCGCGATCGCGCAGCGCCTCGCCGAGGGCTTCGGCCTGCGCGACCGTGCGAGGGAAGCCGTCCAGGATGAACCCGGACGACGCCGATCCCAGCCGTTCGACGAGCATGGCGACGACGAGGTCGTCCGGCACCAGGTCTCCACGGTCCATGAACGCCCTCGCCTGGCGTCCGAGCTCCGTTCCGTCGGCCACGTTCTGGCGAAGGATGTCGCCGGTGGAGATGTGATCGAGCCGGTACCGGCTGGCCAGTTTCGCCGCCTGGGTCCCCTTGCCGGCGCCGGGTGGCCCGAGCAGGACGAGCCTCACGGCCTCGACCGCCTCACGCTCAGGTCCGCAGGAAGCCTTCGTAGTGGCGCATGAGCAGCTGTGATTCGAGCTGCTTCATGGTCTCGAGCGCGACGCCGACCGTGATCAGCACGGACGTCCCGCCGAACGGAAACGCGTTGATGCTCCAGATGGCCAGGAACACGGACGGCAGCAACGCGATGGTCGCCAGGAAGAGGGACCCGGGGAGCGTGATCCGGTTCAGCACGCCGGACAGGTATTCAGCCGTGGGCTGCCCGGGCCGGATGCCGGGGATGAACCCTCCGTACTTGCGGATGTTGTCGGCCGTCTCGATCGGGTTGAACGCGATGGCCGTGTAGAAGTAGGCGAAGAACACCACGAGCAGGCCGTACAGGACCATGTAGACGGGGTCCGCGGAGTTCGCCAGGTAATTGTTGACGAAGTCCTGGAACCACTGGGCGTGGATCACGCTGGCCAGCAGCGTCGGGAAGTACAGGACCGACGAGGCGAAGATGATCGGGATCACACCGGCCTGGTTGACCTTCAGCGGGATGTAGGTGCTGGTCCCGGTGGTCATCCGCCGGCCGACCACCCGCTTGGCGTACTGGACGGGGATCCGGCGCTGCCCCTGCTCCATGAACACCACCGCGACGATGATGGCCAGCCCGAGGATCAGGAAGAAGATGAACTTCCCCGTGCCGCCCTCGTGCAGCAGGGCCAGGCCCTGGGCGGGCAGGCGCGAGATGATGCTCGTGAAGATGATCAGCGACATGCCGTTGCCGATGCCGCGCTGGGTGATCAGCTCGCCGAGCCACATGATCATTGCGGTACCGGCAACCAGGATGAGCACCATGAACGCGACGTGCGGGGCGTCGAAGTGCCGGACCACGTCGAACTGGGAGCTGTGGAAGAGGAACACCAGGCCGGTGGACTGCAGCAAGGCCAGCACGACGGTCATGTAGCGCGTCCACTGGGTGATCTTCTTCTGCCCGATCTCGCCCTGCTTGTGCCACTGCTCCAGGCGCGGGATGACCACGACCAGCAGCTGCATGATGATCGAGCTGGTGATGTACGGCATGATCCCCAGGGAGAACACCGCGAATTTCGTGAGCGCTCCGCCGGAGAACAGGTCGATGAACTGCAGGAGGCTCTGGCCGCTGTTCTGCACGGCCTGCTGGAGCTTCTCGACCTCGATGTTCGGAACCGGAACGTGCGAGCCCAGCCGGTAGATCGCGATGATGCCGAGGGTGAACAGGATCTTCTTGCGAAGGTCCGGAATCTTGAACGCGTTGACGAACGCCCTCAGCACAGCAACCTGTTCCCTCTACCTACTGGTCTCGTCCCGGGTCGGTCCCCTCGCACCGGGGTCCGCCTGAAGTCTACCGGCTCTCGATCACTTCGACGGAGCCGCCGGCCGCCTCGATCTTGCCACGAGCGGCCTCGGACACCGCGTGCGCCTGCACGGTGAGCGCCCGATCGATCTCACCGCGGCCCAGCACCTTCACCGGCAGGCCCTTGCGGACGATGCCGCGGTCGACGAGATCCTGCGGCGACACGGCGGCGCCCGCGTCGAACGTCTCGCCGAGCCGGTCCACGTTCACCACGGCCCATTCGATCTTGCCGGGGTTCGTGAAGCCCTTCAGCTTCGGAACCCGCCGCTGCAGGGGCATCTGGCCGCCCTCGAAGCCGAGCTTCGGATTGTGCCGGGCGCCCCAGCCCTTGGTGCCGCGACCGGCGGTCTTCCCCTGACCGGCGGCCTTCCCCCGGCCCACGCGCCTGCGCGGACGGGTCGAGCCCTCGGCGGGACGGAGATGATGGAGCTTCATTCGGATACGTCCTCCACGCGCACCAGGTGCGCGACCTTCGCGATCATCCCGCGGATCTCCGGCCGGTCGTCCTTCGTCACCGAATCGTTCATCCGATGCAGGCCCAGCGCGCGGATGGTGCGCTTCTGATCCTTCGGGCGGTCGATCACGCTGCGGACCTGGGTCACCTTCACCTTCGCCATGGTCACGCCTCCGCAGCCTCGTCGAGGCCGGACTCCACACGGCGCTCACGCAGGGCGACGTCGGCCGCGGCCACCGCGTCGAGCATCGGGCGGGGAGCCACGTCCTCCAACCGGCGATCGCGCAGCTTCGCGATCTGCTCGGGCCGCCGCAGTTCCGTCAGCGCGCGGATGGTGGCGTGCACCATGTTGATGGGGTTCGACGAGCCGAGCGACTTCGACAGCACGTCGTTGATCCCCGCCGCCTCGATCACGGCGCGCACCGGCCCGCCGGCGATGACGCCGGTCCCCGGCGACGCCGGCTTGAGCAGCACGCGGCCCGCACCCTCCTCGCCGATCACGTCGTGCGGGATGGTCGAGCCCATCATGGGCACGGTGATCATGTTCCGCTTCGCGACGTCGACGCCCTTCTGGATCGCCGCGGGCACCTCCTTGGCCTTGCCGTGCCCCACGCCGACCCGCCCGGCCTTGTCGCCGACCACCACGAGCGCGGTGAACGAGAACCGCCGGCCGCCCTTGACCACCTTGGCCACGCGATTGATCGAGACCACCCGCTCCTCGTATGGCGAACGCTCCGCCGCGCTGTCGTACCGCCGCATCTAGATCTTCAAGCCTCCTTCGCGCGCGCCTTCGGCGAGCGCCCTCACCCGTCCGTGATAGAGCCGGCCGCCCCGGTCGAACACGGCCCGCTCGATGCCGGCCGCGCGCGCCGACGCCGCGAGCGCCTTGCCCACCTCGCGCGCGCGGGCGGTCTTGCCCGATTCGGCCTCCGCGGCGCCGTCACCCGAGGCGTCCTTCTTCGCGCCGTCGGCACCCGATGCCGCCTCGATCGTCGCGTCGGAGGCCGAGGCGATCGTGCGTGCGGCCCGATCGTCGATCAGCTGGGCGTAGATGTGGCGGTTCGATCGGAACACCGCCAGGCGAGGCCGCTCGGCCGTGCCGACGACCTTCTTGCGGACGCGGTGATGCCGCCGCGCGAGCGCCGTACGCTTCCGTCCCGGCTGCATCGCCTATGCGCCTCCCTTGGCGGCCTTGCCCGCCTTCTTCCGAACGTATTCGCCCTCGTACCTGATGCCCTTGCCCTTGTAGGGCTCGGGCTTGCGCAGCTTCCGGATGTTCGCCGCGACCTGGCCGACCTGCTGCTTGTCGATCCCGCGCACCGTCACCCGCGTCGGTGCCGGAACCTCGAATTCGATCCCGTCCGGCGCCGGGAACACGATCGAGTGCGAGTACCCGAGCGCGAACTCGATGTCGTCGCCCTTCATGGCCGCGCGATAGCCGACGCCCACGATCTCCAGGCGCTTCTCGTAGCCGTTCGTGACGCCCTCGACCATGTTCGCGATGAGCGTCCGGGTCAGGCCGTGCAGCGAACGGTGCTCACGGCCGTCGGTCGGACGGCTCACGGTCAGCGTCCCGTCGTCGATGGCGATCCGCATGTCCGGCGACACGGCCTGCGAGAGCGTGCCCTTCGGACCCGTGACGGTCACAACCGGCCCGTCGATGGCGATCTTCACCCCCGAAGGGATGGTCACCGGCTGCCTTCCGATCCTGGACACGTTCGAATCCTCTTCTTCAACTCGTGGTCGTTGTGACGTCGGCCCTACCAGACGCGGGCGACGACCTCGCCGCCGACGCCGCGCTTGCGCGCCTGACGATCGGTCAGCAGGCCTTGCGAGGTGGACAGGATAGCGATCCCCAGCCCACCGAGCACGCGCGGCACGTCGTCGCGCCCCGCGTACACGCGCGAGCCGGGCTTCGACACGCGCGAGATGCCCGTGATCGTCCGTTCCCGATTCGGTCCGTACTTCATCTGGATCGTGAGCGTGCGGTCCTTCCCCTCGCCCTGCGAGGAGACACCCTCGATGTAACCCTCCTGGACGAGGATCTCGGCGATCCGGCGCTTGAGGTTCGACGCCGGCAGCACGATCTCGTCCTTGTGGGCGGTGCTCGCGTTGCGGATACGGGTGAGCATGTCCGCGATCGGATCGGTCATGACCATGCGGGCCCCCTCACCACGACGCCTTCGTGATGCCCGGCAGTTCGCCCTGGTGCGCCATCTCGCGGAAGCAGATCCTGCACAGGAGGTACTTCCGGTAGACGGCGCGGGGCCGTCCGCACCGCGCGCATCGCGTGTACGCGCGCACGCCGAACTTCGGCGGCCGCTGCTGCTTCTCGATCAGTGCCTTCTTCGCCATCCCAGTCCTTTAATCGAATCCGTGCCGCACCTTGACCATCAGGCCGACGCCGCCACGCTCACGGGCGGGTCTCCGGCGAACGGGAACCCGAGCGCCCGGAGCAGGGCGCGCGCTTCGTCGTCGGTCGTGGCCGTGGTCACGACGGTGATGTCCATGCCGCGGGTCTTCACGATCTTGTCGTAGTCGATCTCAGGGAAGATCAGCTGCTCGGTCACGCCGAGCGAATAGTTGCCGTGGCCGTCGAACGCGCCTGGGTTCAGACCCCGGAAGTCGCGGATCCTGGGGAGCGCCGTGGACAGCAGGCGGTCCAGGAACTCCCACATCCGCGCGCCGCGAAGCGTCACCTTCGCGCCGATCGACATGCCCTCGCGAAGCTTGAACCCCGCGATGGACTTCCTGGCGCGGGTCACCGCGGCCTTCTGGCCGGTGATGATCCCGAGGTCCTCCAGCGCCGCGTCGAGGAGCTTCGGCTCCTTGATGGCGTCGCCGACGCCCATGTTCACCACGATCTTCTCCAGGCGCGGAACCCGCATCGGGTTCGCGTAGCCGAGCTCCTTCTCGAGCCGCGGCAGCAGCTCGTCGCGGTAGCGGGCCTTCAGCCTGGGCGTGGTCGCCGATCCGTTCGTGTTCGCCATTCGATCTCGTCCCGTCACGTCTCCGAATCGCACTTCTTGCAGATCCGGGCCTTCACGCCGTCCTCCGTGCGGTGGCCCACCCGGGTGGCGCGGCCGCAGTTCTTGCAGACCAGCATCACGTTCGACAGGTCGATGAACAGCTCCGTGTCGATGATGCCGCCCTGCTGCAGCTGCTGGCCGCTTGCCGAGCGCCTGCCCGTGGTGCGGGTGGCCTTCCTCGCCCGGGCCACGCCGTCGACCAGCACGCGACGCTTCTCCGGCATCACGTGGATGACGCGCCCACGCTTGCCCCGGTCCTTGCCCGAGATCACCTGGACCTCGTCGTTCTTGCGGATCGCCACGCCGGCCATCTACAGCACCTCCGGTGCGAGCGAGATGATCTTCATGAAACGCTTGTCCCTCAGTTCTCGCGCGACGGGTCCGAAGATGCGGGTCCCGCGCGGGTTCCTTTGATCGTTGATCAGCACGACCGCGTTGTCGTCGAAGCGGATGTAGGAGCCGTCCGGCCGGCGCTTCTCCTTGGCGGTCCGGACGACGACCGCCTTGACGACGTCGCCCTTCTTCACCGCGCCGCCCGGCAGGGCGTCCTTCACGGAGCCGACGATCACGTCGCCCACGCGCGCATAGCGACGCCCCGAGCCGCCGAGCACGCGGATGCACAGGACCTCCTTGGCCCCCGTGTTGTCCGCGACGCGGCACCGTGTCTCCTGCTGGATCATCTGTTCGCTCGGCTCCTCAGCGTTCCTACTTCGCCCGCTCGACGACCTCGACCACGCGCCAGCGCTTCGTCTTCGACAGCGGTCGGGTCTCCATGATCCGCACGCGGTCCCCCACGTGCGCCTCGCCGGCCTCGTCGTGCGCCTTGAACTTGGAGGAGCGGCGCACGATCTTGCCGTACATCGGGTGCCGGAACGCGGTCGAGATGCGCACGACCACCGTCTTGTCCATGGCGTCGGACACGACGATGCCGGTTCGCACCTTGCGCGCCGCGCGTGCGTTCGGCTCCTCCTGGTCAACGTGCGGCACTGCTACGCCCCTTCCTCTTCCTCGTCGTCGCCGTCCTCAGGCACGAACTCCGCGCCGGCGGCCGCCTCCTGCTCGATCGCGGCGGCGTTGCTCGCGTCCGCGAGCGTGGTGCCCTTGAGCTCGCCGCTGGCGATGGCCTCGCGGCGCTCTTCGAGCGAGCGGCGGTCGGCCTCCTGGACGGCAAGACGCAGGTCCTCCTCGGACTGTCTGCCCCGCAGGATGGTGAGCACCCGCGCCACGTCGTGACGGACGTCCTTGATCCGCATCGGGTTGTCGAGCTGGCCGGTCGCCGACTGGAACCGAAGGTTGAACAGCTCCTCCTTCAGGCTCTCCAGCCGGGCCAGCAGCTCGTCGTCCGGCATCTCGCGGAGCTCGGCGGCCCTCATCCTTCGACCCCCCCCGCGACGCCGACACGCGTCACGAACTTCGCCTTGATGGGAAGCTTCATGGCCGCGCGGCGGATCGCCTCACGGGCGACCGATTCGGGGACGCCCGACAGCTCGAACATGACCCGGCCGGGCTTCACGACGGCGACCCAGGCCTCCGGGTTGCCCTTCCCGGAGCCCATACGGGTCTCGGCGGGCTTCTTCGTGATGGGCTTGTCCGGAAAGATGTTGATCCAGACCTTGCCGCCGCGGCGGATGTGGCGGGTCATGGCGACACGGGCCGCCTCGATCTGACGGTTCGTGATCCAGCCGGGCTCCAGGGCGAGCAGGCCGAAGTCGCCGAAGTGCACCTCGGTGCCGCCCTTCGCCTGGCCGCGCATGCGGCCGCGGTGCTGCTTGCGGTGCTTGACGCGCTTGGGGATGAGCATCTAGGGACGCCCTCCTCCCGGCCTGGGCCGGCCCGGCCCGCCGGGACGACCCGGCCTGCGCGGGCCCTGGCGTGGCCCCGGCTTCTGCTGGCCGGGGTCGCGGACCTCGGGCGTCGGACGCGCCGAGCCATCCAGCTCGCGGGTGTCGGTGATGAGCGCGCCGGTGGAGGCGCCGCCGGCGGCGCGCTCGCTGGCCGCGGCCAGTGCCCGGGCGCGGGCGCGTTCGATCTCACGCTCCTGCGTGCCGAGCTCGTCACCGTGGTAGACCCAGACCTTCACGCCGATCACGCCGAAGGTGGTCTTCGCCTCGGCGGTGGCGTAGTCGATCTTCGCCCGGAGGGTGTGCAGAGGCACGCGGCCCTCGCGGTACCACTCCCGGCGGCTCATCTCGGCGCCGCCCAGGCGACCGCCCGTCTGCACCCGCACGCCCAGCGCGCCGGCCTTCATGGCCGTCTGGGTCGCGCGGCGCATGGCGCGGCGGAACGAGACGCGGCCGACCAGCTGTTCGGCGATCCCCTGCGCGAGGAGGGCCGCGTCCGTCTCCGGGCGCGACTCGGTCGCCGCCTGGTTCATGTCCTCGACCTTGACGTCGACGCGCTTGCCGGTGATCTTCTCGATGTCCTTGCGGATGCGGTCGACCTCGGCGCCCTTGCGGCCGATCACGATGCCGGGCCGCGCGGTGCGGATGAAGACCTGGATCTGGTCGCCCTTGCGCTCGATGTCGACGCTGGAGATGCCGGCACGCGACAGCTTGCGGCGGATGTAGCGCCGGATCAGGTCGTCCTGGTGCAGCCAGGCCGCGTATTCCTTGCCCGCGTACCACTTGCTCTTCCAGGGATAGATGATCCCCAGCCGGAACCCGTACGGGTGAACCTTATGCCCCACCTGCGCTCCTCAACGTCTTGACCTCAACCGTCACATGGCTCGTGCGCTTGCGGATCCGGGTCGCCCGGCCGTAGGCGCGCGGCCGGAACCGCTTGAGCGTCGGCCCCTCGTCGACCCATGCCGCCGACACGTACAGGTTCTCCGGGATGGCGTTGCGCTGCTCGGCGTTCGCCACGGCGGAGTTCAGCACCTTCAGCACCAGCGGATTCGGGCCGAGCTGGGAGAAGCGAAGCACGCGGCGGGCGTCGTCGATCTGACGCCCCCGGATCATGTCGATCGTCCGCCGCACCTTTCGGGGCGCGACGCGGACGTACTTCGCCGACGCTTTGCCTTCCATCCGGTCTTCGCCTCTTCCCTACTTCAGCGCCGTGCTGCGCTCGGTGTGGTGGCCGTGCGTCCGGAACGTCCGCGTGAGCGCGAACTCCCCGAGCTTGTGGCCGACCATGGACTCGGTGACGTAGACCGGCACGTGCTTGCGGCCGTCATGCACCGCGAGCGTGTGGCCCACCATCTCGGGCACGATCGTCGAACGGCGCGACCAGGTCTTGATGACCCGCTTGTCGCCCCGTCGGTTCATGTCGACGATCTTCGCCATCAGGTGGTCGTCGACGAACGGCCCTTTCTTGATCGAACGCGGCACGAAGCCTCCCTACCTTCTTCCTCGCTTGGACGCCCGGCGGACGATCAACTTGTCCGAGGGCTTCGGCTTGCGGGTGCGGCCTTCCTTCGTGCCCCACGGGCTCGTCGGGTGACGGCCGCCGCTGGACTTGCCTTCCCCACCACCCATGGGGTGGTCGACGGGGTTCATGGCCACGCCGCGAACGCTCGGGCGCTTCCCGCGCCAGCGGTTGCGGCCAGCCTTCCCCCAGGCTATCAGCTCGTTCTCGGCGTTCCCGACCTCGCCGACCGTCGCCCGGCAGCGCGCATCGACCATGCGGATCTCGCCGGATGGAAGCCGAAGCGTTGCACGCTCGCCTTCCTTCGCCAACAGCTGGATGCCGGTGCCGGCGGAGCGGCCCATCTTGGCGCCACCGCCCGGCTTGAGCTCGACGGCGTGGATCACGGTGCCGACGGGGATGTTCAACAGCGGCAGCGCGTTCCCCGGCCTGATGTCGGCGCCGGGACCGGATTCGACCGCCGCGCCCTGCTCGAGCCCCTTCGGCGCCAGGATGTAGCGCTTCTCGCCGTCGGCGTAGTGCAGCAGCGCGATCCGGGCGGTGCGGTTCGGGTCGTACTCGATCTCCGCCACCTTCGCGGGGATTCCGTCCTTGTTCCGACGGAAGTCGATCAACCGGTACTGGCGCTTGTGCCCGCCGCCCTGGTGTCTGGCGGTCACGCGCCCGTAGGCATTCCGGCCCGCCTTGCTGGTCATCTTGCGGGTGAGCGACTTCTCGGAGCCGGTGCGCGTGACCTCCTCGAACGAGGAGACGCTGGCGCCGCGGCGTCCGGGCGTGGTGGGCTTGTACTTGCGGATCGGCATGGTCGGTTACGGGCCCTTCGCTTCGAAGATCTCGATGGTGTCGCCGGGCGCGAGCTTCACGACCGCGTGCTTGTGGTCGGGCCGCTTGCCCTTGGCGAACCGCGTGCGCTTGGTCTTGCCCTTGCGGATCATGGTGTTCACGTTCTCCACGCGGACGTTCCAGATCTGCTGGATGGCTTCCTTGATCTCGGTCTTGTTCGAATCGCGGGCCACGAGGAACGTGTAGGAGTTCTGCTCGAGCCCGGCGTAGGACTTCTCGGACACGATCGGGCGAATGACGACGTCGCGGGGGCTCTTCATCGCTCGTCGCCCTCCCCGTCCGCGTCGTCCGACGAGCCGTCCGAGTCCTCGACGGAGGACGTCTCGGCGGTCTTCGCGGCGTCGTCCGACTCCGCCGACTGGTCGGTCTCCTCGGATTCCTCTTCGGGCTCGGCTTCCGCCTCGGCCGGCTCCGCCTCGGCGGGCTCCGCTGCGCCGCGCCGCCGCCGCCGCGGCGTCGACGGGATCGACCGCGCGACCTCCTTCTTGCGTTCGACCTCCACCGTCACGACGGTCTCGACCGCCTCCGGGTCCTGGCCCGTCAGCACCTCGAGCGCCGCCTGGGTGAACAGCACACGGTCGGCGACCAGCACGTCATAGGTGGTGAGGTTGCCGGGGAATGAGATGCGAACCCTGGGCAGGTTCCGGAACGACTTCTCGGTGGGGTCGTTGGGCCGCGACAGCACGATCAGCACCCGGCCCTCCAGGCCGAGCGAGCCGAGCACCTTCATGGCCGCCTTCGTCTTCGGCTCGTCGAACGCGAGGGTCTCGACGACCGCCAGTTTCCCGGAGGCCAGCGCGTCGGTCAGCGCCGACCTGAGGGCGCCCTTGCGCATCTTCTTGTTGATGCGCAGCGTGTGGTCGTGGGGCGTCGGCCCGTGGGCCACGCCGCCGCCGACCCAGTGCGGGGCGCGGATCGAACCCTGCCGGGCGCGACCTGTTCCCTTCTGGCGCCACGGCTTCACGCCTCCGCCGCGCACGTCGCCGCGTGTCTTCGTGGAGTGCGTGCCCGCGCGCCGCGACGCCGCACCGGCCACGACGACCTGGTGCATGAGCGGCACGTTCACCGGCGCGCCGAACAGCTCTTCGGGGAGCTCGTGCTCGCCGGCAGACGCTCCGGAGACGTCCTTCACCTCGATCGTCGCCATGGCTACGCCTTCTTCCCGTTGCCGCCCTTGACGGCGGACCGAATCATCACCAGGCCGCCGGCGGGGCCGGGCACCGCGCCGCGCAGCAGGAGCAGGTTCCGCTCGGTGTCCGCTTCGACCACCTCGAGGTTCAGCACGGTGACGCGGGCGTTCCCGTGCTGGCCCGCCATGCGCATCCCGCGGAACACGCGCGACGGCGCCGCCGCCGCACCGACCGAGCCCGGTGAACGGTGCTTGCGCTCGGTGCCGTGCGAGGCCCCGAGGCCGCCGAACCCGTGGCGCTTCATGGTGCCGGTGAACCCCTTGCCCTTCGAGACACCGACGACGTCGGCGCGCTCGCCGGGGGCGAAGATGTCGACCGTGATCTCCTGCCCGGGCGAGTACGAACCGGCGTCGTCGGTTCGAAGCTCGACCAGGTGCCGAAGCGGCTTCTTGATCCCGGCCTTGTCGAAGTGGCCCGCCGAGGGCTTGTTCGTCTTGCCCTTCCGCGCTTCGGCGTAGGCGAGCTGGACGGCCGAATAGCCGTCGTTCTCCGGCGTCTTCACCTGCGTCACCACGCACGGTCCGGCCTGGATGACCGTCACCGGCACCGCGCGCGAGTCCTCGGTGAAGATCTCGGTCATGCCGAGCTTCGTGCCGAGGATGCCTTTCGTCTCGCCCATCGCCCTCGAACCGTCCCCGTCCCGTCGTTACAGCTTGATCTCGATGTCCACGCCGGCCGACAGCGTGAGCCGCTGGAGCTCCTGCACCGTCTTCGACGTGGCATCCGTGATGTCCATCAGCCGCTTGTGCGTGAGCATCTGGAAGTGCTCGCGGCTGTCCTTGTCCTTGTGGGGCCCCCGGATCACCGTGTAGACCGAACGCTCGGTCGGCAGCGGGACCGGCCCGACCACCTTCGCTCCGGTGCGGGTGACGTGCTGCACGATGTCACGCGCGGCCTGATCGAGGATCTCGTGATCGTAGGCCCGGAGCTTGATGCGGATCCGCGGCGAGGCCATCAGCGCTCACCTCCGACCGCCGCCGGCCGAACGCAGGCGCGGGCGTCTGCCGGCCCGATGGCCGCAAGGTGCGAGTCGAGGTGGCGTGTGTGGCGTCGCATGCTGATCCCGGCTACTTGATGATCTTGATCACGCGGCCGGCGCCCACCGTCCGCCCACCCTCACGGATGGCGAAACGGAGGCCCTCCTCCATGGCGATCGGGTTGATGAGCTCGATCTCCATGGTGGTGTTGTCGCCGGGCATGATCATCTCGGTGCCCTCTTCGAACTTGACCGACCCGGTCACGTCCGTCGTGCGGAAGTAGAACTGCGGGCGGTACCCGTTGAAGAACGGCGTGTGGCGGCCGCCCTCGTCCTTCGACAGGACGTAGACCTGCGCCTCGAACTGCGTGTGCGGGGTGATCGAACCGGGCTTCGACAGCACCTGGCCGCGCTCGATCTCGTCCTTGTCCACGCCACGGAGCAGGATCCCGACGTTGTCGCCGGCGTGCACCTCGTCGAGGAGCTTGCGGAACATCTCCAGGTCGGTCGCGACCGTCTTGCGGTTCGGCCGGATCCCGACCAGCTCGACCTCGGACATCTTCTGCAGCGATCCACGCTCGACACGGCCGGTGGCCACCGTGCCGCGCCCGGTGATCGAGAAGATGTCCTCGATCGGCATCAGGAACGGCTTGTCCAGGTCGCGAACGGGCTCGGGGATGGCCTGGTCGCAGGCCGCCATGAGCTCCTCGATCTTCGCGATCGCGTCGGCGTCGCCCTCCAGCGCCTTCAGCGCCGAACCGACGATCACCGGCACGTCGTCGCCGGGGAACTCGTAGGAGGACAGCAGCTCGCGAACCTCGAGCTCCACCAGGTCGAGCAGTTCGGGATCGTCGACCATGTCCGCCTTGTTCAGGAAGACCACGATGTAGGGCACGTTCACCTGACGGGCGAGCAGCACGTGCTCGCGCGTCTGGGGCATGGGGCCGTCGGCGGCGGAGACGACGAGGATGGCGCCGTCCATCTGGGCGGCACCGGTGATCATGTTCTTGATGTAGTCCGCGTGGCCCGGGCAGTCGACGTGCGCGTAGTGGCGGTTCTCCGTCTGGTACTCGACGTGGGCGATGTTGATCGTGATCCCACGCTCCTTCTCCTCCGGCGCCTTGTCGATCTGCTCGAACGGCGTGAAGTCGGCCAGGCCCTTGTCCGCCAGGACCTTCGTGATCGCCGCCGTGAGCGTGGTCTTGCCGTGGTCGATGTGACCGATCGTGCCGATGTTCACGTGCGGCTTGTTCCGCTCGAACTTCTGCTTCGCCATCTCCTGCCTCCTCGCGATCCCTCTTCGCCCGGATCGTAAAGTCTGTTTACTATCTTGTTCGGAAACCTCTATTCGCCGCGCACCCGGGCGATGATCTCCCGCGCGATCTGCGCCGGCACCTCGTGGTACGCCTCGAGCTGCATGGGCGTGTGCGAGGCGCGGCCCTGGGTCTTCGACCGCAGGTCCGTCGCGTAGCCGAACAGCTCGGCGAGGGGCACGTGCACGCGGATGGCCCGCATGCCCGCCCGCTCCTCGATGTGCTCGATCCGGCCCCGGCGTGACGTCGCGTCGCCCATGACCTCGCCCATGAACTCCTCGGGCGTGATGATCTCGAACGACATCACGGGCTCGAGGAGCACGGCGTCTGCCTTGCGCGCCGCCTCCCGGAGCGCGATCTGCCCGGCCAGCTTGAACGCCAGCTCCGAGGAGTCGACCTCATGGTACGAGCCGTCGATCAGCGTGGCACGGACGTCGACCATGGGATAGCCGGCGAGCACGCCCGTCTCGAGCGCCTCCTGGATGCCCTGGTCGACGGACGGGATGTACTCCCGCGGGACCGCGCCGCCGACGATCTTGTTGACGAACTCGTAGCCGCCGCCGGGGCCCGTGGGCTCCAGGTCGATCTCGACGACGCCGTACTGTCCGCGGCCGCCCGACTGCTTGATGTGGCGGCCCTCAACCTTGTGCACCGCGCGCTTGATGGTCTCCCGGTAGGCGACCTGCGGCTTGCCGACGTTCGCCCCGACGTTGAACTCGCGCGTCAGACGGTCCACCAGGATCTCGAGGTGGAGCTCGCCCATCCCCGACATGATCGTCTGCCCGGTCTCGTCGTCGAACTTCACGACGAACGTGGGGTCCTCGTCGGAGAGCTTCCCGAGGGCGTTCGACAGCTTGTCCTGGTCGGCCTTCGTCTTCGGCTCGATCGCCACGCTGATGACCGGCGTGGGGAACGTCATGGACTCGAGCACGACCGGCTCCGACGGGTCGCAGAGCGTGTCGCCCGTGGCGGCGTGCTTCAGGCCGACCACGGCGACGATGTCGCCCGCGAAGGCGGCGTCCTTGTCCTCGCGGTGGTTCGCGTGCATCTGCAGGATGCGGCCGATCCGCTCCTTGCGCAGCTTCGTGGAGTTCTCCACGTGCGCGCCCGTCCGCAGGATGCCCGAGTAGACCCGCAGGTAGGTCAGGCGGCCCACGTACGGGTCGGTCATGATCTTGAAGGCCAGCGCGCTGAACGGCTCGTCGTCCGCGGCGCGGCGCTCCACGACCTCACCCGAAGCGGGGTCGACGCCCTGCACGGGCGGCACGTCGACCGGCGACGGCAGGTACTGGACGACGGCGTCGAGCAGCGGCTGGATGCCCTTGTTCTTGAACGCCGAACCGGCCAGCACCGGCGTGCCCTCGCCCGCCAGCGTTGCCCTGCGGACCGCGCGGCGCAGTTCCTCGACGGTGGGCTCCTCCTCGTGGACGAACTTCTCCATCAGGGACTCGTCGTGGTCCGCGAGCTGCTCGAACAGCCGGTGGTGCCACTCCTGGGCCTGCTCGAGCATGTCGCCCGGGATCTCGCGGTCCTCCCACTCCTCACCGAGGCCGTCGCTGGTCCAGTAGTGCCCCTTCATCTCGACCAGGTCGATCACTCCGTGGAAGCCGCCCTCGACGCCCCACGGCAGCTGGACGACCAGCGGCGTGGCGGCAAGGCGGTCCTCGATCATGGACACCGTGCGGAAGAAGTCCGCGCCGGTCCGGTCCATCTTGTTGACGAAGCAGATCCGGGGGACCCGGTAGCGGTCGGCCTGGCGCCACACGGTCTCGGACTGCGGCTCCACGCCGGCGACGGCGTCGAACACCGCGACCGCGCCGTCCAGCACCCGCAGGGACCGTTCGACCTCTACGGTGAAGTCCACGTGACCGGGCGTGTCGATCAGGTTGATCCAGTGGTCCTTCCAGTTCGTGGTGGTGGCCGCGGACGTGATGGTGATGCCGCGCTCGCGCTCCTGGACCATCCAGTCCATCAGGGCCGTGCCCTCGTGGACCTCGCCGACCTTGTACGACTTGCCGGTGTAATAGAGGATCCGCTCGGTGGTCGTGGTCTTGCCCGCGTCGATGTGGGCCATGATCCCGATGTTCCGGGTCCTGGCCAGTGGGTACTCGCGGATGACCAGACCGCCCTTGCCGGGCGATCCGCTCTGCCGCACCCTGGTCACCTGCGCTGCTTCGGCCACGTTCGCTTCCACTTCCTCGAGTCTCTTCGCGGGCGTCGCCATCTCAGGCCACACCCCCATATGTCTTGTCTTCGACCACCGCAATCACCAGCGGTAATGGGCGAAGGCGCGGTTGGCCTCCGCCATTTTGTGCATGTCTTCCCGGCGCTTGACCGACGCGCCCTGGCCGCCGGCGGCGTCCATGAGCTCGCCGACGAGGCGCTCGGACATGGAGTTCTCCCGGCGGGCGCGGGCATTGTTGACCAACCACCGAAGGGCCAGCGTCGTTCCCCGATTCGGACGAACCTCGATCGGGACCTGGTAGGACGCGCCGCCGACCCGCCGCGACTTGACCTCGAGCATCGGCCGGGCGTTCTCCACGGCGCGCTTGAGCGTGATGGCCGGGTCGTTCTGGGTCCGCTCGCTGATGACCTCGAGGGCGTGGTAGACGGTCCGCTCGGCAACGCTGCGCTTGCCGTTCAGCAGGACCTTGTTGATCAGCTGCGTGACCAGCGGGTTCTGGTAGATCGGGTCGGGCTCGATGTCGCGCCGGCTCGCGGCTCCCTTGCGTGGCATGTCCGCTCCCCCTAGGACGATGCCTTCGCGCCGTAGCGCGAACGGGCCTTCTTGCGGTCGCGGACACCGGCGGTGTCGAGCGTGCCCCGGACGACCTTGTAGCGGACGCCCGGGAGGTCCTTCACCCGGCCGCCACGCACCAGGACGATCGAGTGCTCCTGAAGGTTGTGGCCGATCCCGGGGATGTAGGCGGTGACCTCGATACCGCTGGTCAGGCGCACACGGGCGACCTTCCGAAGGGCCGAGTTCGGCTTCTTCGGCGTGGTGGTCCACACGCGCGTGCAGACGCCGCGGCGCTGCGGCGAGGACTTGAGCGCGGGGCTCTTCGTCTTCGTCTTGACGGGCTCGCGGCCCTTCCTGACCAGCTGTTGTACGGTCGGCATGAAATCGCCCTTCGTCTTCGCTTCTTATGGTGTCTCGTCCGGTCGCGGCCGCGCATGTGGTCCACGCGTCGCGCTCGAGCACGCATCCTGCAGATCGGGCGACAACCCGTCTGGGAGGTCTGCTCGAGGATCCCTACAGGCTGAAAACGCGCACCGTGCAGCACACAGTGCGCGAGAGCTCATGGTACAGAGGCCCGCCCAAGCATGTCAATCGACCGGGCTCAGGAAGGGCTCGTCCGTCTGCCCGGGCTCACGTCGCCCGGCTTGGTCCGGTGGCGTCGACCAACAGGGAGGCGAACGCCACGGCGTTCCCGGCCGCGAGCAGAGTAGAGAAGATCCTCATCCGTGGGCGCACCCAGCGAGGTCACAGCGCCCCACCTATACTTCATCCCATCGCCGGGCGATGCCTGAAGTGGTCGCTGGATGTCCGGGGTAGCCTGGGGCCGGGCCGAGAGGTCCCACTGGAGGCTGAGCGTATCCGCCGGCGGTCCAATGCGTTGGTCGATCGGTCGTGATCCGGGTGATCACAGGGAGTGATCGTAGTGTGCGTGGACCGCCATAAAAGGACCCGCACGGCCGCGGCCCCGGAACGGGCCACCGGAGTCAGGCTCGCGGACCGCGCCGCTGCAGCTCGGGACCATGGGCATGCGCCGGATCGCAGATCGCTCACCGGAGGGCACGTGCCTTCCACCGACTGCGGCCCGGTCGGCCGCTCGGCGTAGGAGCGGCGACATGTCCGTCACCGGCGCCGTCAGCCGGTTCCGCAAGAGGGTTCGTCGTCGGCGGGAGCGGAACTTCCAACGCGGTCTGTGGAAAGAGATAGCCGGCGGTGTGCTCGGTCAGCTGTATCTCGACCGCGGCGGCGGGCCCGGCGACAGCGTCCTGCTGGTCGGCCACGACCGCTCCGGAACCACCTGGATCGCCGAGGCGCTGAACTACCGGCGGGACTTCCGTTACATCTACGAGCCGTTCCATCCGGGCCGGGTGGATGCCGCCAAGGTGTTCACGCCGCGCCTCTATCTGCGGCCTGGCGAGGATGATCCCAAGTACATCGGTGCGGCAGGCGCCGTGCTGTCCGGCGACATCAGAAGCCTGTGGGCCGACAAGTACAACCGCTCGGTCTTGCCCAGGCGCCGGCTTGTGAAGGAGGTGAGGGCGAACCTCCTGCTGCCGTGGATCGCCGCACATTTCCCCGCGACCTCGATTGTGTTCATGCTTCGGCACCCGTGCGCCGTGGCGAACTCCGAGCGTCGGCTTTCGGGGAGATGGCACATAGACCTGGGCCGTTTCCTCTCGCAGCCGGAGCTGATGCAGGACCACCTCGCGCCCTTCCGCGACGCCATGCAGGCTGCATCCACCGACTGGGAGAAGCGCGTCGTTGTGTGGTGCATCGAGAACTACGTTCCCATCGCGACGCTGGATCCGCGCCGAGTCCTCTTCGCGTTCTACGAGGACTTCTGCGTTGAGCCAGAGAGGGAGCTGCGGCGGCTGTTCGAATTCGCCAACATGCCGTACGATCCGCGCGCGCTCCAAACGCTCACCAAGCCCTCCGCGACAAGCCGCAAGGACAGCGCGGTCCTCTCCGGCGAGGACCTCGTGGAAGCCTGGCGCCGAGACGTAACCGACGATGAGGTCGTGGCGACGATGGGCGTCGTCGAAGCGTTCGGCCTGGACCGGATCTACACGTCGGATTCGATGCCGAGATCACGCCCGGGCCGCTGACGCGAAATCACGGCATGCCGCGGGCGGCGGCCAACGACCGGAAGAACCGGTCGTGCTGCTCAGCGATGAGATCCCAGGTGTAGCGCTCCTGGATCCGGGCCCGCGCGGCGGCACCGACGGCTCGTACCTGATCCGGGTGGGCGTCCGCCCACCGGATGCGTTCAGTGAGCGAGCCCTTCTCCTTTTGCCAGACCAGGCCGTGATCGCCGATGACCTCTGTGTTGAACTCGGTGCCGAGCACGATCGCGCAATTCCCGCATCCCATGGCCTTCAACAGGGAGGGGTTCGTCCCGCCCATCTCGTGGCCGTGCAGGTACGCGTAGCAGCCCAGGTGCAGCTTTTCCACCAGCATCGGCCCGTACACCGGCCCGAGGAACCGCACCCGATGGCCGCGGGCCAGATCCTGCACATGACGCCAGTACGGCGTCTCGTAATTCATCCCCCCTGCGATCAGCAGTTCCTTGTCGGAGCCGGCGGCGGCGAACTCGCTGATGATGTGATGGATGTTGTTGTCCGGCTCGATCCGGCATGCGATCAGGTAGTACTCGCCTGGGCTGGCATCCCACTGGTCCAGATCGCCGTCCGGCAGATCCCGGAGGAGGTACGCACCGTTCGAGATGTAGGCCGAATCCCGCCCGTACCGTTCGCGGTAATAGCGCTGGATGGCCATCGAATCCGAGATGAGATCCGCGCCGGTCGCCTTCGCCGCGCACCATTCGGCGAACCTCATGTAGCGCTGGCCGCCGCCGCGCCGCCACTTCGGACGCCGCCACTCGATGCCGTCGGTATTGATGACGACGGCCCGCTTCCCCACGAACGGGCGGACCATCGCCCACAGGGGTGCGCTGGGGGTGCCCAGGACGTAGTAGATGTCGACCTTCCGGCGCATCGAATCGAACAGCGACACCGTTTCGTGCGAGATCCGCTCGAGTTCGCGGTGCTTCAGGTACGGCGTGTAGACGAGCTTCACACCCTTGTACTCGCCGCCGGGCTGCCGACCCGCGTACTCCTCACGGCAGTACACCGTCACGTCGTGGCCGAGCTCCACGAGCCGCGTCGACAGCTCTTCGGCGAACGTCTCGAACCCGGTCCAGCATTGCGGGATGCCGCGGCACCCCATGATCGCGATATGGAGACCCGTACGACGGTTCACGCGACCGCTCCGCCGCGTCGGCCCCGCCGCTCCAGGTACCACTCGAGCGCGTCGCGCCAAGGACGGCTCCTGGGCAGGCCGAGGCGTTCGGCCTTCGTGTCCAGCAGGATCGACCATCGCGGGCGGCGGACCACCTGCTCCCCCGCCGGCTTCGGCGTCAGATCGGCGTCGATTCCTTCAATCTCGAAGGTCGCGAGCGCGAACCGATACCAGGAGCAGGAGCCGCTGTTGGCCGCATGGTAGATGCCCGGCGGTACCTCGCGCTCCAGCAGTGTGAGGATGCGATCGGCCATGTCCCTGGTGGAAGACGGCGCGAAGATCTGGTCGTCGACGACGGATACGGCTTCGCCGGCGGCGGCCTTTGCGAGCATGGTCTCGACGAAGTTCCCTCCCTTGCCCGAGCTCCCGGCGTGGCCGAAGAGTCCCGATCCCCTGACGACCAGGGAGTCCGGATGCGCGGCGGCGACCAGTTGTTCGCCCGCCGCCTTCGAAGCACCGTACACGTTCAGCGGGTGTGGCTGGTCGTCCTCGGCGTAGCCCTCCTGACGCTCGCCATCGAACACGTAGTCCGTGCTGACGAAGACGCAGCGCGCCCCACTCGTGCGGGCGGCCCGCGCCACGTTTCCGGCGCCGACGGCGTTCACGCCGAAGGTCGCCGACGGATCCGCCTCGCACAGCTCGACCTTGTGGAACGCGGCCGCATTGATCACCGCTTTCGGCCTGACCCGCTGGATGACGCGCTCCAAACCAACCAGATCGGTGACGTCGGCCTCCTCGTGTCGCGGTGCGATGACCTCGTGGCGGCCGACCGCCACGCCGCGCACGTCAGTCCCGAGCTGACCGGAACCGCCGAGCAACAAGATGCGCACGAACCCTCGCCCGCCCGTTACCGGGTTCCGGCGACGTGCTCGGGCCCGCGCGCCTCGCTCGTGGGCGGATCCGACCACTCCGGCTTCGTCAGCACGTAACCGTGCGTGCGAACGATGTCCGCGGATTCCTCGAGCAGCTTCATCCACTCGATGTTGTAGTACCTCGGGTTCGAGAAGTCGGTAAATCCGTGATGCCGGATCTCCTGGACCATGTGCCGGATGGATTCCTCGACCGTGAGCCGCGGCTGGAACCCAAGCGTATGCAGGATCTTCTCGCCGGACACCCGGTACGATCGCACCAGTCGGTAGGAGTAGTCGACGTCCAGTTCGCAGGGCACGCCGATCCCGTTCAGCGCGTGCTTGGCGCGCATGGCCAACTCGGAGATGCGGAAGTTCCCGGCCGTGAGATTGAACACCTGGCCGCGGATCAGCTCCTTGTCCGACTCGAGCGCCAGGACATACGCGCGGCACACGTCCTGGACGTCGATGAGGGGCCGCCACATCGCGCCGCCGTAGTGGACCGACAGGGTGCCCTTCGACATCGCGTCCTTGACGAAAGCGTTCACGACCAGGTCGTAGCGCATCCTCGGGGAGAAGCCGAAGACCGTCCCCTTCCGAAACGCGACCGGCGCGAAGGAGTCGTCGGCCAGCGCGAGGATCTCGCGCTCGGCAGCGAGCTTCGAGGTAGCGTAGGCGGCGCGGGGCTCGACCTCAGAGGTCTCGTCCAGAAGGACATCCCGAGCCTCCTCCCCAACCCCACGGTCGTAGATCGAGCACGTGGAGGCGAAGATCAGCCGCGGAACGCCCGCCTCCTTCGCCACCTGCGCCACCCGGATGGAGGCGTGCGTGTTCAGCTCCTCGTTCGCCTTCGGGTTGAACTCCGCCGTGGGATCGTTCGACAAGCCGCCGATGTTGATGACCGCGCCGCAGTCGGCGAGATGCCGCGGCTCCAGTTCACGCATGTCCTCGACCAGCAGTTCGATGCGGTCCCGGAAGGACTCGACCGGCGCGCGGCCGAAGAACATCCGGTCGAAGACCTTGACGGAGTAACCCTTCGCAAGCAGTTCGTCGGCCAGGACGCAGCCGACGTAGCCGGCCCCGCCGATGACCATCACCTTGTCATTCATCAACTCCCCCTCGTGTGGCTCCTCCGCCTGGTTCTCAGGCGTCAGAGCTCCGCGCAAGCCTACGGACCGCCGAGCCGGCGCGCAACGATCCGAGCTGCTTCATGGGGATGGCGCGCCGCCCGACTCCTCCAGCGCTCAGTGGCTGTAGGCCGGCGGAGCCTCGAGTACCTCCGCCAGGCTCGGATTGTTCTTGTCCCGATCCGAGAGGATCGGATCGGTCGCGCTCCAGTCGAACCCGAGACTCGGATCGTTCCATGCGACTCCGAATTCATCGGATCCGGTGTAGTAGTTGTCGACCATGTAGTGGAGCATCACATCGCGCTCGGCGTAGAAGCCGTGTGCGACGCCGGAAGGGACGTACAAGCCTTTGAGTCCCTCATCAGTGTCGATTCGAAGCCCCAGGCCAACTCCCTCGGTCGGTGAGCCAGAGCGCAGGTCGTGCAGCCCGACGACGGCCGAGCCGGTGTAGAAGTTCCACCAGTCCGCCTGCTGACGGTGGAAGTGCAGGCCCCTCAAGACGGTCGCCTTCGAGATCGAGATGTTGCCCTGAACCATCTCGCGCCCGTTGGGAATCCAGGATCGACGGTAGTCCTCGGTGAACGATCCGCGGAGGTCCGCATGCGACGTCAGCGGATACAGCAGCACACCCTCGATTCCGACGTCGAGGCTTTCGGGCATGGGATCCTCCTTCGTGCTCGTCCTGATGGCTTCTGGCCTGGCCTTTCGGCCGGGCACCGGCTGCGGGCGCGCAACATAGCAGGTGGGTGCAACCGGACCGTGCGATGCTCGCGGCGCTTAGAACGCGCCCTTGCCGAGCAAGACCGACGGGACCGTCTTCGCCAGGATGAACAGGTCGTACAGGATCGACCAGTTCTCGATATAGAACAGGTCGAGCCGGACATAGTCGTCGAAGCCGAGCTCGCTGCGCCCGCGAACCTGCCAGAGGCCGGTGATGCCGGGCGGCACCTCCAGCCGATCGTGGTGCCAGTCCTCGTAGTTCTCTACCTCGATCGGAAGCGCTGGCCGTGGACCTACGAGGCTCATCTCTCCCCTGATGACGTTCAGGAGCTGCGGCAGCTCGTCCAAGCTGAACCTTCGTAGCCACCGGCCGAACCGCGTCACGCGTGGGTCCACACGCATCTTGAACAGCGGACCGTCGGCTTCGTTGTGGTCCAGCAGCTGGGCGAGCATGGCGTCGGCACCGTCGACCATCGTGCGGAACTTGAACATCGTGAATCGGTGGCCGTTGTGACCCACTCGCAGCTGCCTGTACAGGATCGGCCCCCGGGAAGTGGCCTTGACGACGACAGCCAGCGTGAGCCAGATTGGGCTTCCGAGGACCAGCACAAGGCCCGAACCGACAAGATCGAAGACCCGTTTGGCGATCGCTTGCGGACCTGAGAGTCGCACCGGCTTCAGGGAGAGCGCCAGCAACTCGCCGACCGGCTGCACGGACAGCCGCGATGACAGGATCTCGGTCAGGTTCGCCGAGATTCTCACCTCAACGTTCTGGCGTCGGAGCTGCTTCGCCACGCGTTTCATCAACTCGATGCCGACGGCCGAAGACGCCACGAAGACGCACTCGGCGTCGTGGGTCTCGATCAGGTACGAGAGCTCATCGATCGAACCGAGGACGGGAACCTTGGCGAGCGGCGGCGCCCAGACCCCCTCGGTTTCCACCAACCCGATCGGGCGGAACCCGAACGAGCGATTCTGCAGCACGTCGGCCAGCTTGACGGCCTCGTCGTTGGCGCCCACCACCAGCGTACGGAACAGCAGGTCGCCACGGGCGCGGAGGCGCCATCGGTAGCGATGCCAGAGCTTCCGGCTGATCATCAGGATTGCGAGCGCCACGACCCACGTCAGGGCCAGCCACAGATCCGATGGTCCCCCGGGGCGGTTCGATGACATGAACACCAGGACGAAGCCCAGCGCGAGGGCGGTCACGGTCGCCTCGAGCAGACGGCGGAACTCTTCGGCCGGGGACAGCCGAGAGATCGAGTAGAGCTGGAACGCTGCGAGCAGCGCTACCCAAGCGACCGGCGCGAAGATCAAGACAGCCACGAACCTCCGGCCGACCGGGTCGAACCCATGCTGCATGAACCTCGTCAGGATGATCGCTGCATCCACCGAGAGGGCGTCCGTCAGGACGGTCCATCTGGCGAGCCTCCGGTAGTGGCACGCGGTGTTCTCCTCTGGTCTGGCGTCGGTATCCCGCTCTGGTCTGGCGTCGGTATCCCGCTCGCTCGCTACGGCGAGCTCATGGTCCTTCAGCATGGTCAGCGATGCTCCCCTCCGTCGCGCCGATGCGAGCAGCACGAAGGATATGGGACGATTCGGTGCTATGTCGAGAACGTCGGCGGCAGCCGCATGAACGTCGTGGACCGGTTCGGTGTCGTGCTGGCGCGTTGGCCTGGGAAGACCGCGTGCCGCCGCTCCGCGCAGCCTCCCGCCGCCGAGATGATCTTCGCCGCTGGCTTCATCGCCGCCACCGGACTCCCGCTGGCTCCAACCCGGATGTAGGCGAACGGTGCGACCAGTCCGGCACCAGCCCACCACGCACCCGACCCGGCTCGTTCCGCGTGTGGTGTCGCCGCGCCGCGCAGACTCCCGAAGCGGGCGGCCTTCGACATCGCCGGCTCGAGCCATGCCGCCCTGTTCGAGCGGTCGCGCCATCTGATGCAGGTATCCGACACCCGCAGCGGGAGCCAGTTTCGGTGGAGCAGCTCCCGAAGGCCGACGGCCTTGGAGCACCGCTCTCGGCCGCGAGGTCGCAAGGACATCCATCACGGGGAACCGGGCCACCTCCCTCGGACCAGAGCGGCGCGCTCCGCGTGAATCGATCGGTAGAAGAGATGAACGAACGAACGGGTGTGACGGCCACCGCTGAGTCGGCGCGGACCACACGGAGGCTACGCATCGGCGTCGAGGCGCACGTGGTCGGCCGCCGGCAGACCGGCAACGAACGCGTCGTGTCCAATCTCCTCCTGGCGCTTGAACGGGCCGGCAAGCATGACGTCGTGGCGTATTTCACCGACGGACCGACCGCTGAGACATGGCGACGCAAAGCACCGGGCATCGATGTTCGAGTGGTCAGACCAACCAATCCGTTGGCCCGGATCCCAATCTCGCTTCCGGTGCTCGCTCATCGCGACCGTCTCGACGCGCTCATAAGCCATGTCAACGGGCCCCCCTTTGCACCCTGTCCGGTAGTGACGCTCATCCACGACGTCGCCTTCGCCCGGCACCCCGAGTTCTTCTCCCGATTTCAGCGCGCGTATATGAACGTCACCGTGCGCGCAAGCATGCGGTGGGCGGACGCCGTGGTCGCTGTGTCGCAGTTCACCAAGGACGAGGCCGTCGCCCTCTTTCGCTTCCCAGCAGAACGCGTCACCGTGGCGCACAACGGCGTCGACGACGTGTTCGACAACCCATCCGAGGACCCCGTTGTCCCACCACCGTTCTTCCTCGCCGCCGGAAACCTGGAGCCTCGAAAGAACCTCGCCACCCTCGTAGGCGCCTACCGCCACCTGGTTGCCCGGCGGCCGGAGATTCCAGAACGCTTGGTCCTGGTCGGTCAGTTCAAGGACGCGGCGCCGCTCCTCGCTGCTTCCGCAGACCTCGTTCAAAGCGGCCGGCTCATTCTTCCCGGGTATGTATCGGACGAAGAATTGGCATCGCTCTGCCACGCCGCGACCGCATTTGCATACCCGTCCGTGTACGAAGGTTTTGGACTGCCGCCGCTCGAGGCCATGGCCGCTGGCGCTCCCACGTTGGTCGCGGATATCCCCGTGATGCGGGAAGTCGTCGGCGACAACGGAGTTCGCCTTCCCGCGAAGGACCCGACGGCATGGCGCCGGGCAATGGAGCGCATCATCGACGACCCAGAGCACCGGCGCTCGCTGATCGACCGGGGCCGGCGGCACGCCGCCTCCTTCACGTGGGATGCGCAGGCCACCGCGATCGCGCGAGTGATCGAAGGCATCACTGGGATGAGCCGGCGGGCGCGGTGACACACATTAGCGGCGCGCTCATTGACAACGGGTCGCACATTGATATGAATGCGCGCAGCGTGCCGATGCGAGATATTACCCCAATTAAGGGGACGAATGGTGCGTCTCATCGGGGACGCCTCATCAGAGCGACTCCTTCCCGCGCCGCCTCTCAAGCGTCTGCCCCCACGGCGCCGCTCCGCCTCACCCGGCGGGCACTGCGCGAAGCAACGACCAGGCTCACCATCGTGACGGATTCTCAACAAGAGCCAAGCACCGCATCAGCGCGTTCAGGTAGTCTGAATTGAGTCATCGCTTGCCACGGCGACCGAATGACGCGAACGAACCCTCCTGACCAGAATCGGAGCCTGATGAAACTGCGCCGGATTATTGCGCTGGGAGCCGCGGCGGTAAGCGCACTCTTGATCGCGACCTCTTGTCACAACGCACCGAACATCATCGGGCCGAGGGCTGTACGCATCCATGGACCCATTCACACCGCCGGAGGCAGGATCATTGACTCCACCGGTCACGTGGTCCCATTCAATGGCGTCAACGTCCGCAACTTCGTGTCCGACGTGGGAAGCACACGATGCGTACCCCCACGCCCGTCAGAGGTCGCCGCAAACTTGGCGGCGTGGGGCTTCAACTCCGTGCGCCTCCCGTTGGCGTGGTCGAACATCGAACCGCAGCCACCAGTGGTCCAGCCTGACGGCACCGTTGTGCACAGATGGAACGAGGCCTACCTGGCGAGCCTGGATGCCTTCATCAACGACGTCACTGGGCGCGGCCTTGCCGTGATTCTGGGCGGCATGCACTTCCGGTACAGCTTGGCTCCGAGGGGGGCGTGCCACGCAGCCTCGCAACCGTCCTGGGTGGATCCCGCCCCGAGCACGGATCCCACCGCCGCAGCGCAAGCGAGGTGCGACTTCCTCAAAGGGACAACGGTGACCGGCCCGGCGGGCAACACCTGGGACGGATTCACGGCCGTTTGGACGATGCTTGCCAAGCGTTACGCCTCCAACCCCCAGGTCGTTGCCATCGACATGGTGAACGAACCCTTTCCCGCCAAGGTATGCCCACCCTCAGAGGAGCGGATCGGGGACCTCTATCAACAGATCGTCGCCGCGGTGAAGCAGGTCAACCCGTCGATGGCATTTGTCGCGGAGGACTCGCCGCCTCCGTTGGCTCTCGCGGGCACATTCGTTGTGAACCCGCCACTCCGACTGGACAATACGATCTATTCATATCACCTGTATCAACCCAACTGGCAGCCCAAGGGGGCTTCCGTCAACGCCGCATATTGGCAAAGAGCCAGAGTGTGGGGGGCACCGATGCTCGTCGGTGAGTTCAACGCATTCGGATATGCCGCGCACACGGCCGGGTCCGACCCGAACTGGGCAAGCGACACGACGGCTGCGCTGTCCACCTGGCGACGCGAAGGAGTTAGCTGGATCGTTTCCTCGTACGCTGGCGGCAACCGTATCGTGGACAAGGGCGGAGCGCCGCGCCCGGACCTGATCAGCACGTTTCAGCAAGGATTCGTCTCGTCAGGCACTCGCGCTGGTGCTCCAAGTTCGGGATGAGGCGGCCAGCCGATCATCTACAAGCGCACGGCGCGACCAGCATTGTCGGGGCCAAACACGGCTGCGAATTGGAGTGCCGCGGGGGGCCTCGAACGCATGAAGCGGCTAGGGCCCGCTTCGCAGCGTTCGGGGGGTCAGCCGCCGACCTCCATTGACCGCCTCAGGCGCTGCGCCGCCGTTCACGATCGGCCCGGTGGCTCCGACAAGCTCGGCTCGGTCGGATCTACTGAACCCCGCGACGTGGTGTTCGCGCGCCGCAAGCATCTTCGCTGCATGGACCAACCCCAGGAAGATCCACGGCCACATGTACAGGGTGTCGTCGGTCCCGGCGTACGCCACGATGAGCACGAAGAACCCGAACGTAAGCGCTCGCACAACCGGGCCGAGTGATCCCTGGGAAACCCGCACGGTGCGGTCCGGCCAGACGATCAGCAGAATCGCGCCACCGAACAGCAGCAGTCCGATGGTGCCTGACTCATAGAGCGCCCGCAGCCAGAGGTCACCGATGTAGTTGGACTTCACCTCCTGCGGGTGCCGCATTCCGTATGTGTTGGCACCCAGGCCGATCAGAGGCGAATCGGGGATATCGCCCATCGCCGTACGGAATTCGTGCGCCCGCGCGCGGCTCGTAGTCGAGCTGGTGTTCACCAGATCGCCGAGCTTGCCCTTGACCCCTCCGACCAATGAGGTGCCGTTCTGCACATCGCTTCCCGAGACCGAGCCTGCGAAGAGGTAACTCGCCGCAAGCAGCACGAGCACTCCGCCCAAGAGGATCCCCCCGGTTCTGCCGACTCGCGCCGGAGACCGGCTCCGTCGAGTCAACAACATCGCGGCGAAGATGCCGAGGACGAACCCAATCCACGCCGCGCGAGCGAGGCCCAGAAGCATCGCCACGGTACAAACCAGGAAACCAAACCCCGCGAGGCGCGAGCTCATCAACTGGTTCGGCTCGCGCCACAGAACGAAGAAGGCAACCGCTCCGGCGGCGGACGTCGAGGCGAAGATGTCGTGCTCGAAAGACACGCCGAACACTCCGGGTCCGAATGCGCTCTTCGTGCTGATGCCGATGTTGGTGTGGATCGCGAAATGCGCCGCAGCAGCCAACAGACCGAACAGGGCATTGGCGAGAACGACCATGAGGAAAACGAACGCCGCCTTCTTCAGCCGCGTGGCATCGGCCACCGACGCATAGACAGCGTAGTAGGCCACCAGCCCGAAGGCGATGAGGCCCAGCGTCGGCAGACTGTTGCTCAGATGTGGCGAGTACAGAAACGTGCTGGCGGTCAGAACCGCGAAGTAGCCGAGCAGCATGTACTCGGGCGATCGCCATCGGTTCCGGAGCAGAGGATTCGTCATCACGTAGCTGCGAAACACGAATGGCACCACGACCAGCATGGCCGGCCGAAGCGTGAGCGCGCCGACCTTGATCCCGTTCAGGGTCGCGCCACTGACCCCGATGTTGCCTGATTGGGCGATCGAGAGGCAGGACAGCAGCACGAAAAGGACGTCCCAGGACAACAGGAAAAGGAGGACGGTCATGGCGAGGCCGACAGCCAACAATGGTGAGACACCTGCGAGCAGGCCACCGGCGAGCCCGCCGGCGGCTCCGGGCAGATAGTAGGTGACGTCGCGTTGCCGGCGACTCGCCCGCGAACTCACTCGATGTACCCCAGCTGACGAAGGTGCTCCAGGACCTCAGGTTCGGTCTCGATCTGCTCGCCGAGGACAGCCTCATCGGTCGGCAGGTACTCGCTCAGCGCAGCAGCGGCGCCAGGGTCTTCCAGGACACCGGCCTCCATTCGGTTCGTCCCCAGCCGAAACAGCCGCTCATACCGGTCACCGGGCGCGCACAGCAGCTTCTGGTTCCCTCGTATCACGGCAACCTTCTCATGGCCGTACGCGATCGCCTCCGCAAGGATCGCCCGGTCCTCAACAGGTCCCAGGAACGACCGGCCATCTCCCGCCGGAATGTCGACCCCTGCGGCATCACCCAGCGTCGCGTGGAGGTCGACGAGCGAGACGTTTCCGCCCACCTCCTGTGCCGGCACATCCGGCCCCACGACGATCATGGGGATCAACAGATGCACCTGAAAGAGATTGTGTCCGTGGCCCGTCCCGGCAATGTTGCGCGGATCGAAGAAGTTCGCGCACTCCTCGTCCCTGTGCTCCCAGAACTCTTCGCCGTGGTCGGATGTAACCGCCACCACCGTCCGCTCGAGCGCCCCCAGGGTCCGCAGTCCCCCCCAGAGATCTCCAAGCGCGGCGTCGACCGACCGGAGCGCAGCATCATAGAGGCGAACACGCCCCTCGCGGTACCGCTCGAAGCCCGGATCGTCCACACGATCGTTCCGTGACGTGTACGCCCACCGTCGGTAGGCCCTTCCGCGTGGGACCCGTCCGAACGAATTGCGAAATGAGCGCCGCACATCCAGAGGCTCATGCGCGTCGCCGAGATGGAGCCAAAGCAGGTACGGTCCGTCCTGTTCTCGTATCCACCGAAGGGCGCGTCGGACGATGGAGTGCGCTGGCCGTTCCAGGAGCTCCTGACGCTGATACCGCCCACGGATCGGAAGGCTTGCGTTCCAAACTGCGATCATCGCCATCGTCCGGTAGCCAACGCTGGAGAGTCGTTCGGGGAGCGTCATCACGTCGGCAGGGAGCACCGTGGGGAGGCTCTCCTTGCTGAGGTTCTTCGGATCCCCGACGATCACGCCGCCTCCGTGCCGGTGGGGATAGAGCCCCGTGTGGAGGGAGGCAACGGCCGGGCAGGTCCAAGACGACACGCTGTGCGCCGACGTGCAGTGGGTGGCCTGAGGAAGCAATGAGTTGAGGAACGGGGTTGTCTCGCGCCCATAGCCGTAGGCGGACAAGCGGTCCCGCCGCATGCAGTCGACCGTCACCAGGATCAGGTTCGGCCGTCTGGATGCTCCGTTGAGCGCACGCGCGAAGGCGGAGGAGGTGCCCGCAGTGGGCGAGGAGCGGTCCATGGCGGCACAGTCTATCGTCGCCGAAGGTGCCACGCCCGGGTCGCGGCTGTGCCATCACCTATACTCCGGCCCATGACTCGCGCCCTCGTCGTCGGGTTCGACGGCGCCTTGCTCCACCTGTGCGATCGCTTCATCGCGGAAGGCCGAATGCCGACGTTGGCTTCCATTGGCGAGAGCGGCGCATCCGGGGAGCTGTTGTCCGTGAATCCGTACAACAGTGCCGTCGCGTGGTCGTCGCTGATGACTGGGACGAATCCGGGTCGTCACGGCGTGTATGACTTCGTGCTTCCGCTCAATGGCGATTACGGATACCGGGTCGCCACGCGCCGCGACCGACGGGTCCCGGCATTGTGGAATCGCGTCAGTGAAGCCGGCGGCCGAGTGGCGGTCGTCAACATTCCGATGACGTTCCCGGCGGAGCCCGTCAACGGGGTCATGGTCTCCGGGATGGATGCGCCCGGCCTCGACTCCCGCGCCGTTCACCCCTCCTCGCACCTCGCCGAGCTGCGACGCAGCAGCCCCGACTACCGGATCGTGTCGAAGGCCGCCCGGGACGCTGCCGCTGGAAATTTCGAAGCGGCCGAACGAGAGCTCGACCAGGTGATGCGCGCCCGCGCACGGTACGTGAGCTCCCTGATCAGCAATCGAGACTTCGATCTCGTCATCGTGAATCTGGAGGCGACCGACGGCGCACACCACTTCTTCTGGCAGCACCACGACCCGTCGCACCCGAGGCACGATCCCGCGCTCGCGTCGAAGTTCGGAGACACGATCGGCCGCGTGTACTCGGCCGCGGACGAAGAGCTCGGGAGGCTGATCGAATCGTACGATCCCGACACCGTGTTCGTCCTCTCCGACCATGGCGGTGTCGGAACCTCGGATTGGGTGGTGTTCATGAACGATTGGCTCTTGCGAATCGGCATGCTCGCCCTTGACCCCAAGCCGGTCGCGTCGGTAGGGCAGCGTCTCTATGGGGAGGCGAAGAACCGCCTGTCCGTTCCCGCTCGTCAGGCGCTCAGACCCATCTTCGGCAAGGTGCTCCAGAAGGCGAAGAAGGCCGCCTTGTACGGGGACTTCAACTGGTCGATGTCAAGCGCCTATGCATTGATGCAACCGGCCGTCTGGCTCAACATGCGCGGACGCGAGCCGGCGGGCACGGTCACGGACAACGAAGCGGGTCAGGTCAGGGCCGACATCATCGGCGCCGCTGCCGAGCTCCGCCTGCCGGATGGGATCAGAGTCTTCGACGATGCCACGCCAGGCGACTCCCTCTATGTTGGTGACGCGCCGCACAGTCCCGACGTCATCTTCGAGCTCGCAGCAGGAATGCACATCCGATCGCGAAACACCATGGCTCGACCGACACACCTGGGCCGGCTGACCGAGCTCGGCACGTATCTGCCCTCGGGCGTGCATTCTCCGCGGGGGATGATCTCGGCCGCTGGGCGCGGGATCGTGCGACGAGGTCGCGTCGGACCTGGGCACATCTATCAGGTCACCCCTTCGATTCTGGAAATCCTGGGAATCCCGGCTCCAGCGCTTGACGGCCGCCCGTTCGACTTCGTCGAGCCACCGCCTCAGCCTCACGGCGTTGCACCGGCGGTGGTCACGAGCGATGCGGCACAAGAGGCATATCTGAACGAAGAGGAGGAGGCCGAGGTTCTGGACCGCCTCCGCGGATTGGGGTACGTGGACTAGCACGACCTAGTCGATGTATCCGAGTTCCCTCAGATGGGCGGCGATCTCCAGGTCCGCCGCCTCACCCACTTCATGCGTCGGCTGCGTGCCTCTCCTGGCCAGCCATGCGTCCCGAAGCGGGCGGAAGCGTTCCAGATCCCCGCTGCGACCCCCTGACAGGTTGTTGCATTCCTGCGGGTCGGTTGACAGATCGTAGAGATATTCTCGACCCGTTTCGAGCGCGACATACTTCGTACCACCATCGTGGATGGCAACGCCCGCATTCTGGATCAATGGGGGCAAGTTGTTCGCTTTCCCCGTTGCCTCCAGCTCCGCCAGTGTCTCGGGAGAGATCCTGCGAGCCGTGGACTCGTACTCGCTGATGCAGGGTCCGGTTGTCAGCACGTTCTCCGCATCGCCGTCGGCCACGCCTCGCAACCATGCGGCCAGGCTTCGCGTTGAAACGGTGTCTTCGACCCAACCCGGCCCGATATTCAATCGATAGCCCCAGATGACCAGCGGGACGTGCAGGAGCGTCTCGTGAAGCGAGGACGTGTGTCCGAACAACCCGTGGTCCCCGATGTTCTCGCCGTGGTCAGAAGTGAACACGACGACACATGGGCGCCCCCGTTCCTCGACGGCATCCACGATCTGCCCCAGCAAAGAATCCTCATAGCGCGCGCTGTGCCAGTACAGCGACCTGAACGTCTGGACGAATTCCTGGGAACATTCCTCAAGCCCAAGCGAATAGCGAAGGAAACGTGAGCCGGATACCTCGAAGGTCTTGCGGCGCTTCCAAGGCGGGAACGGATAGAACGGCCTGGGTGGGTTGTACGGCGTGTGAACCTCCATGAGGTTCAGGAAGGCGAACAACGGACGCGGATCGCTCGACCCGGCGCGGCGCGCGAAGGCGGCCACGGTTGCCTGGCCGCCACGGTCGATCTTGCCTGCCAGCCGGCCGAGCTTGCGCAGATACTTGCTCACGGCTCCGCTGGGGAGGCGTACGCGGTCGCTCATCTCATGGAATTCGGCGAATCCCCGCTCAAAACCGCCCCATTTGCTGACCCATGCGTTGCAGCTCGCGGCCCAGGTCGCGTAGCCGCGCAATCCAAGCACCTCCGGCAGCCAATCCCCCTCCAAGTTCCGCAGGGCCCTCGCCGGCGACGTGGGCTTCGAGCCCGACCACTCCACGCATTCGTTGTGGATGCCGTGCTCGGTGGGGAGTTGGCCGGACATCATTGACACGGTGGACGGCAGCGTCCATGGCGCAGCCGAGATCGCGTTTCGATAGGCCACTCCTTCGCGACATGCGCGTTGAAGGCTCGGCGATGGAAACGGCCCTCCCCAGGGTTTGAATGCGTCGGCACGCGCCGTATCGCAGATGACGAGCACGATGTCGGGCGTCATGAGTTGCTCCTACGCCGAGCGGCCCATCGGGCGGTCGATGGCAAGCACAACGGCGCGCTCGGCGAGCTTGATCCCGGTGGCCCGATCTGGGTCGCGGCCATGTCGGTACTCCATCTGGCAGTGCACATCCATTGCGGTGACTCCCGGTGATAACCCCTTGTGAACCATGACCAACCCACCGACTTATGAGGCCACCGGCGGATACACCACATCCGGTGAGGGACCTGTCCCCGCCGGCCCGATCGACCCCGGGGCAACCCGAACGTCCGGCATCACCCTGGCGCTGAGATGAAGTATAGAGTGGGGCGCCGGGGTCCTTCCATGTTGCCTGGCCTCTCGGCAACCAACTGAAGCCAGAGAGCGCCGTCCTCGCCAAGCCTTCGTCCGGCGGTGGAGGATCCTCCTGGGCCATGAGCAACGCTCGCGGGCCGCGCTGAGCTTGGGCGCTCGACGGCGACAGACGACCTCCGTGCCAGCTCTGGGCGCACGTGCGCCGCTTCTGGCCAACCTTGGCTCAGCTACAGATCCCGAGGGCCCACGGGACCTGCTCCTCCCCAAGTGGGCGGCGGATCCTATGGTAGCTTGAGCCCCATGAGGCCGTGGGACCAGGCGCGTATTCGCGCGCGGATCGTTGCCGTTCGGGGACGCACATTGTCCTCGCTACTGACCCATCGTGTGGGCCTGCTGCCCGACTACGCCATTATCGGCACGCAACGGGGAGGCACCACATCGCTGTTCCGCTACCTGGAGCGCCACCCGCTGCATGTGTCACCAAGCGTGCGTAAAGAGACCCATTTCTTCGACCGTAATTTTGACAAGGGAGAGAATTGGTATCGCTCCCACTTCCCCACCCAGCGCGGCCGCCGCACCATTGAGCGTCGGCTGGGAAGTCCGGTTGTCCTCGGAGAAGCGACGCCGGGATATCTGGCGCATCCCGCCGCCCCTCGCCGGATGGCCGCCGTGGCGCCCGATGCGAAGCTCGTTCTGCTGCTGCGCAATCCGGTCGATAGGGCCTACTCACAGTATTGCTGGGACGCCAAGCGAGGTCGGACCACACTGTCATTCCGTGACGCCGTCCGTCGCGAGCTTGCTTCCAATGGCCGTCAAGCCGGCGCTGCTTCGACGGACCTGTCGGCAAAGGACGCTGTCGCCCCTGGCTATGTCAGCCGCGGGCACTATGCCGTTCAGCTGCAGCGCTGGTTGTTGTTCTTCGACCGTGATCAGATGCTGATCATTGCGAGCGAGGACTTCTTCGCCCAACCCCAGCGCACGCTGCTCCGTGTACAAGTCTTCCTGGGCCTGCCGGCGCGGAGTCTCGCAGCATACGATCAGCAGAACGCGACGGAGGCCCCTCCGATCGACCCGGAGACCCGCGGCGATCTCGCGGACCATTACGCGGAGCACAACCGCCGACTCTGCGACCTCTTGGGTCGCGACATGGGATGGAACGGACGCTGACATTGCGCTCGGATGGCGCGCCACCAAACCTCATGCTCCTGGTCTTGGACACCACGCGCGCGGACGCATACCGTCCATGGGGAGGCGCACGCGCACCAACGATGGAGTCGCTGGCCCGTTCAGGCCTCGTGTACGAGCGGGCGATCTCCTCCGCGCCATGGACGCTCCCATCCACGGTTTCCATCTTCACCGGTCGGCTTCCGACGGCGCACGGCATCACCGGCGATGCGCTGCTCAGTCGAGGAGGTCGGCTCAGCTCGCCGGCAAGCGCCGTCGGGCAGTACGGAGGCGGCTGGCTCCCCGAGCGACTCGGTCAACTCGGCTATCGCACGTTCGGGATCAGCTGCAATCCATGGGTCGGCACCTGGGGAGGATTCTGTCGCGGATTCGATCGCTTCCGGGACGTCCGGCCCTGGAGCCGCAAACCCCGCAATCGTGTGGACCGAAGGATCAGACGGCTACGCCAGACGCACTTGCTTCCCGGTGCTGATCACGGCGGAACCGAGGCCTTCCGAACATTTCGTCGCATGGTCGCCGATGACGACGAACGACCGACCAGCGCACGACCGTGGTTCGCGTATGTGAACCTGATGGAGGCGCACGCGCCGTATGACCCGCCCCTCCGCTTCAGTCCCGTCATCCAAGGCGACAACGGGTCGGGCCGGCTGGGAACGCTGATGTCCCAGTTCCGGCAGGTGCCACTCCGGGTGCACCCCACCCCTGGGTACCTTCGACATATAGGGTCTCTCTACAGGGCCTCCACCCAATACCAGGATTGGCTGGTGGGCCGCTTCGTGGATCACGCACTCTCATATGAGCGCCCGCTGGTGCTCGTCGTGGTGGGTGACCACGGAGAGAACCTGGGTGACCACGGGCTGTTCTCACACCATTCCTCTCTCCATGACACGCTTCTGCACGTGCCGCTCCTGATTTGGTCATCGGACGGCGCATTCGGCCAGGCGAGGATCGGTGATCCGATCTCGACGTTGGGCTTGAGCGCCTGGCTGCAAGCGTGCGCCGCCGGTGCGCCATCAGAGCCTCCACAACCCGATGGCGCGGTTGTCAGCGAGTACGAGTCGACCGCTCATCACACTGCCCTGCCGCTTGAGCTTCGGGCGCGGGAGTCGATCGAGGGGGCCCTGCCCGCTCTCGTGAATTCGCCGGGGTTCGCGGTGCACGCGGGGAACCTGAAATATGTGTCGGTCGACGGGACTGCGGACCGCATCTACGACCTCGCCGCAGATCCGATGGAGAAGACGAACTTGCTGGAGAAGGATCCCGGACTCGCTCATCGCTTCGAGGCTTTTCGCAGCGATTGGCTGGAGCGGCGCGCCAAGCAACCGACATATTCCGAGACGTGGGACGCGAGCGATATCACTCCCCAATCGGAGGAGGAGATCGCGGAACAACTGAGAGTGCTCGGCTACATTGAGTGACGCGTTGACGTGTCGGCACGCCAGCGCCCAACAGTTGGCGGGCCAGCGCGAGTCCGGTATCCTGCGGCCTCGCTGCTGCTTCACGTACCCGACCTGATCGTCGACTGTCACCTATGAGAGGTTCAACCATGGCCGGAATGATCCGCCGCTTTCCTCACAGTCCCCCGCGAGTTGTTCCTCTCGCAGGGGCATATGTCGCATCGACCATCGCCGGCTACCGAGAGCGCGATCTGTTCTCTCATGTGGAGTCCTATTGCATGTTCGCCGGTTACCCTCGGAGCGGGCACAGCCTCGTCGGCTCGCTTCTGGATGCGCATCCGGACATGGTCATCGCCCACGAGTTGAATGCGCTTGGCTTCATCCGAGCGCGTTTTCGCAGGGCTCAGCTCTACTCATTGATCTTGAACAACTCGCGCATGATTGCGGCGCTGGGCCGCCAAGAGACTGGGTATTCCTATGAGGTTCCCAATCAGTGGCAGGGCCGGTTCCGCACCATCCGCGTGATCGGAGACAAGAACGCGATGGGTGCGACTCTCCGCCTCGGGCGCCGGCCCTACCTTCTGGATCGGCTTCAGCGGGTCGTCCGGGATCCTGTCCGCTTCGTTCACATCGTCAGGAATCCGTACGACAACATCAGCACCATCGCCAGGCGGGACGATCTCACGCTTGAACAGGCCACAGCCTTCTACCTGAACCTGTCGACGACCGCTCTTTCAATCACACGACGCGTCGGGCAGGACCACGTCATGGTGGTGCGGCACGAATCGTTCGTTGCCGACGCGAAGGCCGCGCTGAAGGAGCTGTGCTCGTTCCTGGGCGTGACCTCGCCGGATGACTACCTGGACGCCTGCGCGAGCATCGTCTACGAATCGCCGCACATGAGTCGCCACGACTCGCCCTGGACACCTGATTCAATCCGTAGCCTCGAACGGGAGATGAAGCGGTTCCCGTTCTTCGAAGGTTACAGTTGGGACACCTGAGTCACGTTGTCCGCGGGCCAGGGCTGCCCGGCTGAATCCAACGCCCGCCCGCAGACCGGCCCTTTTCGCAGGCGGCCGCAGTCATCAGAGACCGCGTGCGTGCGCTGGGCCCAGCTCGCCCAGGCTTCATCCCGCCTACCCGTCGAGGGGATCGCGGTCCAGACCGGTCCCAAGACCGTCGTCGCCGACCGCGGCGGCCACATCGCTCTCGGTCCCCGGACCATCGTCCCTTCGGTCGAGCGCGCGCGCGGCCGCTCCGTTCGAACTGCCCCGCCGGTGTTGACCGTGATAGGCGCCTCGCCGTCTCGCCCCGATGAGCGTGTCCCACAGCACGCCCAGCTCGAGCACATCGCGGAACCAGTACAGAGCCACCGCGTAGAGCGCGCTCGATAGCAGGGCAAACGCCCCGAACGAGCCGATCGAAGAGCCGATCTCGTTCCGCATCAGCACACCGACCACGCCGAAGCAGACCACTGACGCCGCGGCAACGATCCAGAAACCCCGCCCCAGCGTGCCCAGCCGCATCAGCACTCGGACCTGGATCAGCGCCGCGATGTTGTTCACCGCAGTCGCGATGGCCAGCGCCAGAGCCGCGCCGTCGATACCGTGGTGCGGAATCAAGACCAGCGAGAGGACGGCCGTCAGGATCAGCGTCAAAACTGTGTTCGCCAGGTTCCACACGACGTGGCCGCCCATGAGCAAGATGACCTGGACCGGGCCGGCGGCCATCGAAACCAGCATCCCCAAAGACATGATGGTGAGGGCCGTCGCCCCGAAAACGAAGCTGGCACCGAACAGATGCCGCATGAAGAAGGACGACCATACGGCGATCACGATATAGACCGGCCAGGAGCCGATCATCACCCACCATGTCGACACCTGATAGACATTCTGGGCGCGCTCGATGTCGTCGCGCGCCAGAAAGCCGCTGATCTGCGGCGAAATTACAAAGAAGACGGCCTGCAGAGCGAGGGTGCCGAACTTCATGAATCGATACGCAGCCCCAAACACCGCGACGCCGGCGGTGGTCGACAATGCACCGAGCAACAGAATGTTGATATTCCCAGTCAGCGTAACGATGACGGATGCCACCCCGCGCGGTCCGGCAAAGCGCCAGAATTCCCCGAAGACCTTGCTCGCATGGGTCTTCGGGGTGGGCGAATCACGCCGTCTGCGCTCCAAGGGAAGCAGCAGCCGGCGGATCCATACGAGGATGAAGATGAGCCCAAGGAGGATCGCCCCGTTGCTCGCGTATGCCAGGGAGATGCCGGCCAGACCCAAGACGAGCGCGGCGCCTGCTGCGGCAGTACGGGTAACGGGCACCATCACGTTGTCCACCAGCACGACGGGTCGGATGGTTCCGAACCCTCTGCTTGCCGCCAGCGCGGTCGCGTACACGCTCATGACTGGAACGAAGAACGCCATGACCTGGATGTATGGCAACAGCTCGTGAGAGCTGTTGCGGCCCAGCAGCTGCGCGATCTGGGGCCCGAGGAAGAAGAGGATGCTGCCGAGCGCCGTCCCCAGGATCGCGACGGGCACGAGCCCGATCGCAAGGCTCGTGCGGATGTCGTTCACGCGATCCAGCACGCGATACCTCGGGATGAACCGCACATACGCGGTATCGGCTCCCAGCTTCGCGATGTTCGTGCAGATCGTGGCGAGGGCGATCGCCTCGAAGAAGCGGGCGGCGTCGATTTTTCCGAATCCGCGGGCGGCGATGACCACGAAGACGAACCCAAGAAGGTCGGACAGGATGCTTCCGCCAAGCTTCAGCGATCCATCGCGCGCGACGCGCGACAGGTCTCCCCTGCGTGCGCCGGCCCCTCCGCCGCCCCTAGAGGTCCTCGCCGTTGTAGCAGGCGGAACAATGCCGTCGGCATTCGAGGGCGTCGTCGCACCCCATGGGCGTTTCCCCGCGTCGCGCATCCAGCCGAGCAGTCTATCTGTTCGCCCAGTCCAGCAAGCGACGCTGCGCGAGAGGTATGCCCACCCCCTCGAAGGCGTCCTTGCGGCCCGGCTCTCCAATCGACAACCAGTGGCCAGTTGGGACCGTGTATGCTTCGACCTGACGTAGCAACGCTGTGACAAACGTTCTACGAACGCATGTCCCAATGCGCCATCGTTGCAGGGGTGCGGGTGGCATTGCTCACATCAAACATGCTCCGCTCGTTTCCTTCGACCCGAAAAAGGGTCGACCGCATCGCGATCTCGTATGGAGCGTCGTTCATCGCCGGCTTCCGAGAGCGGTCACTGTTCGGCCAAATCGAGACGTACTGCATGTTCGTTGGCTACGCTCGAAGTGGTCACAGTCTGGTCGGATCACTCCTTGATGCACATCCTGACATCGTGATCGCGCATGAGCTGGACGCATTGGGATTCATCCAAAACGGCTTCAGCCGCTCGCAGCTGTACGCGTTGATCCTCAACAACTCACGCGCGATCAGCGCCAGCGGCCGCGAGCAGACCGGTTACACGTATGAGGTTCCCGGCCAATGGCAAGGCCGGTTCCGCACGCTGCAGGTCATCGGAGACAAGCGTGGCCATATGTCGACCGCGAGACTCCAACGGCGGCCGGAGCTCATCGATCGACTGGAACGGGTTGTCCGAGACCCCGTGCGCCTGATCCATGTGGTCCGGAACCCGTTCGACAACATCAGCACGATCGCGAAGCGCCGCGGCACGACCCTCGAGTACGCGGCCGAGCGTTACTTCTCGCTGGCCGAGACCGTGTCCACGCTGCGGCGCAGACTGGGATCCGAACGCATGATGGACCTCAGGCACGAGTCACTGATCGAGGATCCTCGGGGAGCCCTGAAGCAGTTGTGCGGCTTCCTGAACGTCGCGGCGGACGACGCATACCTCGACGACTGCGCCCGAGTAGTCTTTGCCTCGCCCCACCGCACTCGCTTCGACGCGGACTGGAGCGATCAACTCAAGGCCAGGGTGGCAACGCGCGCACGCGACATCCCGTTCCTTGCCGACTACCACTGGGATGACTAGGTCTGCCCCAAGACGTTCCTAACGACGTCGAGTACCCTCGGGTCCCAACACATCTGGCCGGTGAGCGGCGCTTCACTCGATGTAGCCGAGCATTCGCAAGTGCTCGGCGACCTCGTCCTCAGACTGAGCACCGGGCTCGTACTGCGGTTGTGTGAGGCGCCGCGACCGCCAGGCTCGCTCGTGATCCTCGAACGGGGCGGCGGCTTCGGGCTGCCAACCGAGCACGTCGTGCTCCTCGTTCGGATCCGACGCCAGGTCGAAGAGCCACCGGCGTCCATCCTCGGACGCAATCAGCTTTCGATCGCCTATCCGGATGGCGACACCGGCGTTGAATGCGAGCGGCGGCAGGGAGAGTCGGTCGTGCTTCTCGATTGTCGCCCTGACGCGTGACCGCAGACCTGTGGAGCGCACCGTCGACTCGTATTCGCTGACGATAGCGCCGTTCGGTGACATGGGCTCCTCATCCCGGTCAGCTATGGCCTCGAGCCACGCACGCAGCCCGAGCATCGACACCGGCTGGTCAACGAGCCCTGGGCCGATGTCCACGCCGAATCCCGCGACGAGCAGCGGTACGTGTAGCAACGGCTCGTGAAGAGATGAGTTGTGCGTGAACATGCCGTGCTCTCCGAGATGTTCGCCGTGATCGCCCACCATGACGACCACAGTCGGGCGGCTGCGGGCCCGGATGGCGGAAACCAGTCGGCCGATCAACCAATCCTCGTAGCGGGCGGCTGCGAAATAGAGCCGCCGAACAGCATCGATGTATCCCGGAGGAGGGTCCACCAAGCCAAGTGTGTAAAGGATGAACCTTCCCGGCATACCCTTCGTATTCGACAGTCGAACGGTTTCGCGACGCTTCCAGGGCGCGTATGGAAAGAACGGCCTGGGCGGGTCATAGGGCCGATGGGTCTCCATCAGATTGATCGCCGTGAAGAGTGGGTCTCGACCTGGGGAGGCCAGCTGCTGCGATACCGCTTCGATCGTCCGCTTGCCTCCGCTGTCCAACTTGCCCCAGGCGTGCCTCACCTGATTGCGGAGCATCTCGGACTTGCCTTTGATCGGATTACGGTGGCCGCGTCGCACATCGAAGCTCAGCATGTGGTCGAAGCCTCGATCGAACCCTCCCCACCCGCTCACCCAGACGTTGCAACTCCCTCCCCACGTGCGGTAGCCCCGCTGCGCGAGCGAGTCGGTAAGCCAAGGCCCGCTGTATCCGCGGACGGCTTCGGCCGGCGAACTGGGCCGATCGCCATCCCACGAGATGGCGTCTCCAGTGATCCCGTGTTCGGTTGGCAACAAGCCGGAGAAGATGGAGGCAGTGGACGGCAGGGTCCAGGGCGCAGGCGCGTAGGATTGGGTGTAGACAATGCCGCGGGTCGCCAACTCCGCCACAGCTGGAGTATCAACGGCAATGTTCCACGGCGAAAAGGCGTCGGCTCGCGCTGTGTCGCAGAGCACCAAGACGATGTCCGGCGGGGTCACGGGGATGCAGTATAGGGACTGCCAGCAGGGTGACGGGATGCCGACCTTTCTCCCTGGGGATCAAGCCTCCGCCCGGTGCCGCCCACAGCCGCTTGGGACTCCGTTCGCAGTCCCATCGTCGAGCCGGGACCTCTCGAACCAGCCGCGCCGCCTGCTCCCGCGGCGATAGAGTCACGCCCGATGTCCGGCACCCCCCTCTTCTCAGTGATCATCCCCACGCACGGTCGTGGACAGTTCTTGTCTCGCGCACTTGGGTCGGTGTTGGAGCAGACGATTGCGGACTTCGAATGCATCGTGGTCGATGACGCGAGCCCGACACCGGTGACGGTCCCTGCGGATCCCCGTATCCGCCTCATCCGGCGAGAGGTGAACGGCGGCGTGTCCGCCGCTCGCAACACGGGACTGCGCGCGGCGACCGGCAGGTACGTGACCTTCCTGGATGACGACGACACCTACGCGCCGGAACGGCTGGCGATCGGAGTGGCTGGCCTGGAGCATGGCCCTCTGTCCACCTGCTGGATGGCGCCGCTCGGAGTTGCCCCGAGCCGGCGTCAATGGAAGGCCCTCAGACGCCATGAGAACCGACAGCTGGATGGGAACGTGCATGACACGATCGCAACGGAGGTCCGCCCCCACCTTGGACAGGTCTCGATGCAAAGAGACCTCGTTCCGCCATTCGAGGAGTCTTTGTCCACCCTCGAGGACGTGGAGTGGTGGATCCAGGCCACCCGTAGAAGCGGTGTCACGTGCGTCCGGCGGATCGGTTACTTCCAACAGTGGCACAAGGGGGTTCGACTGACGGACAGCCTCCGCACGCGGCTCGAGGACAATCGTCGACTCCTCGACCTCCATGCCGAGTATTTCGCCGAGCACCCGAAGGCAGAGGCGATGCGATGGAGGCACATCGGACGGGTCTTGAGCCTGCTGGGCGACCGTGCCGGTTCGCGCAGGGCGTTCGCGCGCTCGATGCGCCTGCACCCACGCATCAACACGATGTGGTACGCCATGCGGACGGAGGCGCAGAGCGTCGTCCGTGGCCGAAAGAAGGCCCCGCCACGGAGGTAATGTGGGGATCGTATCGGCGTCTTTCTTCACCCGACGCACGTGCCAAGGAACAGGTGACATCGATCGCGGTGGTGCGCCAACTGCTCGTCCGGTGGCCGGAGATTCTAGACCGCTTACTCCTGGTCGGTCGGCTCAGCAGTAATGGGTCAGCTCGATTGGGGCGAACGGCTCGAGCCGTCTGACAACGTCACTCCTACCGGCCTCCCCTTCCCAAGCTCGCTGATTGAAGTGGGGTCCATGAACCCGGAATCCTCTCCATACCCACCTAGAACGTACATCTTGTCCTGCAGGCTCTTTCGATCGCTCAGAATCTTGGCGCCCGCCTGGTTTCGTCGCGCCTCATTGAGCATCCCCAGGACTCCCCACGCATCTGCTACCGGATCATACTGCAGGACGTCCGGCAGCGCCGTCGGCCATTGCCCGCAACCGGCGAGAATGAGGCTGTTATGCAACGGCCCCTGGGGGTACCCAAAGGCTTGCGACTCGTCACACGGCTCAGGTAGATCAGCGACCCCTGCATCGTCCCAGCTCTTATCCCCCAAGCTCCATGATTCGACGGTCCGAACTGGGGTGAGGTTCCCGTCCGAGATCGTGTCACCGCCGATCGCGTAAATCCGGTCACCGAGAACGGTTGTCGTAATGTAGCCACGAGCGACCGTCAATTCCGGGCCTTGGTGCCACCGCGTCCCGGCAGGAGCTATCGGATTAAACAGCCATGTCTGGGCCGACTCATCATCGCTACAGCCGTTTGCCGCGAACGATAGACCGCCCATCAGGACGGCCTGATTACTCCATGTGGAGCGTGGAATGCGGTGACCGCCCTCGGCCATCGATGGGGTCACTCCCATCGCCGGCAGGCTGACGCATCCGGCAGGAGTCGTGCCCGGCCATGGATCCTCGTCAAACAACCGAGTCTCGTTGGTGACCGGATAGTAGGCCTGAACAGTGGTGACGATATCGCCTTTAGCGTCACGGCCACCGAAGATGTAGTAGCCCAACCCCTCTGAATCCTTCAGGGCCACGATCCCATAGTCACTCACCGGGACGGGCATATCGACTCCGGTATCAACGTACGTCTTGGCGTAGACATCGTAGTACCAGACAGATCCATCAGTGCTGTCATCCGCCGTCCTAAATCCGAGAATGTAGATCCGGCCATGGGGCCTCGGCCTCTGCGTTGTGTCCCAAACCTGCGGTGGAGCATATTGGGCGTCGAAACGAGCACCAGCGAAAGGGCTGGGTGGATCATAGATCCACAATACGGAAGCCCCTACGTGACTCGTGCCGGTCGGATCTGCGCGCGGGACCGTCGACGATACGGCGATTTCGGGGTTGCCCAAGATACCGAGGAGAATCATCACCAACAGCAGGCTCAGAATTTGCAGTTGGCGAAACCTCATGCCCGGACCTCCTTTACCTGGAGTGACCTCTCTGGCGCTGGTTCTTCAGCTCCGTCGGTAGGGCGACCATCTACCTTTGGACATCTCGTCTGCGCAGGCGGCAAGAGAAGGTATGTTTACGCGATCTCCACGCCAGCGACACCCGGCCATGCGGTCCCCCTTCTAACTCGGAGCCATTCACGCACGAAGGTGTTCGTCCAGTCAAGCCCAGGATCATCCATTTCGAGAACGGTGGGTGGCGCATCGGGAGCCAAGACCGCTGGGCGACTGCAACAAGGATATCGACGCCGAATGGCCCACGGCGTAGTGCCCCACGTACAGACCGGCCATTTCAATCGCCTCCATTATGACAAGGGGAGCCTGGATGATGCTCCTCCCGTTGACCAAGTCAGTCGACGGGGAGGAGGCGCCCATGGGTCCCGCGAGGAGGTACGCAGGCGTGAGGCGGTGTTGGGCCGCGCCCTCGGAGGTCAGGTGAGCGTGATCGACACCTGCCGCGGGGCCGGATGGTCCAGAAGCTGGTTCGCCGAGCTGAGGGCACCCGGAACCTCCACATCGGAAGGCGGGTTTGCTCTCCAAGCTCCGATCGCCCGAGCGAGCGGAGCACCAGCGTCCGCTCCGCTGATGGATCTGATCATCGACGACGCCATCAACTATCTGACGGAGGGACCCCGCTTCATCGCCGCGCACCTGGCCCTACTCCGGCTCGGCTCCTCGTCGGTCTTCACACGGCCGGGGTGCCGAACACGTTGAGCCGAGCCGATCTTGCTCGCCGGTGTGCACCCATGGCCGCGGCGGAATCCCTGGCTGCATCCGAGGGCGGACCGATCACCGAACGAGGGGCTCTGGGAGCGGCGGGCGATGGAGGTCATCCGCCGCCATACCGGCTCGGAGGTGGTTGGTAAGGAGGTGTTCCTGGACAACATGTACGTGGGCAGGCTCAAGGCGAAGGCAGGTCTGGGCAACACTCGGCGGTCGACGCGCTTCAGCGAAGCCGTCCTCTCCATCGACTACAACTCTTTGATCCCCTAGGACCATCGGCCAATGGCTAAGCCCGTCTGACCGGTTTCCGGGTCACCCCCTCAAGCGCTAACCGCGCGCCTGCCGATCGAGGCCTACATCAGTCATTCCACGCATTCACATGGGGAGGGAAGCATGCAGGCCGGCAGGAGAGGCACCAGATCGACGGGTGCGTACGCGCCGGGCCTGGCCCTCATCGGACTCCTCTGGGCGACCGCCACGCTTCTCTCCTCTGGGGCCGCTGCCGCCGCGTCGCAACTGCCCAAACCGCCGACCGCATCACCGGTCAACTCCCCGCACGGACGCGAGCCGGTCGATTCCCTCGGCATGGGATTCAACCTGGGAGCAAGCCTCCCAAACGATTACGACCCGGTCTGGGACTTCGCATACGCGTACTTCCCTCCCACGCAGTCAGTTGTCATGTTCGGCGGCTCCCCTCGCGACAGAACCAACCATTGGAGCAACAAGACGTGGCTCTACGGCGACGGGACATGGACCGCGGGCCCAGCTGCACCCTCCGAGCTGACCGCCAGGGGTGGCGCCGCCATGGCGTTCGACCCCGACATCAACAAGATCGTCATGTTTGGCGGGGCCGGGCCAGCCTGGCCTCCTTCGAACGAGACGTGGCTGTTCGACGGAACCTCATGGACGCAAGGACCAGCCGCACCCCCGGATCTACTGGGCCGAACCGGCGCCGAGATGGTCTACGACCCCGACATCCAGCGGATCGTCATGGTGGGCGGGTCTGGTGCTGCTCCGTTCAACGATGTCTGGCTGTTCGACGGCACGCAATGGACGAAGGGATCGGACCCGCCGGCGGACATGGCGCCTCGTCAGTTCTTCGGCATGACCTACGACGAGTCGATGCATGTCCTTGTGGTCGCGGGCGGAAGCGGCTTCTCCGATGTGTGGTACTTCGACGGGACAAGCTGGTACGCGGGGCCACGTCTCAAGGCCGGCCCGAAGGAACGCTTCCGGCTCGCCTACGATCCGCAACTCGGCGGCGACGTGTTTTTCAGCGGACTCGGTCCTTCCCAGGCGGGTCTCGCCATGTGGATGCTGCGCGGCGGCGAATGGCACCGGATTCGGCACTTTGGAGACTGGCCTGAGGATCGCGTGGATGGAGGGATCCTCTGGAACCCCGCCCAGGATGGATTGATGCTGTTCGGTGGGATTCTGGACGACTTCAGCGGTGGCCAAACGGGCCTCACGGACACCTGGCTGTTCGTGGATCTGCCTCCCCAGGTGGCATCCGTGACCGTTTCGCCTCAAGCTCCGAACACGAGCTTGGCAGTGCAGCTGAGCACCGGGTCGAGGTCGAACGGCTACGGACCCATCCAGAAGAAGTTCCGGTGGTTGATCGACGGCCACATCGTGGACAACGAGCACAGGCCGAAGTTGAAGCCCGGGCCGTATCGGCCCACCGATCAGATCCAAGCTCAGGTGCAGCTTGTTGACTGGCTAGGCCTGGCCGGACCGTGGGTCACGTCGGACCCAGTGACGGTGGTCGACCGGGCGCCAGTGGTCCGCGAGGTGACGATCACTCCGTCGGATCCGCGGGTGACGACGCCCCTGCTGGCCAACCCTGCCGGAGTGGACGACCCCGACACCGGCGACCAAGTGACGATGCACTACGAGTGGCGGGTGAACGGCCAGGTCAGGGGGACGGACTCCGATACGCTGGATCCGTCGAATTTCCAGGCCGGCGATCAGGTCGAAGTCACCGGCACCCCGGTCGACTCCTACGGGATGTCCGGCGATCCGGTGACCTCGAGCGCAGTGACGGTGGGCTGGAACATCGTGGCCGACCGCGGCACGCCTGGGCACGTGCTGCGATCGGTCAAGGGCTTCGCATTCGGTCCGTCCGAGCAGGTCGACCTCAGGCTGGACTCCCCGGCCGGGCAGGTGCTGCTCACGGTGGGCACCGACGCCTCCGGCTCGTTCACAGCGGGCGTACCCCTGCCGCCGGTGCTGCCGGGCGGGCTCCACATGCTCTATGGGATCGGAAGGACCTCAGGGATCGTTGGTCCCGGACCGTTCACGGTGACCCCGGTCGGCTCGGTTAGCCCGAGCCGCCTGGCCGCCGGGGATCCGACGACGTTCACCGGCGCTGGATTCGTTCCCGGGGAGACCGTGGCGATCTCCTTCCCCGGAGGGCCGACGACGAACGCCACGGCGGACGATGAAGGCTCGGTTTCCGCGAGCCTGGTCTCGCCGCCAGAGGCGGCTCCCGGCGGGACGCTGACGGCGGTCGCCCCCTCCGGCACCGCTAACCCCGGTTACACGACCCTCGGCCGGTTCCTCACCAGTGACACCGGCACGCCTGACACGGATATCCCGGTTACCCTGACCGGCTACGGGCCGCTCGAGCAGGTGCAGGCGTTCGTCGACGGGGCCGCCGTCCAGTCCTTCACCACCGACGCTTCCGGCTCGGTGAACGCCAGTCTGCTCATGGAGACCACATTCGGCCCTCACACGGTGACGATGACCGGCCAGAGTTCTGGGGTGACCGAAGACCATCGGGTCGACCTGCTCGCAACCATGAACCTTTCCCCGAACTCAGGGTCCGTGGGGACGGTGGTCACGATCACCTCAGGGCCGGGATGGACCCCGTACGGCACGGTGCACCTGACCTGGCTCGCCCAGGACAAGATCGCCGACCTCACCGCGGACGGCGATGGCAAGGTCTCCTACCAGTGGACTGTGCCCAGGCACGGCCCCGGTGATGTGAGGCTCACCCTCATCGATGACGCGCTGGGGATCAGCACTTCCAGCAGGTTCACGATCATCCAATAGGCATTGAGGAGATCACATGGCCACCAAGCCCATCGCCGGACGACGAATCGCACGGAGAGCCGCGTCGCTGCTCGCCACCCTGGTAGCACTGCTGCTCTCGCTCGTCGCGGCGGACGCCGGTCAGGCGGGGACCATGGCTGGGACCGCGCGGGCGCGTGCCGCAGGAGCCCATCTCGGCTCCGGTCGACCGCTCCTCGCAATCAGCGGGCCGACGGAACGCCGGCCATCAGCCGCCTCAGCCACATCAGCAACTGGCACGAGGGACGGGGCTCCCTCCGCACCGCCCGACCACGGCGCCATACAGTCCGGTGTACAGGTCACCGCGCATGATGGCTCCTTCTGGCAGGGCAAGACCCAGATCACCCTCCATGGCACGAATCTCACTGCGGACCGTGGCGGTCTGAACGGCTTCATCGCACAAGCGCAACAGGCCGCCAGCTGGGGGATGAACTTGGTGCGTCTTGGGGTTCAGTGGTCTGATGTCGAACCAACAGCCCCGGTGCACAACTCAGATGGCAGCTGGACCCACACCTTTGACACGGCTGCGATGGACCGCATCGAGGCCGCCGTCGACGCGGTCACCAGCCTCGGAATGGTCGTTGAGGTGAACAGCAACGCCGACGGATCGTTCTGGGGTTATCCGGCGTGGCAGTTCAAGGCACCCTACAACTCCCACCACATCACCTATCCCGAAACAGACGACGGGCTGGTTCAGGCCAGCACCGACTTCTGGACCGATTCACGGCGGCAAGAGTTCATGACGGACTGGCTGAAGTATCTGGTCACGCACCTCAAGTCACATTCCGGAGTGATGGGGTACGGGATCTTGAACGAACCCAGGACCGGAAGCCTGCCCGACAGACTCAGCACAGCCCAGCAAATCCTGGACTGGCAACTCACGGCCGCACGCATAGTTCGAGCGACGGACCCGAACAGGATCATCGTTTTTGCGACGTATCATGGGTATGCACCTGGCCTGTGGCGGGTTGACCTGAGTGATTGGATCAATGCGGACTCCCTCCCGCAGCCGCTGGGTTTTCCCGACGTCGCGGTCGAGGCCCATGACTACTTCGGCGGGCGATGGGGAACGGGTCTCGTCGTAGACCCGGGCGATCCGCGCGATCAGATGGGCTATGAAGATCTCTACGCGCTCGTCCTTGGGGACTTCCCATCAACATACATCGGGACGACGCAGGGGCAGATGCAGTGGGTCCGCGACAAGCAGCAGGCCCTGGCGAAGTGGAAGATCCCATTGCTCGTCGACGAGTTCGGTGACAATGAGGACGATCCGGGCGTGACGCTGTTCTTCGGCACGACGACCTCCGCCTTCGCCGCGACCGGCGTTTCGTGGGCTCTCAGCCGCGGCAAACTGGGGATCGTTGACAAGAACGGCAACCTCCAGCCGTACGCACAGATCGTCATCAACGCCGCCAGAAATTACCCGTGACCTAGAACGCGGATTCCCTTGTCCTTGGATGGGAAGGATCCAGGCCGACTGCCCCCGCCTTGTTCGCGGGCGCGGCTACCTCAGACCTACGCCTCCTCGGACGTATCCCCCGTTCAGGGTGCGACCGAACAGCCGGCTAGGCTATCCCCAGTTCCCCATCAAGGGCCTTTAGCCGCCCCCCTACGTCCCATCGTCGTTCACCTCGGGATGCGCCTGAATCCATGCCACCTCCCACTCTGGCACTTTGCTCGAGGTCATCGGGATGGGGCGAAGTGGCTGCTGCGAGAAGCTGAACGCGGCGCTGTAGTCGTAGGCCGTTGCATCGTCTTGAGTCAGGGCCGGCAGGCCAAACAAATGCTCTGTGAATGCTAGAAGGGAGGCGAAGGTGGCCGGGGTCGCGTCCGTGTAGCCCGGCTTTGCGTACGGGCTGATGATGATCATCGGCACGCGGATTCCCCAGTCTGGATCGTACGTCAGCGGATTGAGATGGTCGTAGAAACACCCGCAATCGTCCCAGGTGAGAAAGATCGCGGTGGATGACCACTGAGGGCCGTTCATGATTTGCCCGACAACCTGGCCGATCCAATTGTCCCCTGCGAGCATCGAGTCCCCGTTGTGCTGGGAGTTCTTTCCGGTGGGCGTGATGATTGAGAAGCTCGGCAGCGTTCCGTTCTGGGCGTCAGTGAGCACGTCTTGCGCAGGAACGAAATGGCTCGCTTGTGTGTCCAAGCACTCGAAGAATGTAGGGCAGATCGTCCATTGATAGCCGTCCTTGCCCCCGAACCCCGCTCCTCCGTAGATCTTCCACGGGAGTTGGGCGTCGTCCAACTCCTTGAAGATGGTCGGAACATACTGAACGGGGGAGGAGCGATACGGGCCGTTCCCCTGAGCGTCTGGCACGCAAGATGGAACCCATGTCATCTCCGGTCCCCACAGCGCATCCTTCAAGCTGTCACAGCCTACCCCGGGCCCTTTTCCGTTGAAGGAACGCGGCTTGTCGCCACGGAAGCCATCCAATGTGGCGGCGGCCAAGATGATATGGCCCCCCCACGATGGCGAAGCCCTGAGCTCAAACGTGTGATCCGAAACCGCAAACGTTGTTGCGAGATCCCATGTGTTCGGAATCTGTTCTCTGGCGGTGAACTGCGAGTAGCAAACCACGGGCGGATCGTCGGTCGTCCTGCAATGCTGGAGGCGGCCGAAGCCGTTCATCTGTCCGTGAGCAATGGACACTTCCTGTGCCTTCACGCTGTGACGGATGATGGGGACCAGGTCCGCGGCCTGCTGCAAGGGGGTGACCGTGCCATCCGGGAGGACACCAGTGGTCGCGCCCTCGCATGGATCGCGCTGGATCTGGCCCTGAGTTGCCAAATCGCAGAAGTTACCCAGGACGTTGTCGAAGCTGTGGTTCTCCTGGTTGATGATCACAACGTGCTGAATCGGCGAGTCGATCGGCGCATCGGACCCAGATTCTCCGAACGACGTCAGCTTCGCATCGGAAGCAGGATGACCAGTCGGCCCCATCAGCGAGAGGAGCAGCCCGAGAGCCGACAGGACCGACGCGGCTTTCCAGGTTTCCATGCGGGGCTTTCCCGCTCGCATACCTGATCTCCCAGTTGATCGGGTTCTGCTCGCATGCGCCTGCCGGGGCGGCTTCCCAGGCTCAGGCCATCTCGTCAATATCCAGCTCGCGCCTGTTCGTTGAAGAATATGGGATGGTCACGGTGAAGTCGAGTGAATCGCCGATCAGTCGCCATCAACTCGCAACCGTCTTGGGACGCAAGACGGTGACTGCCCGTTGGCTCCCATCTTCCTCCTGCACCGTCGCCGGAGGTCTGGCCGACGCTTACGCCTCCTCGGACCCCACCCCGCCGAGCGCCTTTTCGGCCTCCTCGCGGGTCATGCCGAGCGGCGGCTCCGCCGAACCGGCCGCCCCCTGACGGACCCCGATCAGGCCGAACTCGTCGCCGTCCTCGCTCGCCTCGCGGGCCTCGCGCAGCTCCTGCTGCCGGATCAGCCACCACTCGGGCAGCGCGTCCGGCGTGATGCGCGTCTGGATGTTCCGGTAGCGGGACATGCCCGTCCCGGCGGGGATCAGCTTGCCCAGGATCACGTTCTCCTTCAGCCCCAGCAGCGGGTCGGACCTCCCGCTGATCGCGGCCTCGGTGAGCACGCGGGTGGTTTCCTGGAACGACGCCGCGGCCAGCCACGAGTCGGTGGCGAGCGACGCCTTCGTGATCCCCATCAGCATCGGCCGTGCGGACGCGGGCTCGCCACCGGACTCCACGACCTCGGCGTTCGACTCCTCGAAGCGCTTCCGGTCGACCAGCTCGCCGGGCAGGAACTCCGTCTCGCCCGGCTCGATGATCTGCACCTTCCGCAGCATCTGGCGGATGATCACCTCGATGTGCTTGTCGTGGATCGTGACGCCCTGGGAGCGGTAGACCTCCTGCACCTGGTCCACGAGGTGCATCTGCAGGGCCTGCACGCCTTCGACGCGCAGCTTCTCGTGCGGATTGACCGACCCTTCGGTCAGCTGCTGCCCCACCACGACCTCGTCGCCCTCGTGGACGGCCAGGCGCGACCGCTGTGAAACCGGGTACTGAACCTGGTCCCCGTCCTCCGAGGTGATCGTGATGCGCCGAACGTGCTTCTCGTCGTCGTCGTCGATCGAGACCGTCCCAGGCAGTTCGGTGATGACCGCCTCGCCCTTCGGCTTGCGCGCCTCGAACAGCTCCTGCACGCGCGGCAGGCCGTGGGTGATGTCCTCGCCCGCGACGCCACCGGTGTGGAACGTCCGCATGGTGAGCTGCGTGCCGGGCTCGCCGATCGACTGCGCCGCGATGATCCCGACGGCCTCGCCGATGTCGACGGTCAGCCCCGTGGCCATGTTCCGTCCGTAGCACAGCCGGCAAACGCCCACGACCGAGTCGCAGGTGAGGACCGAACGGACCCGGATGTCCTCGACGCCGGCCTCCATGATCGCCTTGACTTCGGCGTCCCCGACCAGCGTGTTCGCCGCGACGACGACCTCCTTGCCCCTGCGGACGTCCTCCGCCAGCGCACGGCCGAAGATCTTCGTGTCGAGGATGGCCCTGGACACCGGGGCGAGCTCGCCGGACGGCGTCACGTTCGCGATGCGGACCGGGACGCCCCGATCCGTGCCGCAGTCCTCGTCCCGCACGATGACCTCCTGCGAGACGTCGACCAGCCGGCGCGTGAGGTAGCCCGAGTCAGCCGTGCGAAGCGCCGTGTCGGCCAGGCCCTTCCGGGCGCCGTGCGTGGAGATGAAGTACTCCAGCACGGTCATGCCCTCGCGGAAGTTCGCCTTGATCGGCCTGGGGATGATCTCGCCCTTCGGGTTCGCCACCAGGCCGCGCATACCCGCGATCTGGCGGATCTGCATGATGTTCCCCCGGGCCCCGGAGTAGGCCATCATGTAGATCGGGTTCCGCTCGGTGAACTCCGCCTCCATGGCGTCCTTCACCTCGTCGGTGGCCTTCGTCCAGATCTCGATCAGCTCCTGGCGGCGCTCGTCGTCGGTGATGATGCCCTTGCGGTACTGCGACTCGATCTTGTCCGCCTGACCCTCGTACAGGTCGAGGATCCGCGCCTTGTCACGCGGGGTGACGACGTCGTCCAGACCGATCGTGACGCCGGCCCTCGTCGCGTAATGGAAGCCGAGCCGCTTGAGGTTGTCCAGGATCTGCTCGACCGTCGCCTTGTCGTAGCGGTCGACGCACTGCCCGCAGTACTGCGCGATGTCGCCCTTCTGCACGTGGTGGTTCACGTACTCGAAGTCCAGAGGGAACGACTCGTTGAACAGCACGCGCCCCACGGTGGTCTCCACCAGCGGAACGCGCGGCCGGGCGCCGTCCCCGTCCGGCTCCGGCGACCAGCCTTCGGGTCGGTCATCCGGCCCCAGGCTCTTTCCGGGAAGCCGGATCTTGATGATGTCGTGCAGGTCGACCGCGCCGGCGTCCAGCGCCATGAGCGCCTCGTCGGCCCCGGAGAACGACGAGATGCTCTCATCCTTCTTCGGCCGCGGATTCGCGATCGTCAGGTAGTAGATGCCGAGCACCATGTCCTGCGTCGGCACCGCGATCGGCCGCCCGTGGGCCGGCGACAGCACGTTGTTCGTCGACAGCATGAGGATCCTGGCCTCGGCCTGCGCCTCGGCCGACAGCGGCACGTGCACCGCCATCTGGTCGCCGTCGAAGTCCGCGTTGAACGCCGTGCAGACCAGCGGGTGGATCTGGATCGCCTTGCCCTCGACCAGGACCGGCTCGAAGGCCTGGATGCCCAGCCGGTGCAGCGTCGGCGCCCGGTTCAGCAGGACGGGGTGCTCCTTGATGACCTCTTCGAGCACGTCCCACACCTGGGGACGGGCGCGCTCGACCATGCGCTTGGCGCTCTTGATGTTCTGCGCCAGGTTCTGGTCGACCAGCCGCTTCATGACGAAGGGTTTGAACAGCTCGAGCGCCATCTGCTTGGGCAGCCCGCACTGGTGCAGGTGCAGCTCCGGACCGACGACGATCACCGAACGGCCGGAGTAGTCCACGCGCTTGCCCAGCAGGTTCTGGCGGAACCGGCCCTGCTTGCCCTTGAGCATGTCCGACAGCGACTTCAGCGGACGGTTGCCCGGCCCGGTCACGGGACGGCCGCGCCGGCCGTTGTCGAACAGGGCGTCGACGGCCTCCTGCAGCATCCGCTTCTCGTTGTTGACGATGATCTCCGGCGCCTGCAGGTCCAGGAGCCGCTTCAGCCGGTTGTTCCGGTTGATGACGCGGCGATAGAGATCGTTCAGGTCGGACGTGGCGAACCGCCCGCCGTCCAACTGCACCATCGGCCGCAGCTCGGGCGGGATCACGGGGATGGCGTCGAGCACCATGCCCATGGGCGAGTTCTTCGTGCCGATGAAGTTGTTCGCCACCTTCAGGCGCTTGATGGCCTTCTGCCGCCGCGTGCCCTTGGCGGTCTTGATCTGCTCCTTCAGGGTCTCGGCCTCCTCGGCCAGGTCCAGGTCGGAGAGCAGGCGCTTGATGGCCTCAGCGCCCATCCCGCCCTCGAAGTAGTCGCCGAAGCGCTCGCGGAGCGCCCGGTAGTTCTCCTCGGTGACCAGCTTCTTCGGCTGCAGGGACTTGAACTCGGACAGCACCGTGTCCAGGCCGTCCATCTCGGCCTGCGCCTGCTGCAGGGTGCGCTCGACCTCGCGGTCGGCCTCGCGACGGGCCGCGGTCAGCTGCGCCGCCTTCGCGCCCTCGGCCTGGAGGTCGCGGATCCGGTCGTCCAGCTCGTTCCGGCGCTTGATGACGTCGTTGTCACGGTGGAACTCGATCTGACGCTTCTCCTCGGAGAGGTCGCGTTCGATGTCCGGCAGGTCGCGGTGGCGCCGCTCGTCGTCCACCCGCGTGATGATGTAGGCCGCGAAGTAGATGACCTTCTCCAGGTCCTTCGGGGCGATGTCCAGGAGGTACCCGAGGCGCGAGGGGACGCCCTTGAAGTACCAGATGTGCGTCACGGGCGCGGCCAGCTCGATATGGCCCATGCGCTCGCGGCGAACCTTCGAGCGCGTGACCTCGACGCCGCAGCGCTCGCAGATGATGCCCTTGAAGCGGACGCGCTTGTACTTGCCGCAGTTGCACTCCCAGTCGCGCGTGGGACCGAAGATCCGCTCGCAGAACAGCCCGTCCTTCTCCGGCTTCAGCGTGCGGTAGTTGATGGTCTCCGGCTTCTTGACCTCGCCGTTCGACCAGGCCCTGATCTGATCGGCCGTCGCCAATCCGATCCGCAGTTCATCGAAGTAGTTCACATCGAGCACGAACGATCCGCCTCCTCGAGTGCTCCCCTATGCTTCCGCGCGTGCCGCGCAGGATGACGTTCGAATACGCCCTGCGGCACAAACGAACGCCGCAAGCCCTTCCTTTGGTTCCCTGTGCGCCCTTGCTGCCGCCTCGCAGGCTGCCCGAGCGCCCCATGTTCGTCGAAGGCTGCCCTCGCTCGGGCACCGTGGAGCGGCTGGGCTGCCAAGCCTGACCCGAACCCGGCAGCCAGCCTCGCGCGCCGGCCGTCAGTCAAAGTCCGCCCCGGCCGGCTCGCGCCGCGACAGGTCGATGCCGAGCTCCTCCGCCGCCCGGAAGACGTCCTCGTCGGTCTCGCGCATCTCGATCTCCTTGCCCTCCGCGGAGAGCACCTCGACGTTCAGCGCCAGCGACTGCATCTCCTTGATGAGCACCTTGAACGACTCGGGGATGCCGGGTTCGGGGATGTTCTCGCCCTTGACGATGGCCTCGTAGACCTTCACGCGGCCCAGAACGTCGTCGGACTTGATGGTCAGCAGCTCCTGGAGGGCATAGGCGGCGCCATACGCCTCCAGCGCCCAGACCTCCATCTCGCCGAACCGCTGGCCGCCGAACTGCGCCTTTCCGCCGAGCGGCTGCTGCGTGATCATGGAGTACGGGCCGGTCGAACGGGCGTGGATCTTGTCGTCCACCAGGTGGAGCAGCTTCAGGATGTAGACGTAGCCCACGGTGACCGGAACCTCGTAGGGCTCGCCGGTCCGCCCGTCGTACAGCGTGGCCTTGCCCTGGTCGTTCACCAGCCGGATGCCGTCGACCGTGGAGTTCGCCGAGGACAGTGCCCGGGCGATGTCGTCCTCCCGAGCGCCGTCGAACACCGGCGAGGCCACGGGCATGGCACCCGCGCTGATCGCGTCCACGGACCCGCCGGTTCGGCTCTTCGCGCCGTTGCCGGTCGCCGCGTAGCCTGCGGCGTCCGCGTCGAAGCCGCGAGCCGCCGCCCAGCCGAGGTGCGCCTCGAGCACCTGCCCGAGGTTCATCCGGGAGGGGACGCCCAGCGGGTTGAGCACGATGTCGACCGGCGTGCCGTCCGCCAGGAACGGCATGTCCTCCTCCTTGAGGATCTTCGCGATGACGCCCTTGTTCCCATGGCGCCCCGCGAGCTTGTCCCCGTCGGAGATCTTCCGCTTCTGGGCCACGTACACGCGGACCAGCTCGTTCACGCCGGGAGCGAGCTCGTCGCCGTCGTCGCGGGAGAACACGCGGACACCGATCACCTTGCCGGAGTCGCCGTGGCGCATCTTGAGCGACGTGTCGCGGACCTCACGGGCCTTCTCGCCGAAGATCGCGCGAAGCAGCCGCTCCTCCGGGGTCAGTTCGGTCTCGCCCTTCGGGGTCACCTTGCCCACGAGGTAATCGCCGGGGTTGACCTCGGCGCCGATCCGCACGATCCCCCGCTCGTCGAGGTCCTTGAGGATCTCCTCGGAGACGTTCGGGATGTCGCGGGTGATCTCCTCCGGTCCCAGCTTGGTGTCGCGTGCGTCGACCTCGTGCTCCTCGATGTGGATCGAGGTCAGGATGTCGTCGCGCACCAGGCGCTCGGAGATGACGATCGCGTCCTCGTAGTTGTGGCCCTCCCAGGGCATGAACGCCACCAGCAGGTTCTTGCCGAGCGCGAGCTCGCCCATGTCCGTGGACGGTCCGTCGGCGATGACCTGGCCCGAGCTGACCACGTCGCCCGCGGCCACGATCGGCTTCTGGTTGATGGACGTCCCCTGGTTCGAACGTCGGAACTTCTGCAGGCCGTAGACCTTCAGCTCGTGCCCGCTGCGGACCAGGATCTCCTCGGCCGAGACGTCCTCCACCGTGCCATCGGCCTCGGCGATCACCACGTCGCCGGCGTCGACCGCCGCGCGGAACTCCATGCCGGTGCCGATCAGCGGCGCCTCCGCCTGCAGCAGCGGAACCGCCTGGCGCTGCATGTTGGCGCCCATCAGCGCCCGGTTGGCGTCGTCGTGCTCGAGGAACGGGATGAGCGCGGCGGCCACCGAGACGATCTGCTTGGGCGAGACGTCCATGTAGTCGACCTCGGCCGGCGGCACGAAGTCCACGTCGCCGCCCTTGCGGCGGCACAAGATGTGGTCCTCGACGAACCGGCCGTTCGCGCCGATCGGCGTGTTCGCCTGGGCGATGATGTGACGGTCCTCGTCGTCGGCCGTGAGGTAGTCGATCTGGTCCGTGACCCGGCCGTTCTCCACCTTGCGGTACGGCGTCTCGACGAAGCCGAAGTTGTTGATGCGCCCGTAGGACGAGAGCGTCCCGATCAGGCCGATGTTCGGGCCTTCCGGCGTCTCGATCGGGCACATTCGGCCGTAGTGCGAGGGGTGCACGTCACGAACCTCGAACCCCGCGCGCTCGCGCGAGAGACCGCCCGGCCCGAGGGCCGAGAGGCGCCGCTTGTGGGTCAGGCCCGCCAGCGGGTTGGTCTGGTCCATGAACTGCGAAAGCTGGGACGTCCCGAAGAACTCCTTGATGGAGGCCACGACCGGCCGGATGTTGATCAGGGTCTGCGGCGTGATGGCCTCGACGTCCTGCGTGGTCATGCGCTCCTTGACCACACGCTCCATCCGGGACAGGCCGATCCGCAGCTGGTTCTGGATCAGCTCGCCCACCGAGCGGAGGCGGCGGTTGCCGAAGTGGTCGATGTCGTCGGTCTCGTAGCCCTCCTCGCCGGCGTGCAGCCGGACCAGGTACTGGACGGTCTTCAGGACGTCCTCGTAGGTGAGGATGCCCTTGTACGACGGGCCGGCCTTCCCGCCCTTCGCCGCCCGCCCGCTCCCCCGATGGGTGAGGTCGGCGAACGTCCGCCACGTGGGCTGCTCCCACGGCGCGCGGTCGGGGTTCTCGTTCTGCGTGAGGTCGCGGTACGAGTGATCGAGCGCGCGCTGCGTCGCCTCGTCGATGGGCCCGAGCTTCTTGTCGACCTTGTAGCGCCCCACCCGCGCCAGGTCGTAGCGCTTGGGGTTGAAGAACAGGTTCTCGAGCAGCGTCCTGGCCGACTCGGGCGTCGGCGGGTCGCCGGGACGGAGCTTGCGGTAGATGTCCTCCAGCGACTCCTCGGCCGTGCCGAAGTGGTCCTTGTCCAGTGTGAGCTGGATGGACGGCGCGTTGCCGAAGATCTCCTGGATCTCCTCGATCGACCAGCCGAGCGCCTTCAGCAACACCGTCACGTTCTGGCGGCGCTTGCGGTCGATCCGCACACCGACCGTGTCACGCTTGTCGACCTCGAACTCCAGCCAGGCGCCCCGCGACGGGATTATCTTCGCCAGGTAGATGTCCTTGTCCGAGGTCTTGTCCGGCTCCTTGCTGAAGTAGACGCCCGGGGAGCGCACGAGCTGGGACACCACGACCCGCTCGGTGCCGTTGATCACGAAGGTGCCCTTGTCGGTCATCATGGGGAAGTCCCCCATGAAGACCTCCTGCTCCTTGATCTCGCCGGTGTCCTTGTTGATGAACGCGGCCTCGACGAATAGGGGCGCCGAGAACGTCATGTCCTTGTCCTTGCACTCCTCCACGGAGTGCTTGATGTCCTTGAACTGGTGCTTTCCGAACACCAACTGGAAGGTGCCGGTGAAGTCCTCGATCGGCGAGACCTCCGCGAGGACCTCGCCGATGCCGTCGGCCAGCAGCCAGTCGAACGAGTGGCGCTGGATGCCGATCAGGTCGGGAAGGGGGAGGACCTCGGGGATCTTGGAGAACGAAACGCGAGCGCGAGCAGGGGCGGCCTGGTCAGGCAAGAACGATCCCTCCTAC
>JBEDUK010000057.1:0-4728 GCA_040414485.1 Actinomycetota bacterium
CCCTCACCGGACCAAGCGTGGACCAGATCATCAGAGGCAGCGGCGGTATCGGCTCGGATCCGGCCTGACCTGGGCTTTCATGGTGCCCCCGGGGTGAATCGAACACCCGACACACGGTTTAGGAAACCGTTGCTCTATCCACTGAGCTACGAGGGCGGAGCGTGTAGAGGACATCGTACGAAACCGCGCTGACCTGCGCGAACGACGGCTGAACCGCTCTGATCAGGTGCCACTCCGGAACGCGGGACCGCGATTCGGGCTTCGTCGGACCCGGTTCCGGCGTTCGTCTGCAAGTGCGGCGGTGGGCGCCCGAAAGAGCGCACGCGACCGAGCCAGATCGAATCCACGCGGTCCGGTTGATCGACGGTGCGCTTCGTCGGCACGGCTGGCACCAGCGGCGCCGGAACCAGGTTCGTTCGTCGCCTTGCGACCCTCGCCGAAGGTCCCGATGCGCCCGAACAATTGCGGAGAGGAGACGGCCGGTCATTTGACTCTCGTTGCAGTTCGGCGTACCAGGTCCCATGGGATCCACGCTCGACCAACTGGCGGAGGCGACGCCCCAGACGCGCGACCGCTACATGGACTTCCTTCGCGCGGGGAGCATCCTGGCGGTCGTATTCGGCCACTGGTTCATCGCGATCATCCTGTGGCAGGGCGGGCTGATCCGGAACGTCAGCGCCGTCGGCGCGACCTCGGGACTATGGCTGGGGACATGGTTCTTCCAGGTCATGCCCATCTTCTTCTTCGTCGGCGGCTTCTCGAACATGGTCGCCTACGACGCGGCCCGCCGGCGCGGTCTGACGACGGCGTCGTTCGTGCGCGCGCGTGTGTGGCGCCTGCTCCGCCCGTCCCTGGTGTTCCTCGGCGTCTGGACCGTCGTGCAGATCGTCCTGCATCTGACCAACACGGGCGCGCCGGCCGGTCTCCGCCTGTTCGGCCAGACGAGGATGCTCCGGGGGATGCGCCCGCCGGGCGCCACGATCCCGTTCGGCCCACTGTGGTTTCTGGGCGTCTACCTGATCGTGGTTGCCATCAGCCCGTTCACGATCTGGCTCCATCGCCGGTACCGGCTGTGGGTCCCGGCGGCCATGATCGCCGGCGCGGTGGCCGCCGACTACGTCGGCTTCATACTCGGCCACCCCGGCTACCGGTGGTTCAACGCTGCGTTCGTCCTGCTGCTCCCACACCAGATCGGGCACTTCTACGCGGACGGCAGCCTGCAACGGCTTCCCCGCCGTGCGTTCTGGCTCATGGTGGTGGTCGGCCTCGGGATGTTGGTGCTTCTGACCAACTCGTGGATCTTCGAGCCGTTCGGAGCGGTGCGGTTCCGCTGGTTCCCCGGCATCGGCTACTACCCCAAGAGCCTGCTCGGTACCGACGTGGAACGGGTGTCGAACGCCTATCCGCCCACGCTGTGTTTCCTGCTCGCCGGCATCTGGGCGATCGGGGCCGTGATGCTGCTCCGGCCGGCGTTGTCGCGATGGCTCCGGCGGCCTGGCCCGTGGAAGCTCACGATCTACGTGAACAGCATCATCATGACCTTGTTCCTGTGGCACATGACCGCGTTCCTCATCGCGATCCTGCTGCTGTGGCCGCTGGGGTTCGGCCACCAGCTGGACAGCACCGCGCGATGGTGGCTCGAACGCCCGCTGTGGATCCTGGTCCCCGGCGCGGTGCTTGCCGGGCTCGTGGCGATCTTCGGCCGTTTCGAGCGGCCGCAACGCGTCAGGGGGTCTGCTCCGCTCACAACAGCGGCGGGCGCTGGAGGGCCCGCCTCGGCGCGACCCGGCGATTGACCGACGATCGGAGACGAATCGGACCGCGGTGGGAGGCGCCTCGAGTGTCGGTCCGGCGAGCCGCCGAACCCGCGAGCCAGCTCATACAGAACGTTCGCTTTGCCTCCCTCTCCCGCCCAAGTGCGGCAGGACCATCGACCCTGTGACTGCGGCGACATCAGTTGCAGTGTGAGCTCGGCGGTCCTGTCCCTCGGGGGCTCGGCCGCGCATCACGGGCGCTCCGCGCCTGTCGGGAGGAAAGGGGGCGCATGATGCGAACGCTCCGACTGGTTTGCGCTGTGGGTGTCGCCGCGCTGGTGATCGGGTTGGTGGGAATGGGGGCCGGCGCCTCACCGCTCCACTCCGACCGCCTGCTGTGGGCGATGCGCTACGACGGGCCCGCGCACGGAGATGATGCCGCCGCGGGAATGGCGGTCAGTGCCGACAGCAGCGTGGTGTACGTCACCAGCACGAGCTGGGCCGGAGCCGTCCGGCGCGACGACATCGTCACCGTCGCCTACGGACGCGAGGGCGGGAAGCGCTGGGTCCGCGCCTACAACGGGACAGGAAGCGTTGAGGACACCGCGGGGGCGGTCGCGGCTGGGCGTGCTCGCGTGTACGTCACGGGAACGACCGTGGGGCGGCGGGGGACCGACTACGTCACCATTGCATATACGTCGGGTGGTGACCGCCTGTGGGCCCACCGCTTCGACAGTCCCACCCGCTCCGAGGATGCTGCGGCCGACATCGACGTGAGCCCCGACGGTTCCACCGTGTTCGTCACCGGCTCAAGCGCGACGATCGCCTACCGCTCAGACGGCAGTCTGCTGTGGACGGCACCCACGACGCCGGGCGACTACCTGGCCGTGTCGGCGGACGGCTCGAAGCTGTTCGTGGCCTGGGGCGCCGAACAGGCGAGCGACTTCCTGACCGTCGGAATCGACGCGGTAACGGGCACCGAGTCGTGGCGGGACCGGTTCGAACCCGGTGGTGGGCCTTACGTCTTCGGGATCACCGCCAGCCCGGACGGGAGGCGCGTCTACGTCGGGGGTGGGTCGTCGTCGGAGATGGGTGAGAGCTGGACCGACCTGGTCGCGTACCGAACCGACGGCACGCGACTGTGGTCGCGGGAGTACTGGCCGGATGCCGTGTGGGGCAACTGTCTCGCGGCGCGCTCGGACGGCGAGCGTATCTACCTGGCAGGCGAGGGAGCCGGCGGCCTCTTCGTCATCGCATACGACCCCCGGGGCAGGCTCAAGTTCGGGTCCTCCCCGTGGTTCGACGGTATGAGCGAGTGGGGAACCCTCAGCGACATGGCACCTGGACCCGAGGATGATGTCTACATCGTCGGCTCCACGAATCAGTACGAGGGCGGCGACATCGCGACCTTCGCGTTCGGTCCGTCCGGCGCACAGCGGTGGGGGGTTCCCTACGACGGTCCAGGTCACCGGGCGGATCGGGGGAAGTCGATCGTCGTGAGCCCCGACGGAACACGGGTGTTCGTCACCGGCGACAGCGGGGGGATGGGAACCGCTTGGGATATCTCCACGGTCGCCTACCGGACCGGGTAGATCTGCCGACAGCAGCGACCGGCAAGGGATCAGGTCGTCACGTCCCTACAACGACGGCCGCTCACGGCCGATATCTCATCCGACAAGCGCTTCACGAATCACAACGAGGTGAACGCGCACGGACGGCGAGTGGCACCTCCCCGATGAATCGAACGCTCTACGAACGGCCTCGGTACACCGCACCCGATGGCCCAGCCGCGCGCTGCGGTCCCTCTACGATGGCCGCGTTCCATGGCTGCGCCCGGAGCGATGGTCCCGTTCGACGCTCCGCCTCGTGGCGATGGCCACCACAGCCGTCACGTACTACGCGACGGCCCGGCTCAGCCTCCATCTGGCACTGGTCGAAGGGCAGGTCACTCCGATCTGGCCGCCCACCGGGATCGCCGTCGTTGCGATGCTCGCCCTCGGACCCGAGGTGTGGCCGGGGGTCGCCCTCGGCGCGTTCCTGGTCAACGTCCCGCTGAGCCGCACCGTCCTGGAGGCGGCGGTCATCGCCTGCGGCAACACGCTCGCCCCGATCGCGGCCGTGGCCCTGCTGCGATGGGCCGGCTTCAGATCTGATCTCGAACGGCTTCGCGACGCGATGGCCCTGGTGTTCCTCGGGGCCCTGGCGGCGACGACGATCAGTGCCACGGCGGGCACGTCCACGCTGGCCGTCTCGGGTGCCATCTCCCCGACCGCATTCTGGTCCACGTGGTCCGTGTGGTGGACGGGCGACGCGATGGGCGTGCTGGTGGTCGCGCCCTTCCTGCTCAGCCTGCGGCCTCGCGGCGGGCCATACCGCTGGTCCTGGCGGGTCGCGGCGGAGGCGGCGGCGCTCGCCGCGTGCTTGGTGGTGGTCGTGACGCTCGTGTTCCGCAGCGGCCTTCAGTTGACGTACCTGGTCTTCCCGTTCCTGCTGTGGGCCGCATGGCGCTTCCGCCTGCGAGGAGCGGCCCCGGCCGCCTTGCTCACGTCCGCGCTCGCGATCTGGGCGGCGGTTCGGAGCGCAGGCCCATTCGCGCACCAGACGCTGTTTCACAAGATGCTCACCCTGCAACTGTTCAACGGAAGCGTCGCGCTCATCTCGTTCGTGCTGGCCGCGCTGGTGGCGGAACGGAGCCGCGCCGAGGAGGAATCACGAAGGAGCGCCGCCCGCGTGATGGGGCTCGTTGCCTCCGCGCCCGACGGCATCCTCATCGTCGGTGCCGACGGTCGGATCCAGGTCGCGAACCCGCAGGCCGAGCGGATCTTCGGCTACGGCTCCGGCGGGCTGGCCGGCGTCTCGGTCGACGACCTCGTGCCGAACGCGCTCCGAGCCGTCCACGCCCGGCACCGCGCGGAGTACCTGACCGACCCCTCGAGCCGTCCCATGGGCCTCGGCCTGGATCTGGCGGGCCGGC